>SVLU01000003.1 GCA_015067795.1 Oscillospiraceae bacterium
TAACAGCGGTTAGCAAAAAGGCCGCACATTTTCCTACGTTTGTCAAGACAGAATTTGAAAATTGTTAAGAAAAAAACTGGACTCCACTTTTCTGTGAAGTCCAGCTTTTCTTAACTTAATGACATTGTTCAAAAGCCTGCTGGTTTTTTTATTAAATATTTGTATTCCAGACACTAACCATTCACATCAGGAAACTTGTAATACGGATATTCCGGATAATCACCACTTTCATCCGGATACTCGTCATAAATAACATTGCAATACTGCATAACCATGTATACAGACTGCTTGAACCCTCAAAGCTGTTTGAAGCCTTCATCGCCTTGAGAAAAGCCTCCTGCGTTATATCCTGAGCTTCTCGGTCATCACGACAGAGAGACAGCACATAGTGATAGACCGAACTGTACTCAGCGCTAAGTACTTCATTTGAAATTATCGGCTTATCCTTACGCACATATCTCACCTGCCTTTTCGTTTGTCATAAGTTAGACAATCAATAGTGGAAAACGTTACAAATAAAAAAATAAATGCGCCGTGAAAAATCACGACGCATTTTATTCTTAATCAAATTACTTAAGGCCAAACTTCTTGTTGAACTTGTCAACACGACCACTGGTATCAACCAGCTTCTGCTTGCCGGTATAGAAAGGGTGGCACTTTGAGCAGATTTCTACCTTAATATCCTTTTTTGTGCTTCCCGTCTCAATAACCTCACCGCAAACGCATCTGATAGTAGTCTGCTGGTAATTTGGGTGTATACCTTCCTTCACTAAGCTCACCTCTTTCTCGATTTCTTATGGGAGTCCATAACACTTTGAAGATTTTAACACAACCTTCAAAAAATTGCAACACTTTTTTTCAGTTTTATTACAATTTTATTTCACAATTTTTCGAGAAGAAGTATAGCACTTTTTCTCTGATTTGCATACCGGTAATTTCAGCCAGAGCAACTTCATAAGCTTCAAGCTGACTGCGGTACATTTCCGCCCGCTCGTGTATCGTCTCGTCAGTAACATAGTCCGTCTTATAATCGATTATGGTAAGCTCACCGTTTTCAACAATACAGCAGTCAACAACACCCTGTAATAGCACCTGTTCATTTCCTGCACCGGGATGCCATTTCTCCGCGGGAACAAGCAGAGAGAATTTAAATTCTCTGTAAAGCTTCTCAGCGTTAAGAATACGCTTCCCCAAGGGTGAGTCGAACAATGTAAGTATCTTCCATGGGGAAACAACCTTTTTTTGCTTTTCATTCAGAACACCCAGACTCTCAAGTCTGTCCAGCTCACTGCGTACGTCCCTTATATGCCGACACTTTGAATAGTCAATATACTGCATCGCAAGATGCAAAGCCGTACCCTTTTCAGCGGCAGTCAGCTCCCGCTCCTGTGCAGATATAAACTCGGGCTTTCTTATAATCACAGGAAGCTCGTGAGACTCAAGCTGTTCTGCCTCCTCCTGTACTTCGCTGTCCTGATATCTGCCCTTAAGCTCAGTTGCTGTCAGCTTTGATGGGATTTCCGAAACGTCATAGGCGTACCGCCAGTTCAGCTTCTCTGCAATGTCATGTCTCTCGTCAGTTATTTCTTCAACAATAGAAGCCTCAATTCTCTTGACAGTTGAAACCTTTACATCCCCGGCTTTTATAATCCGCATCAGCCAGGGTTCACCCTTGTCATAAGGCACAACAGGGATACCATAACGTATCGCAGAGGACTCGCTTCTGTTAAGTGCTGTAAGCAGCACCCAATCAGCCATAGAGCCTGAGGATGCCAAAACCTGTGGTGATACAGGAACGGAAGCATCTGCAGCAAGCTTCGTAATGTGCTTTTCACAGTCACCGAAAGAGCAGGTCATGATAAGCTTCTCTCTTGCTCTCGTCATGGCAACGTACAGAATTCTAAGTTCCTCTGAAAGAGTCTCCTCTCTAAGGACTGTGCTTACCGCACGTCTTGCCAATGTGTCATATTCAATTCGTGCCTCAGGCTCAATGAGCTTCGGGCCTGCTCCTAACTTAGGATGAATAAGCATAGGTGCCTGTGCATCGGACTGGTTAAACCTCTTTGCCATACCCGACACAAACACCACAGGGAATTCCAATCCCTTGGACTTATGTATGCTCATTATCCTGACAGCATCAGTTTCAGCACCGCTTTCACGAACAGGTTCAATGCCGCTTTCCATTTGCTTTCTTATATAGCTGATAAAGCTGAACAGCCCCTTATATCCGTTATTCTCATAACTTTTCGCATACTCAAAAAGGCACATAAGATTTTCGGCTCTGGCACTGCCACCCTCCATAGCCGAGACAATAGCCATAAAACCCGTCTTATCGTAGATGTACCATATAAGCCTGTCAGCAGACATCTCTGCCGCCGCATCACGGAAATCATCAAGCTCCGCTAAAAATGCTCCGGCTTTTTCCATCGTTTCAGAAGCCTTGGTGAGAGCTGTGTAAAAATCGCTATCCTTGTCCGCAAGTCTTATCTCTGCAAGCTCATCTGCAGTAAAGCCGTATATCGGACTTCTGAGCAGGGAAATAAGCGGTACATCCTGTCTTGGATTATCAATTACCGACAGCATGGAGATCATTATGGTAATTTCCAGAGTTTTATAAAAGCCGTCAGAGCCATCGGAATATACAGGAATACCAGCCCTTGCAAGCGCCCGAGCGTATCTCCAGCTTTTATCCTTCATGGAGCGAAGAAGTATTGCCATTTCGCTGTACTTGTATTTTGCAGATAATTCGGCAATACGTTTGGCAACAAATTCCGCTTCAAGCTCATCCTTGCCTGCCGCTTCATCATCCTCATCAGTACCGGCATCAATGACGCAAAGCTCTATGCAGGGTTCTTCACTTTCATCCTTGGTAGTGCCGCCCCATTCAAGGTATTCATCCTCGGTATACTTCATATCTCCAAATTCAGGAGACATTATGCTCTCAAACACGAAGTTCACGCAGTCAAGAATGCCTTTATTGGATCTGAAATTCTTTTTAAGCAAAATCTTCCTGCCCTCATCCTTCTCCGGCTCAAGCTTAAAGAAATCATACTTCTCCATAAAGATCGAAGGGTCAGCAAGTCTGAAACGATAGATGGACTGCTTAACGTCACCTACCATAAATATATTCTTCCCATTCCGGGAAACAGCGTTAAACAGAAGCTCCTGAACTGCGTTAACGTCCTGATACTCGTCCACCATGATTTCCCTGTATCTTCGGGAGATATTCCCTGCAAGCTCAGTAGGCTCAAGCGTCTCACGGTCGGTGAGCAGCTTTACCGCCATGTGTTCCTGGTCAGAGAAATCCAGCAGTCCCCTTGCACGCTTTTCTTCGCCGTAACGCTCACTGAACTGTGAAACAACGCTGAAAAGACCTCTTATCACAGGTCTGACATTTGCCATACCCAGCATAAGCTCCTTTGAACCGGTAGAGAATCCCTTGGCAAGCTTATCCATAACGGCCTTGCAGCGCTTCCGGGTATCCTTAAAATCATCATAGCCGCGAACATTCTTCGCCCTTGGAAAATCGATCTTTGCCCAATGAGCCGCTTCATCCCAGCTTCTGTCACAGGCATCAGCAAACTGATTTAAGCTGTGAAGAGTGGCCGAAAGGCTTTCTCCGTAAGCGTTGATAAAATCCTCGCAATAAGCCGCTTCACAGAGAAGCTCATCAATACGGGTTATCCAGTATTTTGCGGTTTTCTTTGCACGGCTTAAAAGTATCTTTCCCCAAACAGTTTCCGCTGCATCCTGCTCTTCATTCATCACCGCAAGCTTTCTGCACTGCTCATCCATCCAGTCCTCAGGGTACGGATGGCTTTGGAGCTTCTCGTAGGTCTCCTTGATTATTCCGATAAGCTTGGAATCATCTCGACCCGCACTAACGGCATCCGCAAGAGCACAGAAATCCTTATCCTCACCGATACTCTCATATCGTTCCTCGATGATGCGTTCAAGGACGGTGTTCTTCAAAAGCTTCGCTTCATTCTCCTCGGCAACACGAAGATCAGGAGAAATATTCAGCAGATGTACGTTTTCCCTTATAATACCGATACAAAAGCTGTGGATAGTACCGATGCTCGCCTTGTGTATCAGATGACTCTGTCTGCGAAGAGCGGCATTTGTGGGGTCATTGGCAAGGAGCTTGTTAATCCCATCAAGAATTCTGATCTTAAGCTCAGCCGCCGCAGCCTTGGTATATGTGATAACCAGGTATTCGGTTATATCACAGCCCTCTTTCAGATTTTCAAGAAGCCTCTGAACAAGAACCCTTGTCTTTCCTGAACCGGCACCTGCGGAAACAAGTATCGGTCCCTCTTTAGTTGTTATAGCCGCCGCTTGCTCCGGCGTAAAGCTGAAACCTGACATACTAATCTCCATTTCTCAGTCTTTCCCAGACCTCACTTGTCTTTAGCTTCTGAATGTATCGTTTCTTATCGCCTGTACTCTCATCGAAATGACAGGCTTCATAAAATCTGCAGTAGGTGCAGGCATTGTCCTGAGGGCCGCGATAATACGGATCAGCATTGATCGAGCCGTCTCCCATCTCCTTTGCCATCTGCAGGAGAATACCGTCAATATGTTTGGCAAGACTTCCAAGCTGCTCTGCACTGCACAGGCTGTCGCCAACAACCTCTCCTGATTTGTTGATCTTTACAGGAAGATACTTTGGCTTTTTCTCATGCTCCATTGCGTTCAGAACATCAGGGTCACTTAAAATAAGGCCCTTTCTCACGAGCTTTTTGGCTCGTTCCTTTTCTATCTCTTCAATGTCAGTACCCAATGGTGCCTGTATCATAATATCCGAAGCAGGAGCATACAGCACACCTGCAGGGATTATCTCCTTACCGTAGCGTTTCGTGCCGTGGCGTTCAAGAGCAAAAAGATATATAAGCATCTGAAGCCCCATGCCGTACCACACATCCGAAAGATTAAAGCTCTTTTTACCGGTCTTATAGTCAACCACACGCAGATAAAGCTTATCATCATGTACCCAGCCGTCAACTCTGTCAACCTTGCCGTTTACATTTACCGTAATATCTCCATCGGTGACCTGTACACGGTTTATATCTCCGTCAGAAGCAAAGGATAATTCAAAGTCAAGGGGTCTGAAGTCGGACACGGAAAGCTCTGACGCCATGTCAGCCACAATGTGTTCCACAGTTTTCGCAAGTCTGTTAAAGAGATACACAAACCTTGCTGATTTGTCGGTAAATCCGCCAAGCTGTTCATCAACGTATCGGCTGACGTATTGTTTTGTAAGTGTACTGCATTCGACCCTTGTCAGCTTACCAAAGCCTCCCTTTTTCTCCGCTTCCTTCGCCACATTTTCAAGGATGTAATGCATGAATGTACCTGCGGCAGGAGCATCGAATTTAGCCTCCTGTCTTGGCTTTGCCCGGAGACCGTATTCCATGAAGTACATAAACCGGCAGGAGTGGAACTTATCCACCCTTGACGCGGAAAGGTTTATCTGCTTTGAATAGAGCCTTTCCGCGGCTTCTTTACTGAGCTTTCCTCTCGGAGTCTCTGCCGCCTTTGTTACAGACTCAAGCTTTTCTGACCACTCATCATTATCAGAAAAATACTCTCTTGCCGATTTCCTGCCTGTCACAGCAAGCTCAAAGCATGGCTGTGGTGCGTTTTCCTTGATCGTTTCATCAACCGTACCACACTCTATGCCGAAAAGGTTTTCAATCTCTGTAAGTATAAATGAAGGTCTGCTGCCGCCGGGATATGACATAATGAGCTTTTCAGAGGGCAGTGTAAGAGAGGAATATATGAGATTATATTCCCTCAACAGGCCTGTATCAGAATTATCATTCAGCATCATGCCGCCTGAGGAAATCTCATCCCGCTCAACATCGGAAAGGAGTCCTCTTTGACCTCCAAGCTTTGGCAGGGCATCATCTGTTGCTCCCAAAACAATAAGACACTTTAATCCCCTGCGCCGCATCTTTGACATATCACCCAATGAAACCCTGTCAAGGCTCATTGGTATGGTGCCCACCTGATACTGGGAAAGCAGAAGTGTGAAAAGTCGCCTGAACTCGAAAACAGTAAGCTCCATATCACCCAAAACATCCGCAAACTGTTCAAGTGCTGTAACGATAATATCCCAAAGCTGTAAATATTCACCGGCAAGCTGCACTTCGCCCTTTTCTCTAAGCCTGCGTACCTTATTTTCAAGTATCTGCGGTACGTCTGCAGCCACAAGGAAACCGTACAATGCCTTTGCTTTACCCGATGCCGAAGAGCTTTCCTTAAGCTCCTTTTCAAAGCTTTTGAAAGGCTCTGCTATCCTGCACCGCTGTTCATTTAACATATCAAGAAGCTGTGTGTCAGCCTCCGTGAATTCATAGTTAAAGCCTCTCGGATGGAAAGTCCAGGGCTCATTTCTCATCCACATACGTCCACCGCGAATGTTCCATTTAAGAACGTAATTCTCGAGAGCATCTCTCGCTTCACGGTCAATATCAGTAAGCTCAGTTTTTAAATATCTGAAAACCGCATCGTATTCCCAACCGCCTGCAGCAATGTCAAGAGCGGAGGTTATAAGTGTCATTACAGGTTTAGCAAGAATATCGCTCTTGCCGGTATTCATAACAGGTACTCCATACTTGGAGAAAACACTCTCCAAAACTGAGGAATAATTCTGAAAATCTCTTACAACAACACCAATATCACGCCAGCGAAGCTTTTCATCTCTGACCAAACCGATGACCCTTGATGCGGCAAGCTCACACTCCTCCCAGAGGCTTGCGGCTTTGTACAGCTCAATGGCTTCACACTCACCGTCAAATACTTCCGTATCGGAACAGAGAATATTGCGTTCCAAATGGCGAAGCTCGCTTTGCATCTGTCTGTTCTGCTCAAGAACTGTAATCTCAATCTCATGGCCGCTCTCTTTAGCGAAACGCACAAGCTTAGTCAGGGTATCACGGCTGAGGCGGAATACCTCTTCCCTTGTATAAACGGAATCGCAGGTGAGAGCAAATGTCACATCCGTACCTGTTTTCATAAGGCTCTTTATAACCTGAAGCTGCTGATATGTAAAGTCAGTAAAGCCGTCAATATAGACTGTGTTTTTAAAGATAGTACAGCGGTCCAGATTTTCAGCCATAAGCTCAAGACGCACAAAAGGATCGCACATATTCTTCGGCATAAGAGCAAGATACGCTTCAAAAATCATGGACATATCCCAGAGCTTTTCGGAAAGACCGTTATCGCTTACCTGTTCTGAAATTCTCTGAATATCAACAGGCTTCAAGCCTGCCGCACTGAACTCATCCCATGCCATAAGCAGACCGTTCAGAAGCTCACTTCTTGCTTTGGTGGAACGATATGTTTTGAGTAAATGTCTTACGCTGTTTACGGCAACGCTCATTAAGAGCAATCTGCCGCCCTGATCCATAGGCTTGATACCAAATCCACCTGTCTCACTGAGAACTCGGTTGGAAAGGCGTGAAAAGCTCAGAACCTCGCTGTAAAGGTTGGCACCTGCACCGCAAATCCGACTTAACTCACGCTCGGTATCGTGAGAAAACTGCTCCGGAACGATTAAAATCATACCGCTGTCGCCACTGAGGCCTTTATCGTGTATTTCATTAATTATGGCAGAGGTCTTGCCGCTTCCGGCTCTGCCTATTATAAGTTTTACCATAAAAGCCTCCCATTAAATGATATTGATATTATATCATTTTTATCGGTCTGTGACAAACAATTCTCTCAGCTTGGCTAATATCTCCAGAGTCTTAAATCTAATAATTGTATCTGCATCATCCTCAGTGATAAGTTCAATCTCTGAGTCCGTAAGACCAACGGCTTCCGCTTCTTCTACAGCGGCAGTTGTGCATATAGGCGGAAACACAACGCACCACCAGTTATGACCCTCACCCTCGCCAATGGTTATCCTGAGAGATGTATACGTACCGGCAGGAAGTGTGAACGTGTCGTAGTATCGAGTGGGATAACTTTCCTCTGTAATGGTCACAAAAACGTTTTCGTTAGTCTTTGTTTTTGCGGCATTTATAATAAGGGGAATATTATTATTGATTATCGCTTCAGCTTCTTCCCTACTTTCCACACTGTTCAGAAGGGGTTCAATTTCATTAAGTACAGCATCACGCACTTCAAGCTTCGTTCTCTGGTCATCCTCATCATCGGAATTTGCTATAACATGGAAGCGTACAAGCTTGTCAGCAAGTCTTGTTTGCTGATGCTGAGTATTCACACTCCAGACTATTACAATAAGTACGGTTATAAACAGGGCTGTTTCCCATTTTTTTAACTTCATAAGCTGTTCTCCATTTCTGAATTCTACAAAAAAATCTCCGATAATAATTATCGGAGATTTATTAAAAAAGTATAAAGTTTGTCATTGCGAGGTCCCATCGGGACCGTGGCAATCTTAAAAGAGTAATCTAAAATAATTAAAAACGTAAAGTTTCTTCAACTATTCCAGATAAGATTCCCACGTCGCTTCGCTCCTCGGAATGACAAATCATGGAGCATTTCAAGCTCAAAAAAATCTCCGATAATAATTATCGGAGATTTTTAATAAGCTTATACATTTTCAGTTAAAAAACATTCCCTGTATGACTTTTTAAGGCCATAATACGCATTTTCAGCTTTACTCTTATCATCAAACAAGCCAAAAACAGCTGAGCCTGTACCGCTCATGGACGCACCAAGAGCACCATAGTCATAAAGCTCATCCTTGATAACCTTAATATCACCGCAGCTTTCCGCAACAAGCTCTTCAAAAACATTGAAAACTCTCTTAGCTACGCCGTTGAGGCTGTCAGCTTTAAGCGCACTCAGCATACCATCGTTATCCGGACGAAGTCTTATTTTGCGGCTGTCGATAAGATGGAAAAGCTCAGGAGTTGAGATAGAGGCATCAGGCTTGCAGATTACGATGTGACACTTGGGAAGCGGAGCAGCATCCGTCATGATTTCACCCTTGCCTTCGCAAAGAACAGTACCTCCGCGAATACAGAAAGGAACATCAGCGCCAAGCTTTTCGCCCATAGCTTCAAGCTGAGTAAGCGTAAGCCCGGTACCGAAAAGCTCATTCATTCCCTTCAGCACAGCAGCACCATCGGCACTTCCTCCGCCGAGACCGGCGCAAACAGGATTGCGTTTATTTATAAACACGCTGACATCATAGCCTGTAATACCTGTTTCATCCAAAAACAGCCTTACAGCCTTACCTGCTATATTCTTTTCATCCTTTGGTAAAAATACCTTAGAGGAGCTTGCCTTTATCTTACTCTTACCCTTAGTACGGGTAATTTCAACATCATCGTGCAGCTCAACAAGCTGCATTATTGATCTCAGCTCATGATAGCCATCAGGCATCTTGCCAAGGACATCAAGAGAGAGATTTATCTTCGCATAAGCTTTGACGGTTATTTTATCCATTACATTTCAAAAAGCTTACCCATAAGCTTAACGCCTGCGTCAACATAAGGACCCTTTTCGCCACATTCCTCACAGTAGGTATTGCCTGTGTTTCTGTCCTCACGGCTGTCGTAGATAAGATACGGAACAGGAGTGCCGTCGTGACCTCTTGTGGAGGTGAGGGTCTTATGGTCAGAGAGGATAAGCATACGGTAATCGTAACCGGCTTCCTCACACTTCTGACAAATAGGAGCGATAATAAGACTGTCAAGATTTTCAATAGCCTGAAGCTTACCGGGAGTATCACCGTTGTGGGTACATTCATCGGGAGCTTCAACATGAACAGCAACGAAGTCATCCTTCTTGAGAGCTTCCATAGCCGCCTCAACCTTGCCTTCGTAATTTGTTTCAAGCTCGCCTGTTGCACCGTCAACGAAAATACGTTCAAGACCTGTAAGTGCCGCAATACCGTGGCAAAGAGGTACAGCAGAAACTACGCCGCCCTTGCGACCGTAATTCTCAACGAAGTTAGGAAGCTGAACTGCAGTACCCTCAGCCCAGAACCAGATGCCGTTTGCAGGAAGCTTGCCGGCAGCACGACGCTTTTCATTAAGGGTATGCTTGTCAAGCACCTTGTGAGCAAGCTCCATAAGGTTCTTGAGAACTTCCGCATTTGCACAGCCGGATGGCATAAGACCGCCAATCTGTTCGCCAAGATGGTCATGAGGTGGGATAAGGGAAATGCCCTTGATATCAGCACCGCTCTGAACCATGATATGTCTGAAGGAAGGTGCCTTGTGGATGGTAACGCCTGCCTTGTCTGCAGCAGCCTTGAATTCCGGATCTTCCATAAGCGCTGTGATGATAGCAATGGATTCTTCACCCTCAATGGAACCTGCAGAATGGGAAAGAATTCTCTTTTCACCCATAGGCTTGTCACAGTCCTCGTAAGCTACCATGTTGCATCTGTAAGCGGCATCGCCCGGTACAAGGTGAATACCTGTTGCAGCAGCTTCAAGAGGAGCTCTGCCTGTATAGCACCATGTTGGGTCACAGCCAAAAATGGACAGAATTGCGGTGTCACTGCCTGCCGGAAGTCCTTCAGGAACATTCAGAACATGGCCAAACTCACCCTTGGAGGCAAGCTCATCCATCTTTGGGATATTTGCATACTGTAACGGAGTCTTATTGCCGAGAGCAGGTACGGGATTATCAGCCATACCGTCGCCAATAATTAAAATATACTTCATTTATGTACACCCTCTTTTCTATAAAGTTTCAAGGAATAATCTCATACGTCTGAGAGCCTCTTTGATCTGTTCAAGAGAAGTTGCATAGCACATACGAACAAAGCCTTCACCGCAGTCACCGAAAGCATTACCCGGGATAACCGCAACACTCTGAGCCATAAGGAGTCTTTCGCAGAATTCCTCAGAGGTAAGGCCGGTACTCTTGATACATGGGAAAACATAGAAAGCACCCTTTGCCTCAAAAGCATCGAGACCCATCTTTCTAAGCTCATCCAGCAGGTATCTGCGGCGGTAGTTATACTCGTTTCTCATCATCTCAACATCCTTGTCACCCTCACGCATAGCTTCGATAGCAGCGTACTGGCTGGTGGTAGGAGCGGACATGATAAGATACTGATGAATTTTCACCATCTGTTTTACGATCTCCTTTGGAGCGCAGACATAGCCCATTCTCCAGCCGGTCATGGCATGACTCTTGGAGAAGCCGTTAATAAGGATGGTGCGTTCATACATATCAGGGATATTGGCAATGGAAACGTGCTTTTCGCCGTAGGAAAGCTCAGCATAAATTTCATCGGAAAGAACCATGATGTTTGTATCGCGGAGAACCTCCGCAATAGCTTCAAGGTCTTTCTGTTCCATAATTGCACCTGTGGGGTTATTTGGGAACGGCAATACAACGAGCTTTGTCTTTGGAGTGATGGCGGCTTTAAGTTCATCGGCAGTAAGGCGGAATTCGTTTTCAGCCTTAGTCTCAACGTAAACAGGAACACCGCCGGCAAGAGTTACCAGAGGACCGTAGCATACGAAGGAAGGAATTGGAATAATAACCTCTTCCCCGGGGTTAACAACGGCTCTGATACCGATATCAATAGCTTCACTGCCGCCTACTGTAACAATGATCTGTCTTTTGGGGTCATAATACAGGTTAAATCTTCTATAAAGATAATTGGAAATCTCACGACGAAGCTCCATAAGACCTGCATTGGATGTATATTTTGTAAAACCCTTTTCAAGAGAATAAACACCGGCATCTCTGATGTGCCAGGGTGTAACGAAGTCAGGTTCACCGACACCAAGGCTGATTGCATCCGGTTTGTCCTCAAGGAGATCAAAAAATCGTCTTATACCGGAAGGAGCGATATTTTTAACTTTATCAGATAAAATAGAATTATAATCCATCATATATAAAGCGGCCTTTCTTCTTGTTCTACAACAGGACTGAATATTCTGTTCTTGTCCTTATATTTCTTCATAATGAAGTGGGTGGCTGTGGATGTGACACCCTCGATAGGTGCAAGCTTCGCGTAAACAAATCTGGAAATCTCCTTAAGAGACTTCTCTGTAAGTATAACTGCAAGGTCATAGGAACCGCTCATAAGGTAAACACACTCGACCTCATCAAACTGATAAATACGTTCAGCAATTCTGTCGTAGCCATCGTTACGCTGTGGAGCGATCTTAACCTGAATAAGTGCAGTTACCTGATCTTCTGTGGTGCGTTCCCAGTCGATAACCGCTCCGTAGCCAAGGATAATATTATCATTTTCACAGGCAGCTATGTCCTCTCTCACCGCTTCTTCACGCTTGCCAAGCATTGTGGCCAGTTCCGCCGGAGTGTATCTCGCGTCCTTCTCCAACAGTCTAAGCATTTCCGTCATAGCTATTCCTCCTATTCGCAAATTAAAAGTTGTATTCTTTTACATAAAAAATGCAAAAGCAGAAAATATATAAATTTTCTTATTATACATTATACTACAAAGTTTTGAATTTTGAAATATGCAATTTAATTTTTTTGCAATTCTAATGGGTATTTTCATTTCAGGAATAATCCACGGTCATCGGGGCAATATAAAGCCGTGAAGTCACGACATAAGAACGTAATCAAGTATTAGCCGCCAATCACAGGGCGGCAGAATGGAGATTATTTATGATCATGGATAGAATTGCATTAGTTCTCGCCATCATCGGCGGCATCAACTGGGGTCTTATTGGTATTTTCAGATTTGACCTGGTTGCATTCCTCTTCGGCGGTCAGACAGCAGGCGTAAGCCGCGTTATCTACACACTTGTAGGTCTTGCCGCTATCTGGTGCATTTCCCTGCTGTTCCGCCAGCATGACCACGTGAACAGCGACGTATAAGAACTATCTCTTGAGATAGTTCTTCGATATTGCTCTCTGCGAGAGCATCGATATATGCTTTGCATTCGATATATCCTGCGGATTCGATATGTGCTGCGGCACGAAAAGCAGCAATATCATATCGAAATCGAATAAAATGAGGTTATATCGAATTTGACGCAAGTCAAATATATCGAATGGACAAAGTCCATATATCGACAAAAATTAATTCTCTGTGGCAGGGATAAAAACCTGCCCTACATATTTTCCAAAACCAATATCAACTGAATGTATCAGCACTCTTTGCCAGTACCCTCTCTATCTCCTCATAAAGCTTCTGATTTTCCGGCTTATCCAGCTTCGGGTCATCAGCCAAAGTGTCAAGAGCTGCCTGCTGTGCCAATTTAACAAGGTCAATATCCCTTGTGTATTCACTTATTTTCGTCTCAGGCAGACCATGCTGTCTTGAACCAAAGAAATCACCCGGTCCTCTGAGCTGAAGATCCTCTTCGGCAATCTCAAAACCGTCGTTTGTGGAACAGAGAATTTTCAATCTCTGAGCAGAAATATCTCCGCCTGCACCCTTAAAGAGAATACAGTAGGATTTGTCCTTTCCTCTGCCAACGCGTCCGCGAAGCTGATGAAGCTGACTCAAACCAAAGCGGTCGGCATTTTCAACTATCATAAGAACAGCATTTGGCACGTCAACACCGACTTCAATTACCGTTGTGGATACAAGTATCTTGGTTTCCCCTGCTCCAAACGCAGACATAACACGTTCCTTATCCTTCGGCTTCATCTTGCCGTGAACAATGCCCACGGAAATATCAGGAAAAATCTCCTCTTTAAGCTGTTTTCCGTATTCTTCAACGGATTTAAGCTCAGGAGGCAGATCTTCGCCTTCCTCAACCATCGGACAAACTATGTATACCTGATTGCCTGCACCCACAATCTTACGCACGAAATTATATACACGTGTCCTGTAATTCTCACCAACAGCAAAGGTATCCACCTTCTGTCTGCCTGCCGGTAATTCATCAATTACCGAAACATCAAGCTCTCCATAAATGATAAGTGCAAGAGTTCTTGGAATAGGTGTGGCTGACATAACAAGCACATGAGGGCTTTCGCCTTTAGCAGACAAAGCCGCTCTCTGCTGAACACCGAAACGGTGCTGTTCATCGGTAATTACAAGTGCAAGCGTCTTGTATTCTACGCTTTCGGAAATGAGAGCATGAGTACCGACAATGACATCAATCTCACCTGTTTTGATTGCTTCAAGGGTCTCACGACGTTTTTTAGCTGTCATAGCACCTGTGAGAATACCCACACGAATTCCCAATCCACCCAAAAGTGTGGAAAATGTCTGATAATGCTGATTTGCAAGAATTTCAGTTGGAGCCATAACAGCCGCCTGATAACCCGATTTAACTACCAGCCAGCAGCAGGCGGCACTGACAACTGTTTTGCCGCTGCCAACGTCACCCTGAACAAGACGGCTCATGGGTCGTCCGCTTGTCATATCGCTGACAGCTTCATTTATTGCACGCTTCTGGGCTCCTGTAAGCTCAAAGGGCATTGCCCTGTAATATTCATTCAAATCCGCAGGCTTTGGTACTCTCGCGGCTTTTGTTATTCTTGTTCCACGCATGAGCTTCATGGCGCAGGCGATAACAAAAAGCTCTTCAAAAATCAGTCTCCGTCTTGCAGTGTCAAGACTTTCGTAATCCTTTGGAAAGTGGATATTCTCGTAAGCGTAGCCTGCACTGCATAATTGATACTTTTTTCGTATTCCGGATGGCAATGGGTCGGGAAGCTCATCTCCGCACCGCTCAAGAACACTAAAAACGAGCTTTTCTATATAACGGCTGTTAATACCGGCAGTCATGCGGTAAATTGGGACAAGCTTACCTGTCGCCCCTCCCTCTGAAGCTTCTCTTTCCATAATGGGATTTATCATCTCAGGTCTGCGTTCATTGCCGCCTATCTTACCGTAAAGCACAAGGTCATCACCACGATGTATCTCGTTTCTGAGATAGCCTCTGTTGAAGAAGGTGACATTCATTATATCCGCACCGTCAGTTACCCTGAATTTGAGAAGCTCCATGCCCTTGCGTACATAGCTGTAAACAGGCTCACTTGCAACAGTAACTCTGACGCACACAGACTCGCCCAAGGTAACTTCACCGATGGCTTTAAAGACAGTCCTGTCCTCATAAGCTCGTGGAAAGTGCATAAGCACATCACGGAAGCTGAATATCTTCAGCTTGCCCAAAAGCTTTGCTCTCTTTTCTCCCACACCCGATAAATATCTGACTTCCTTATCAAGCTCTGCCATCAGCGTTCACCACCTTAAACAAATTTATATTAGTATAGCACAGTTTTTCAAACTTCAAAAGGTTTTTGTGCAGGACCGTTCAGAACATTGCCCTTATTATCGAATCTTGACCCATGACAGGCACATTCCCATGTATCATCATCACCGTTTCTGCAAAGCTTACAGCCCATGTGAGAACAAACAGGTTCACCCTTTTTGGCGGTCACACCCTTTAAAAGACACTTAGCTGATGTCATTCCATGTCGCGTCAGCTCCTTACCCATGCCTCCAAGGTCAAAACGCTGACCGGAATACAGCTCTGCCGCAAAATGCGGTTCTCCGGTAATGTATCCTGTTATTATATCCGCTGATACCATTGAGTTGCTCATACCCCACATATTGAAGCCTGTTGCAACATAGATATTATCAGTATTTTTGGAGTATTCCCCCACAAAGGGTATTATATCCGGGGTAATGCAGTCTTGATTTGACCACTTACACACCACTTTAGCACCATTAAACAACCTCAAAGCCTGTTTTTCAAGATCCTCATAGTAGCCACCCTTGGGGTTTTCGCCGGTCCTGTGGTCACCCGCTCCCACCAAAAGCAGGTCATTATAATTGCGAAGTGACAAGCCCGCAGGGTCTGCATCCCTATACATACTCTCTAATTTCGGTGCATTTTCAAGTGCAATGACATAGGATCTCTCCTGATGCACTTTAGCAAAATACCATCCGGGAGTGTTGATAAATGGATAATGGGTCGTAACCACAATATGCTTTGCAGACACCTTCCCCTTTTCTGTAATACACATACCGTCCTTTATCTCATCAACTCTGGTGTGTTCAAAAACTCTAAGCCCAGGAAGTATGCAGCATACAAATTTAAATGGATCAAACATCGCCTGTTCATAAAACCTGAGCGCAGATGCAACAGGCAGGGGTAAGTCAGTATTTTTGATAATTTCACATTCAATACCGGCTTTTCGGGCTGATGAAGCTTCATTTATAAGCTCTTCCGAGCCTTTCAGGCTGAATACAGTATGGGGAATTCTCACCCAGTCACAGTCAATTCCTTTTTCGTTTATAATTCTATCATACTCAATAATCGCATTCTGATTTGCGGCGGCATATACCCTTGCGGCTTCCTCGCCATAGGTGTTTTCAATTTTGCTGTAAATTACCCCATGCTGAGAAGTGACCTTTGCGGTAGTCATACTTGTAGCCCCGGAGCATACCGTTTCAGCCTCCAACACACATACCTCATAGCCTCTTTTTGTCAGCTTATACGCAGTTAATAGTCCTGCTATGCCGCCGCCAACAACGCAGACATCGACACTTATATCTCCTGAAAGCTGTGGAAAAGAGGGTAGTTCCTTTGATTTTGTCCAAACAGAATTCATAGCACACCATCCTTTTTTCCTTTAGTTTACCCTGATTGTCAGCTTTTAATATTCTGAAAATCCATAATCAACATGAAAAAACCATTGACAATATTTGCTTAAAATCGTTAAATATATATTGTTCGATTATATGCAGCAGCATTCAGAAAAAGGTAATGATATGAAAAACAAAATCCCGGTTATATACATACTCCTTGCAGGCATACTTTGGGGATGCTCATGTCTGTTTGTAAGCAAGCTTACGGCTTTGGGCTTTACTCCCATGCACTGCACCGCAATTCGCATCACAACAGCGGCACTTATACTTAACATTGCTCTTATAATCAAGGGCAAGGGCTTTAAATACTACAAAATGGATTTCATTTCATTTATTCTTGTGGTGTTTACAGGTTGGTTTTCCGTACTTTCCATGTGCATCTTCTATTATTTGGCAATGACAGAAACCTCTGCGGCGGTAAGTGCAATTCTCCTTTACACCGCTCCTCTGTTTGTTATGATAATGTCGGTCATATTCTTTAAGGAGAAAATCACCGCAATGAAAATTGCCGCTTTTATCATTGCAATAGCAGGCTGTGCTTTGGTATCAGGGATAATCTCAGGCGTTGCGGCAAGCACAAGTGGTATAATCTTCGGTATTCTTTCCGCTGTTTCCTATTCACTTTACGGAATTCTAACTACCTTCTTCATGAAGCGCAATTCCGAAAGACTTACATTTACCGCTGTCAGCTTTGCTTTTGCAGCCATCGGCGCTTTGATGCTTACCAATGTTAAGGAAATCATCGACCTGACAGCACAGGCTGACAGTCCTCTGAAGCTTATCGCTTTATACCCTGTTTTCGGTCTTATAACCGCAGTCCTTCCCTTTGTTTTCTACACAAAGGGGCTTTCGGGGGTGCGGCCTGATGTGGCTTCTATTTTGGCTTTTATTGAGCCTATGACAGCGGCAGTATTGGGTATTGCGGTATTAAGACAGCCCTTCGATTTTTACCAGGGTATTGGCATCGGACTTATAGTTGTTTCTATCCTTTTACTTAATACTAAGCAGAAAAACACATAAAAATATGGGGTACGGTTTTTTCCGTACCCCATTCCTATATATTTATAATCTTTTTTCTGCCGCATCCACAACGTGGTTCATAAGAACAGCAGTTGTTACTGCACCAACACCGCCCAAAGCAGGTGTGATAGCGGAGACGATTTTTTCAACTTCCGCAAAATTAACATCACCGCACATTTTGCCGTCAGGCCCTACGTTCATGCCAACATCAACAACCGTCTGACCTTCGGAAAAATAATCACCGTCAAGCATCATGGCTCTGCCAATTGCCGCAATGACGATATCAGCATTTTTAACTGTCTCTTTCAGGTTTTCAGTTCTCGAATGGCAGATGGTGACAGTTGCGTTCTTGCCAAGAAGCATCATGGAAACAGGTTTACCGATAACAAGGCTTCTGCCGATAACAACAGCCTTTTTACCTGAGAGTGGAACATTATAATAGTCCAAAATCTCCATACAGGACTGAGCTGTACACGGAGGATAGCCATCACCGTTTCCGGAGAAAACACCGGCAAGAGAGCCTGCGGTTATACCGTCAACATCCTTTCGCGGATCGAGTGCCTCTCTGACCTTGTTGCCGTCTATGTGCTTTGGAAGAGGCATAAGGATGAGAACACCGTGAATGGTATCATCATTGTTTATCTCATTAATCTTGGCAAGAAGCTCTTCCTCGGATGCGGTATTCGGTAAAGTCACACGAACAGCCTTAACACCAACCATAGAACTGCGTTTTACTGCAGAGTTTTCATAGAAAATATCATCAGGCTTCTCTCCCATGCGAACTATGGCAAGGCATGGTTCAACACCCGTTTCTCTCAGTTTATTCGCTTTATTAAGCGTTTCGGCGTTGAGCTTTTCCGCCGCCGGTATACCTTTTAATACTTCAGCCATACATTACCTCAATTTCAAAAGCACCTTATTAAATATCTCATCCGCAAGAGGACCGTACTTTTCAATAAGACTATCTGTTTCCGCATCGATCCCTGCGGCGTATTCCCTGTCCTTCATCGCTTTGGTATTTATATAAATATTGAGTGAAGCACCGGTAAGTGCCGCCTTGGCCATACTTGCACCTACACCAACGTCACTAATTGCAAGGATACTGCCCTTATCCGCCAAAATCTCAAGAAGGTCAATGGTCTCAGCAGCTAAACGCATCATATCAATAGGAGCTTCACAGGCAACTCTCAGTGCGTTTTCCATTATCTCATCTCTTGACGGATCATCCTTAGGGATGCCGTAAGCCTTTGCAAGGGGTTCAAACCCCCCGGCATCGCGGTCGATAGCTTCAAGTAAACGTGTTTTGATGGAAGAAGCCTTTTCCCATATTGAGTATATCTCAGACTCATAGGCCGCATATTTCTTCTTGCCAACAGTAAGAGAGCATACCATACCGGCAAGTGCCGCACCCAATGCTCCCGCCAGAGCAGAAGCTCCTCCGCCGCCGGGAACAGGCTCTTTGGAGTCAAGAGCATTACAAAATTCTGAACAATTAAGATTTTTTAATTCCATATTTATCACATATTAAAGCTTATTTCTGATTATCTTACCACTTGTAGTCTTTGGCAGCTCGTCACGGAATACAACGATTCTTGGGTACTTATAAGGAGCGGTACGCTTCTTAACGTGAGTCTGGATCTCTTTCTTAAGCTCATCGGTAGGTTCTGTACCCTTGGTGAGAACGATGCTTGCCTTTACTACCTGACCTCTTGTTTCATCAGGAGCAGCGGAAACGCCACATTCCAGAACATAAGGAAGCTCCATGATAACGCTTTCGATTTCAAATGGTCCAATACGGTAGCCGGAGGACTTGATAAGGTCGTCAACACGACCTACATACCAGAAGTAGCCGTCCTCATCACGCCATGCTGTATCGCCGGTGTGATAATAACCGTCGTGCCATGCTTCCTTAGTCTTTTCTTCGTTACCGTAGTATTCTCTGAACAGACCGCACGGAGCACCGTTTGCAGTCTTTACAACAATTTCACCTGTCTGACCGACCTTGCATGGATTACCCTCACGGTCAACAAGGTCAATGTCATAAATCGGTACAGGCTTACCCATAGAGCCCGGCTTTGGCTTCATGCCGATGAGATTACCGATCATGACAGTAGTTTCAGACTGCCCGAAGCCTTCCATTACGGAAAGACCGGTAGCCTTTTTGAACTGATAGAATACCTCAGGGTTGAGAGCTTCGCCTGCAATGGTAGCGTGCTTAATTGAGCTGAGATCGTACTTGGAAAGGTCTTCCTTAATGAGGAAGCGGTACATTGTCGGAGGAGCACAGAAGCTGGTAATACCGTGTTTTGCAAAGAGTGGCAGAATATCATTTGCATGGAAGCGGTCGAAGTCATAAACAAATACTGCTGCTTCGTTCAGCCACTGACCGTAGAGCTTACCCCACATAGCTTTTGCCCAGCCTGTATCGGAAATTGTAAGATGCAGACCTTCAGGATCAACACAATGCCAGTATCTTGCGGTTATAAAGTGACCAAGAGGATATTTATGGCTGTGGGCTGCAATTTTAGGATATCCTGTTGTACCGGAGGTGAAGAACATGAGAAGCAGATCATCACCCTTTGGGGAGTCCTCGGTACGCTTGAACAGGCCACGATAGCGTTCATATTCCGTGTCAAAATCATGCCAGCCGTCAACCGCACCGCAGGTGGATATCTTGACCTTAAGCTGAGGACACTTTTCTGCTGCCTTGTCCATTTCTGCGATAACACCGCTGTAAGCGGTGCAGATACAAGCGGAAACGCCTGCTGCATCAATACGGTATACAAGGTCCTTTTCAAGAAGCTGGTCTGTTGCCGGAATTGCAACAGCACCGATCTTGTTAAGAGCAATCATTGAAATCCAGAACTGATAGTTTCTCTTAAGCAGGAGCATTACCTTATCGCCCTTCTTAATACCGAGGGATGTAAAGTAATTAGCCGCTCTTGCTGAATATTCCTTCATATCCTTAAAGGTAAATCGACGTTCAACCTGGTTTCTGTCAAGATGAAGCATAGCAAGCTTATTGGGCTTTGTTGTACCCAAAACGTCAACAACGTCAAAGGCAAAGTTGAATTCATCAACATTCTTGAAGCTGCAGGACAGGAGAGAGCCCTTTTCATTTTCAACAGGCTCGATAAAGCGTTCCCATACATGACCGTCACTTGTCTTTGCAGAGCCAACGATTTCTGTAAGCTGTTCCTTATCACCTGCAGAGTCTTCATGCTCGGTAGGATTAAGTACGATAGCATAGAATACACAGTCACTGCCGCCAACAGCTATCATACCATGAGGAATGGAGCTGTCGTAATAGATGCTGTCACCTTCGTTGAGGATTTCGGTATGCTCGCCCACCTTGACCTTAAGAGAGCCTTCAAGAACGATGTCACATTCCTGACCCTCATGGGTGGTGAGCTCGATATCGCTGTACTGTCTTACGTCGCTATATTCAGCCCTGACGAGAAGAGGCTCGGAATGTCTCTTCTTGAACATTGGAGCAAGGTTATAATAGGTCATACCGTGAGCCTGTTCGATCTTCTGACCTGCACCCTTTCTTGTAAGAGTGTATGTACTAAGCTTTGGGCTTGCACCTTCAATAATGTCTGTAACATCGACATTGAGAGCAAGAGAGCATCTGTAAATAAACGCAAAGTTCAGGTCGGAATCGCCTGCTTCACATTTCAGATATTCCTCAACGGTAACACCGGTCATCTTAGCCATCTCCGCAGGAGTAAAGCCTGCGATGTCTCTAAGCTCATGAATACGACCGGCCATTTCTTTCAGCTTGTAATCCAATGCCATTGTACTTGCCATGTCTTTTTTCCTCCGTCTGTAAATAGATACACAAAAAAATCCGTCTCAATCTCTTGAGACGGACAGTAATCCGCGGTACCACTCAAATTGTGCAATAATATTGCACCACTCTCAGACTCTATCAAGCCCTTCCGCTTTAACGCAGCTACACGGGAGGCTCTACTCGCAAAATGCTTTCTGCTCTCCAGCTCGGGAGCGACTGATCCCTGAACCTCCACACTGCCGACTCACACCAACCGCCGGTTCTCTGAAGTGTTTAAGCTCTGACCCTCTCCGTCATCGCCGTTGAAATATAGTTCTCGTATAAGATAGCACAATAAGTTGGGTTTGTCAACGCAAAATATTCAAATTCATCGCAAAGCGATACCACAAATTATTCATTATTCATCATTCAATATTCATCATTAATTAGAATACGAGGTGTGCCGAAAGCGACACACCTCGTATGATTTTTACAGCTTATTTCTCTGGATCTTGCCGCTGATGGTCTTTGGAAGCTCATCACGGAATACAACTATTCTTGGGTACTTGTAAGGAGCTGTACGCTTCTTAACGTAATTCTGGATCTCCTTCTTAAGCTCATCGGTAGGCTCAGTACCCTTGGTGAGTACGATGCTTGCCTTAACTACCTGACCTCTGATCTCGTCAGGAGCGGCGGAAACACCACATTCAAGAACATAAGGAAGTTCCATGATAACACTTTCAATTTCGAATGGTCCAATACGGTAGCCGGAGGACTTGATAAGGTCGTCAACACGGCCAACATACCAGAAATGACCGTCTTCGTCACGCCATGCGGTATCACCTGTATGATACATACCGTCATGCCATGCATCCTTTGTCTTATCTTCGTCCATATAGTAACCCAGGAACAGACCAACAGGAGTTTTCTTATCGGTTCTGACAACGATCTCGCCTGTTTCACCAACACCAACAGGATTGCCTTCACGGTCAATGAGGTCAACATCAAACTGTGGGCTTGGCTTACCCATAGAGCCCGGCTTTGGTCTCATGCCGATAAAGTTTGCAATAGTAAGAGTTGTTTCTGTCTGACCGAAGCCTTCCATAAGGGACAGACCTGTTGCTTTCTTGAACTGATAGAATACTTCAGGATTAAGTGCTTCACCTGCGATCGTTGCGTGCTTGATGGAGCTGAGATCAAATCTGGAAAGATCTTCCTTTATCATGAAGCGGTACATTGTAGGAGGAGCACAGAAGGTGGTGATGCCGTATTTAGCAAACATTGGGAGAATATCGTTTGCATTAAATCTGTCGAAGTCATAGGTAAATACCGCTGCTTCGTTGAGCCACTGACCGTAGATCTTGCCCCAGAGTGCCTTACCCCAGCCGGTATCGGAAATTGTAAAGTGAATACCATCAGGGTCCACGCAATGCCAGTATTTTGCAGTGATAAAGTGGCCAAGTGGATACTTATGGCTGTGTGCCGCGATTTTTGGATAGCCTGTTGTGCCGGATGTAAAGAACATAAGGAGCGGATCGTTGCCCTGTGCGGTATCGGCGGTTCTTTCAAACTTAGAGCTGAATATTTCATACTCGCTGTCGAAGTCGTGCCAGCCTTCCTGAACACCGTTGCACATGATGCGGTGCTTGAGTGTTGGAGACTCTTCCACGGAAGCATCAATTTCCTTCCATGTATTGCTGTCAGCAGTGCAGATAACAGCGGAAACACCGGCTGAATTGAAGCGGTATACAAGGTCCTTCTTAAGAAGCTGATCGGTTGCAGGAATCATAACAGCACCGATCTTATGGAGTGCAAGGAGAGTGATCCAGAACTGATAATTTCTTCTGAGAATAAGCATTACCCTGTCGCCCTTCCTGATGCCAAGAGACTTGAGGTAATTTGCAGCCTTTGCAGAAGCCTTCTTAAGATCCCCGAAGGTAAATCTGCGTTCCAGCTTGTTTCTGTCGAGATGGAGCATAGCAAGCTTATCCGGCTTTGTTTCACCGAGAACATCAACAACGTCAAAGGCAAAGTTGAACTGGTCATCATTCTTGAAGGAAATGTTCTTGAGTGCGCCTCTTTCATCCTCATCGAGAGTAACAAACTTATTGTAGATAAGAGGCTCGGTCTGCTTTGCGGCAATAATTGTTTCACCAACGACCTTTGTATCTGTTTCTTCACCCGGAAGAACAACCGCAAGGAATTCACAGTCCTCACCGTCAACCGCGATCATACCATGTGGTGTACCGGAGTCGTAGTAGATACTGTCGCCTTCGTTGAGTATTTCAATATGATTGCCAACCTGAACCTTAAGCTTACCCTTAAGGATCATATCGAATTCCTGACCGCTGTGTGTGGTGAGGTGGATAGGCTGATTTTGCTGTTCAGGAGAATACGCGTACTTTACATAGAAAGGTTCAGCGATCTTATGTCTGAACTTTGTGGAAAGACCAACGATCTCAATACCGTCTTCTCTGGCTGTTACAACACCCTTGCCTTTTCTTGTAACATTGTACAGAGAAAGCTTCGCACTGCTGCCTGCCATAAGGTCGGTCATACCAACACCGAAGGTCTGAGCACACTTGTGCAGGAATGTAAACGGAAGGTCAGCCCCACCGCTCTCGTACTTTTCATAAAGATCAACGGAAACGTCTGTAAACACAGCCATATCCTCAATGGAATATCCGGAGATCTCCCTCAACTCTTTTATTCTGTCTACTACTTCGTTGAGAACATTCTTGGAACTCATAACAAATCCTCCAAATCAAATAAAAGTGCTGCTGAAATATACAAAAGCAATAAAAAAACGCCTCAAGACATCTTGAGACGGGATAAACCGTGGTACCACTCAAATTACGTTATATTAATAACGTCACTCCGGACTCCAGCAAGTCCTTGGCCAATAACGCGGCTAACGGAAGACGCCTACAAGCTTAATAAGCCTTCGGGCCTTCTGCTCAGAAGTGATGGGTCCTGTTGATGATTACATTATAGGCTTGCACCGACCGCCTACTCTCTGAAAACGCTTTCATCCGACCGTCTTCGTCACAGCATTTTGAATATTTCAAGCAAGCTTATATTAGCACCCAAGTTTTTGTTTGTCAACAGGTTTTTGATTTTTTTATATTTTATATAAAAACCCATACACTTTAACCTGCTAAAATCATCAAAATTATGCTTGCAATACTCAAATAATAGGTATATTATATATTTTATTCAATTATTATAAGGAGAAATAGCGTGTTCAATCAGAAAAACCCCTATTTTGCACCAACCGATAAACGTGTTCTTATTGTTGCGGGTCACTACGGCAGCGGCAAAACGGAATTCTCCGTCAGTCTTGCCATGCACCTTGCAGAATTGAACAGAGGTACCGGCAAAAAGCTGGCTCTTGTTGATTTGGATATCGCAAATCCGTATTTCAGATCAAGAGAACGCAGAAAGCTCCTTGAAGAATACGGCATAAAGGTCTATGCTGACGTTTACGACAGCGAGATCACCGCTGAGCTTCCGGCTCTCTCCGCTGAGATCAGAAAGCCTCTGGAGGACGACTCCACTTATGTTATAGTTGATGTTGGCGGAAACGACGCAGGTGCAAGAGTTCTCAACCAGTTCAAAAGATACTGCGCCGGCGATCATCTTTTCCTCACCGTAATTAACGCCAACCGTCCTGAAACCAGGGATCTTGAAGGTGCTGTCTACCACCTTGAGTCCATCAGACATGAAACCGGCCTTGCTCCCGATGGCATTATCAATAACTGTCATCTCCTTATGGAAACAACAGCCAACACGGTGAAAAAGGGTCACAAGCTCTGTGAAGAGGTTTCAAAGGCAACCGGCATTCCTATCTTCTGTGATTGCTATCCCGAACCTCTTGTAAAGCGGGAGGACCTTGAAGGTCTCAGTGAACACCTTATGCCCATCAAAATGTATATGCGTGAAAGCTGGCTTGATAAATAAGCCCGCTGCTACTTAATATAAAGCTTGCCGCTTCTGCGGCAGAATGGAGGAAACAATGGCAAAATTTCTTGTTAAGTTCAACGAGGACAAGTGCAAGGGCTGTGAGCTTTGTGCAAGCTTTTGTCCTAAGAAGATCATAGTTATGAGCAAGACCGTCAATGCTAAGGGTTATTCCTGTGCATCCATGTCAAATCAGGAGGAATGTATTGGTTGTTCTAACTGTGCTGTAATGTGTCCTGACGGTGCAATCTCTATTTTCAAGACAGAGGAGGAGTAATAATGACTGAAAAAGTACTTATGAAAGGCAACGAAGCCTTTGCGGAAGCTGCTATCAGAGGCGGCAGCCGTTATTATTTCGGTTATCCAATCACTCCACAGAGTGAAATTCCGGAATATATGTCCAAGGAACTGCCTAAGTGGGGCGGTGCTTTCCTGCAGGCTGAAAGCGAGCTTGCTGCTATCAACATGGCTTACGGTGCTGCTGCTGCAGGCGGTAATGTATTTATCTCATCTTCCTCCCCTGGTATCGCTCTCATGCAGGAGGGCCTCAGCTTCATGTGTTCCGCTCAGGTTCCATGCGTTATCCTGAACGTTTCCCGCTGCGGTCCGGGTGTTGGCGGTATCCAGCCGGGTCAGTGTGACTACTATCAGGCTACAAGAGGCGGCGGCAACGGTGACTATCGTATCCCTGTTTTCGCTCCTGACAGCATCCAGTCCTCTATCGACATTCTTTACGAGGCTACCGACCTTGCTCAGAAATATCGCAACCCTATCATGATCCTTGCTGACGGTATGATGGGTCAGATGATGGAGCCTGTTCTCATGCCTGAACCAAAGTACGTTCCTACCCTTGAAGAGCTTCCAACCGCTCGTCCATGGGCTGTAACAGGTACAGCCAAGGGCTACCGCAATGTTGTTAAGTCCCTTTTCATGAAGCCTGACGAGCTTGAGGTTAACGTTGAAAAGATCTTTGAAAAGTACGATGAAGCCGCTAAGGATCTGGTCAGATATGAAACTTACAACCTTGAGGACGCTGAAGTTGTTTTCGTAGCTTTCGGTACTCTCTCCAGAATTACAAGAGAAGCTATGGAAATCCTCGAAACCAAGGGCATCAAGGCTGGTCTTATCCGTCCTATCAGCCTGTGGCCATTCCCTGCTGAAGCTTTTGAACAGATCAACCCTAAGACAAAGGTCGTTATCTCCAACGAACTGAGCATGGGTCAGATGATCGACGACGTAGAACGCTGTGTAAAGGGAAGATATCCTGTAAGACTTATCCACCGTACCGGCGGTATTGTTCCTACTTCTCTTGAGATTGTGGAAAAGACAATGAAGATTTTGGGGGAATACTAATATGAAGCAGATTTTTAAATATACAGAGGGTATGACCTCTAATACTACACATTATTGCCCCGGCTGTACTCACGGCATCGCTCACAGACTTATCATGGAAGTTCTGGAAGAAAAGGGTCAGCTCGGCACTACTCTTGCTGTTGCTCCTATCGGCTGCAGCATCCTTTCCCATCAGTACATGAACGTTGACATGATGGAATCCGCTCACGGCCGTGCTCCTGCTATCGCAAGTGCAATTCGCCGTGTACATCCTGACAAGACCATCTTTACATATCAGGGTGACGGTGACCTCGCTTCCATCGGTATCGCTGAAATCATTCACGCTGCCGCAAGAGGCGAAAAGTTCACTACCTTCTTTATCAATAACGGTATCTACGGTATGACCGGCGGTCAGATGGCTCCTACCACTCTCATCGGCCAGCGTTCCACAACCTCCGTTGACGGTCGTTCAAAGGAACTCACCGGTATGCCTCTTAAGGTCAGCGAAATGATCGCTACCCTGGACGGTGCTGTTTATGTAGAACGTGTTGCTCTCAACAGCCCTGCTAATGTAAGAAAAGCAAAGGCAGCTATCAGACGTGCTTTCGATGTTCAGGACAAGCGTCTCGGCTTCTCCTTTGTTGAATTCCTTTCCACTTGCCCAACCAACTGGGGTCTCACTCCTGTTGATGCAACAAATTGGGTCAAGGAAAAGGTTATGCCTTATTATCCTCTTGGAATTTACAAGCAG
The DNA here is from genome assembly GCA_015067795.1 of Oscillospiraceae bacterium. Taxonomy (GTDB): domain Bacteria; phylum Bacillota; class Clostridia; order Oscillospirales; family Oscillospiraceae; genus SIG495. The sequence continues at coordinate 27,370 of SVLU01000003.1, forward strand.
CCGGAGGTGGAAAAATAATGAGTACACAGAAATTATTCTTCGCAGGCAGCGGTGGCCAGGGTATTCTCCTCATGGGTCAGATGATCTCCTACGCCGCAATGAGCCAGGATCTGGAAACCACATTCCTCCCTTCCTACGGCCCTGAAATGCGTGGCGGTACTGCTAACTGCACCGTTATCGTTTCCGATTCCACAATCAACTGCCCTCTGATTTTCGAGGCTGATGCAGTTGTTGTTATGAATCCACCTTCCCTTACAAGATTTGAATCCCTTGTAAAGCCAGGCGGAAAAATCATTATCAACACTTCTCTCGTTTCCGAACGTCCTACCCGTACAGACATCGACGTTATCGAGGTTCCTGCTAACGAATTAGCTGACGAGCTTGGAAATCGCCGTACAGCCAACGTAATTATGTATGGTGCTCTCGTTGCTGAAACAGGTGTTGTTTCTCAGGAAGGCGTTGAATACGCTCTCCGCAAGGTATTCAGCGGCAAGAAGGCAAAGCTTCTTGACCTGAATATGAAGGCAGCTAATATTTACAAGGAAAAGATGGGTAAATAATTCAAAATCCGTTCCCAGAAATGGGAACGGATTTTTTATGCTTTTCAAATTTCTAAGCCTCCCCTGTGCAAGGGGAGGTGTCTCGCAAAGCGAGACGGAGGGGTTGTAATATAATTTTGTTATAAACCATCCCTCAGTCAGCCTTACGGCTGACAGCTCCCTTTACACAAGGGAGCCTTTGTTGCTTTTAATATAAGTAACAATAATATAATTATTATTCATTCAGCCGAATAAACTGTCATACCAACACCGTTATCCTGCACCAAAACATCCTTTGGCATTTTGGAAAACTTCCAAGTGACGTACATATCCCCTGCCGCACCTGAAATATTGCTTATCTGAACAAAGTACACCACCCAGAACCATTCGTTAGGCACAAAAGCATTGATAACAGCCAGCACAACACCCCAAAAAACTACCGGTGCAAGAGCGATAATTATGTACTCCCTTTTACAGAAATAATCATCACATCCTGCATAGGCATAAAAACCTTTAAAACCATAGTGAACCTTTTTACATCCGAAATGCTTCATGGTGATACCGTGAACGAGCTCATGAAGAACGATATATGCTATCGAGCCAACTATTAACACAATAAATCTCAAAGCATACATCCCAATACCGTCATCCATACTGAAAAGCTCATATATCGGCACGATAAAGACACCAATAACGACCATTATTGCCGCAATTACAAGTGCAAGCACATTTATCAGGATTGCAATCTTTTTGTCTTTGGCAAGATTTACTGAGAATACCTTTTTATAGCCCTCGGGAAGCTTCTGTAATGCACTCATGTTACCACTCCTCTATTTTTAACATTTTATCATTGTTTTTTCCTGTTGACAACACATTTCAAAGTAGTATAATAAGTATGAAAAGTATAACTAATATCCAACAACACACTTTTCCGGAGGTTCGCTAATGGGTATAAAAGATAAATATGTAGGCGTTTGCAAGGTTGGTGAAAAGGGACAGATAGTCATTCCTAAAGAAGCCCGTGTTATGTTTGATATTAACCCGGGTGATTCCGTCGTGCTTCTTTGCGACAAGAACAAGGGTATCGCCCTTGTAAAATCCGATATCATCTCTGATCTTGCAGATGATATTATGAATGGTGTTGAAAAAAATGATCAGAACCAATAATCTTACTAAAAGATTTAAAGACAAAACCGCCGTAAATTCTTTAAATTTAACAATTAACAAAGGCGAGCTGTTTTCCCTTTTGGGTGTTAACGGTGCAGGTAAAACTACTACCGTAAAAATGCTGTCCACACTTATCACGCCAACATCAGGTGAAATATTCATAAAAGGTATAAACACCGCGGAGAATAAAGCAGAAATACGCAAAATAATCAACATTTCTCCTCAGGAAACCGCCATCGCGCCTAACCTGACTGTTATGGAGAATATTGAATTTATGTCAGGAGTATATGCTCTTCCCAAAAGCTCCGACCGTATAGAAAAGCTAATAAACGATTTTAAATTAGAGGAAATATTAAAACAAAAGGCAAAGACCTTATCAGGCGGCTGGCAGAGAAGATTGTCAATCGCTCTGTCCCTTATTAACGACCCTGAAATACTGTTTTTAGATGAACCCACCCTGGGTCTTGACGTATTGGCAAGACGTGAGCTGTGGAGTGTTATAAATGGATTAAAGGGTAAGATAACTGTTATACTTACCACTCACTATATGGAAGAGGCTGAAAAGCTCTCCGACAGAGTGGGTATCATGTCAAAAGGGCACCTGACTCACATCGGAACACCTCAGGAGCTTATAGAAGCCGCTCAGGCTAAATCCTTTGAGGATGCATTTGTTACATTGGCAAACGGAGGTGAAGCCCTGTGAGAGCCGTAAATTTCGCCAAAAGAAATTTTAAAGAGATCATTCGTGATCCGCTGAGCGTGATATTTGCCATCGCTCTTCCGCTTTTCCTGCTGTTTATCTTCCAGCAGTTCAACATTCCGAGTGATGTTTACAGTATTGAAAACTTCACACCGGGTATTGTAATTTTCAGCTTCGCATTTATCACCATGTTCACCGCAACTCTGGTGGCTAAGGACCGTACCACTTCACTTATAACAAGGCTTTGTGCAAGTCCCATGGGGATAACGGATTACATACTGGGATACGTCATAGCAGTCCTGCCGCTGGTATTCATTCAGAATGTTCTGTTCTTTGGAGCTGCACTTTTATTGGGACTAAAATTCGGTGTAAATATTCTGCTGACTATTTTGGTGTCCATTCCCCTTTCCCTGCTTTTCATAGAGCTTGGTATTCTTCTGGGCTGTGTTACCACCGACCGGTCATCAGCAGGTGTTTCCAGTATTATCGTTCAGCTTGTGGCTTTCACAAGCGGAATGTATTTTGAAGCTGACATGATGGGCGGCTTCTTCAACACTCTTTGTAAGCTTCTCCCCTTCTCAGGCTGTCTTGATATCACGAAGGCTGTTCTCAATGGTACTTATGAGGCTCTGACAAGCTCTGTGCTGACTGTTATCATTTACACAGCATCCATCACTACGCTTGCATCCATTCTCTTTAAACGCAAATTAGAGAGCGATACCAAGTAAACCAAAAGCCGCAGAATCTTTCCTGCGGGTTCACTCTGTCGAATAAGCATAAAACTTGTCATTGCGAGGTCCCATAGGGACCGTGGCAATCTTAAAAAGTATCTAAATTATTCAAAAGCACAAAGTTCACACAACTTTTTTAATAAGATTCCCACGTCGCTTCGCTCCTCGGAATGACAGATATGGGTTCTTTGACACGCTCAAAGCCGCAGGATTTTTCCTGCGGCTTTTTTCGCATCAACGGTGTTCTATAAGCTTATAGTCAAGCTCCTTTTCCCTGGTCTTCCAATCGGGCATATATAATGTCATGAAATCATAAAAAGCTTTATCGTGGTTTGGGTGAATAAAATGCGTAAGCTCATGGAGAATTACAGATTCAATACAGGGTTTGCTTGCTTTGAAAAGATAATAGTTTATATTCACATTCCATGTGCGTCTGCTGCAGCTTCCCCAAAGGGTCTTCATCTTCTTTACCGTGATGGTAGGTTTAGCTACACCATACGGTTTTACGATCAAATACAGCTTGTTTAAAAGCTCCTGATAACATTCCTTTGAAGCTTTCTTCCACCAGTTATCAATCTGACGTTCAATGTGTGCAGCATCGGTTTCAGGGGTATAGATATGTAAGAAGGAATCATCGAAAACTATCTGCTTACGTTTTGCGGGATGAATTACCACAGTAAGGTCATTACCCAAGACCCGAAGCTTTGATCCGTTATCTATGCGGCTTTCGGTATGCTCAACATCAGGAAGATTGGATAATTGTTCAGCTATCCAGTCATGCTTAGTTTCAATAAACTCCCTTATCCAACTGTCGGAAGTGTCATTTGGTACAGATAGTTTTATCTCACCTGTGTAAAAAACCTTGAGTCTGGCATATTTCATTTTCTTGCGGGTCACTTCGATGGGATAGGTTTTATTCCTGATGGTTATTGTATACTTCATAATCAAATATCATTCGTCCCATATTTTATCAATGGTTTTCTGAATAGAGTCTGTAATTTCCTTACTGACATCATAGGCATCAAACCAAAACACATTGTCTCCCTGCCGGTACATATCATAAGCCGCTAAGTATTCTTCCTTATCAACAGATACACCATCTATCCAAAACTCATTCAAATTATCCGTTGTAGGAAAATCCTCAGTATCCGCTTCATTACGCTTTGCGTAAAACTCTATGCTCTCAACAACTCCGTTGGTTAATGTATAAGCAGTCCAGCTGTCCTCAAGCCATGCATCATTGGAGTGATTGACAGATATCCATGTTTTTCCATCCACCTGAGCAATATATACCCTGTTCTGAACATAAGTCACGCCGTAAGACCCCTCAGCCTTAACATCCAGCAGGCACTCAACATTTCCGTTGGTTTGCGAATATATCAACGCACGACCGTCACAAACACACAGCAGTTCATTTGTTCCGTTGTTATCAAAATCGATCAGATCAGTATAGTTTAATCCCTTATCAGTATAGCACTCTTCAATAATTAAGCTGTTACTGCTGCTGCCGTAAGCAAATGCCAATACACTCATCTTATCAAGATACGAAATATCATAATTATCGTTGGCATATTCAACATCTTCACTATTTTCTTCAAATAAATGAACTTCCATTACAAAATCACACACGCCTGATGTCTGATACACAGTTATTGAATAAGGTACTCCTGCGAGCATATCCAAAGCAGAATAGCTGCAATTAAATTCAATCTGTTCAGCATTGCTGAGGTTGGATGCAATTCTTATGTTACAGCCCTTATCCCTGTCAAAACCGTATACACTAAAAACATAGCAGCCATCAGCTTCAGGAGTAAAAACATAAGTCTTTTCGTGTTCAGAGTCCGTCAACTGACCGTGTACGGTTTCATTTACGGTAATAGCTTCAGTCTCAGGCTGTACAACAGGCTCAGAATGTTCAACTTCTAATTCGTTATTGATTTCGGGTTCAGGTTTGTCTGTCGGTCTGTTCATCAAAGCAGATACGAAAACGACCCAAAATATAATAATAAGCAAAATAAAGAAAACTGTTCCAATTATTTTCTCAATTCTATCATTTGATAAAGGATCATTGGACATGAAAGAACTCCTTAATTCGTGATAATTGCTTCTTAACCTAAAAAGGACAAATGAAAAACAGAAACATTATTTGCCGTCATTTTCGCTTAAATTAACTTTAGGTAACTTCCAATGTAATTTCGCGGCAAGTATTCTGACCAAAACCGTAAAAATCAACACAAAAAATGTCGCAAATACCTTATAGCCAACACTAACACTTATCAAATAGTAAAAACAGCATCCTAAAATAGATACAACTGCGTAAATGTGTTTAGTCAAAATATACGGTTTCTCGTTAACCAGTATATCACGAAGCATACCGCCACCCACACCGGTAATTACACCTAATGTAATTGTGAGCAAAGCATTGTCTTCGTATGAATGCATGAGCGATATTTCCATGCCTGTAATGGAAAAAGCCGCCAAACCTAAAGCATCAAAAAATATATTTACAGTTTCAGCTGTTTCGCTGAACTTTTTAAACTTATCACGATATATGTAGGATATAGAGAAAACTAAAATTGATGCTGCAACTGCAACACCCAAAAAAACAGGGTCTAAAAATACCTTGGGCGGAGTATTCCCAATCAGAACATCTCTAATGACGCCTCCTCCAACAGCAGTTATACAGCCAACAGTTACAACGCCAAAAAGATCCAGGCTGCTGCGAATGGCAACAATTGAACCGGAAACGGCAAAAGAGATCGTGCCTATCCATTCCATAATCAGTATAATAACGTCACTAAACAAACAAATCACCGCCTGTATATATTATATCATTTCAAAATTAGTGGTGCAAGAGCAAGCGTAAAAGGCGACTAAATACTGATCATTCCTTTGAAAATACGATCAGATTTAATGAACAATCAAACAAAAATCCGCTCTCTTTCGAGAACGGATTAGAGCGTATCGAAAAACCCACTCCTGTCATTCCGAGGAGCGAAGCGACGTGGAAATCTTATTGAAATAGTTGCGTAAACTTTGAGCTTTTGAATATTTTAGGTACTTTTTAAGATTGCCACGATTAAAAATCGTGTCCTTCTTTGTCCGGATGTACACCACGAAAAAACAAACCGTTAAATATAGGCACTATTTATTGTTCTTTGCCGTATTTATAGATGCAATCAGAATCTTCTTCACTTCCACGCAACGTTCTAAACTATTTTGTTGTCGGTATATCCACCCTCTAACAAGAGCTCTAACCAATATTCGCTTTCAGCACATTCTTTCAACGCAATATGTAATTTTGCAATAAAGTCAGCTTTACCGTGGGCATAAAAAGCTTCCCTGATATTAGCGCCAACGCTCGTACCTGAACGAACCAACTGGTTTGTTAATACGGATTCTTTCTTAACTGTTTTAACTTCATTACATAGTTTAATAACTTCTAATGCAAGTTCTTTTGATTTATCAAGCAATACACTGTTACTCACAACAATTCCTCATTTAAATTCATCCGCGAAGCGGATACCTCACCTATTCACTATTCATTATAACTTATTACTTTCCAAAAATCGACACCAAAATTTAGTGAAGAGTGAATAGTTAAGAGTGAAGAAGTAAAAATCGACACCCTTCTGTCGAAGGATGTCGATTTTTGGAGGCGACACCCGGATTTGAACCGGGGAATCAGGGTTTTGCAGACCCGTGCCTTACCACTTGGCTATGTCGCCATATTAAAATAAAAAAATGGAGCGGGCGACGAGGCTCGAACTCGCTACCTCCACCTTGGCAAGGTGGCGCTCTACCAGATGAGCTACGCCCGCATACATGGTGCCTTGGGCCGGAGTCGAACCAGCGACACGCGGATTTTCAATCCGCTGCTCTACCAACTGAGCTACCAAGGCGTGTGGCGACCCAGAACGGGCTCGAACCGTCGACCTCCAGCGTGACAGGCTGGCGTTCTAACCAACTGAACTACTGGGCCACACTTTTTCTGCCAGACCGATTGCTCGATCTGGCAGACCATGGTGGGAACAACAGGGCTCGAACCTGTGACCCCCTGCTTGTAAGGCAGGTGCTCTCCCAGCTGAGCTATGCTCCCGTTTCGTTGCTGTGTATCTCAGCAACGATGATGATTATAGCAGACACTCCTAAGATTGTCAACACTTTTTTTGAAATTTCTTGAAATTTTTATTTGACCTTTTTTCCTGTTGTGGTCTTCTCCCTATGCCCCTCTGTTTCATTGCCGAATTCGGCAACTGCAGCTGCTGTGCTTGCGGATTTCTTCTTTGAAGCAACTGCGATATTGTAGTACACAACATAGCCGATATAAAGAACCAGAACGATGATAATGAAGAATATTGCACCTCTTATCCATCCGCTGGAGAGAGCTTCACCAAACTCTGCCTTCAGATACTCTGTTCTGAGAAGCGGTACTGTGGAGTTGGCAATAAGCTTTACTACGCCCTGGCTTTCACCCTTGTAGAACACTTCCACTTCACCCAGTACATCTCCGGCGCTAACAGGAGCAACGAGATCCTCATCGTTTTCTTCGCTGTATACAGTTATATCATATGTAATATCATCATCAGGTGTTACTGTGTTCTCAACAAGAAGGGTAATGGACTCTTCCGGATGGAGTACAACGGAATCGCTTCCCTCGCCCATGAGGATCGGTACTTCAGCAAGAAGGTTGCTTGTATCAAGAATATATCTGTAACTGAAGTTATTGAAGCCCCACTCAAGAAGTCTGCGGGATTCGGAGAAATGCTGATAAATCTTGCCGCCATTATCGGTGCTTTTGTACTCCGCACCCATTACAACGGAGATAAGAGTAAGCTTGCTGTCATTTGCCACGGTTGCAAGACAGTAGCCTGCCGCATCTGTGGAGCCCGTCTTACCGCACTTTACATTTTCATAGTAATAGTCGCTGTTCTTGTCGATAAGCTTATTTGTGTTTGTAAGGCTTCTCTGAATGTGTGCGTTAGTGCTTGGTACTGTATATACACTTGTACCTGTGATCTTAACGAAAAGCTCATGCTTATAAGCTTCGTTCAGCATAAGGTACAGATCGTATGCTGTGGTATAATGACCGTCAGCAGACAGACCGTGTGGGTTAACAAACTTGGTGTTCTCACAGCCAAGCTCCTTTGCTCTGGCATTCATCTGACGTACAAAAACGTCGATGCTGCCGGAAACAGCCTCAGCAATGGCGTTACAGCCTTCGTTTGCAGAGGAAAGTGCCGCACAGTAGAGAAGATTGAGCATGGATATCTCTTCACCCGGGGTAAGCTCCGCGGTAGAGGAGCCTGCCGGCAGATTTGCAGTCGCATTCTCAGAGATGATTATCATATCATCCTCAGCAAGGTCACCGCTTTCGATTGCTTCCACCGCAAGGAGAAGGGTCATGATCTTGGTGGTGCTTGCAGGCTCAAGAATTTCATTCGCATTGAGATCATAGAGCACCTCTCCTGAACCGACTTCAACGAGAATTGCACTCTTTGCTTCGATAGCAGGGTCTTCCGCTGCAAGAGCTGTGCCGCTCATGAGGAACATGGATGCGATCAGCACAGCAGCCATAAAAAATGAAACTAAATTCTTAAATTTTTTCATATAAATCTCCCAACATTTATGATATACTATCCTAAGGTTGATTGTATACCGTGATTTCGCCGCTTGTCCGACACATAAGCATCCTGCGGCTTCTTCTTAAAAACATTAGCCCTAATACTATATAAGATTTTTCACAAAAAATCAACACATTCACAGAATTTTAATTTACGGAGCGGTTACAAATGAAAAACAAAAGGTTTGAAACAGTAATAATAGCTGTAACTCTGATATTTGCCACCTTCACTCTTGGGTTTTTCATTGGCAGAAATTCTGTCGAGGGTAGTTTTACCGTTGAGACCCAGAACATTATTGTAGAAGCAAATGATACAAACAGCGACGAAGATATTGCTGTCATCAATATAAACACCGCCGATCTTGAAACTCTCGTTGAGCTTCCCGGTATCGGTGAAGCCATTGCTCAGCGTATCATTGACTACCGTGAGGCTAACGGTGATTTCAAAACCATTGAAGATATTAAAAATGTCTCCGGCATCGGAGAGTCAGTATACAAGAACATTCAGCTGCTGATCACAGTCAGCGACTGAAACACAATCTCTGGAAAGGACTCATAAACATGAAAATACTTGTCGTGGATGATGAAAAGCTTCTTGTCAAGGGAATTAAATTCAACCTTGAAAACGAAGGCTATCAGGTAGAGACCGCTTATGACGGTCAGGAAGCCGTAGAACGTGCCCGCAGCGGCAGCTTTGATCTTATCATCCTTGATCTGATGATGCCCAAGCTGGACGGTTTGAAAGCCTGTATGATGATAAGAGAGTTTTCTACTGTTCCTATCATCATGCTTACTGCCAAAAGTGAGGATGTTGACAAGATAATAGGCTTCGAGTCAGGTGCCGATGACTATATCACAAAGCCCTTTAACATTCTCGAACTCAAGGCAAGAGTAAGAGCACTGCTCCGCAGAGCAAACATGAGCAGTAATGACAGCACCTCTATCATCAAAATCGGTCATATTGAGGTGGACACAAAGAAGCGTACCGCTCTTAAGAACGGTGAAAACGTAGTTCTCACCAGCAAGGAGTATGACCTTATCGAGCTGCTTATCAAAAACCCAGGTCGTGTATACAGCCGTGAGAACCTGCTTAACATCGTATGGGGCCGTGACTACCAGGGCGATATCCGCACCGTTGACGTTCACGTTCACAGAGTTCGTGACAAGCTGGAAATGAATCCTGCTGACCCTGAACGTATTCTTACCAAGTGGGGGGTTGGATATTATTTTAAAGAGTAAGCTGAAAGAAAAGCTTAAGGCTCTTTGGAATTATATCAAAGAGTTCTGCTTAAGCATAAGAATGAAGTTTATCCTCACATATCTGCTTATCATCACAGTTGTTCTGGTGGTGCTGAACACCTACCCTCTGGCAGTTTCAAGAGACCTTATCATCAACTCCAAGCAGACCACCATGTTTGCAAGAGTTACCCTGTTCAGCAGCTCTCTCGAGGGTCTTGAATCCCTTACGGTCGACGGTACAGAGCAGGTCATGAAGCTTCTGGACACCTCCAACTTCGATTATCTTGCGGTTATGAGTCCTGACAATGAAATTATTTACAAACAGGGCGGCACAGGTGAGGACTTCGTTCTGAATGAGGATTATTTCAACAGGTGTATGTCCCAAACTGCATCAGGCAACGATGTAGTCATCGCCGACTACAAAGAGGGTGTTTTCACCAGCTATGCAGCCGCTCCCATCTACTCCAAGGATCAGATTACAGGTGTTGTAATCATGGTGGAAGCTGACAACGACCAGGGCAGTATTATTGAAAATCTCCAGAGCAACATCCAGAGCATTTCCATAGCCGTCTTTATCCTCACCATTACTGTCGGTACTCTCGTTTCTCTCACGCTGACAAAACGTATTACAAAGGTACTTAAGGCAATTAAGTTTGTCCGCGAGGGTGAATACGGCTACCGTGCCAAGGTTTCCGGCAACGATGAGCTTACCGAGCTTACCAAGGAGTTCAACAGTCTCACAGGCAGACTTCAGGTAACCGAGGATATGCGACGCCGTTTTGTTTCCGATGCCTCCCACGAGCTTAAAACTCCCCTTGCTTCCATCCGACTTTTAAGTGACAGTATTCTCCAGAATTCGGAATATATGGACATGGAGACTGTTTCCGAGTTTGTAACCGACATCGGCAACGAGGCCGACCGACTCACCCGTACAACGGAAAAGCTTCTCAATCTCACAAGACTTGACAGCAATGTGATGATAAAACGCACCAAGGTTGACGTTAAGAATGTTGTTGGCAACGCTATGAGAATTCTTTCACCTTTGGCAAAACGCAGCAATATTACACTTAATTATAAGTGTGCTAACGGCTGCACCGTTTTCGCCACCGAGGATGACATCTATCAGGTTGTCCTGAACCTTGCGGAAAACGCAATAAAATACAATCTCCCGGAGGGCAGTGTTTATCTCAACCTGAAAAAGGAAGGCAATATGGTAGCACTTACCGTAAAGGACACAGGCATCGGTATTCCCGAAGCTGACATTCCAAACATCTTTGACCGCTTCTACCGTGTGGACAAGGCACGCTCACGTGAAGCAGGCGGCAGTGGTCTCGGTCTCTCTATCGTTAAATCCACCGTTCAGGAACATGGCGGTACTGTTGAGGCCTTCAAAAACAAGGACAAGGGTATGTGCTTTAAGGTGATGCTTCCTTACTATTCCGGCATCCACGAACAGGACGCTCCCATTAAAAAATAAGTTCCTTTAATTGACAATTATTGGAACTTGTGATACGATATTCAAACATTTTTTAATGTATATAACAGAAAGGCTGTGAAACCATGAGCTATATTGACACCAAATGTATTCAGGCCGGTTACACTCCAAAGAACGGCGAACCAAGAGTTATTCCAATCATTCAGAGCACCACTTTCAAATACGACAAGAGCGAAGATATGGCAAAGCTGTTCGATCTGGAAGCAAGCGGCTATTTCTATTCCAGACTCCAGAACCCTACCTGTGACTATGTTGCAGCCAAAATATGTGCTCTCGAGGGCGGCACAGCAGCTATGCTTACATCCTCCGGTCAGGCTGCATCCTTCTTCTCCGTATTCAATATAGCATCCTGCGGAGATCACGTTGTAGCAAGCTCTGCTATCTACGGCGGTACATTCAATCTGTTCAATGTTACAATGCGCCGTATGGGCATTGATTTTACATTCGTAAACCCTGACTGCACAGAAGAAGAGCTGAGAGCTGCATTCAAGCCAAACACCAAGGCTTGCTTTGCTGAAACAATCTCCAACCCTTCCCTTACAGTTCTTGATTTTGAACTGTTTGCAAAGGTTGCTCACGAGAACGGTGTACCTCTCATCATCGACAATACATTTGCAACTCCAATCAACTGCCGTCCTTTTGAACACGGTGCTGACATCGTTATCCATTCCACCACAAAGTATATGGACGGTCACGCAACAAGCGTTGGCGGCGTTATCGTTGACAGCGGCAAGTTCGACTGGGATGCTTATGCAGACAAATTCCCGGGTCTCACCACTCCGGACGAAAGCTACCATGGCCTTACTTATACAAAGAGCTTCGGCAAGGAAGGTGCATATATCACAAAGGCTACTGCACAGCTTATGCGTGACCTGGGCTCCTCCCCTGCTCCTCAGAACGCATTCCTCTTAAATCTTGGTCTTGAATCCCTCCATGTAAGAGTTCCAAAGCACTGTGCAAATGCTACCGCTGTTGCTGAATATCTCGAAAAGCACGATGAGGTTGCATGGGTTCATTATCCAAGCCTTCCAAATAACAAGTATTATGACCGTGTTCAGAAGTATATGCCAAACGGCACCTGCGGCGTTATCTCCTTCGGTCTTAAGGGCGGCAGAGAAAGAGCTGAAAAGTTCATGATGAACCTTAAGCTGGCTTGCGTTGTAACTCACGTTGCTGATGCAAGAACCTGCATCCTCCATCCCGCAAGTGCAACTCACCGTCAGCTTACCGATGAAGAACTGGTTGCCTGCGGCGTTTCCCCAGACCTCATGCGTCTCTCCGTCGGCATCGAGGATGCAAGAGATATTATTGCTGATATTGAGAATGCTATTGAGGCTTCCAAGTAATTAATCTTAAAATCAAATAATTCCCAAGCAGTTAAAACTGCTTGGGAATCCATACGCGCCTGTGATGGAATTGGTAGACATGCAGGATTTAGGTTCCTGTGCAGCAATGCGTGCGGGTTCGAGTCCCTTCAGGCGCACCACACCAATCACCCAATTTGTCAACGCAAATGGGGTTTTTCAAAAGGAGCTGTTAACATGGAGTTTAAGGACTATTTATCAATCTTTTCATTATTGGTTTCCGTTACCGCCCTCACCTATTCCATCCTCAGCAATACAAAGAAATATGAGCTGACCAATCAGTATTTCAACGATGTTTTAAAATGGCATAATCAGGTTGTAGAGGTTCTTGTCCACCTGAGAGTCTACTGCTCTAATTCCGAGCTGAAAACCAAACACCTGGCTCAGCTCTCTGTTCTCATCGAAAACGGCAGATTTTATTTCCCCAACACCGAAACTGATAAGGGTATAGGCAGGAGCAAATCGAAAGCTTACCAGGGCTTGAGACATGGTGTACTGGATTTACTCGTTTATGAGCACCGTTTATTCAGCGGGGATGATTGCGTAAATCATCTTGAACACGCAGAAGCGCTCCAGAAGTTGTTTACTTCAAAGATTTTTGAACACCTGGACCCCGGCGGCAGAAATGTCAGAATCGAGAAAAATACAAGCATAAAAAATCCTGAAAATATGGATTTACATGAGCTTTTTGAACTGCCTGCTGATGAAATCTACAAGTTTTTCAGATAGTATAAATCTGAAAGAATACTTATGCATTCTTATGCTCAACATAGTGTATGCAGAAGATGTGTACTGCCTTCCCTGTATTTCTCTTTGTCATAGTATAAACTGAAGTGAGAATCACAATAAACTGCTGTATAGAACGAGCAGCAGCCACTCATACTAAAGCTGAGGTGATTATATGCCAAAAGCAAGTATGTTTTTCACTCTGAGTAACGTTAACGGAAAGCACGATACAAAAGCCATCAAGAAAGAGCTTGATGCTCTGCCGGGAGTTATGTCAGTCAGTGTAAACGGCAATACAAACAGCGTTGCTGTGGACTATGATACTACCGGCGTTCAGAGTGAACGTATCGAAAAACAGCTGAAAAATATTGGTTATGAGATAATTGATTGTAAATCTGATAACCATATCATGTAGGAGGCAGAAAGATGCCCAATAATAAGAAATCTAAAGACACCGCAAAAAGCACCGATGTAGAACGTCAGGAAAAAATGCAAAATGATCAGCACAACACCAAAAAGGTGGCTCTTGGGCCAAATACCAGACGATAGGAGTCAGCATAATGCCAAAAGACAGTCAGCCTGATCCTAAGGGTGTCAGAGACAGAAAAGCCAATGGTCAGACACCCCTGACACGGGAAAGTCAGAATAAAGATAGAAACGCAAAGAAAAAGTCTATTAAGAATAACGATGTGTAAAGAAACAGCACCGCATGATACGGTGCTGTTTACACTTTTTATCCCATTTCCATATAATAAATAAAGGAGGGCTTATCATGAGATACATCCCTTACGACAGAGCCGCCGCAGTAATCTATGCCCGAAAGTGGGCTTTGGATCGCAATCAGGCTTACTACAACTTTGAAAACATCGGCGGTGACTGCACTAATTTTGCTTCTCAATGCATTTTCACCGGAGCAGGTGTCATGAATTTCACTCCTGTTACAGGGTGGTACTATCGCTCAGCTTCCGACCGCACCGCATCATGGACAGGAGTAGAATTTCTTTATAATTTCCTTGTAAACAACTCTTCCATCGGACCTCACGGTCGGGAGGTATCACGGCAGGAACTTCTTCCCGGTGACATCGTTCAGCTTGGAACACGGGAAGGTCATTTCTACCATTCCCCTGTTATAACCGCCGTTACTCCCGAAATTCTTGTAGCCGCTCATACATACGATGCTTTAGATCGTCCATTGTCATCATACAATTATCAGAACCTACGATTAATTCATATTGACGGTGTGCGGATATATTAAAAGTATTTTATACAAACTCAGGGCTGTTGAATTCAACAGCCCTGTGAGCGTGTCAAAGAACCCATATCTGTCATTCCGAGGAGCGAAGTTGTCTCCTCGTGTCATTCCGAGGAGCGAAGCGACGTGGGAATCTTATTAAATTAGTTGCAGAAACTTAGCATTTTTGAGTTTTTTAGACATTCCTTAAAGATTGCCACGACCCCGTTGGGGTCTCGCAATGACAAATTCTATATTTTTTACAGACTGTCAGGGCTGTTGAATTTAACAGCCCTGTTATTATTATCAGATATTCAGTTTTCCCTCTTTCAGCACAACCGCTGTACGTGCCGGCAGGTAAAGCTCAATGTAATTCTTACCGTCAAATACCTTTGCAGGATAGGTCATGTGCTCAATAAGTTCCTGACCACCGTACTTTTTATCATCGGTGGATAATGCTACGGTATAGTCCGTATTCTGATGAACGGGAACAAGGACGTTTGTGACGGAGTCAGTTGGGTGGAAATTAAATGCAAAGAGTAAGCCCTTGCGGTAGAATACGATGATCTTTTCCGGTGCTTTGTACAGCATCTGGTCTGCCATCTGCTGACGGAACAGGTCATTCTTCTTCGCAAGCTTTATCATATCCTCATCAAAATCACCAAGCCACTGATACTTTAAGAAGCCGTTTTCCCTGAGGCTCCACTGACGGCGGCAATAATGATAACTCCAGCCGTTGCCCTCTCTTGGGAAATCTATCCATTCAGGATGACCGAACTCGTTGCCCATAAAGTTCAGGTAACCCTCGCCACCGCCGCCAAGAGTGAACAGTCTTATCATCTTATGGAGTGCCACGGCACGGTCGATCACCATGTTATGGCAGTCCTTATTCATATCGGTATACATAGCCGCATCAGCAAGGCGGAAGATCATGGTCTTATCGCCAACAAGAGCCTGGTCGTGGCTCTCAACATAGGCAATGGTCTTTTCACCCGGACGGCGGAGACACATATCGCCCCACATCTTGCCGATATCCCACTCTTCGTCACTAAGCTCCTTAACCGTTCTTATCCACATATCAGGAAGCCCCATTCCCAGACGGTAATCAAAGCCAATACCGCCATCCTTGATAGGCAGGCACATACCCGGCATACCGGACATATCCTCAGAAATGGTAATGGCATTTGGATTAACTTCTCTGATAAGCTCGTTTGCAAGCTGGAGATATGTTACAGCTTCTGTATGTGTGTTATAAGAGAAGTATTTGCTGTTATCGTTAAAGTCTGTGCCCAGACCATGGTCATGGTACAGCATGGAGGTTACACCGTCAAAGCGGAAGCCATCAAAGTGGTATTCTGTCATCCAGAACTTCAGGTTTGAAAGCAGGAAGTGGATAACTTCATCCTTACCGTAGTTGAAGCACTTTGTACCCCATGCAGGGTGTTCACCCTTCGGGCCATCGTGGAAGAACTGCCATACTGTGCCGTCAAACATATTGATACCCTCTGCGGTATTCTTAACAGCATGGGAATGTACAACGTCAAGAAGCACGGCAATGCCCATTTCGTGAGCCTTATTTATAAGATATTTCAAATCTTCAGGCTTGCCAAATCTGCTGGAAGCCGCAAAGAAGTTGGAAACCTGATAACCGAAGCTGCCGTAATAGGGATGCTCCATGATTGCCATAAGCTGAATGGTATTATATCCGCCCTGCTTTACCCTTGGAAGCACGTTATCGGCAAACTCCCTGTATGTACCTACTCTGCCCTCTTCCTGAGCCATGCCTACGTGGGCTTCGTAGATATATAACTGTTTTTCACTCTTGAAATTCTTATCAGTCCACTTAAAAACATTCTTTGGGTCAACTACTTCCCCGCAGAATACATAGGTCTTTTCATCCTGCACCGCTCTGCGGGCATAAAGAGGTATATGCTCAGTAAGTTCAAGGTTAGCATCTACAACTGTCTTTACCTTGCAACCGTCCCAAAGAGAATTGCCGCCTCTGAGGAAAAGCTGCCAGTTGCCGTTTCCAAGATTTTTTAAAGGATGGCTTGTCTTATTCCATCCATTAAAGTCACCCATCAGATAGAGCTGGTTTGCACCGGGTGCCCATTCACGGTACACCCAACCGCCTCGTACACGGTGGAAGCCGTAGTAATTATGGGCGTTTGCAAATTCATTCAGAGTCATGCCATCAGGCAGTAAGCGCTTCTTTGTTGTTTCGTAAAGGTGCATTCGCAGTCCGATATCACCGGCAAAGGGCTGAAGCTGCGGATTGAGTTCTAAAATTCTGTACATATATATCACTCCAAATATTTATTTGAAAGTATAATTCCATTATTCAATGTTATTTTATCATATATCTTTATAATTGCATAGTCTTTTAACAAAAAGTTTAAGATGCAATAACAGACAAACGAAATATCTATTGACACGAAATTTTATATATGATACTATTATGTCACACGATATATCGTGACGCATAATAGTTTGACATAATAGTTTGAAAGGTGGAATGTACTATGGTAAATCAAGGCCCGATGACAGAAGCAACGTATTACATTCTGCTTGCCCTGATGAAGCCCGGTCACGGCTACGGAATGATGCAGCGAATAAGAGAGCTGTCAAACGGACGTATAAACATGGGTCCCGGTACTCTCTACGGTGTCCTCACCCGAATGAAAAAGGAAGGTCTTATCATCATGACCGGCGAATATGAACGCCGCAAGAATTATCATATCACAGAAAAAGGTATTGAGGCGCTTCATGCTGAGTATGAACGGCTTAAGTTGCTTGTTAACGACGGTGCTATTTTAGAGGAGGATGAGTAATGAAAAAGAAATACGCCTTTCATCCCAGCGATTACGCAATCGGTGAAACCGAAAAATTCTACTCCGATATGGCAGCGAAAGGTTGGATACTTGAAAAACGCCATGGCTCTTCCAGCTGTTTTAAAAAAGCAGAACCCCAAAAACTGCGGTATCGTGTTGAAGTAATTCCATACAGCATATTTGCTAAAGAGGAAGAAAAAGGTCCTTCCGGTGAACAGCTTTCTTTATTTAGAGAATGTGGTTGGAAATATGTTACAGGCTCAGATTTCATTCACATTTTCAGTACAAAAATAGAAAACGATGCTCCTGAGTTTTATATGCAGCCGGAACAGCAGGCACCTACAATAAAGAAAATGAGGAATAGGTATATTTTAAGATGTTTATTATACTTACTTGCCTTCTTTTTCTACGGATTTCCAATTTTTTCACGAGATTTCAGTTTATTATCATTTGTAAATGGTTCAATAGCTTTTTTCGTTGATAATCCAATATTTACAATAACTTATTATTTATTCTTTATATCGAACATCCCAATCAATTTAATAGGTTTTATAAAGCTCAATAAGTTATATTATCAGTTAAAAAACGGCATTCCCATTGACCATTCACCAAAACTGAAACGTTTCAATATTGCACCTCTCTTATTTGATATATTACTCATAGCTTGTCTGATTTCAATATTTACTATCTTCCCCAATAAGACTTATCCTTTGCCTACAGAATCCAGCGGACCGTATATTCTTTTATCTGACCTTGGTGTTGAGGGCACAAGAGAAGATTGGGTAAGTGGTGGAATGATTTATATAGATAATGAAGTTGAGTACCATAACTCACTCATTACTGAACATTGGTATTGTGAGGAACACATCATTACACGACAAATTTCAGATAATGCATATGAATTTGACATCTTGTCGCATGATGTTTATCGTCTTAATTCCAAGAATCTATGCATACCTTTAGCCAAATCTCTGATGATCTGTAGAACACGTGCTGATTCAACATCAGATTTTATGGAGGTTGAAGTATCAGATTTTGATCATGTCTGGACATACGATGATTATTGGTTAATTGCAATTAAGGATGACTATGTATATTGTATCGGTCGTCCTCATGAATCTGGGGAAGAATTGATGATAATATTACAAGCATTTGCAGAAAAGAACTACGCATAATCCACCAAAAAGGCTTTCTTTAATAATTACATATAAACATTACCACCACATGAAAATCAATTCACGTGGTGGTAAACTTATTTACAGATAATACATATCATCCATCCATTTTATTGGATTATTTTCAATATACTCCCATATCTCATTATAATCCTGTTGATTTCTGACAACATGATCATAATATCTGCTCTGCCATATATTTTCACCATATTCCTTGTTGCAATACCGCTTGAATGTTCCTACAAATCTTGAAATCACAGAACTTCTTTTCGTAGGGACACCCGTCCCCGGGTGTCCGTCTGTTTCATGGATCGTAATTAACAAATGAATATGATCAGGCATTATTATATATTTATCAACAGACAAATAATTATAAAATCTACTCATCTGTTGAATGAATTTTTCCGCAATCTGTCCATACCGCAACAATTCAATACATGGTTCTTGCGGACACCCCGGGAGGGGTGTCCCTACAGCAATTTTTGATAAAATTTTCTTTCGTTCCAGCGTACAGATAGTAATAAAATACGCTCCAGACTGAGAATAACTATAATTTTTCAGTCTTATGGCTTTTCGTGATGGTAACTCCATACCTATCCCCTCTTGGCTTTTACAAGCTCAATAGCCTCCTTGCCGGTCAGATGCTCAATCTCCAAAACGAACATACAAAGGGGTTTATATTCACCCTCAATAGCTTTATTGCGGTGGTCTGCACTATCCTCGGGGAAATACTTTTTTGCCAGAATTACAATGGCTTCTCTTTTTTCCGCTTCGTCGGTGATAATACGCATTTTGCCAAAGGCAATAACACTTCTGAAATATGTAGTATATTTTTCAGGAACTACGTTATCCTCACTGACAACGCAAAAGGACGCCTTGGGATTTCTGTTAATTGCATCAATCTTATGACCTGTCTTTGCACCGTGGAAAAATATCTTATTATCGGCATACACATAGCTCAGTGGTACTGCGTATGGATAGTCATCGTCACCCTGCAAAGCAAGGACGCCTGCAGTTTCCTTATTCAGTATCTCAAGACATTCCTCATCTGAAAGCTGCTGCTTAAATCTTCTCATTTCTCTGAACATAACCGCACCTCCATTTTCAAATAATTATAATACATTAAGCATAATAACGCAAATATTCATTGACTATAACAAAATAAAATAATATAATGTAAAATAAGTACGGATAATAAAATCCGAAAGACAGAACTTCAATTTTTGGAGGTAATTATTATGGCAAATCGTTTTGTTCTCAATGCAATTTCCTATCATGGCAAGGGTGCTATTTCCGAAATTCCCGGTCTTGTTAATGCAAAGGGCGTTACCAAGGCTCTCATCGTAACTGACCCTGATCTTGTTCGTTTCGGTGTTGTTAAGAAGGTAACCGATCTTCTGGATGAAGCAGGTCTTGCTTATGAGATCTTCTCCGATGTTAAGCCAAACCCAACTATTGAAAACGTAGTTGCAGGTGTTGAAGCTTACAAGAACTCCGGTGCTGATTATATGATTACAGTTGGCGGCGGCTCTGCTATGGACGCCGGTAAGGCTGTTGGTATCATCATTAACAACCCTGAATTTGCTGATGTTCGTTCTCTGGAAGGCGTTGCTCCTACAAAGAACCGCACTGTATACACAATCGCAGTTCCAACAACAGCAGGTACTGCTGCTGAAGCTACCATCAACTACGTTATCACCGACGTACAGAACAAGCGTAAGTTCGTTTGCGTAGATACAAACGACATTCCTGACATCGCAGTAGTTGACCCTGATATGATGTCCACAATGCCAAAGGGTCTGACAGCTTCCACCGGTATGGATGCTCTCACCCATGCTATTGAAGGCTACACCACCAAGGCTGCATGGGCTCTGCCTGATTGTCTGAACCTTGAAGCTATCCGCCTTATCGCTAAGAACCTCCGTGGTGCTGTTGAAAATGACGCAGATTCCCGTGAAGGCATGGCTCTCGGTCAGTTCGTAACAGGCATGGCATTCTCCAACGTAGGTCTTGGTATTGCTCATTCCATGGCTCACACTCTGGGTGCTGTTTACGACACTCCTCACGGTGTTGCCTGTGCTATGATGCTTCCTATCGTTATGGAATACAATGCTGACTGCTCCGGTGAAAAGTACAAGGCTATCGCTGAGGCTATGGGCCTTGACACAACAGGCATGGATCAGAATGCTTACCGTAAGGCTGCTGTAGATGCTGTCCGTCAGCTTTCCGCTGATGTTGGTATCCCAGCTAAGCTGGAAGCTCTCAAGGAAGATGATCTCCAGTTCCTTGCTGAATCCGCTTATGCCGATGCCTGCCGCCCAGGTAATCCAAAGGATACAAGCGTTGAAGAGCTTAAGGATCTGTTCCGCAAGCTGATGTAATTGCTATAAAAAAGTTACTCCCACAGGTGAAACCTGTGGGAGTTTTTTTACTTGTCCATTTGGTCGATAATCTGCTGAACCTGTGCTACATTTGGTACATTTTCAAGTGAAAGCAGACCGCCATAGCTGCTGTCATAATTATAGGAGCGATAGCCTCTGCCATGTCTGTAATATACAGCTTCACCAAATCTGATAGTACCGCTGCCGTCTTTGTTTATCTTCAAATGCATAGGCGGCATATTCCTGCCGTCTATCATGTCTATCCTTCTTCTGCGAAGTCGGATGATCTTTTTGTTTGTTATAACGTAGTATGTACGCTTTCTCAAGTAGCTTGCATGAAAGAAACGTCCAATAGTTATATACAGACCCACAAGGATAAACGGGATTCCCCATAAAGCGAAGAAAAACGGAGCGCCACTACTAAGCACAGAGGTTTCCCAAAATATAGCAAATCCACACCACATGATGCTGAAAGGTATCATAAATACGTCCTGAGATGTGAATACCATCCCCTTTTGAGGCTTGCCTTTCCAGAGGACAAATTCATCACTGGTTATATATGGTGCTATGAAGTTGTATTCGTTATTGTGTTCCATCGTGTCACCTCATTATTTTGGTATATTCTGTAAGAGTTCAGCAATCCCCATAATTGCACCTATAGCTTTTGTTAATTTTACCACATTCTCACCTGTTTTGAACCAATCGTTGAAGCCGTCTCTAAAACCTTTAATTCGTTCAGGAATACTCTTTCTCTTCTCCTTTTGCATTTTATCGCCAAGATGTTTAATGTCACTATCATCATTGTTTTTCAAATTATCAGCAAGAAGATCAAGCAATTTCTCATTAACAGCTATCTTATCATCCAACAATCTATTTATAATATCTTCCCCAATAGTCTGGTGGTTATTGTTGATAATAATACTTCCGATATTATAAATCGCTTTTGCAAACCCTGAACTGTTACCCTCTGCAAAACTCGGTGCAATTTCATTAGCTCTCTTTACATTTTCAACACCAAATGTCATTCCCAGCAGCTTGTCCACAGAATAATGCTTGTAACCAAGCTTTTCATTATACTGCGGAACTTGACTGTCTTTAGCATCTTTAGCAGCTATAAGCATATCTACTCTGAATTCAACACTTTCGCCATTCTCATGAACTAAAATATAATCTTTTGCTTCAAGTCCTAGCTTTGCGTTAATCTTTTTTATATCTTCACGAAGCTGATGGAGGAAGAAGCCTGTAGGAGTATCATTAGCTTCATAAATATCAATACGCAGTACAGAATTATCCCCACCTGCATCAACAACTGCTATTGCACCTGTAGAATAATCCTTTATTCTCATACCCTTTCGCCATACTATGCCGTTATCCAGCAGACTATAGCACTTGATCATAAGCTGATGGACAACAGCATCAGGAAGATAAGAATAGCGCATCTCGTAGGAATAATGACTGCTCATGCTAATAGGATGCAGATTCTTGGGAGTTTCGTTTTCGCATAACGCTGGAACAAACTCATCTTGGTCATCTACAGAATATGACAAATTAAACTTCCGCATTACTTCAAGAATGTAATCACATTCGTAATCTTCATAAGTAATATCAGGAATAACACATTCTTTTGTTGTGTTAAGTATTGCCGAAAGTAAGTAATTATTAATATTTCCGTTTTTTACAAACATCTTTTTGTTGCAATTCACAAGCTTGTACACCGCATTTGTAAGCCACTTAGGGTCAAGTACCTTATACTCCGCAAGCTTCGTCATATCATCTCGATCCTTATGATAGCTAAAACAAATACCTAAATCATTGAACCAATCAAGAAGCCATGTGCGTATCTGCTGATATTCTTCTCCCAGACCGTTTTTATCACAAATTCCGTAATAATCCTCCATACTAATATATGGGTTTTTCTTCGCACTTTCCAGAACTTCCTTACGGATATTTGCCCACTGTTCGGGTAAATACATGGAACAGCTATCCATCTTCTTAGCCTGTGCAACTATTTTGCTGACAAGCTGATCAAAGCCATCGTTTTCCGCACGTTTTGCGGAATATGGAACGATGTCAACTATCTCAACATTCTTGAACTCGTCATAAAGGCGTGTTGTGTCAATAGGAATATCATTAACACCCTTCCACTTATTGATGGCAATAATAACAGGCGCACCTTTTGCAAAGCTATCAATACTCTTAAGCCAGTAACGAGCCTGCCTTGTCAAATCCCAGCGATTGCAAATCACCACTACATAACAGGTTCTTGTGGTAAGGAAACATCGGTGCATTGCGTGCATTATTTCCTGACCGCCAAAATCCCAGAAATTGATTGTAATATCATTATTTTCGCCTTCCGGATGATAGTCTGTTATGTCAACACCCGGTGTTGCTTCTGTATCATAGTTGTCGGGCAAATCATTATCTTTAATTCTGGCAATGGTGTAGCTCTTGCCTGCACCACCATCACCTAAGAAAATTACCTTAGATTCTTTTACAGCTACCTGCTCAGCATCATAATAAGCTTCAATAAATTCTCGTGGCTGTTCAAAAAGGCTTATTGGCTGAGTAGCAATGGTTGTATTATATAGGTTGATACCTGAATTGTAAAGCCAAAAGTCTTCACTAAAAACAAACTCCAATCCAAGCTCAACCAGTGCTTTTGGAATTGAATGTATTTTCAAATGAGAAATATCTAATGTTTTTAAATATGTTAATTCTTCTATGCCATCAAGACTTGTGATTTGTGTTCCGCTCAAATCCAACCTTTGCAAATTCTTGAGATTTTCCAAGCCTGTCAGACTTGTGATTTGTGTTTCGTCCAAATTCAGCTTTTGCAAATTCACCAGATTTTCCAAGCCTGTCAGACTTGTGATTTGTGTTCCGCCCAAATTCAGCTCTTGCAAATTCTCAAAATTTTCCAAGCCTGTCAGACTTGTGATTTGTGTTCCGAACAAATTCAGCTCTTGCAAATTCTCAAGATTTTCCAAGCCTGTCAGACTTGTGATTTGTGTTCCGAACAAATTCAGCTCTTGCAAATTCTCAAGATTTTCCAAGCCTGTCAGACTTGTGATTTGTGTTCCGAACAAATCCAACCTTTGCAAATTCTTGAGATTTTCCAAGCCTGTCAGACTTGTGATTTGTGTTTCGTCCAAATTCAGCTTTTGCAAATTCACCAGATTTTCCAAGCCTGTCAGACTTGTGATTTGTGTTCCGCCCAAATTCAGCTCTTGCAAATTCTCAAAATTTTCCAAGCCTGTCAGACTTGTGATTTGTGTTCCGAACAAATTCAGCACTTGCAAATTCTTGAGATTTTCCAAGCCTGTCAGACTTGTGATTTGTGTTCTGAACAAATACAGCTCTTGCAAATTCTTGAGATTTTCCAAGCCTGTCAGACTTGTGATTTGTGTTCCGTCCAAATTCAGCTTTTGCAAATTCACCAGATTTTCCAAGCCTGTCAGACTTGTGATTTGTGTTCCGTCCAAATACAGCTCTTGCAAATTCTCAAGATTTTCCAAGCCTGTCAGACTTGTGATTTGTGTTTCGCCCAAATTCAGCTCTTGCAAATTCTCAAGATTTTCCAAGCCTGTCAGACTTGTGATTTGTGTTCCGAACAAATTCAGCTTTTGCAAATTCTTGAGATTTTCCAAGCCTGTCAGACTTTCTATTTCTTCGTTTATCAATATCAGTGTCCACAAATTTGTTTTTTTATCCAAAAACATTCTATCTCTAAAATCCTGCATAGCACCCTCCTGCACTCTGCTGTCTAATCCTGTCTATATTATACGAAATATGGCAAATGTTGTAAAGTGCGGTTATATAGCATACGCAGATTTTTTCACCTCATTTCAGCTTCAACTTCTATAATAATTATGGACAATAGTACACAAAAAAGGTATAATCAAGGTAGTTTAACAAGGAGAAACAGGTATGCGTATACTCATAGCCGAGGATGAAATTGAAATAGCAAAGGCTTTGAAGGTCTTACTGGAACGAAACAAATACAGCGTTGACATCGTCCACACAGGTGCGGATGCTTTGGATTACATTACAGTATCAGAATACGATGCCATCGTACTGGATATCATGATGCCCGGTATGGACGGCCTTACCGTTTTGCGGACTATCCGCGAGCGTGGTAATTCCACTCCTGTAATGCTTCTTACTGCCAAAGCCGAAATAGAGGACCGTGTTGCGGGACTTGACGCCGGTGCTGACGACTATCTTCCAAAGCCCTTTGCCACAAGTGAATTTATCGCAAGAGTAAGGGCTCTCACTCGGCGTCACGGCTCTTATACCCCATCGCTCCTTGCAAACGGCAAAACACAGCTGGACTGCAATAAGTATGAGCTTATTCATAACGGAAAGACTATCCGCCTTAACAACAAGGAGTTTCAGATGATGGAGCTGTTTATGCGTAATCCACGCCATGTATTCTCCTCTGAGCATCTTATGGATAAAATATGGGGTCTTGATTCTGATGCTGATATCGACGTTGTGTGGACTTACATCGGCTTTCTGCGTAAGAAACTCAAACAGCTTAATGCCGATGTTGAGATAAAGACCGTCCGAGGCGCAGGCTATTCATTGGAGGAAATCAAATGCTGAAGAAACTCCGTTGGCGGTTCATCACCATGGCAATGGTCGCGATTATAAGCGTTATGCTTGTCCTGCTCCTGACTATCAACATATCCAACTACATTGCCGCTACCAATGAACTTGATAATACTTTGCAGATATTCTCAACCAAGGTTTCTCATATGACTCCTGACGACCACCCAAATCCCCCAAGCAGAGCGCCGGATCACAGCAACAACTTCTCTCCGGCTCTCCGTGAACAGAACTCGATGAATATTCTCAATGTATACTGCACAGCAAACGGTCAGATTTTATCTGTGGATCACAACCCTTTCCGTACAATAACCGATGAGGATCTTGACAGAATTATTCCCGAAATTGTCGAAAGGAATAAAACTTCAGGCTATTACAGCAGCTACCGCTATCTTGTTCAGGACACCGATTATGGTCTGAAGGTTTCACTTTTGGGCTGTGCCGTTGTTCTGCAGAACCTGAGAATAATGCTCACCGTTACCTCAACTGTTTCTGTTATCAGCACTCTCGCTATATTTGCCCTCATCGTTGCTTTTTCCAACAAGGCCATTAAACCTTACATTAAGAATATTGAACGTCAAAAGCAGTTCATCACCGATGCAGGTCATGAGCTTAAAACACCCATTACCTCCATCGCCACCAGTGCTGATGTTCTGGCAATAGAACACACCGACAACGAGTGGGTTCAGAATATACAAAAGCAATCTGTCAGACTTTCCAAGCTCGTAACTAATCTGGTCACGCTGTCAAGACTTGACGAGGAAAACCCCTTCCCCGAGGCCACTGAATTCCTGCTAAGTGATGCTGTTTGGGAGATTTCAGAACCATTTGTGGCTCTTGCCAAAGCAGACAACAAATGTTATAATCAAAATATACAGGATGATCTCCACCTGGTTGGCGACAGAGCCGCTATTCAGCAGATGATCTCCATTCTTCTTGACAATGCAATTAAGTATTCCAATTCCGAAGGCACTATCCGGCTGGATGTATTTCGGAGAAATAAAAGCATTGTTATTCAGGTTTCCAACACCAGCGATCATGTGGACACCACCGAAATCAGCAGGCTGTTCGATCGCTTCTATCGTCCTGATAAGTCTCGCAGCAAGGACACCGGCGGCACAGGTATCGGCCTTTCAATCGCAAAAGCCACCGCAGAGGTTCATAACGGTAAGATCACCGTTTCCTGCAGTGACGATAGTATCATCCGTTTTACTGTCATTTTTTGATTTGCTTTTTTCTTCCCCCCAATATAGCAAAGGAGCGTATGCATTCGTGTATACGCTCCTTTGCATTAAATTAATTTTGACTTTAGCTTTCAGCACAAATTTTCAAGTACATTTTAACTTAGTGTTCTATTATTTAAAATAAATATAATCAGAAATCTATTCTATCGCAATTTTGCAAGGAGAAGGGATATAGTATGGATAACAAAAGAATGAATATGATCGGCGAACAGATCAAAAAGGCAAGAACAAAAGCTAACCTCAGCCAGAAGGAGTTATCTGATGCTCTTGAAGAGCTGGGTGTTTCTACCTGCAGATGCTCCGTTTCAAGAATTGAAAGCGGCAAGCGTGCAGTTACCGACATGGAAGTTGATGCAATTTCCAAGGTTCTGAACGTATCCTTAAACTATCTTTTTAATCGCGAATAACCGACCCGATGCCCTGCTTAGGCGGAGCTTCGTAAAACAGTTAAATCCGGCCTATGGTTTCAATCATAGGTCGGATTTTTGCAATAATTACCGGCTTCGGAAAGGCTCCCTTGTGTAAAGGGAGCTGTCAGCGAAGCTGACTGAGGGATTGCTTTACCGCAGCATCAATATACCCGCAAACTCCACGGAAGTTTCCGGCGACTTCGTTGTTAGGAATACGAATCACGCGAAGTCCGTATTTTTCCAGAAAAGCAGTACGGTCTGCATCTCTTTGCATTTCATTCATCTCATAGTGTTGGGATCCGTCCAACTCAATGACAAGCTTTGCTTCCGCACTGTAAACATCAGCAATATATTTACCGAGCACTTTTTACCTGGAGAAACGGACAGTATAGGAGCGCAGAAAGTCATACCATAGATGTCTCTCTTCTTTGGTCATTTCTCTTCGCAAATGCTTTACCGGTGAAACCAGCTGCTTATTATGCTTTCTCTGCATGACAATCCCTCCGTCACGGCTATGCCGTGCCACCTCCCTTTACACAAGGGAGGCTTTGGCGCGGTGCAAAACTGCACAATACGCACTACATCGAACGGTGTTATAGAAGTGCGCCCTTTATCTGTTCGACAAATTCTTACTTATCGATCTATTCAACCGTATTATACACACGAAACCCCACGACACAACAACAGGGACATCATATCGCTGTCCCTGCAACTGTTTTACGAGCACCCACCTTTATGCAGGGCGTTATTTTGCTTCGTATTTGACAAAAATAGTGAATTGTAATAGAATGTAAGTTGTGAGTAAGCCGGGCAGCCGCGGGCACAAGCCGAAAGGCTGTGCGTGAGGAAAGTCCGGGCTCCACAGGGCAAGAATAACGGGTAACGCCCGCCGAAGGCGACTTCAGGAAAAGTGCAACAGAGATATACCGCCGTGACCTTGTCACGGTAAGGGTGGAAAGGCAGAGGTAAGAGCCTGCCCGATGGTTGGAGACAATCCATCGCTGTAAACTCTATTCGGAGCAACACCGTGGGAGAACACATAGTCTGCCCGACTGTTCTCAGGAGGTGGCTTGACTCCGCCGGCAACGGCGGAGCTAGATAGATGGCTGTCTAAGACAGAATCCGGCTTATAGACTTGCTCACATCTTTATTTGAGGAAACGATTATCGTTTCCTCTTTTTTTATGCAGAAAAAAGCGTCGATTCTTCCAAACCGACGCTGAATTCATAAACAAACATTTACTTTTTAATCGAATAAGCCCTTCTTGCATAGAGCATGGTAACAACCACAGCAATACCCAAAATGAGAGCCGCGGTCCAGAGATTGACCTTACCGAAGATTGCAAGCATAGCTGTCATAGCAGTTGCGGCTGTCATGATAACTGCGTTTGTATCGCAAACCTCTTTGATCTTCTTAGCGTATCTCACCGCTGTGCTGATACCGGATGGTTCACTCTTGACAAGGATAACATTGGAATACTTCCTTGCGTTTTCATAGATGAGACCGTTCATTGCAACACCAACGTCTGTATACTCAAGAAGCTGTGGGTCATCGTAGCCATTGCCAACATAAACAAGCGCTTCCTCAGCAGGCAGCTCCTTAATAAGGTAATCGAATACATTTGTCTTTTCCTTTTCACCGTATGCCATGTAAGCGTTATCAAGCTCAAGATTTTTTGCGATCACAGCACTTGTACCCTTGGACTCAGATGAAACCATGGCAACATTTGCAATCTCAAGCTCACGAAGCTTGCTGACAGCAACCTTTGCATCGGATCTGAACTTATCTGTCAGATGGATACAGCCCATATAATCACGACCAACGCAGATATAAACAACGGTATCGCAATTCTGATTTTCAGGAACAGGCATTTCCATCATCTTGAGCATAGCTTCATTGCCGGCAGCTACCACTCTGCCGTCAGAAAGCTGTACAACACAGCACTTGCCTGCTTCTTCATAGTTATTGACTATCTTGCTGAGATCAGGCTTTTTTTCCACATTAGCCATAATAGCCTTTGCCAATGGATTGTCAGCCTTTGCGTAGGCATAAGAAGCAAGCTCGAGAAGCTCCTTGCCTGTAACGCGTTCAGCTTCGATATCTGTTACAACAAATCTGCCTGTGGAGAGAGTACCGTTCTTGTCAAACAGAACACAGCCTGCTTTACCCATAGAGTCGATAGCTTCCTTATCCTTAAACAGAACACCCTTTGCCGCCGCACCGCCGACACCCGCAAAGTAAGTGATCGCACTTGCGGCAAAAACAGGAACAGGACAGCAGAGTGCAAGGAGAACGGACGCATTGTGGAGCCAGTAAGTAAAGTTGCCAAGAATTATTGGCGGAACGATGCCAACAAACAGAGATACGATCATTGCCACAGGGGTAAATATGGAATTGAAAAAGCTGAGAGATCTGCTGACCTTCTTGTCGTATTCCTTGTAACCTTCAACATATTGCAGACGCTTGGTAACAAAGGAATTCTCAAGATCAGCTGTAACACGCACAGAGAGAGTGCCGGAAACATTCACAGAACCGGAAAGCACAGGAGAACCCTTGTGAACCTTTCTGAGAACAGTTTCACCTGTAAGGGTTTCGGTGTCGATTTCGGAAACGCCGTCAGCAACAATACCGTCAAGAGGAATACGGTCACCTGGAGCGACCATATAGTGATCCCCGGTATTAACTTTGGAAACAGGAGTATTCATCAGCTTGCCGCCGGCAGTATAAACCTTGACATCCTTTACCCGCAGGTTCAGAACACGCATAACGTCACGCTCATTACGCTTGATAATAAGTGCAATGATGATTTCAAAGGCTCTGTAAATAACAATGAACAGAAGAGCATCAGCGGCATAGCCAACGCAGACAGCAAGGAGAGCCGCAATGGAGATCATAACTCTCGGAGCAAAAAATCTTTTGCCGGTGATAAGACCGAAAGCCTCCAGCATCACATCATAGGAGCAGAGCAGGAACGCAAGTATCTGGAAAAACATACCAAAACCGTTCCGCAGGAAAGGCAAACAGGTCAGCAGATATATTGCCGCACCGATGATAAGGCGAACAATTATACCTGCGTTGCCTCCACGGCTGAACATATCAAATTTTCTCAATGCCTCACTGAATTTACCGTCAGGACGCTTTATCTGACGGATTATCTTATCGGTAAAATTACTCATAGCATTTTCATCCTTAATTATAACTAAATAGAAGTGTATGTATCTGCCAATTAATGGGCATAATTAGTCATTAAATCACTACTTATAATATAATGTCTTGTGTCGAAAGTTGTCAAGAGGTAAAGTGCGAAAGATTGCAATAAGTTGGGGTCAATCCTTGTGCAACAGGATTGCTATTTATGGAATTATTCACTATAATATAAGGTATCACTCAAAGGGGCGTGAAGCTATGAACGATGCTGCACAGAGAGCTGCTGCAAAACAGTTTGTAAAGGATTGGCAAGGTAAAGGCTATGAGAAGGGACACAGTCAGCCCTTCTGGCTTTCGCTGCTTAATAAGGTCTACGGTGTAGAGAACCCTGACCAGTATATCACATTTGAAGATCAGGTAATGCTTGACCACACAAGCTTTATAGATGGCTTTATTCCTGCCACCCATGTTCTCATAGAGCAAAAGGGCATAAATAAGGATTTAAGAAAAGCCATAAAGCAGTCAGACGGCACTTATCTTACACCATTCCAGCAGGCAAAGCGTTATGCCGCCGAGCTGCCATACACACAGCGTCCACGGTGGATAGTAACCTGTAATTTCAAGGAGTTTCATGTCTATGATATGGAGCGTCCCACCTGTGACCCGGAGATAATTCTCCTTGAAAATCTTGAAAAGGAATACTACCGCCTGCAGTTTTTGGTAAACACTCAGAGTGAACATATCAAAAAGGAGATGGAAGTTTCCTTAAAGGCCGGCGAGCTTGTGGGCAAGCTGTATGACGCACTCTTAAAGCAGTACAACTCCCCTGCTACACCACAGGAGCTTAAAAGCCTTAATATGCTTTGCGTAAGACTGGTATTCTGTCTTTATGCCGAGGATGCGGGAATTTTCGGAAGACACGGAAAATTCCATGACTATTTAAAGAGCTTCCAGCCAAAAAACGTCCGCAAGGCACTCATTGATCTTTTCAAGGTTCTGGACACAAAACCGGATGACCGTGACCCATATATGGATGATGACCTTGCAGCCTTCCCATACGTTAATGGCGGTCTGTTCTCAGATGAGAATATTATCATCCCACGTTTTACAGAAGAGATAATCGACCTGCTTTTAGACGATGCAAGTGAGGGCTTTGACTGGAGTGACATCAGCCCGACTATCTTCGGTGCTGTATTTGAAAGCACCCTGAATCCCGAAACACGCCGTTCAGGCGGTATGCACTATACATCTATCGAAAATATACATAAGGTCATTGACCCTCTGTTTTTTGATGCCCTTTCCGATGAGCTTGAGGAAATTATCGCCATACCAGTTGAGCGAACAAGAAATCAGAAGCTTGATAATTTCCAGAAAAAGATTGCATCTCTAAAGTTCCTTGACCCTGCCTGCGGTTCAGGTAACTTCCTTACTGAAACCTACCTGTCTCTCCGCAAGCTGGAAAACAGAATTATTTCCACAAAACTTCATGACCAGATGGTCATAGGCGATATAGCCGATTTTAACCCAATTCAGGTCTCCATCGGTCAGTTTTATGGTATCGAGATAAATGACTTCGCCGTTACCGTAGCCAAGACCGCCCTTTGGATAGCCGAAAGCCAGATGATGAAAGAGACAGAGAACATCGTTCACATGAACCTTGACTTCCTGCCTCTGAAATCCTATGCCAATATCGTGGAGGGCAATGCCCTGAGGATAGATTGGGAAGATGTTGTTCCAAAGGGTGAGCTGAATTATATTATGGGTAATCCGCCTTTTGTGGGATATTCACTGCAAAGTAAAGCCCAAAAAGAAGATATTCTTTCCATTTATATAGATGAAAAAGGTAAACCTTACAAAACCGCAGGAAAAATTGACTATGTTGCAGGATGGTATTTTAAAGCGTCCACATTCATGGTCGGTACTTCTATTCGCACTGCATTTGTTTCCACAAATTCAATAACACAGGGCGAACAGGTTGCCGGTGTTTGGAAACCGCTGTATGATCGTTTTGGTATACACATTGACTTTGCACATCGCACATTTAGATGGGATAGTGAAGCATCTCTTCTTGCACATGTACATTGTATAATTATTGGTTTTAGCATCGCTCCTAATATTTCCGAACTAAAGATATTCGATGCAGATAGAGTGCAGGCTGTAAATCATATCAATCCCTATCTCCTTAATGCCCCTCTTATTTTTGTGGAATCACGCACAACATCAATCTGTCCTTCTCCTCTTATGGGTAGTGGTGGTAAGCCAGTTGAAGGTGGTCATTATATATTTACCACACAAGAGAAAAAGGATTTTCTATCAAAGGAACCTAATGCCGAAAAGTTTTTCAGAAGATTTGTTGGATCAGATGATTTTATCAATGGGTACGAGCGTTGGTGTCTGTGGCTTTACGGTGCAAGTCCAAAGGAAGTAAATGGTCTACCTTTAGTGAAACAGAGAATTGAAGCTGTAAGAAACTACAGACTTGGAAGTACCAAAGCAGCAACACGAAAATGCGCTGACTATCCTATGCATTTTATGGAAATCAAGCAACCTACAAGTAACTTCTTAGTTGTACCCGAGGTTTCATCAGAACGCAGGAAATATGTTCCTATTGGATATGCACAGGATGATTGGGTATGTAGCAACAAGGTGCGCTATGTATCCAACGCTACCCCGTATCACTTGGGCATACTAACATCCAATGTTCATATGGCTTGGATGCGAGCAGTGTGTGGTCGTTTAGAAACGAGATATAGTTATTCTATCAACATAGTTTATAACAACTTCCCATGGCCTAATCCAACAGAAGCACAAAAAGCAAAAATCGAGCAGACCGCACAAGCTATCCTCGATGCACGAGCAAAATATCCCGACTGCTCCCTCGCTGACCTCTACGATGAACTCACCATGCCCCCCGAACTCCGCAAAGCCCACCAGCAAAACGATAAAGCCGTCATGCAGGCGTATGGGTTCGATGTTAAAACCATGACGGAGAGTAGCTGTGTTGCGGAGCTTATGAAGATGTATCAGGAGTTAACTGGAAAGGAGACAAACTAATTGAAAATAGAATATATAATTAAAGGAAAAGATTATCAAGAATTAGTAAAGAATGTCATTCCTTTATCAGCCGAAAGCTTAACAATAACTACAGTCAATAAGAAGCTTACCGGTGTTAATAATTACATTTTATATGTGGAGATAAATGGAAAAAATATATCGTGTGCCAAAATTCTCTCTAAAATAGCTGAAGAAATTGAACATATTTTAAATGAAAAGAAAATAACGTATTACCAATTAACTGATGAACCATCAAACTTGTTTGCAAAGAAACTATATCCATTGGTATGTGAATTTGAGACTAAATTAAGAAAATTGGTTTATTATGCTCTGTTTGATTTAGATAAAGAAGCAAGTGAAGTTGCTATTGATCAGTTAAAACAGATTAAAAAATATAGTAAGATTACTCATATTCCAACAGAGAATTATCTCGAAAGAATCACTTTAGGGGAATTTTTTTCTTTTCTGTTTGATAATCGCTACTTTATAGACGAAGCAAAAGAAAAAACAAAAAATATAGTTAACGATATAGACAAAACGGTTACAAAAAAAGAATTACAAGAGATAATTGATAAAATTGAGGAAAAGACCATCTGGAAAAGGCTTTTTGCTGAAATATTTTCAGATTTTAGTTTGCCAAATATACATCGTGAAATATTCTTCACACGAAACGATGTTATGCATTTTCATAATATTACTCACAAAGATTATCAAAAAGCCTCTACAATGCTAAGAAAAATAAACAAAGAGTTAGACATTCAACTGGATAAAGGAATAATACTTGAGAAAACAACTGAGAATGTTGAGATTATTTCCGCACAATATGCGATGTCGTCATTTGAAAAGGCAATTAACGCTTTCTATACCGCAGCACAAAATATTGATGGTATAGTACAAACATTAAATAATGTTGCTAAATATATAGAAAATCTTGATATAGCTTATAATAGTAAAACTAATTACTTTCTTGAAAAATATGAAAATAGCCCTTTGCAAAAGTTACTAAGTGAATTAGCAACTGAATTTGATAACGAAAATACTGAGAATATATCAAACACATCCGAAGATAAAGTTGATTTCCAAGAAGAAAATAGTGACGAATCTGATAAAACAAACGAATAATTTGATTTCAACCTCAACATTTATCATCAATCTATTTAAACCTCCCTTTGACGAGGGAGGTGTCAAAAATCTCTGATTTTTGACGGAGGGAGAGATAAAAAAGATTCCCACGTCGCAACGCTTCTCGGAATGACAGTGAATGGGTTTTGCTTCTCGGAATGACAGTTCTCTCCTTTCTCTCCCTCAGTCTCGCTTACGCTCGACAGCTCCCTAGCTCCCTCGTCAGAGGGAGCTATTTTTTGCGGTAATTTACGATTTTCTATGTAGGTATTTATCCGCAATTTTCGGGAGGCTGATAGTCTCCCCTACAACCATTATCTTAATGCGTTCAAAGTAAAACAAAAAAATACCCATACCACAAATCTGCGGTATGGGTATTATCATTTAAGCTTAGATTAGAAAGCCTTGCCGTCGCAGCCGAGAACGTTGATGAGCTTATGCTTAACAAGTTCCTTAATGTTTGCACGAGCTGGAGACAGATACTGACGTGGGTCGAAGTGATCTGGATGCTGCATGAAGTGCTCTCTGATACCTGCTGTCAGTGCAAGACGGAGGTCGGAGTCGATGTTGATCTTACATACAGCCATGGATGCTGCCTGACGGAGCATATCTTCTGGGATACCGATAGCGTCTGGCATGGAGCCGCCGTTTGCGTTGATGATATCAACGTACTTTGGAATAACGGAGGATGCACCGTGGAGAACGATTGGGAAGTTAGGAAGTCTCTTGCCAACTTCTTCAAGAATGTCGAATCTGAGCTGTGGCTTCTGACCTGGCTTGAACTTGTAAGCGCCGTGGCTTGTGCCGATAGCGATTGCAAGGGAGTCAACGCCTGTTCTTGTTACGAATTCTTCAACTTCTTCTGGACGGGTGTAGCTTGCATCTTCATCAGATACGTTAACGTCATCTTCAACACCTGCGAGACGACCGAGTTCGCCTTCTACAACAACACCGTGGTCATGAGCATATTCTACAACCTTCTTTGTAAGAGCGATGTTGTCTTCGAAAGAATGGTGGGAACCGTCGATCATAACGGAGGAGAAACCGCCGTCGATGCAGGACTTGCAGATTTCAAAGCTGTCACCATGGTCAAGGTGAACGCAGATTGGAAGACCTGTATCTTCGATTGCAGCTTCGATGAGCTTCATCAGATAAGCATGCTTTGCATACTTTCTTGCGCCAGCGGAAACCTGGAGAATCAGAGGAGCGGATACTTCCTGAGCTGCTTCTGTGATACCCTGGATGATTTCCATGTTGTTTACGTTGAAAGCACCGATAGCGTAGCCGCCTTCATAAGCCTTCTGGAACATTTCTTTGGATGTTACAATTGCCATTTATGACACACTCCTTATTTATAACATTGATTATATAGTACCATAAATTGACGAATTTTCAAGTGATATTTTAAACAATTTGTAATTTGATTTTGAGTAGAATATACGTTAATATTCATGGCAAAAAAATTTTCATAAAAACTGTATATTTGCAGTTATTATTGATTGTCAATTTTCCATTATTTATACTATTTTCGTAGGGAAGGCAGCCCTCTGCCTTCCTCAAATTCTCATACAAATAAAAAGGGAGGCAGAGGGCTGCCTCCCCTACAATTATTTACTTAATAAATGCTTCCAGTCTGTCAAGACCTTCACGGATGGTATCAAGATCAGTTGCATAGGACCAGCGGATATAGCCTTCCGCACCGAAAGCGGAGCCGGGAACTACCGCAACGTGGCTCTTAGCAAGGAATGCCTTAGCAAAGTCAGCAGAGGTTTCGATCTTTTCGCCCTGAATTGTTCTGCCAAGCTGTTCCTTGATGTTCATGAACACATAGAAAGCGCCCTTTGGTTCAGCACAGCTTACGCCTTCAATATTGTTGACTCTTTCAACGAAATACTTACGTCTTTCGTCGAAAGCTTCTCTCATCTTATAAACCTCACTCTGGTCAGCGGAGATAGCTTCTACAGCAGCACTCTGGCACATTGTACCCGGTGCACCTGTGGAGTGGCTGAGGTAGTTGCTCATAGCCTTTGCGATCTGAGGGTTGGATGCTGTATAACCAACACGCCAGCCGGTCATAGCATAAGCCTTGGAAACACCGTCAACGATGATGGTGCGTTCCTTAATATCCTCACCGAGGGTTGCAAGAGAAGTGAACTCTGTACCGTAAACGAGAGTATGATAAATTTCATCACTCATTACATAGATGTCATTAGCTACGATTACGTTCTTAAGAGCGATAAGCTCATCTCTTGTATAAACACAGCCTGTTGGGTTTGATGGGTTATTGAGAACAAGGAGCTTTGTCTTATCAGTGATAGCAGCCTGAAGTTCATTAGCTGTGATCTTGAAGCCGTTTTCTTCCTTACCCTCAACGATAACAGGAACACCGCCGAACATCTTAACAGCTTCGATATATGTTACCCAATATGGTGCAGGAAGGATAACTTCATCGCCCGGGTTAACAAGAACTGCCATTGTGATGAAAACATTGTGCTTTGCACCACTTGCAATGCATATCTGGTTTGGCTCATAATCAAGACCAAATTCATTCTTGATAGAAGCGCATACTGCCTTGCGAAGCTCAAGAGTACCTGTTGCAGGTGTATATCTTGTCTTATTTTCTTCGATTGCACGTATACCGGCAGCCTTGATATGCTCCGGAGTATTAAAATCAGGTTCACCTACACCGAAGTTCATTACGTTAACGCCTTCAGCTCTGAGCTGATTTGCCATTGCATTGATTGCCAGTGTGGAGGATGGTGCGATAGAGCTTGCAACCTGAGATAAAGCCTTCATAAGTTATAACTCCTCTTAAACAGAAATTTTAACCCATTATACGCTGTTATCCCATTATTTGCAACAGGCAATTTATTTTTCTCCGATAATATGAATGAAACCCCTTGGCTTTTATTCAAAATTGTACATAATAACCAAGTATTACCGTACAAATTCTGCAATTTTCCCAGCGTCATCCATCATGTTTGCATCTCATGTCACAGAATTATGCAAATCAGACCACTGCTGCCTTCATTGATAATTCGCTGTAAAGTCTCCTGAAGCTTGGTCTGAGCTTCATCGGGCATACGTTTTATCTTGGCATGGAGACCTTCCCCCGCAATGTCGTAGAGGGATTTACCAAAGATATTGGACTCCCAGATTTTTGCCGTATCGCCCTCAAATTCCTGAAGCAGGAAGTTGATTATATCCTCAGAGGACCGCTCACCGCCCACGGCAGGTGAAACCTCCGTTTCGATATTCGCCATTATCATGTGAATAGACGGTGCGCTTGCCTTAAGCTTTACGCCATAGCGTCCACCCTGTTTTACTATCTCAGGCTCCTGGAGAGTCATTTCCTCAAGTGTCGGAAGGACGATACCGTATCCCTTTTCCCGAACATCGCGAAGTGCTTCCTGTATCTTCCCATAGTCCCTTTTGACCTCTGCAAGGTCTGTGAGAAGGCTCATAAGGTCGCCGTCATCCTTGATGTCAAATCCCGATTCTCCGCTGAGCGTGGAATAGAACAGCTCTCTCGGCAGTTCAACAGATACAATCACCCTGCCCACTGCCAGATCCATTTCCAGTATCTCAGCTCTGCTGATATTTTCACATTCCCTTATTGCGGTTATGCAGCCCTCCACATCCCGGATACGCTCAAGCCCTCCCACACTATTGCGGACTGTTTCAAAAAGCTGAGCTTTAATCGAATGTGCAGCATCGAGAGCATCCACCCAAGGGGGCAGGAATATACCCGTTTCACTTATGGGGAATTCATAGAGGACAGATTTGATAATGTCCGTTATATCTTCTTCGGAAAGCGTCATGCAGTTAACGGCAATGCAGGCTGCATCGTACTTTTCCGTGATTACTTTTTTGATTTCCTGAGCCTTTTCCGACATAGGCTCTGCAGAGTTCACAAGGACGACAAAGGGCTTTCCGATTTCTTTAAGCTCCTCAATCACCCGTTCCTCGGCAGCAATATAGCTTTCACGGGGGATTTCTGTTACAGACCCATCGGTTGTGACTACAATACCGATGGTGGAATGTTCTGCAATCACCTTTCTTGTACCGATTTCAGCCGCCTCACGCATGGTGATCTCATGGTCCATCCAGGGGGTGGTTACCATACGTTCCTCTCCATCCTCCATCTGACCTATTGCTCCCTCTACCATATAACCAACGCAGTCAATGAGCCTTACCGACAGCTCTGCACCGTCGTCCATTGTTATCTGCACCGCTTCCTCGGGAACAAACTTAGGCTCTGCTGTCATTATCGTTCTCCCCGAACCACTCTGAGGCAGCTCATCCTTTGCCCGCTCTCTGGCATATACATTCTCGATATTGGGTATTACGAGTGTGTCCATAAATCTCTTGATAAAGGTGGACTTCCCTGTCCGCACAGGTCCCACCACTCCTATATATATGTCACCGCCTGTTCTTGTGGCGATCTCCTGATAAAGCCCTGTATGTGTCATATATATTCCTCCATGCCTATTCATTTGGTTTGTACAACCTATGCCGATTATTTCAATTTTATGACTTAACCGCGATTGACTTTTATGCAGAATACTATATAATTAAATAATAGTAATACAGAGAAACGAGGTGTGCTATGGAGCTTAACAACAAAAACACCAGAAGAATACTGCTAATAATCACATTTACGATACTGCTTTTCCTTATTGCTCAAAACCTGACCTCTGTATGGACTGCAATCAAAACTATCGCAGGCTTCTTTACCCCCGTTATCGTAGGTCTGTGTGTGGCATTTGTGCTGAACATCCTGCTTTCAGGTCTTGAAAATCACGTTTTCGCCTTTATGAAACGCAGTAAGCGAAAATTTGTTCGTAAGCTTTGCCGTCCTGTTTCTCTTATTCTCACGCTGTTGATCACCCTTGGTATCATCGTAGTTTTCATTGTCGGTATTATTCCTGAATTGGTAGACCTGTTCACTTCCCTTTCTGAAACCATCCCAAAGCTTGCCGGTGATTTAATGGAATGGATAGAAGGTCTTATGGATAAATTCAACATCGCTGTTGACATTCTCCCCAACTACACCATCGACTGGGAACGCCTGTTTGACACCATCATTGATTTCCTGACAAACTCCTCAGGTGATCTTGTAGGCGGTGCGGTAAACGTCACGACTTCTATTCTTTCCGGTGCTGTCAATGCGGTATTCAGTATCGTTATCGCCGTTTATGTTATGGCAAAGAAGGAACGTGTGGGACACTTCACAACCAACCTAATCAAGGCCATTGTCCCTCAGAAATATGCCGACAGCATATTCCGTATCTCCTCCATCACTTACTCCGCCTTTTCCAATTTCATCTCAGGTCAGCTTACCGAGTCCCTGATTTTGGGAACACTGTGCTTTATCGGTATGCTGATATTGAGACTCCCAAATGCTGTGATCATCTCCATAGCCGTATGTATTACCTCAATCGTTCCAATTGTAGGTGCTTTTGTCGGCGTTGCAATCGGTACGGTACTGCTTCTTATCGAGTCTCCCATCAAAGCTCTTATTTTCCTGTCATTCATTCTGATACTCCAGCAGGTGGAAGGCAGTGTAATTTACCCGAAAGTTGTGGGTAAGTCCGTAGGTCTGCCGGGTCTTATCGTTTTCTGTGCCGTTCTTGTAGGCGGCAACATCGGCGGCGTTGCGGGTGCTCTTTTGGGTGTTCCTCTTTCCGCTGTTGTTTATACGCTGGTCAAGGAATTTATTAACACCCGTGTTCCACATGAACCTGCTCCCGAAACAGTACCTGCTGCAGCAGAAGAGTCTCAGCCAAAGCCCACACGACGAAAAAGAAAGACTAAATAGCATTATGGGGGATGCTAATGCATCCCCTATACTTTTTTATTTATATTTTATCTTAAGAATTTCTTAAGACAATCTTAAGAAATTCTTAATACTTCACCCTATTAAATTTTAAAACTTTTTGATGTATCATATCCTAAGGAGGTGTAGCTATGTACAGAATTTTAATTTGTGACGATGAGCGTGATATCGTTAACGCACTTAAGATATATATTGAAGCCGAGGGTTACGAAACTCTCGTTGCATATAACGGTCTGGAAGCTATAAAGTGTGTACAGGAAAATGAAGTACATCTTATTCTGATGGATGTGATGATGCCTGTTCTTGATGGCATTTCGGCAACAGTAAAGATACGGGAAAATTACAATATCCCCATCATTATGCTTACAGCCAAAGGTGAGGATACTGATAAAATCCTGGGTCTTAACCTGGGTGCCGATGACTATATGACAAAGCCCTTTAATCCCATAGAGGTCATTGCAAGAATTCGTTCTCAGCTCCGCAGATATATCCATCTCGGCGGTAACACACCTGTGGCATCCAAGGATATCATTGTCCACGGTGATATAACCCTTAACGACAATGCAAAGACTGTCAGTATTTCCGGTGAACCAATTTCTCTCACTCCAACGGAATACGACATTTTGAAGCTGTTTATGCAAAACCCCGGTAAGGTTATGTCCCCAAAAGATATTTACCGTCAGGTTTGGAAAAACTCCCCCTTCGGTGCGGAAAATACAGTTGCTGTACATATCCGTCACATCAGGGAAAAGATCGAAGTCGATCCTGCTGAACCACGTTATCTCAAGGTCGTATGGGCTCAGGGCTATAAGTTAGAGGGAGGTCGGCCCATTCCATGAGAAAGTTTTCCCATAAACTTTCAGTAAAAACAGCCTCGGTTCTTGTATCAATCTTATCTCTTGTTCTTATTATCTCTTTCATACTGGGAATGAGTATTGCATCACAGAGCAATTCCAATTCACCTGAAAGTATCACCACAGCTTTCATTGAAAACTATCTTGGTTCATCCGATGAGCTGTACAACGAATGTAATACTATTCTGCAGCACCATTTAAACGATACGCTGAATGTATACAATAACAGCTCTGATAATCTTTACACCATTTCCCTCTTTGACAGAGTTATCGCCTCTACCTACAATGGTGAAGGTGACTATCTTGCATATTCCACTACTATCAGCAGCTTCAGCAATGTTTCCGGGAGATACATTTACGATTTTA
Organism: Oscillospiraceae bacterium; assembly: GCA_015067795.1. Taxonomy (GTDB): domain Bacteria; phylum Bacillota; class Clostridia; order Oscillospirales; family Oscillospiraceae; genus SIG495. The sequence goes on from SVLU01000003.1 coordinate 69,216, forward strand.
ACGTAACGGTATATTATCCTTCCAACTCTTTCTTTAATCTCGAACTGGTAAACAGACTCAGCAATCTCTACTATACCCTCTTTATCAGTCTTATCATTTTTTCTATCATCTTCGTTGCTTCACTTGCAATACTGCTGAACGGTGCAGGTCACAGGGACGACTCAAAAACCATCACTCTGCGTACTATTGATAAGCTGCCTTTTGATATTCATACTATCGCACTTGCACTTATCGCAATTCTCCAGTTCTCCCTGTATTTCAATAATTTCCAGTCTGACACCTATCGTTTCTTTAATTGCTGTTCCTTTTTCCTTATTGACTATCTGCTGATATTAAACTATCTGGTAAGCTTTACCAATCTTTTAAAGGCTAAGGAGCTTATAAAACGCTGTATCATTTATCCCATCATTCTGGGCATCGGGCGTTTTATTAAAAAATTTATAATGATAATTGCCAAAGTCATTTCTCAGCTTCCCTTTGTTTGGAAAACAGTTTTAGCACTTATTACATGGAGTCTTATAGAATTATTTATAATCCACAACACACAGAATAACTTGAATAATTTCATACTTTATTGGTCAATAAGCAAAGCTGTTATTATCCCTTTCGTTATCGCAGTTTCCCTGATGCTCCGTAAAATTCAGAAATCAGGCAAAAAAATCGCTGACGGTGAAATCGAATACAGACTTGATACAAAGCATATGTTTGGCGATTTCAAGGAATTCGGTGAAACTCTCAACGGTATCAGCGAAGGCATGGGCAGAGCTGTTGAAGATAAGCTTAAGAGTGAACGCTTTAAGACAGAGCTTATCACCAACGTCTCTCATGACATCAAAACTCCTCTTACTTCTATCATCAACTACGTTGACCTTATCAAAAAAGAAAAGCCGGAAAACGAAAGCGTGAAGCAGTATGTTGATGTTCTTGACAGACAGTCCTCCAGACTGAAAAAGCTTATCGAAGACCTCATCGAGGCTTCCAAGGCATCTACAGGTAACCTTAAGGTCACTCTTGTCCCCTGCGACCTCAATGTTCTTCTTACCCAAATCATCGGTGAATACGAGGATTCCATGAGAGCAAGAGCTTTGGAGCTTGTTGTTGACTGTCCCGATCACGCTACCATGATCAGTGCCGACAGCCGCCATCTTTGGCGTGTTATCGACAATCTGATAAACAATATCCGCAAATACGCTATGGAGGGCACAAGGGTTTACATAACTCTAACCGCAGATGAAACCAAAGCGTATATCATCTTTAAGAACATTTCAAAATCTCCGCTGAATATTACCAGCGACGAGCTTATGGAACGCTTCACTCGTGGTGACAGTTCCCGAAACACCGAGGGCAGCGGTCTTGGTCTTTCCATTGCAAAGAGTCTTACAGAAATTCAGAATGGTATCTTCTCTCTCGATATTGACGGCGATCTCTTTAAGGCTACTCTTACATTTGATTTACTGAAGTAACCACAAAAGACAGATAAAATGAATAACCGTTCAAATAAAATACGCGGTATTACTGCCGTCCTGATAATTACAGCCTTTTTTGCTGTAATTGCCTTTCTTGTAGGCAGACCTCTTGTGCAGATGGCATCTGACCCGGATGCTTTCCGAGACTGGATAGACGATTTCGGCATTTGGGGAAGAGTGGCATTTATCGGTATGGTGGTACTCCAAAATGTGATAGCTATCATCCCTGGTGAACCCCTTGAAATATGTGCCGGCTATGCTTTCGGTGCTATTGAGGGTACTCTTCTGTGCATTGCCGCATCCGTCATAGGAAGCGTTATTGTATTTCTGTTTGTACGCACCTGGGGTATGAAATTTGTTGAACTCTTCTTTGAGAAAGAAATGCTCGACAATCTGAAATTTCTGCATAACAGCAGAAAGCTGAATTTCTTCGTGTTCATTTTCACTGTCATTCCGGGAACTCCCAAGGACATGATGGCATATTTTGTAGGTCTTACAAAAATGAAGCTTTCCACATGGATTTTCATAACAGCTGTCGGCAGAATTCCATCTATTGTCACTTCCACCATCGGCGGTGACGGTCTTGGTGAACAGAAGTATATCACCGCAGCAATAGTATTTGTTATCACAATGCTTATCAGTCTTTTGGGTATTGCCGGCTATAAGTACATCTGCAAAAAAATGGATAAAGATAATTAAAAAACGCAAGGGCAACACCATAATAAGGTGTTGCCCCTGCTTTATATTGTGAGGATTGCTAAGCCTGCTCTTTCTGCTGTAAATAAATTCTGTCTGCAATCATTGCGATAAATTCGCTGTTTGTTGGCTTTCCTCTGATATTTGAAACCGTATAGCCGAAAAACTTCTGGAGAGTTTCGATATCTCCTCTGTCCCAGGCAACTTCAATAGCGTGACGGATAGCACGCTCAACGCGGCTGGCAGTTGTGCCAAACTTCTTTGCTACCGTTGGATAAAGGACCTTTGTAACCGCATTGATGATATCCATATCATTCACGGTCAGAATAATGGCTTCACGAAGATACTGATAGCCTTTAATGTGTGCCGGAATACCAATTTCGTGGATAATTTCAGTAACAAGACTTTCAACACTTGGCAATGTTCTGGGCTTCCTTGCCACATTTAACTTATCACTCTTTCGTCCTGCCACTATCTGACGCATACGGCTTACTACCTGTGCAACATCGTATGGCTTCTGCAGAAAGTATGCCGCACCAAGATTTAATGCAGTACCGACAATATGCTCTCTTGCAAAGGCAGATGTTATTATCACCTCAGGCTTTTTACCCGGCATAGCATTTATCTTCTCAAGAACACCCATGCCATCAAGCTTCGGAAGGATAACATCCATGATAAGTATACTCGGATTAGTTCTTCTCACCAGCTCCAAAGCAGAGATACCGTCACCTACGCTTCCACACACACGAAAGGTTCCTTCCATACCAAGAGCCTCACTCAACATCCCACGTATTTCATCATTTGGATCTGCAATCGCAACGAGTATTTTATTGTCCATACTGTATTTCCTCCGTAATTATTAATAATACGGCTAATGTCTATATACAACCGCTCTTATGGATTTAATTTAGCATATCAAGACAGCATTTGCAAGAGAATAATGTCGTAATTTCCTGCAAACGCCACAATATTCGGCATAAATATGCCCAAATAATTTTCGACATCATTCGACAAAATCTCTGTATATTTTCACGATTTATGTAAACCATTTCCTGTAAATCACCGGTTTTCACCATGATCCGGCAGGAAATTCCAAAAAACTTAAAACACCTTTAAAGAATTTTTTATCACTTTGACGATATTTTTTTCACGAATTATGCACAAAAAATGTCATTGCCTTCCCTGCGGAAGGCAATGACACTTTATTTTTGAAAATACTGCTATGTGTTCTGGCTTTCTATCACCTCATAATTGTAAACTGTTTCCAAATGACAAGGCAGCATATTTTCAACCCATCTTTCAAGCTGTACATAGTTTACAGGTCTGCCGTTGACCTCAGTAAAATCCACCATAACCTGTGAGGCTTCGCCTGTTTCGCGTACAGTTGTCGGCTCACCGCAGCCTGAAAGCGTTTTGTTCAGCAGCTCCTGGGTAAAGCAGCTGTTATTCACACTGAGCATTGAGATTATGGCTTTTCTTCTGGTGTGGACCGCTATCGCATAGTGTCTGGGCAAAAGCTTTTCATACATACTCAGCCCATAATCCTCGGCGGTAGGTACTGTACACTCCCGCTCCAGAATTTCTATCTCTGAACAACACTCATCAAGTGCTTTGCCCATTGCCTCAAGCTCAGCCCGGCTGTAACTGTTTTCCGTCAGGTCATAAACACTTAGGGGTGCTAATATCCGAATTAAATAGTCCGTATATCCCATGACTCTCTCCTCAGCTCATCTGACTGACGGTAACCGTACCAAGCACAGGCAGCTGGTCAGCACTTATCAGAATGTCACTTGCAGGAAGGTTGATGGAATAATTACGCATTCCCTCTGTACCGTAGATTATACTGCCAAGCTTTGCACGAAGAATGTCACAGCCGAGAAGCTTACCGTCAAAGTAATCATCAACAGCTTTCTCAACACTGTTTGATACCGTATTGAAATTGAACTTATCTTCAACTTCGATTTTGACATCCACATCAACCGCCACGGAAGCCGGACCATATACCTGAACATCAGTACAAATCTCACGGGACTCGTTGATAATATCAAGCACCTGACCGATAAGCTCATCAGATGGCATCCCCTCAGTTCCGCTTATTACAACATCAACCGTACCTATACCCCTTTTCTTTGGAATAACACTTACAGCTTCCACTCCTGATACAGACATCGCAAGCTTCTCATAGTAAGCGGCATTTGAACCGTTGGGGAGGCTGTTGTATGTAGCTATAATTCTTTCCCGCAGACTGTCATCGCTTTCGGCATCAACACCACCTGTAAAAGGTGCTTCATTTACACAGGAATCAATACCAACAGGCGGCTGCTCCATAAACACAATGGTATCAGCCTCCACGTTTCCGCTTTTTCCTGCTTCCATTGCAGCTGCACTGCACTCACAGTAAGTTTCTCCCGCGGCAATCACACCGCTCTCGGTGGTTATAAACCGCTCACCGGAGGCGGTTACGCAAACCGTTCCCTCAGGGATGGTAAGCTCACCGCTTACCCCATAGTTAGCCGTAAATTTGATGATACCCCTTGAACATACGGCATCAATTCGGCTGAGTCCCCGCATCTCAGCATGATTATCCAGATACTCCCCTGTCGCCGTCTGAGGGAAGCATTGTTTCTTCACCCAATCGTTGTATGCATACAGGGACTCTATCTGAGCCGCGGCGGCATAGAGTCTGACCGCCATGTCACAGCCGTCTTTAACCGTGACCCCTGTAAGCTCCGCATAGCTTGTACACATTTCCTGATATATCACATCTGCACTTTTCAATTCATCACCTCATATTTCTACCACTATGGAAGCATCTTCACCGCTTATTGATAAATCCACTTCCATTATCAGCTTCTCGTCGGCTTCGCTGACGGAAACATTTCCCACCCGCACCTGTGCTTCATCTGCCAAAGCCTCCCGCACATACTGATAAGCGGCAGAAGCTCTGTTGGATTTCTTTTCGCGATAGAGCCTTCTCAGATTACTTCCCAGCTGGGGAATAAGAGGAAAGCTCCCTCTCGGAACTGTAAGTCTGAACATTATCCTTTGAATGATTTCCTCCAGATTATTTACAGTATCAAAACCACTGCCCGGGGAATTGGGAACATAATCTCCGTTAACCAATTTCAGTTCCATTTACAAACATCCTTCCGTTTACGGACACATCGCCCATTATCTGCACCGTTCCATCGTTTTTAAGATAGAGAGAAGCATTTCCGCCTGAAACGATATAAACCTCTCCCTCCTGCATATCCACAGGAAGTTCAGTAACCTCCCTGTCCATACAGCAGACCTCACCGTCACCGCTCTTGATGACCACCATGTTCTGACCACAGCTCGGAAGCCAGTAATAACCGCCCGGGGAGAAAAAAGCTGAATTTCTCTTTTCGCCATCGGTGTAAACCGCAGTATTCCTGCCGCCTATGGTAACTTCTCCAACGGCAGATTGATTGCTCCCTGCCGGAATTTTTCTGTTTGACAGCCACATAAAATCACTACCTTTCCACTAATGTGATCTCAGTACCACAGCCTGTACCGTCCGCCCATACTGTAACCTCTCCTGCTTTCATTGTCACCGCTTCACCCAATTCCGGAATATCCACGGTGATAATATCATTGGGAGCTGCCGCAAAAAGCTTTGGAAGGGTGACGATAAACTGACTGCTGTCCTTTTTTGATTCATTTATCTGATATGTACCGGTGTATTTCATTGCATTATAGCCTGTGAGTCTGGGCACATTGATAACCCTCCTGCAAGCACCGCCGCGGTCAGTAAACTCGCTGTTTGTAACGGTTGTTCTTGTACCTCGTGCCTTGTTTTTCACAAGAACAGAGGATATCACACCATATCTTCGCTCCCTGCGGATAATATCAAATCCACCGCTCTTGCTGTTCAGAGTCAGGTGTTCTCCCTCATCATCATTAATGATGAGAATACCGTCCCTTGTAAATCTGGGTGCTATTCCGGACGCAAAGCCCGCAAAGCGTGACAGCACCGACCACTGACTTTCACCGCTGTCAACAACAAAATTGTAGAGATATCCCATTGACTGATACCTTACATCAACGATTTCCCAGGGGTAAACGTGTTTTTCAAGGATCGTTTTGATGGAGCACGAGGAATATGTTACACTTTCCGCTTCGTTATCTAAAAGCAAAGCCGCCATACCTCTTCCCGAAACCGAGAACAGCATCCCCTGCTCATTTATGTCAACCTGCGTTTCATCCACAACTCCCTGAAATACAGTAGCCTCATCGGTCACTCCCGTAAATCTGTAAGCATCCTTCAGGAGGTTTTCCATATCAGGCTCATATCTGCAAACAAGCTCAAAGCAGTCACAGGGTGACCCCAAGCCGTGAGTAACAGACCATGCCAAAAGAGTAGAAAGCTCATGGCGTTTGCCGTTATAGTCTGTAAGATAACCTTTCATTACTCCTCCTAACTGACGTAAACTGTCTGACCTGTATAGATCAGATTTGGGTTTCTGATTTGGGGATTAAGTGCAATGATCTGATTAAGAGTCAGACCGTATTTTCTGGAAATTCCCCACAGAGTATCTCCTGATTTAACGGTATAGGTTCTTCTCGAAGAGTTTGAAGAGCCTGAAGAACCGATAATCGTACCATTTGGCACACCACCGGGGATAATTTCATTTTCCGTATCCTCCTCCGGTTTATTCACCGTCTGGGAATAGCTGTCATCATCCTCGACAAATTCAAACGCATAGCTTATAAAATTTTCCATCGGCTCCTGTTTTATTGAAAGCGAAGAAAACCACACTCTCACCGACTGCCAAACAGGGTGAACCAATATCCCCGCTGTTCCCTCGTCAAAGACTTTCCGCAGCTTCAGGAATTCATCGTAAGCGTCATCACCCACAAACTCACCTTCGCCCTTCAGTACACGACAGTCAACGCCCATGTCCGTCACCGTCCCTTTTCCAAAGGGAACAGGATTGACGGCAAGTCTGCGCTTTTCCGTTATCTCAAATGTTTTAGGGTTGTGGGGCCAGATGTAATCTTTAAATCTCATTGGTGTTAATTTCATAACCATCTCCTAATAGCTTGAAATGATACCGTCATATCTTCTGCTGTCACGCTGGAAGAAATCGGAAACTCTCCGCATCTCGCTTCTTGGCGAGTATATCCTCTCGCTGACATCTGCAGCCTTATTGTCGAAAGAACCGGAATTCGAGGAATTGCCTCCGCTCTGTCCTCTTCCCGGGATATGCTGAATTTTATTCATTTCCTCGTCAGCATTGCCGCTTTCAGCAGAATTCATCTCCTGTGCAATACCTCTTACGCGATCGGAAGCTTCCATTATCTGAGCCTTCTTCTCAGGCTCAATATCCATAAATAGTGCGGTGTCAATGATTTCATTTGCACTAAAGGCATCCAGCACCTCGTCACCGCCCCTAAAAATCCTCTGACCGTTATAGAACAGTCCTTTTGAAAGCAGTGCCGCACCTAAAAGCACAGCCTTGGATATATCATCCCCGCCAATAGCCTCTGCCATAGTATCGGCTTCGTTTCTTGCCGCAAGATACTGTCTTGCACTTATAGGGCGAAGCTCCATCTCCGCCCCGGCTATGTTGATAATTTTTTCATCCATCACTTTGTCTCCACTCTTTTCGCAGCAATAAGGGTGATCTTCTCGATGATATTCTCACCAAGCTTACCATCCTCCTGAATCTCGGACCATTGACAGCCTGTGTAAATAATGCGTCTGTCAGGCTTTGCAATAACAAGAGAAAAATCAGAAATTGAATAGAAATCTATACCATCGCTGATGGCGGCATCTGTTGCGTAAAGCCTTGTAAGCTCGATTATATATGTTTTCTGCCCTCTCAGGGTTGCAACAGGTTCAGTTTCACCAAATGCCTCAATGCTCTTGCTGGAACGCTTTGCAACCGCCTTATAGCTCTGAACAACCGCTATTTTCTTTCCGTTAGCCTCAAGATAAATGTCACTGCTTGTTGGAAAACCTGTTAAACTCATAATTATCCCTCCTTAAACCGTAATATTTGCCGTAAGTATTATCTTGTTAAGACCGTGGGCAACGGCAAACTCAAATGCCACATTGCAAATCGTTGGGTCATCCTCATCCTGAACAACGGACACTTTGCCGTAGCTTTCGATGATTTCCTCAGAAACCTTCTTTTCAAGGATAATGATCACCTGCGTTCTGATGGCATCCCTTGTCTGAGCCGTGTTTTTTGCTCTTGAGAACATATCCCTCAGGGACTCACGCACTTCGGGAATGACGTTATCAACGATGCGAACAGTAGTCAGCTCATGCCATGTGAAATCGGACTCTCCGTTTTCATCTGTTGTGCAGGTGGTAACACCTCTTATAACGCTGACCCTGCCGCCAACACATTCAACAGGACTGATACCACTTCTCACAAGGCTGTCGATCTCATCTTCGGTATAGTTCATCTCAACACCACCCAAGCCAAAAAGCTCTGCACCGTTAAGCGGAACAGCAGGATCATTTTCAGAGAGAATAGCACCTGCCACAGCCGCCGCAACGGAACCATGTTCAGCCGTATTGCCTGATGCATCAAGACCACTCGGTGCAACGATCATCACTCGTTCATTATTAAAGGCTGCCGCATTTGAAATCTTGCCGTTAATGTCACCGCCTGTTTCTATTACAGCAATCTTATGCTGATTTCTGTTATCGGCATTAGTGATTGCAGAAAGCATGGCATTATGAACAGAGGAGAATAATGTATCACAGAGCAATATTTTTACCTCTTCAATTCTTGCCAGAAGCTTAAATGCATTTGAATAAAGGAGACTTCCCGGTTCATTGCCATTTTCTTTAAAAACCGGCACAGCCTTGATCTCATATACACCGTTCAAAAACAGTATCTCAGCCAGTCTTGCAATTCTGGACTCACCGAAAAATCGCACAGCCTGGCTTGCAGAGGTTACGGAGTAGACCTGTTCAGCAGTACCTTTGACAGCAACACCCACAAGTCCGACTACCCCTTTCACTCTGTTTCCATAGCTTGAATCAGAAACCTGATATGTGGTATACACACCCGGTCTTTCTCTTGTTATCGTCAATTTATCAAAACTCCTTTCAGCTTAAAATCAAGGAACTGAGACTCATCTGAGCTTTCCGCAACAAGGAAAGCCGATAATTTCAGCTCCGCATCACATCGGAACATTTCAGCGGCAGTATCGTATTCAGTCTCACCGCAGGACAGCTCTCTCACCTTCAGGGACTCAGGCAGACTATGAAGAGCGTCGGCAACCTGAGAGAAAAGCATCAGGCACTTTTCGTGTCCAAAGCTTTCAGACTTAGGTGACCACAGGGTTAGTCCTAAAGCAATGTCAAGCTTCTTTCCGTAAAGCTCATTGTATGTATCGTTTTCAGCATCGTAACGCATACCCAAATACTCGGCAAAGCCGCAGGAAACGGCATTCCCGGATTTAAGACCAACAGTCACAATCGGACTCGTATGGCGTTTCTTCCCTCCAAATGGATTTTGGGATATCACCGCAGAAACACCGCCTTCGCTAAGCCCCCTGCACACAGCAGAGATAATGGTTTCAAGCTCAGCCATCAAACTCCTCCTCTCTATGCCTCAGCACCGCTTCCCAATGGGAGATCTTTCCCTCAACCCGGTAAGCCTCGGCACGGATAAACTTATAGCATTTGCCGTTTAAAGTAAGCCACGAGTTATCACAATCGGTAATTTCACAGTCCGGAGGACCGAAAAAGTAGTATGTCGCCTCATCGGATTCCCCCAGTTTCGTCATGGTTTTCCATTTTTTCATGTACCTCTCACCAATAACAGGGTTTACAAAGGCTTTAATATTTCGTTCCACACCGTTTACGCAGATAACGGCATCATCGCCGTACTGCTCTAAAACTGAAGCAAACCAATTCACCTAACCACGCACCCCCATGAAGCAGAAATCACCGTCAGAGATATATGGCTGCATCAGCACCTCAGCCTGTCTCTGCAGTACCTCTCGTGAGCCCTGTGAATTCTCGCCGCGTTTCACCTCAATGTCACCTGCTTTGTATGATGTGATACCGTCCCCATCCTTCACATATCCGTGCATGGAAACCGCCAGCATTGCAGAAGCGGTAATAAGCACCTCACGGCACATTTCAGGAGTAACACCGGCTCTGAGTCTTGCGGTAAACTCCCGCTCCGCGGCACTGCACAAAGCCGCAAGCCCTTCGGACTCAGCTCCTGCCAGAATTACAGCAGCAGCGTAAATATCATCAGAAAAGATAAAAGTCACCTTCCTTCTCAAATTTTTTAGCTCCCTCTGACGAGGGAGCTGTCGCCGCAAGGCGACTGAGGGAGAGAAAAGATAACCAACATTTCTCCCTATACTCCACTCGTCATTCAGAGATAACGACATTTAAATCTTCAGCGTACAGGAAGCTTCAGGATAAAGCTTTGCAAAGCCGTAAATGCTGGTGATAGCGGCTCTTTCAAGCTGTCTGTCGATAAGGCGGTCATATTCAACGTTAACATCCGCAACCTGAACCATCTCAAGAGCGTATCTGTTGTCAAGACCGATAATGCAGCCTGCAGGAGCGGCAGAGGTGTTGATGAGCTTAGCACCAAGAGGGTTGATAAGCTGACCTGTGCCCTGGAAATTAAGACCTGCCGCAGCATCCTGGAAAACGGAGAGATTAAGGAGCTTGAGCATAACAGCAGGCGGAACGATAAGAGTGTTCATGCTGTATGGCTCAAACTGTGCCCAGAAGTCCAGCAGAGCGGCATAAGTAAGACTGCCGGATGTGCCTGTAATCGGGCTTGTACCGATGGCAAACGCAGCCGCAGCATTGTTGTTGCCGTCACCGTTCACAAGAACATCAATGGCATCCTCAAGATGCATACGCATGATATGGCTGCCGATCTGGCGAAGCATTACGGAGAACAGGTCAAGTCTCTGGAATCTGATAGCCTCATAGGAAGCAACCAGCATACGACCACGCTTGTGGAGCTTAACGAGGTTTTCCTGAACCTTGATCTCGGTTGTTGGAATAAGAGTACCCTCTTCAACACGTCTGAGAGTCTTGTCATCCTCAGTTGCCGCGGAGTAGATGGAGCGGTAGTCCATACCCTCAAAGTTGGTGGTAGAAGCCACGATGGAGGAAAGGACATTTCCCTCTTCCATACCGGCTCTTACGCTTCTTGCAACATATTCAGGGAAAAGCACGGAGCTTGCAGTAGTGCGGAAGAACTTTTCCACCATGTCACTGCCTGCACCCTTTACCTTAATGTCAAATCTCTTAAGCTGTCTCTGGTAAGCGTCAAGACCTTCGAGAGCTGTACCGATGTAGTTTTCAGAAGGGTCAGCCTTTTCCAGAACCTCGGTAAATGTCATACCAGCCTGGTTGTACATGCCCTTTTCAAGCTTTACGTTTTCAAAATGATAAGCCATTGTAATTCCTCCTGTTAAATAATAAATCCTACTGTTGCCGCAGTTGTGTCAACTTCAAGAACAAGACACTCATTGCCTGCATTTGCACCCTTAACGCCGCCTGCTGCATTTGCCGCAAGGACGTTGTAACCTACTGTTGGAGCTGTGCCTGTGTAACCCATGGTTGTGTAGCCCTTTAACTGAACGATGGCGTAACCGTCATCAGAAACGTCAACAGCAACACCCACAAATCTGTCACCGTCAGAGCAGGCTGCAACCGTGCCGTTGGTGCTCATCTTTACAGGCTTACCCTTTGTAACACCGGAAGCTGCCATAAGGGTCACGCACATTTCACCAATACCGCCAAAAGAAATACTCATAAATTTATCCTCCTGTTTAGATTTTGTAATAGTTTTCGTCTTCTGTTTTCACCGGTTCACGCTGATATGTAAGCTGGCAAACCGGTGGATAGAGCTTTTCAAGTCTCTTTTCAAACACGCCCTTCAATGTGGCAAGCTCATTTTCATCAAGCTTTCCAAGCACCGACCTGACGGTATCCTCAGGCATTTCGGGAGAAGCCATGATCGCAAGCTTTGCCGTTTCATCACGGAGAGCTTTAAGATAGCTTCTTCCAAGCTGTGCTTCCTTCTCAAGCCGCTTGAGAGTCTCATCACCCACATGACCGCCAAAGCGTTTGATTACACCCGCATCTCTCTGGGCAGGAACAGCCACAAAGGACCATTCGTAGGCATCAACAGGTTCGTCCAAGACACGACAGCACAGCTCACCGCCATACTCAGCACCTCTCAGATGACTGCATTCGTGACTGCCCTCAGGCTCTCCGCAGATACTGCAGGTAATGCTTGCAACACTGCAGCCCACACTTACTTCCTTCTTGATACCACCTCTGATCTCATCAATGAGAGATGCATTATCCTCATTGTTGAGCATATAGGCGGAAGCCTTCAGATAAGTGTAGCTCTCACCGGCGGCAGTCTTTCTGGCAGGCTCTTCAACAACCTGAGTTTTGAAAATTCTCGCTTTCTGACCGTAAGCCGACCATGTATGGTCAAATATACCTGTTTTCCCTAAGAACATCCCCTGCAAAACATGGAGAGCATCAACAGTAAATCTTTCATAGTCCCTGTCGATCTCGTTGTCGCAGAGCAGAATATCGAAGGTAAAAACCTCCTCAGCCGTAAGTGGAGTTTTGGAATAACCGTTAATGGCGGCTAAATCCTCAGAACTCACTTCATTCTGCTTTGGTGTCATGATTTCCTTGCATTTGATCAATTTCACACCTCCTTTCCATGGTTTTCCGCCTGAAGCCTGTAATACTCAGCCTGTGCTCTGTAAAGCTCGGCATGAGCTTCGCCCTCGGCATCCTGAAGATTGATGTCATCCCAGACGATCTGATACTCTCTGTTAAACCCATGAACAGCCAGCCACAGATCGCATATCCTTCTGATGACCGGGGTAAGGGAACGTCTGACAGCTGTCAGCTCAGAGGTGATCATATCTGCCTGCTGAGAGGACATTCTCTCGGTGGTGGACCAGTTAAATCCCAGCATAAAAGGTGGAAGACCCGTAGCGGAAACGAGCTGTTCCATGATCTGTCTTACAGGAACCTCCGAATCCAGGATCTGGTTATCAGCACCGATTACCTTGATATCCACATCACCCACAGCAACAAAATCCCGAACAGAGCCGTTCTTACCGGCCTGCATAGCGGCGGACCACTCACTTGCGATCTGTTCACTGCGTTCTCTGGCGTATGCCCTGTCGATGGCATCGCCCTTCGGCTTATACACCACGGCAAATCGAACATTACCTGCACGATCCCAGTTGATACCCAGAGAATTGTATATTTTAAGCAGAATTTCCGTTAAGAACGGCATAGACCGCAGGAGTGACACACCGTAAGGATTGTCTGATTCCGGTTTAAAGGGCGTAAACAGCAGAAGCTCCTGATATGGAAGCGGAACGATCCTGCCGCCCTGACCGTAGGAACAAATCTCGAAATCAAGTGGAGAACCCTTCTCTCTGATTTCGATATTGGAGGCATCGCTGCAAAGGACTGCGGCAATGTCACGCTTATTTGTAAGCACGATCTCACCGACACCTCTGCCGCAGGTTATCATCGAATCAAGATAGGAATACAGGAAGGAGTCGATACCATACTGCCCTCTGCCTGTATTCACATTCTGGAGAAAATCATTAAGCTGTCTTTCAGCCCTCTTATCCGATGATTCCACCGTAAATCCTCCTGTGAGACGGATAAGCTTTACCACAGCCGCATCCACAGCCGGCACAGCCTCCCTTATGGCTCGATAGAGCTTTATCTCACCGTTGCGTAATGGGACATAGTCGTTTAATTCCGTAAACGGATGACTGTCCCTCGACCTGATCTGCACAGCTGTACCTGTGCTTTTGTTGGATTTTTTAAAAATACCCATAAAAAACCTGCCTTTCAAATTATTTAAACTTTTATTTACTGCCTATCAACAGGCCCCCTTGTGTAAAGGGGGCTGTCAGCGAAGCTGACTGGGGGATTGTAAACTTCTCTCTTTATCCTCTCTTTCTCTCCACAAACGTAGCTGCAAAATCCCCATCATCATTTCCAACTACCGTCGCCGCAAAATACCTGATTTCATCCATTGCATGGTCATTTTCCTTAACAGGCTTGTCGCTTTCAGAAGACTTGTCCCACACGTACAGAGAGAATTCACGGATAGCGTCCTCACAGGTATCGCAAATAATCAGCTTGCGGCTTTTTAAAAGGTCTGCCGTAATACGAATACCGCTGAGCACATCGTTTCGAGCCTTGATGACCTTTATTCCAAGCCTTGTAAGAGCCTGAATAAAGCTGGCTGCACTGGGGTCAACCACCACCGCTTCGATGGGTTTGTCACCTGCAAGTGCCAACAGGTCACTGACATACTCGGCATCAGTCTTTTGATAACCCCTGTCGCGGGATGCAAAATAGTATTCCTTTATCCTGTACCACACTCCATTTCTAAGCCCCCACAGGCCAAAGGAAGCGGGATTTGCCGTACCGTAATCGCAGGATATGTAATACCTCTCCATCCTGCCCTTTGGTACAGGCTCAACGTAGGAAGTATCGAAGAAGTCATAGATTACACCGTCAGCCGCAACCCACAGACCAAGAATGAACCGCTGATAAAACACCCCTGTATACAGATTTTCGTACCTATGTCGAATTGCATCGGAAAGGGACGGATTATCCCTCATGGTAAAATGGAGATACAGAGCATTACGCTCACGAGCCTTTTTGATCCATTCCCTGTAAAACCAATGGGAGGGTCCCTCGGGATTGCAGTTGAACCAAAACTTACTGCCGGTAACCGAGCAACGCACACACGCCTGTTCAACAAAGCCTCTCGGCTGCAGTGCAACCTCATCAAGGAGCACCCCTGCGAAAGTGATACCCTGAATAAGTGCCGCAGAGCCCTCATCCTTACCACCGAAAAGGTGGAAATAATTCTCCCTGCCGTCCATTGAAACTGTGATAGTGTTTTTGGAGACCTTATCCTCACAGCTAAAACCCATCTCCTTCAAAAGAGGAATTAGCATATCAATAATGTTTCGCCTGAGAGAAACAATGGTCTTGCCGCAGATACCGAATTTCATTTTGTCAAACCGCCGCATCGCCCAGCAAACATAGGAAATGGACATAAAAAGCGTTTTACCGCTTCTGACAGCACCGTCACAAATAATGGCATCCATGTTTTTGCAAGGTGAATTGTCGCACCACCAGGTAAGGACCTTTAACTGCTTCTTTGAAATCTCGGTTATGTTCAATCCGCATCACTGTCTCTTTTTGCGGCAGCCCTGTCCATAGCCAAGAACAAAGCCTCAGCCCCCTGCGGTTTCCTCGCTTCAGGCTCCTCCAGCTCTCTGAGAAGCAGTTCAATTACCTTCAGCCTGTCTATAAGCTTCACCTCAACCGAGCCGTTCTGACTGTGCTTGATCTCCGAAAGAAGCGTAAGGTCAAGGGTTTCCAGCATTTCAGTTTCATTTTCAGCACCAACGAAGGCCAATTTCACAATATCGTTGGAGCTTCCAAATGCTATTTCCGCAAGCCTTTCAAGCACGTTTTGACGTTTAATTTTCTTTGCCAAAAAAAGCACCTCCATATACTGTGTAAAAACGCCAAATTTTGCATAAAAAAATGCAAAAAATTTGGCGTAAAATAATTTTATTTCTGAAAATATTGTGGTATAATAGTGACAACTGAGCAAAAATTAAAAATTAGATAAAAATGTACTACCGCATTGCTGTTCATGAACAGCAAATGCACCGATTTAAAGAGAGGGAAAAAATGGACCAAAATAAGAAGCTGGAACTTTCCAAATTCGCTGTACAGATCCGAATGAATATAGTTGAACAGTTGAAGACTTTTGGTGTAGGTCACATAGGCGGCTGTCTCAGCATTGCTGATACAATTGCCGTTCTTTATGGCGACGTAATGAAGTATGATCCTCAGAATCCGGGCTGGGCTGACCGTGACAAGCTGGTTATGTCCAAGGGTCACGCCGGTCCCGCTGTATACGCAGCACTTGCCCTCAAGGGCTTTTTCCCGGCAGAAATGCTCCACACCCTGAATCAGGGCGGAACACATCTTCCAAGCCATTGCGACAGAAACAAGACTCCCGGTATCGACATGACCACTGGCTCTCTTGGTCAGGGTTCATCTCTGGCAATCGGCATGGCACTCGGCGACAAGCTCAAGGGTCGTGACAGCCGTACCTTCCTCATCTGCGGTGACGGTGAGATAAACGAAGGTCAGTTCTGGGAAGCAGTAATGTTCGCAGGTGCAAAGAAAATCAATAACCTTGTTATCATGGTTGATAACAACAAGAAGCAGCTTGATGGCACAACAGAAGAAGTTCTGAACATTGGCGACATTTGTGAAAAGCTCAAGGCATTTGGTCTCGACGCACGCAGAATTGACGGCAACAACATCGAAGAGCTGTACAACTCCTTAAAAGAAACAGGAACAAACGGCAAGCCAACCGCACTGGTACTTGACACAGTCAAGGGTAAGGGCATCGTTGAGGTTGAGAATACATACGCCAACCACAGCATGACCGTTACAAAAGAAACAGGCGACAAGTGGATCGCTGAACTGCAGGCTGAATATGACAGATTGGGTTAAGGAGTCAGAGAGATGAACATTGTATATACAGGTAAAAATGACCCACGAACTTTCAAGGAAGTGGCAAGCGAAACTATCGCTCGCCTTGTAGAAAAGGACCCCGATGTTATTTATCTTGA
This sequence comes from Oscillospiraceae bacterium, assembly GCA_015067795.1. Classification (GTDB taxonomy): domain Bacteria; phylum Bacillota; class Clostridia; order Oscillospirales; family Oscillospiraceae; genus SIG495. Next base: position 86,078 of record SVLU01000003.1, read on the forward strand.
CGCAGACGTTATGAGCTGTATCGGCACTCTCGGCTGGGCAAAGACTCACACAGACCGTGCGATCAACTGCGGTATTGCCGAATCCAACATGGTCGGTATTGCCTGCGGTCTGTCCGCAGCAGGCTTCAAGCCTATCGTTCATTCCTTTGGTCCATTCGTTTCCAGACGAGTATTTGACCAGGTATTCCTTTCCGGTGGTTATGCAAAGAACGATATCACCATCATCGGCTCCGACCCGGGTGTTGTAGCAGCCTTCAACGGCGGCACTCATATGCCTTTTGAAGATCTTGCAATGTACAGAGCAATTCCGGGTGCAACCGTATTTGACATAGCTGATCCAAATATGCTGGAAAGCGTACTGGAACAGGCAGTAAACCTTCCCGGTGTTAAGTACATCAGAACTCCAAGAAAGCTTGCCGCAACGATCTATGAAAAGGGCGAAACACTCCCTGTAGGCAAGGCAATCCCACTTCGCGAAGGTACAGACGCGGTTATCTTCGCAAGCGGCATTATGGTACACGAAGCAATGCAGGCAGCAGCCCAGCTTGAAGCTGAAGGCGTAAGCGTAAGCGTTGTAAACGTATTCACCATCAAGCCTATCGATGCTGAAACAATTCTCAAGAGCTGTGAAGGCAAGAAGGCTGTTCTTGTAACAGAAAACCACAACAAATTCGGCGGTCTTTACAGTGCAGTCTGTGAAGTGATCGCAGGTAAGGTTTCCGCAAATGTAGGCTGCGTTGCTGTAAATGACAGCTTTGGTGAGGTTGGTTCCGTTGGTTATCTCCAGGAACGCTTCGGTCTCACAGCGGCAAGCATTGTTAAGACCCTTAAGGAACTTCTGTAAATTTAAAAATCAAAAAAGACCGACCTTATCACAAGGTCGGTCTACTCATAGTAACGCTCCACTATCACTCCGATGCCACACTCCCTCAGGCCATTCCGAGGGTTCCTTCCCTCAGGTCATTCCGAGGGTTCCTTCCCTCAGGTCATTCCGAGGAGCGAAGCGACGTGGGAATCTTTCATTAATAATCATAATCAAAGAGGATAATCATGCTTATTTATTTATTACGACACGGTGAAACAGACTGGAATAAAGAAAAACGCCTTCAGGGTCGTGAGGATGTCCCCCTCAATGCCACAGGTATACAGCAGGCTCATAACGCCACCGTCATGTTTGATGACATACATCTGGACCTTATTCTCACCAGTCCCCTTTCCCGGGCAAAGGTCACAGCGCAGATAATCGCAGACTACACAAACACTCCGGTTATTGTTGAACCTGATCTCACCGAGCGTGATTTTGGTTCACTCTCAGCCACAATTCCATCCAGCGGCGATATCTTCCGTCTTACCGATGAGACGGATGACGTTGAACCTGTGGAACACGTAGCTGACCGCATCATCGAAGTAATAAGGAAATACCCTCTGAACTCTTCAATTCTTCTTGTATCTCACGGCGGAGCAATTAACTCCGTACTGGTAAGAGCCGCAGGCAAGGTTGTAGGCCCGGGACGTACAAGACTTAAAAACACCTGTCTTTCCTGTCTTGAATACGACGGTGAAAGCTTCAATGTTTTATTCTATAACAGAACAGCAGAATAAAAGAAGTCACCTTCCAAAAGGAAGGTGATTTTTTATCAACATCTAATATATCCCTAAATTTTACACAAAAACTCAGGAAATCTTCTCCATTTTTTAAACAACTTGTTGCAAACTGTAATTATATATGTTATATTAGTTTGAAGCTATCAATAAGCTTAAAAAAACAGGAGGAAAAAACATGGAAAAACAGAAGAAGAAACTATCCCTGACCACCAGCATTTTCATCAGCCTTGTGCTTGGTGTAATCGTTGGCGTTCTGATGCAGAACGTATCAGACATCGCCGTAAACTACATCAAGCCTTTCGGTACAATCTATCTCAATCTCATCAAGATGGTCGTTGTACCGGTAGTATTGCTCTCCATCATGCAGGGCATCGTCTCCCTTCAGGACATCAAAAAAGTCGGTGCAATCGGCGTACGCACAATCGTTTACTACTTCTTAACCACCGCACTGGCAATCACAATCGGTCTCATCTTCGCGAATGTTCTTAATGTTGGTGCAGGCTACGTTCTTCCTGCAGGCGAACTTACCTACGAAGCATCTGCAGCTCCAAACTTCATGGATACTCTGGTAAACATTTTCCCATCCAACTTCTTTGAACCACTTTCAAGCGCAACGATGCTTCAGGTTATTGTAATTGCAGTATTCTTTGGCTTTGGTGTTATCCTTGCCGGCGAAAAGGGTCAGCCTGCTTCCAGAGCAATCGACAGCCTTGCAGAAGTTTCCTTCAAGGTTATGGGCATGATCATCAAGCTCTCCCCAATCGGTGTATTCGCACTTATCTGCCCTGTAATCGCACAGAATGGACCGGCTGTACTGCTCCCTCTGCTGAAGGTAATTCTTGTAGCTTATGTAGCATACATACTCCACATGGTCGTGGTATATTCTTCCGCTGTAAAGGGCTTTGCAGGTCTCAGCCCAATTAAGTTCTTCAAGATCATGAGCGGTCCTATCCTCTTCGCTTTCTCCAGTGCAAGCAGCGTAGGCGTTCTTCCATTCAACATGGAAGCAACAGAAAAGCTCGGTGCACGTAAGGAAATCTCTTCCTTCGTACTCCCACTTGGTGCAACCATCAACATGGATGGTACTGCAATCTATCAGGGCGTATGTGCTATCTTCATCGCTCAGATCTTCGGTATCGACCTTAATATCACTCAGCAGCTCACCATCATTCTCACCGCAACATTGGCTTCCATCGGTACAGCAGGTGTTCCCGGTTCCGGTATGATCATGCTGGCCATGGTTCTCCAGAGCGTAGGTCTTCCGGTCGAAGGTATCGCACTTGTTGCAGGTATCGACCGTATTCTTGATATGGGCCGTACCGTTGTTAACATCACCGGCGACGCTTCCTGTGCAGTATGCGTTGACGCAATGGACAGAAGAAGAGAAGCAAAGCGTCTTGCTAAGCAGGCTAAGAACGCAGAAGCTGCTAAGTAATGATAATAAAATTAATTGCACTCCGTGAAAAAACGGAGTGCAATTTTTTGCATAAGAAAGAGCCATTGGCAAATGCCAATGGCTCAAATCATTTACTATTAGTCACCAAAGAACTTATTGTGGATGGACTGAACTGCTCTGTCTGCATACTGCTCGTCAACGATAACGCTGATCTTGATTTCGCTTGTGGAGATCATGCTGATGTTAACCTTAGCATCATAGAGAGCCTCAAACATAAGAGCTGCGATACCGGAAGCGGACATCATGCCGGCACCAACGATGGAGATCTTGGAAACCTTTGTATTAACAATAATCTTGGAGAAGCCAAGAACGGATTTGTATTCTTCAAGAGCGTTTACGCAAGCTTCTGTATCATTTTTGGAGATTGTGAAGCTGATATCCTGAGAGCTGTCCTTGGCAGCAGACTGGAGAATAATATCCACATTGATCTTCTTAGCTGCAAGAACTCTGAAGAGCTTAAAAGCAATACCCGGTTCATCCTTAAGGCCAACAATGCCAATGCTTACTGTATCATTATCTTTCGCAATACCGCTGATTTTAGTTTGTTCCATATTAGTAACCTCCTTAACTTTAGTGCCCGGAACTCTCTGGTAGCTGGAAAGAACTTCCAAGTCTACACAGTAACGCTTTGCCATTTCAACAGAGCGGTTATGAAGAACCTGAGCACCCATAGATGCCAGCTCCAGCATTTCGTCATAAGTAATTTCCTGTAATTTTCTTGCACCCTGAACCTTTCTTGGGTCAGCGGTGTAAACGCCGTCAACGTCTGTGTAGATCTGACACAGATCAGCGTGCATAGCGGCAGCAATTGCAACAGCGGTAGTATCAGAACCGCCTCTACCGAGAGTGGTGATATCATCATACTTGTTGATGCCCTGGAAGCCTGCAACAATAACGATTCTGCGCTTATCAAGCTCCTTACGGATACGGTCGCAGCCGACCTTCTTAATTCTTGCGTTGGAGTAGGTGGAATTGGTGATCATGCCAATCTGCCAGCCGGTAAGGGAAATAACAGGAATACCCATACCTTCGATGCACATAGCACAGAGGGAAATGGAAATCTGCTCACCTGTGCTGAGAAGCATATCCATTTCACGCTTGGATGGCTTTGGATTGATTTCCATTGCCTTTTCGATGAGATCGTCGGTAGTATCACCCTGAGCGGAAAGAACTACAACAACGTCATTACCTGCCTTATATGTATCAGTAATGATACCGGCAACACGCTTAATTTTTTCAGCGTTTGCGACAGAGCTGCCGCCAAACTTTTGAACAATTAATGCCATTTTATATACTCAACCTTCCTTTAGCATATCAAAAACAATTACTGATGGAGAACTCTGAACATAGACTGGATTTCTGCGTACTTATAAGCGCTAACCGCTTCACCCTTAGTCATAGGAGCGGTGATCCATGCGTATTCTCCGTTCTCGCTGCCCAGCAGCTCGCCGAGACCGATGTCCTTCTTAGTGCGGACATACCAGGTGTACTGAAGATCATCGGCATTGCCGACAAGTCCTTCAATACCCTCAGCCCATGCAGGAGCCTTTGGATCGTGAAGATGCTTAACAGCATCCATAGCGTCAGCCACAACCGCACTAGCAGTAGGCATCTTGCCTGCACCCGGACCGTAGAACATGGCAGTACCGATGGCGTTGCCCTTAACAACGATACCGTTCATAACATCTTCAACACCGGCAACAAGGTCTTCCTCAGGTACGAGATGAGGAGCAACATAGGCGTAAACCTTGCCATCTTGCTCCAAAGCTCTGCCCAGAAGCTTTATCTTGCAGTTCTTACCGGCTGCAAAAGCAACGTCAGCGGCAGTAACATCAAGAATACCCTCAGTTGGGACCTGGTCGGGATAAACGTGGTTGCCAAAGCACATGGCAGCTAAAATGCAGATCTTTCTGCATACGTCGTGACCTTCAACGTCAGCGGCAGGATTAGCTTCCGCATAACCCAACTCCTGAGCCTGCTTGAGAGCAACGTCAAAAGCGAGACCGTTTCTGATCATCTGAGTAAGAATATAATTTGTAGTACCGTTAAGGATACCGTAAATTTCAGTAATGCTGTTGGCAGCAAGACACTGTTCAATAGGTCTGATGATCGGCACACCGCCGCCAACGCAAGCCTCGAAGAAATAACTTGCACCGTTTTCCTCAGCGATATCCATAAGCTCGATACCGTGTGTAGCAACAAGTTCTTTATTGGAGGTAACGACAGACTTTCCTTTTTTCAAAGCACGCTTGGTGAACTCGTAAGCAACACCGACACCACCGATAGTTTCAATAACAATCTTAACTTCAGGATCGTTTTCCACAACGGAGAAGTCTTTTACCACAAGATTGCCAAACTTACTGTCAGGAAAATCTCTGATATCAACGATATATTTAAGGCTGATACCACCGGTAGTTCGGGTAATCTTATCCTCGTTCATGCTCAGGACTTCTGCTACGCCCGAGCCAACAACGCCGAAGCCAAGTATTGCCGCTTTTACCATAGTGATTCCCTCTTTCTTTTTATGTATAGTAAGTCAAAATTAGTGCATATTAAAAATAATATGCAATATATTTTAACACAGCCTTCAAATGAACGCAACTGTTTAATTATCTGATTTTAACAAAAACTTAACAAACTTTTGTAGCTGATACGACCATAGTGGAGGTTACTGTGCCTGACAGACGAATATTAAAGTTCCTTCGATTTTTATTATATGCCGCTCTGACGATTTTGGGGATATACCTGACGCTCAAGTTTCTCTTACCCTGGACAGCCCCTTTCATACTTGCTTTTCTCACCGCCGGATGCCTTGAGCCTGCGGTCAAATATACGGAAAGCCGAATGGGTGTTAAACGCTGGTTTACCTCCGCCCTGCTTACAGCGGTGTTCATTTCGCTGTTATTTCTTTTGGGTCAGTTTATAATCGTAGGGGCAGTAGGCGGACTATCCGAATTCGTCGCCGACCTGCCCGAAACCGTTTCAGGCATCACTGATTCCCTGAGCTGGCTTGGTGACAGGATTTACGCCTATATCGACTCATCTCCCGTCAGCATCAGAGGGTATCTTGAAAACGCTCTTGACAGCCTCCTCCGGGGTATTCAGGAACTTCCCGGCGAGCTTTCGGGAAGTATTTTGAAATTCCTTTCGGGCATCTTTTCATATATGCCGAAAATTCTGCTTTTCATCGGCACGTACACAGTGGGTGTTTTTTTCATCAGCAGTAATTACAACCAGGTCAGTTCGTTTCTTCTTCGTCAAATACCGAAAGACAGATGGAATAAATTCACAAAGCTGAAAGATGGAATTCTCACAACTCTTTTCAAATGGCTTAAAGCTCAGTTCATGCTCATGGGCGTAACATTTCTTGAGCTTACAGCAGGCTTTATTTTTCTGAGAATAGAACAGCCTCTGCTCATTGCAATCGTTGTGGCACTTATTGACGCACTTCCCGTGCTGGGCGTGGGTACGGTGCTTATCCCCTGGGCATTACTGCAAATCATCACCGGAAGCACCGCGATGGGCGTAGGGCTTATCGTACTTTATGGGATAGTTACTCTCATCCACAGTCTGCTTGAACCAAAGCTTGTTGGCTCTCAGCTTGGACTTCACCCTGTTGCAACCTTGCTCGCTATGTATATCGGCTTTTCCAGCATCGGGATACCCGGAATGATACTTTTCCCAATGGGACTTATCATCGTAAAAAGATTAAATGATGACAATATCATCAGGCTATGGAGATAAAACGTGGAAAAACAAAAGACAAAATTTGCAGTATCCGGAGCGATAGCAGGTCTTATAAACGGCTTTTTCGGAAGCGGCGGTGGAATGGCACTTGTGCCTCTTTATATTCGCTGGCTGAAAATGCCTGAAAGACAGGCTTTCGCATCCTCTGTCTGCACAATACTTCCCCTGTGCATCGTGTCCTCTGTCGTATACTTTGCAAAGCAAGCCATTGACCTTAACGCCGCCGTTCCCTATCTCGCAGGCGGACTGCTGGGTGGAATACTGGGAGGACTGATTTTCAAGAAAATCCCCATGGGACTTATACGCAAAGCCTTTGCACTTTTGATAATCTACGGCGGAGTACGCTCGCTGTTATGAGCTTTGTAATCAACGCTGCCGCAGGCTTCCTCTGCGGAATAATCTCGGGCTTCGGTATAGGCGGCGGAACTCTGCTTGTAATTTACATGACCAATCTCGCCATGGTCCCCCAAAGCACCGCACAGGGCATAAATCTTTTATACTTCCTCCCAACCTCATCGGGAGCGTTGATCTCCCATTTCAAAAGAAAGCTAATCCACCCCATGGTGGTCTGGTCGATTTTGGCAGGTATCGTAACCACCGCCTTGGGGGCATACGCCGCAAATGTGATAGAAGGCGTATGGTTAAAAAAAGCCTACGGCATATTTCTGCTGTACATCGGTATAAGAGAACTGTTCTCAAAACGACAAAAGCAGCAATAACCTCCTGTTATAATAGCGGCAGGAGGTGATTTTTTGTCTGAACACGAAAATCCAATGTCCATTCGCTCAAAAAACGCCCTTTCAGGTGCTTTGCTGAAGCTTATGATGACCACCCCTTTCAAAGACATCACCATCTCGGATATCACCCACAGGGCAAGACTGTCCCGCCAGACCTTTTACACCAACTTTTCCAAAAAGGAGGACATTCTCCATTACCTTGTAGAAGGTCTGTTTTGCAGATACTCAGCACAAATCTCTGAGCTTAACACTCCCCCATCATCACTATTAGTGGAATATTTCTTCTATTGGGACCTGCATCGTGATTTCCTGTCTCTGCTCTTTTGTCATGGCCTTGGGGAAATATTTCAGGAGCATAACAGAAAATTCTTCACAAGTGACGACTCCCTTAACAGCATACTGAACACAGAAGAAATACTCCATCCATACATACGGGCAAGTCTTGCAGGTCTGACATACGAGCTTCTGTGGCTATGGCTGACCGATGAACGGGGCTTGAGCATTGACGATCTCACAATTCTGGCAAAAAATCTCCTGGCAGGAAATATATTTGTTTAGAGCAGCCATGACGCAAGGTTGTGCTCAATCCGTATGATTTCAATTTTTCTCTTGTGCTTATGTGTTTTTATGCTATAATAGTCCCATAGGCAAAGCATTTTGGCTATATTTCCGCACAAGGAGGCACATATAATGGAAAATAAAGCTCCAAAACAGGCAAAATGGTACATGACCATCATTGGTGGTATTATCGGTCTTATTTTAGGACTCATCCCATCTGCCGCAAGCATACTTATTTTCAACGAACTGTATTTTATCTGCCTGATGTTCACACCTATTTTAGCCTGCCTTTTCATGAAGCTTCTCGGCGGTCATAAGAACGCATGGGCTCTGGTCTATTCCGTAGTGCTGTCTATTATCAGTGCTGCACTTGCAGGCTTCATGCTTCAGGCTGATGTTCTTATTCAGTGGTACGAGCTTCCAAAGTACGAGATTATTCGTCTTTCTGCTCTTATGATTGCCGAAATTCAGACCTACGGTCCTGAAGTATTGGCAACCTTTACCAATAACATCTTCAATATCATCATCCTCATCGGATACATCACAATCGGTGTTCTTTTCTCCTGGTCCTTTATTTTCACCAGTGCAAAGAAGAAGGAAGCTGAGGAAACCATCAAAGAAAAAGCAGAGGCTTCCGAGGGTATCGAAGAAGAATACGAATATGAATACGTCTACGAGGACGAGCTTGAAGAAGGCGATGAAACCGTTGAAGAAGTCAACGAATAATCCGAATGATCGAGAGTGCTCAATTCCGAATTGAGCACTCTTTTTCTTTTTGGTTATAATTGACAATCTCAATGTCCATGTGATAAAATCAATTGGATTGGATATACTTATCCTAAGAACGGCAATATGTGTCGGTCGCGAACCGGCTTTCAGAGTATATTAACACGCATATATAACGCATATATAATTCAGGCTAAGGGGCTTTTTTCATGGGCGAAACAGGGCTTTGGTGAGAAGAGCTGATTAGCTTTAACTTTGTGCGTTTACATAAGGCAAAATATCACTAAATCCAAAGGAGTTATATTAATTAATGGCAGAAAAACTGAAAATTATTTCACTGGGAGGTCTCAACGAAATCGGCAAAAACCTGACGGTTTACGAATACGGTGAAGATCTTCTGGTTGTTGATTGCGGTCTCAGTTTCCCTGATGACGATATGTACGGTATTGATATTGTAATCCCCGACTTCACATATCTCATCAATAACCGTCATCGCATAAAGGCTATCGTACTCACCCACGGCCACGAGGATCACATTGGGGCAATACCTTATGTATGTCGCGAACTCAACGTTCCGATATATGCCACAAGACTCACCGTCGGCCTTGTTGAGCTTAAGCTTCAGGAGCATGGTCTGCTTAAGAAAACCACCGTCATCCCCCTTGAAGCAGGTGACGAGATCATGGCAGGCTATTTCAAGGTTGAGCTTATCCACACAAACCACAGCATTGCTGATGCTGTATCCCTTGCAATCACCACCCCTGTGGGCGTTGTGATACACACCGGCGACTTCAAAATCGACACAACACCCATAGACGGTGAAATGATCGATATTGCAAGATTTGCAGAGCTTGGCAAGAAGGGCGTTTTGGCACTTCTCTCCGACTCCACAAACGTAGAAAAGCCCGGTTATTCCGTCAGCGAAAGCCGTGTTGGCGAAAACCTCGGCGGCTTCTTCAAGGACTTTGACGGCAGAATTATCGTCACCACCTTTGCTTCCAATGTTCACAGAATTCAGCAGGTAATGAACTGCGCTTACAAATTCGGACGCAAGGTTGGCATCACAGGTCGCAGTATGGAAAACACAATCCGTGTTGCTTCCGAAATGGGTTATCTTAAAATCCCCGATGACACCATCGTGGATATGCATCATATCAAAAATATGCCAAAGGATCAGGTGGTCATCATCACCACAGGCAGTCAGGGTGAAACCATGAGTGCCCTGTACCGCATGGCATTCTCCGACCACAAGCTCATCGAAATCTCCGCTGGTGACAGGGTCATCATCTCCGCTTCCGCAATTCCCGGTAACGAAAAGATGGTAAGCAAGGTCATCAACGAGCTGTTCCGCAAGGGTGCAGAGGTTGTTTACGACAAGATGTTCGGGCTTCACGCTTCAGGTCACGCCTGTCAGGAAGAGCTTAAAATGATGATCGGCATCGTAAAGCCAAAGTATTTCATCCCTCTTCACGGTGAGCAAAGACATTTAAAGCTTCACGCAAGGCTTGCAAACCAGATGGGTATCCCCACCGAGAACATCATCATCAGCGACATCGGCAAGGTTATCGAAGTTTCCCAGCAGAACATCAAGCTCAACGGCACAGTTGAGTCAGGCAAAATTCTTGTTGACGGCAGCGGTGTAGGCGATGTTGGCAGCGTAGTTCTCAGAGACAGAAAGCACCTCGCTCAGGATGGCATGGTCGTAGCAGTTGTCGGTATTTCCTCCGAAGACGGCAGTATCACCAGCGAGCCTGAGATCATTACAAGAGGCTTTGTATACGTTAAGGAATCCGAAGAGCTTATCGCAGAGCTCAAGGAAAGAGTAATTGACGCAATTTATGATTGCCAGTGGCGTAATATCTACGATTGGTCAACGATCAAGGGTACGATCAAGGGCAATCTCAGTGAGTATTTATATAAACAGACAAAGCGCAGTCCTATGATACTGCCGGTTGTGATGGAGACATGAATATACAGATTTTCGGAAAAAACAAGTGCTTTGACACAAAAAAGGCACAGCGTTACTTCAAGGAGCGACGCATAAAATATCAGGATATTGACCTTGTGAAATACGGTATGAGCAAGGGTGAGTTTCAGAGTGTAAAGCAGGCTGTTGGTCTTAAAAACATGATAGACCCAAATGCCAAGGGCGTAGAAATGCTCACCTATCTTGCCTATGACAAAGACAAGGAGGAAAAGCTTCTGGAAAATCAGCAGTGGCTTAAAACTCCAATAGTCCGCAACGGCAGAAAGGCAACCGTGGGCTACTGTCCGGACGTATGGAAAAGCTGGGAGGACTGATGCAGAATGGCTCGTAACGATAATAAGACAAACGTCATGCGTATTTTGGAGCAACATCAGATACCCTTCACTCCCCATGAATATCCAACAGGTGATAAAGCACCAAGCGGCACAGAGGTGGCTGACTATCTGAAAAAGGATCGTTACAGAGTCTATAAAACTCTTGTAACTCAGGGTGCAAGCGGTGGTAATTATGTTTTTGTTATCCCCTCCTGTGAGTCACTTGATCTGAAAAAGGCGGCTAAGGCGGCAAAGGAAAAGTATATCGAGATGATACCCCAGGCAAAGCTCCTTCCTCTTACAGGCTACATCCACGGCGGCTGCAGTCCTATCGGCATGAGAAAAAAATTCCCAACATTTTATGAGGAAGCCTGCCTGATCGAAGAAACCATCTGCGTTTCCGCCGGCAAAGTCGGCGTTCAGGTAGAGCTTGACCCAAACGAGCTTATCGCCATTACTGACGGTGTAACTATCGACCTGATCGCATAATTCTTCTTTCGCACCACAACAATGAATGTAGTACCTTGTAACAAATTAAATATTATGTATTTGTATTTTAATCCGACAGGCTCCCTTGTGCAAAGGGAGCTGTCAGCCGTAAGGATGACTGCGGGATTGTAAATAAAACTGTTGCGAACTCGCCAAAATTCAGCAAAAATCGGACACTTTGTACCGCGCAATCCCTCCGTCTCGGCTAAAGCCGAGCCACCTCCCTTTACACAAGGGAGGGCAGATTATAATATTAAGTGCAACACAAAAATAATATAGACCTCATATTAACCAGGGTGTAAAATGTAG
>SVLU01000028.1 GCA_015067795.1 Oscillospiraceae bacterium
CCACAGTTTTCTCCTTCCAAGGCATTTCCAACTCTCCTTTTTCTGTTGTTTTATGCCTCTATTATATATGAAAACTGTAAACCATGTCCCCGGACGTTTTGTAAACCATGTTACCAGACTCTACACGGTTTCCGACGTTCCGCCAAATTATTAGAATCTAAAATCTCTGATACCCTGTTCGATCTTTGCAAGATGATCCTTGCAGATTTCGCGAACAATGTCCTTAGGAATGTTGTTAAGCTCGGCTTCGATGAGCTTTTCGCCGATAGCTCTTGTTTTCTCACTTGCGTAGTCCATAAGGAATTCCTTAAGGGTCATGAGGGCGTTTGGATGGCAGCAGTTCTGGATCTGACCTGTTTTGCACAGGGTCATGAAGCGGTCACCTGTTCTGCCTTCACGGTAGCAGGCAGTACAGAAGGATGGGATATAGTCCATTTCCATAAGCCAACGGACAACCTCGTCAAGAGTACGCTGGTCGGAAACGTCAAACTGCTCTGTATCTGTTGGACGTTCTTCCTCGCTGTAACCGCCAACGGAGGTGCGGGAAGCACCGCTTATCTGGCTTACGCCAAGGCGGATGACCTTTTCACGAACAGCCTGACTCTCTCTTGTGGAGATGATCATGCCTGTATATGGAACGCAAATTCTGATAAGTGCACAGATCTTTGCAAATGTTTCGTCACTGATGCCGTTATCAAACTGAGTTGGGTCGATGTCGTCAGCTTTCTTAAGGCGTGGAACACTGATGGTATGTGGGCCTACGCCGAACACAGCTTCAAGATGCTCTGCGTGCATGAGAAGGCCCGCAAATTCGTACTTATAAAGCTCAAGACCGAAAAGAACGCCAAGACCTACATCGTCAATGCCGCCTTCCATAGCTCTGTCCATTGCCTCGGTATGGTAAGCATAGTCGTGCTTTGGTCCTGTTGGATGGAGCTTTTCGTAGCTTTCCTTGTGATATGTCTCCTGGAAGAGGATGTATGTACCAATACCTGCATCCTTGAGCTTTCTGTAATTTTCAACTGTGGTTGCGGCGATATTTACGTTAACACGGCGGATAGCACCGTTCTTATGCTTAATGGAGTAAATGGTCTGGATGCTTTCCAGTATATACTCAATTGGGTTCATTGTAGGATGCTCGCCTGCTTCAAGGGCAAGACGCTTATGTCCCATATCCTGCAGCGCGATAACCTCGTTTCTGATTTCTTCCTGTGTAAGCTTTTTACGCTTGATATGCTTGTTCTGTCCGTGGTATGGGCAGTAGGTGCAGCCGTTTATGCAGTAGTTGGAGAGATAAAGAGGGGCAAACATAACTATTCTGTTGCCGTAAAAGTCCTTCTTGATCTGTTCTGCAAGGCTGTACATAATCTGAATACGCTCTTCGTTTTCGCAGGCTAAAAGTACGGATGCCTCACGGTGGTCAAGACCCTTGCGAAGCTTCGCCTTTTCAAGGATGCTGTCAACCAGTTCAAGGTTGTCCTTATTTGCTTCTGCATAAGCCAGGGTGTCCAATATTTCCTCATGGCTGATAAATTCTTCGGCTTTTCTGGATTTTGGATCGTACATTGTTATATCTTCCTTTCTGTAAGGTTATTGCTGAAATGCAAAAATCATATTTGTAGGGAAGGCAGCCCTCTGCCTTCCGAATTAGGTATTCGATTTTTTGAAACGGAAGGCAGAGGGCTGCCTTCCCTACATTTCAAATTATTCTCTTGCCGCATCGCCACGGTCGGTGACGACTTCGTATCCTATATCTCTCATGCTCTTTCTCAGTGCGTTCAGTCCTTCGATACTCTCAGCACCGATACTGAGCTTATTGTCGTAGAGAGTGTATTTATCACGAACATCCGTTGGTGACAGGTTGGGCATCACTACGTTTGCCCCTGCCAAAACTCCCGATTCCCGTCCTCCCTGCTGTGCAGACCCCAGAGCGGTAGTCGCAGGAAGCAGAACATTGGGTAAGAGAAGTCTTGTTATACTGAGAAGATAGAGTGTAAGCTCAACACTTCCGGCAGGCTTATCGCCAAATGGAGTGTCCTTCTGTGGCATAAAGGGCCCAATACCCACCATTTCCGGCTGAAATTCCTTTATAAATAACAAATCCTTTACGATATGCTCAGGCTTCTGGAAGGGTGAACCCACCATAAAACCACAGCCGGTCTGATATCCGAGAGATTTTAGATTTTTAAGAGCCTCCATTCTTGAAGCAAGGGAAAGGTTTTCCGGATGGAGCATACTGTAATGCTCCGCATCTGCCGTCTCGTGCCGCATCAGGTATCTGTCAGCACCCGCCTCCCGAAGCCTCTTGAAGCTCTCATAGCTTCGTTCACCCAAGGAAAGGCTGACGGCACAATCGGGATAAAAAGCTTTTATTTTTGTGATGATTTCAACGAAAATATCGTCGGTAAAGTGAGGGTCCTCTCCGCCCTGCAACACGAACGTGCGGAAACCTAATTTATAACCGCTGTGACAGCAGGACAAAATCTCATCCACTGTCAGTCGATACCGCTGGACCTTTGTATTGCCGCAGCGTATACCGCAGTAATAGCAGTTCTGCCTGCATATATTTGAGAACTCGATAAGTCCGCGGATGAAAACATCCCTGCCGTAGACCTCCTGACGCCTCTTTTCCGCAAGCTCACGGAGAAGCTCCCTGCGTTCAGGGGTGCGGTTTATAATAAGGTCAAGTAGTTCCTCGGCGGTGAGAGAGCCTGTTTCATATAGTTTATGGATCATAATTTACACCTTTGAATAAGCAGTTTTCGCGCTTATGCCCTTCAGCCGACCAATCTTGCCGGAAATAGCGCTGATTATATCCTGAGGAGCATCCACGGCAACGCTTATGATATTGATATTCTTTTCACGATATGGAATTCCCATTCGTCCAATCATGTATTTTCCAAACTCGTGCAGGACCGCATTCAGGGCTTCCACCTCACCGGTATCCTCCACGATAATCGCAATTACCGCTACTCTGTTTTCCATTTTTCCTCCAAAACAAAAATGACCGTGCAAAAAGGCACAGTCATACTAAGGTCGGTATTTCTGACTTGCCTTCCATCTCAAAACGTATTTTCAATGTCAGTGCAGTATTTGATGGAATTATTGTACTATCAATTTTACATTTTTGCAACACCAAAATATCTGGATGGCTATGTTTTTATTAACATATATGGTATAATACAAAAAACGGAGGAAATTTCCAAAAGGAGGGCTCAGAATGCGTCCCGGAAAACCAATGCTGCGTACATATATTCGGCGTGATGGCGAGAGAGTTGTTGTTGGTGAAATTCGTATCGGAAGTCATATGGTATTCCCAAGCACCACCGGAGTCCGTTTTGACAAGAAGCTCAGCCAAATCGTCGCCGTAAGTGAAACTCCCGTAAAAAGCAAGCTCAGAAGAACTCCCAGAATACGGATGAAACAAACGAACATTCAGCCACCCACAAAAGCGGACGAAAAAGGAGATAAAGAATGAGTGTTATGGAAATTATAGCCGGAATTACCGGCTTCATGCAGTTTTTTGTTCCGGGTTATGTGTTTATGAGCTGTTATGACTTCGCCTCCTGCTCCAAGCGCGAGGAACACGCCCACTACCTTATTATAAAGAGCATCGCCATCAGCTTTGTTTTCTCTCTGATAGTAAGGCTGATAAGCACATACGTCACCCTCTCCGACGAACTGCTTTTAGTGCTTGATCTGCTGACTGCGGCTGTTCTCGGTTTGATATTCGGTCGTCTCCACCGCAGTAAGTGGGTTAAGGCTGTGGCAAATTTCCTGTTCAAGCGAGGCTTTGCCAACAGCGAGTTTGCGGAGCTTTGGGAGACCGCTCTTGCGGAAAAGCATCAGGCAGTCTGCCTGCTTCTCAGCCTGAAAAGCGATGATAATACATACGAGGGTCAGCTTGATACGGTTATTTCCGTGAATACAAACCCAAAGATCTTCCTTACAAACTACATCTGCACCGCCCCCGACGGTACTGTACTCTGCGATTATTCCAATGACCCCGACTACAAAATGGTTATCAGATATGATGATATTAAGAAGTTTGAGTTCAGATATGTTCCTATGGCAGTTGAAGAAGCTGTAATTGAATTTGACTAACTGTTACGCACCGCACAAAAGCCTCCCTTGTGTAAAGGGAGGTGGCACGGCGCAAGCCGTGACGGAGGGATTGTGCAGCAAACACCTATATCCATAGTGTTGTTTGGCGAAACGGAACTTCGGTAACAATCCCTCAGTCAGCTTCGCTGACAGCTCCCTTTACACAAGGGAGCCTTTTCTAAACCGGTATATATTGAAAAAAACCGACCTATGATCGTAACCATAGGTCGGTTTTACTGTTTTACGAACCCCGCCCTAATCAGCCGGGCTTTCAGTTTGTTGAAAAGCTCTCTGCATTTTGCTTCCTCCCTTGGCTCGCCCCTTTGGGGAGAGCTGTCGCCGCAAGGCGACTGAGGGGGGCATAATTGCAGAGAGTTTGTTTTATGATTTTGGATAAGGTTTACTGATTATGGTTCTTCCCAGCAAATAGTCCACGCTGACACCATAGAAATCAGCCAAAGTATGCAGAACTGAAACAGGAACATTTAAACGACCAAGCTCATAGTCAGAGTATGTGGTCTGATGTACTTTAAGCAGCTTTGCAAGATCCTGCTGTTTCAGGTCTTTATCTTCCCTGATATCACGAAGTCGGTTTATATACATAACATCACCCAACATCATTATGCCCTAAGGGAATGTCCCTTATTGACTTTTAAGGGGTATTCCCTTAAAATATGGTTATATTAATATTGGGAGATGATAATTATGGATATTTGGTCAGATGTGATATATCCGAAGCTTCTTGAATTAATGGCAGCAGATGAAATTTACCAAAACAGACTTGAACAATGTCGGATTTCGGAAAAGTCATTTTTAAAAGTTGCGGATAGCTTGTCAATCGCACAACGTAAAATCATAGAAGATTATATGGTATCATGTGATAATTTGGAATTTCGCATGACCCAGTTAGCGGCTTTTCTGAACTATGATGATGAAACTGCACTCCCAAAGTGATATGCAGCATAGTGTGTTCAGTAAAACAAATTAGTCTGTCAAAAATGTCTGATTTAGGTTTTTTCCAAATATCCATTTCACGACTCCATATCCGCATTCAGCAGCTCCTTCGCCCCATACCTCAGGCATTTTTTCAGCTTTTCCCTGCCGCGTTTGATATTTCTCGACACGGTGGAGACATTCACCCCCAGTCTCCGGGCAATATCCGCCATTTTTATCTGCCTGACGTAATAAAGCTCCATTGCCTGCCACTCCTTTTCCGTCAGTTCCTCTCTGACAGCCCGCCGCAGATTACGCAGAAGCCGCCTGCGGCTGTCGGTATTGTCAGCACCAAGGTGGAGCAGGTACTGACGATACTCGTCGTAAGCCTCGTGCTTAGATGGAATATCGGCCATTTCGTTTATACCTCCTGTCGTAATACTTTTCCAAAACCACGGCTATCTCGTTCATATCCCGCTCCATAGACGCAAGGGTATCTATCCTGCCCCGAAGCCTGAACTTCTCCATCTCGCACAGGTCTCCCTTCGCCAAAAGCTTTCTGAGCTCAGCGATACGTTTTTTCAGCAGCAGCCCGCTTTGCCTGTACTCCTTAGCCAGCTCAATCATCGTCATATGTACACAGCATCTCCTTTAAATCTCCGCCGAGAACCATATCCGGCTCAAAATAATCATAGGCAAAATCCGGGAAGCATTCGGCACAGATGACAAAACCGTCAATCAGATGCACCAGCTCCTCAGCATACACCTCACCCTTGCACCTGTCGCATATACCTGCCGGCATAGCTTCATTGGGGGTATTGGGTTCCATTGCAACACCTCACAAAAAATTATTGCACTCTTTTTTGCTGATTTCTTTCCAAATATGAACATCGGAAACGATGATTTACCGCAAATCCGACAAAAAAGAGAAAAATTAAAAAAATATAAAAAAGTTGTTGACAAACCGATATTAATTTGCTATATTATTACTCGCTGATGTTGATGCGCTGGTGTAGCTCAGCAGGTAGAGCAGCTGATTTGTAATCAGCAGGTCGGGGGTTCGAATCCGTCCACCAGCTCCATTAGCTAATTTTATATTTCGGAGGAGTTCCCGAGTGGCCAAAGGGGGCAGACTGTAAATCTGTTGTCAGTGACTTCGGTGGTTCGAATCCACCCTCCTCCACCAAAAATCCTGAATGCGATAGCGTTCAGGATTTTTACTTTTTACCTATTCACTATTCACTCTTCACTAAAACCGCATTCAGGATTTTTGGAAAGTAATAAGTAATAGTGAATAGTGAAGAAGTTTTTTGTTGCAAAACCCGGTCATTTTTTCTATAATAAACATATTCGGTTTTTGAGGAGGTCGTCATGGCAGATAGTCCTTTGTTGGTTAAATCAAAAGCTTTTGCATTAGAAATCATTCGTGCTTGTAATGAAATCAAACGCAGTCAAAAAGAAAACATTTTGACCAATCAGTTAGTCCGCTCCGGAACAAGCATTGGAGCTAATATCCGGGAAGCTTTCTACGCACATGGTAAGGCTGACTTTATTGCCAAACTGCAGATTGCTTTAAAGGAATGCTCCGAAAGTGAATATTGGTTAGAATTGCTTATCGAGAGCGGTTATTACGGTGACAATTCCATTCTTGATAGGTGTGTTGAGATAAAGCGAATCTTGATTTCCTCTATCAATACCGCAAAGGGAAGCAAGTAATGTTTTCGTGTCTTATTCATTTCAATTAATTCAACCAGAAAAAGCAAGTCGCAAGACTTGCTTTTTTTAATTTTTAAGATTTTCTTAAACCCTCTCAAAGTGCTTGAACAACACATATTAAGATGCTATAATGCAAATAACCCCGATTTTTGTCGAAATCCGCTCAGGTCTTTATGATAACTATCGGGTTTTGCTTCAACGGCAAAGGCAGTAGTAAGCACAAAATAATTAAGAATAGGGAGGAAAAACATGGACTATTTGTTAAAAGCAATACCTTTTGTTGCAGTATTCATTCTGATAATACTTATCATTTGTATCGGCTATGTAAAGGCTCCGCCTGATACTGCATACATCATTTCAGGTTTCCGCAAGCCACGAATTCTCATCGGTAAAGCAGGCATCCGAATTCCATTCCTGGAAAGACTCGACAGACTTTCCCTCAAGATGTTCTCTGTTGACGTAAAGACCACCGATTTCGTCCCTAACGCAGAGTACATTAACGTAAAGGTTGACGCTACCGTCAAGATCCGCATCGGTCAGAGTACAGAAATGATGACTCTTGCATCCAAGTTCTTCCTTAACGAAAACGAGGATAAGATCATCCGCCGTGTACAGGACACTCTCGAGGGCAATATGCGTGAGATCGTTGGCCAGATGCGTCTTGAAGAAATGGTCACCGACCGTAAGGCTTTCGGTGAAAGAGTACAGGAAAACGCCATCCCTGACCTCCAGAAGATGGGTCTTGAGATGATCTCCTTTAACGTACAGTCCTTCTCCGACCAGAACAACGTTATCGAAGACCTTGGTATCGACAACATTTCCCAGATCAAGAAGGGTGCTGCAGTTGCAAAGGCACAGGCAGACCGTGATATAGCTATTGCACAGGCTAAGGCCGCTAAGGAGGCCAACGATGCCAAAGTTCAGTCCCAGATGGAAATCGCCGAAAAGCAGACCTCCTTGGCTATCCGTCAGGCAGAGCTGAAGCAGCAGTCCGATGTAAAGAAAGCGGAAGCTGACGCAGCGTATTCCATTCAGGAACAGGAACAGCGTAAGACCATTGAAATCACCTCTGCAAACGCTAACATCGCAAAAGCAGAACGTGAAGCCGAACTGAAATCAAAGGAAGTTGAAGTTAAGAAACAGACTCTTGATGCTGAAATTCGTGCAAAGGCTGATGCAGAACGTTACCGTCAGGAACAGGAAGCACAGGCAGATCTCTTTAAGCGTCAGAAGGATGCAGAAGCACGCCGCTACGAAAAGGAACAGGAAGCTGCCGCTGAAATGAGAATTGCGGAAGCTCAGAAGTACGCTAAGGAACAGGAAGCGGAAGGTATCGCCGCCGTTGGTCGTGCGGAAGCTGAGGCAATCAGAGCGAAGGCTCTGGCGGAAGCAGAAGGTATCGACAAGAAGGCTGAAGCTATGAAGAAGTACGGCGAAGCCGCTGTTGTTGAAATGGTCATGGCAGCACTTCCTGAAATCGCCAAGAACGTTGCTGAACCTCTCTCCAAGGTTGATAAGATCACCATGTACGGCGAGGGCAACAGCTCCAAGCTTCTTTCCGACATCGTAAACGGCACAACCCAAATCACCGAAGGCTTTAGTGCCGGTATGGGTATTGATATCAAGAGCCTCATTATGGGCGCTCTGGGCGGCAAGCTGGCAGCAGACGCTCAGCCACCTGTCGTGGTAGTGCCGCAGCCATCCAATGAACCTGCACCACAGCCTGTTGATAACAGCGAAATCTAATAATCATAAGATAACCTGCCCGGTATCCGAAAGGATGCCGGGTATTGTTTTGCCCGCATTTCAGTGGTGATTTTGGCGTGGCAATTTCAAAGGCTTTGGCATAGCAGATATGTGAAACTGCCAGCATATTTAACAGATTTTCTATACTTTCAGCCAAATTCTTGATATAATGAAATTAAAAGGCGGTGAGATCATGAAAACAGTACGATACGGCGACTGGGAGATAGAAGTTGATATTGAAAAAACAAAACTGTATTACGAAAGCTATAATATTCAAATATCACAGGCAAACCGAAACTTTGCAGAGTATTGCAAAAACCTGAGCGATGAAGAAAGGGCGTTTTTTGACTCTTTTGGTATCGACCCTTTTTGCTGTGAAGTTCAGAATCTTGGTTTGACAAAAAACGGAGAATATCCCAGCTACGGTTTTTATTTTGTCTGCGGTAAATATTTGAAATATCCACCTGAGCTTGTTATGCCCGTGGAAGAGCTTATTGCAAATAATTTCGTGGATGAACGTCCTGACCCAAGAATTGATGTCGGTGTATTTCGGTTTGACTTCCAGTGTGAGGACTATATGTTTAAAAACATTCCCGAGGATATGCCGGAGGGATATATCTGTATAAGATTCATGTGTGAGCATATGAAATGGCTTCTTAAAGAGCGATGTGAAACCAGAATGTATGAACCGCCAAAGCCTTGGGAAATACATAAGAGAATTCGTGATAAAATCAGATCAGCAAAATTTCAGGTTGAAATTTTAGAAGGAAGAAAACAAGAGTTTAATGAGGCCTTCAAACAGCTTGGAATATCCGCTGTTCCCATGACCGTACGCGAACTGAAAAAATATAAAAATGATTGGGTAAATGCTTTTGCTCCCGAAGGTGCAGATATGGAAGATATAAAAGATATGTGTATATCTGCTGGGTATTTATGGCACATTTTCAGCTTTGAAGCTTTGGATTGTCAAGAGGTGCAGATTGCCTCTGAAATGTATGACGCACAGGAGAAGCAGTCCTGCGTTCTTTTAAGCAATATCGACCCATTGGGTTACAGACTGGAAAATGCCGAAAAGCTGGATGCGGAAGCTTTAAATCAGTTTATCGACGTTACCGTTACGGCAAGTGATTTTTCCTGGACTTACAGCAAAACTCATGAATATGATTTAGGGCCGTATTTTTACAAACAAGATGAAAACATTGCGAAAAATGATTAAAAATTGATGTTATTACTCTTGAACTTTTGCAATATTTCGCATATAATATTAATAAGCAGAGATGCTTGCCGGTCGCTACGGTCAGAATATAGCGAACGTGTATGTTTGACCTCCGCAAGCGACGGGGTGCTTCAAAGCGTAGAATATCGCTTACTTGTAGGGGTTTGCCGTTAGGCAGACCCTCTTTTTGTTATGTCCTTGACTCCACAAATATCCCATGATATAACAATCAAAAAGGAGGTGTCCCAATGCACAGGGAATATGAACGCATCATACCCGAAAGCAAAACCGCCGTTTTACTCATCCACGGCATTGCAGGAACTCCTAACCATTTCAGATTTCTTTTGCCTCTTATACCCTCATCCATGTCGGTGTGCAATATGCTTCTGGAAGGGCACGGAAAGGGCGTGGAGGATTTCTCGTCAGCATCAATGGAGAAGTGGAAAAATCAGGTTTCCGAAAAGCTCGGTGAGCTTCGCAAAACCCACCAACGCATTCTAATAGTCGCCCACTCCATGGGAACTCTGTTCGCCATTAAAGAAGCCGTTCAGGACCCATCTAAAATTGAAGCCCTTTTCCTTTTGGCTTCACCCTTAAGGCTCTTTATAAAGCCATCAATGCCTGTCACATCCCTTAAGGTATATCTGGGAAAAATCAAGCCCACCGACCATAAGGCACTTGCCGCAAGGGAGGCATACGGAATTCGTGACGATAAGCGGTTCTGGAAGTACCTGGGCTGGATACCGCGTTATCTGGAATTATTCGAGGAAATAAGAAATACACGACGCATTTTCGCAGAGCTTACCGTTCCAACCTTTGCATATCAATCAAAAAAGGATGAAATGGTATCAATGTCCTCCTGTAAGGTGCTTTGTAAAAGCTCCTGCACCCAATTACATATTCTGAAAACCTCAGGTCATTATTATTACTCGGAAAAGGATATGACTTTTCTTACTGATGAGTTCAGTAAGCTTATAGGCAAATACAATACGAAATAATTCCATCCCACTATTCCTGAAAACTGCTTTTGTTATTTAATTTCCACGCAAGGAGAATAGTCATGAAAAAGTTTTTCAAAGTAATTCTAAAAATCATCATTGTTCTTGCGGTAATCGCAGGCATTATCTTTGCTGTAATGAAAATATCCCAACACCACCGTTCCAACCCTGCTGATGTCAAGAGCTTTGACACCACAAACCCTTACATCGTGGACTCCCTTGACGTTTCCGCTCACAGAAGCGGCGGCGGAATTGCTCCCGAGCAGACCATGATGGCACTTAAAAACTGCGTCGAGAACGAGAATATGGACATTGACATTTTTGAATTCGATCTGCATATCACAGCAGATGACGTTCTTGTTCTCCTTCACGACAGCACTCTGGACCGCACCTCCAACTCTGAGGAGGTTTTTGGCGAAGCTGATGTTCGTCCGGAGAATAAGACCTATGAAGAACTGCGTCAGCTTAACATGGGGGCAAAATTTGTAAACTCTGACGGCGAAATGCCCTATACTGACACCGAGCTTACCGATGACCTGCGTATTCTCCGCATTGATGAGGTTCTGGATTATCTCATGAGCACCGGTGATTACCGGTACATAATTGAACTGAAGAACGAAGGCGACCTGGGCAAACGCAGCATGGACATTCTCTATAAAATTCTCTCTGACCGTAAGCTTATTGACAATGTGGTGATTGGTACATTCAATGAGGATGTTACCGAGTATATTGACAGCACCTATCGTGATATTTCCGAAGCACTTCTCAAAATGAGGTAATCAAATTCTACATTGCCGCCATTACAAACAGCGACAGCTACGAGCCTCCATGCTCCGTTCTGCAGATACCATTCTGCGACGAGTATCTGAAATACGGCATCAATCTGGGTACAGCAACAGTTGTTAATTACGCCCATGAGCATGATATGGCAGTTCAGTACTGGACCGTTAACGACCCTGAGGAGATGGAATATCTCATCAGCATCGGTGCAGACTGCATAATGACGGATTATCCCGACCGGCTTTCTGCCGTTATTGAGCAACTGGGAGAATAAATTCCAAAACCCTTGCGATTTCATCAAAATACTGCTAAAATGCAAAACAGATTTTAGTTGTTTATCTGTTATTGCAGGGAACACGGCAGTTTTTCACCCATCCTTCCACCGGGCAAACTGTTCCCTCCTGTCATTCCGAGGAACACGCAACTCCCCCTCCTGTCATTCCGAGGAGCACGCAGCCCCCCTCCTGTCATTCCGAGGAGCGTAGCGACGTGGGAATCTTTCACTAAGTATCATGACTTATTATGTTTATATTCTAACAAACTGGAACAACCGTGTAATGTATGTTGGTGTTACAAATAATATTATTCGCAGAATATTTGAACACAAAAACCATTTTGCAGACGGTTTTACAAAAAGATATAATGTTCATAAGCTCGTATATTTTGAAACAACCAGTAGTATACATTCAGCCTTAGAAAGAGAAAATCAGATAAAAAGCTGGTCTCGTGCAAGAAAAAATGCTTTGGTTGAAAGTTGCAATCCAGATTGGCATGATTTGAGCAAACGTTTTGAATAAAGATTGCCACGAGCCGCAAGCGGCTCTCGCAATGACATAGTGCGGCAAAAACCGAAACGCTATTGCCTCTGTCATCACATCGCAGCGTATTTCTTTGCTGTGATTTCTGAGTATATAACTTTTTCTTCTCAATCTTTTCCGGAAGTATTGCAATATCCCTGCCATTCCGAGGAACACGCAACTCCCCCTCCTGCCATTCCGAGGAACACGCAACTCCCCCTCCTGTCATTCCGAGGAGCACGCAGCCCCCCTCCTGTCATTCCGAGGAGCACGCAGCCCCCCCTCCTGTCATTCCGAGGAACACGCAACTCCCCCTCCTGTCATTCCGAGGAGCGTAGCGACGTGGGAATCTTATATAAAAGATAATCGAGGAAGTCATTATGATAAGACCCTTAACAAGATCCGATGAACAGCTTTTCATGGAGCTTTCGGCTGAGTTCTATTCATCCTCCGCCGTATGTCATCCCATTCCCGAAGAAAACCACCGTAGCACCTTTCTCCATATGCTGCAGGATGACCGCTACTCCCGATGCTATTTTATGGAGCATGAGGGCAAAACGGCAGGCTTCTGCCTGATATCCCTCACCTATTCCAGGGAGGCAGGGGGCATGGCGATATGGCTGGAAGAGCTTTATATCCGTCCCGACTTCCGCAATCTTGGTCTTGGCGGAGAATTTATGGACTACATCATGTCGGAATATAGCTATGCTAAGCGTTTCCGTCTGGAAATGACCGTGGGCAACCCGGCAGAGCATCTATATATAAGGAAGGGCTTCGAGCCATTCCCCTATCAGCAATTTGTTATGGACAAATAATTCAGCGAAAGGATATTTAAAAATGCAGAAAAGAGTAGTAGCTGTTCACGACATTTCATGTGTCGGCAAATGTTCTCTCACCGTTGCTCTGCCTATCTTGTCTGCCGCAGGCATCGAGACCTCCATAATCCCAACAGCTATTCTTTCCACCCATACCGGCGGCTTCACAGGATATACATTCCGTGACCTGACAGCAGACATTGATCCTATCGTTGCCCATTGGGAGTCCCTCAACCTTAAGGTTGACTCCATATACACAGGCTATCTCGGCTCCTTTGAGCAGCTGAATATCGTAAGCTCACTTATCGACCGTCTCGGCAAGGATGCCCTTATTCTTATTGACCCTGTTATGGGCGACAGCGGCAGGCTTTACAGCGGCTTCTCCGCTGAATTTGCCAAGGGTATGGCACAGCTCTGCGGCAAGGCTGACATTATCATCCCAAATCTCACCGAAGCCGCATTCATGCTGGGCGAGGAATATGTTGGCAGCGGCTACGACAGGGAATATATCGAAGGTCTCTTAAAGCGCCTCGCCGCTCTCGGCTGTAAAAAGGTCGTACTCAGCGGCATATCCTTCGAGGAAAAGCTTCTTGGTGCCGCAGCCTATGACGCGGAAACAGACACCTATGAATATTATTTCCGCGAAGAGATTCCGGGCTACTACCACGGCACAGGCGACGTATTCGGCAGTGCACTGCTCTCCGCTCTCCTTAACGGCAAGAGCCTTCTTGAGACTATCAAAATAGCAGTTGACTATACCGTTGAATGCATCCGCCTGACTCACAAGGCAGGTACCGATGTCCGCTACGGCGTTAACTTTGAAAACGCAATCCCACAGCTTATCAAAGCAATTAAGGAATAGTTTCTTGTCTTATGCATAAGGACAGCCTTTCGGCTGTCCTTATATTTTGCCTCCATCCCACACATGGCCGCAAAATCCCCGCACTTTCGATTATAATTGCAGTTTTCTCAATCGTCAACAAATTCTCAAACTAATTTAACGCTATTCCTTGCTATAAACAGGCAATTTGCAACCTTTTCGGAACTAATTTTTATTTTCAGACGCATTTCGACTAAAAACCCCGAAAAACAATTTTTATTTATTTTCGCAAGGAAAATTTCATGGTTTTCATAAAATATCTCTTCCTGATTTAACTGAAATTTGGCTTATTCCGCCTCGTTTTGAATGCAAACTTGCAAAATCGCGATTTAATGCATTAAAACCTAACCAAAACGATAAAATTTTGACACTTTTATGGCATGCCAAAAAGAAATTTGTGCAACTTTCAAAAAAAATGTTGCAAAATTTCAGAATATATGTCATAATGTAACATAGCCAAAGCTACTAATTAAGAAGGAGGATATTATGAAAAAGACATTTTGGCAGAGACTTAAAGAAGTTGGCCCTGGTGCAATGGTTGCAGCTGCATTTATCGGTCCTGGTACCGTAACATCCTGCTCCGTTTCCGGCGCTACCTTCGGCTACACATTGCTTTGGGCAATGCTGTTTTCCACTATTTCCGTTATTATTATGCAGACAATGGCAGCTCGACTGGGTATTGTCAAGGGTATGGGCCTTGGTGAGGCTCTCCGTGTAAAGTTCACCGGTAAGGCTTCCAGAATTCTTCTGGCAGTTCTCGTTATCGCAGCGGTATTTATCGGTAACGTAGCTTATGAAACCGGCAATATCACCGGTTCCGTCATGGGTATTCAGGCAATCGCTCCATCCCTTAATAACGACACCGGCAAGATCATTCTTGCTCTTATCATCGGTGTTGTCGGCTTCGGTCTTCTCTTCAGCGGCAGCTACAAGATCGTTGAAAAGATCCTTACCGGCCTTGTAGTACTTATGGGTGTTGTATTCCTCGTATGTGCTATCGCAATCGGTCCTGACTGGGGCGCACTCCTCAAGGGCCTCTTCGTTCCAACCGTTCCTGATGTTGAAAAAGCCTGGATGACAGTTGCTGCTCTTATGGGTACAACCGTTGTTCCTTACAATATTTATCTCCACGCTTCTTCCGCTGCCAAGAAGTGGAACAATCCTGAACAGGATCTGGGTTCCGCAACTATGGACTCCGTACTTTCCATCGGTCTCGGCGGCATCATCTCCATGGCAATCATTGTTTGTGCAGCTGCTGCAATCAACGGCACAGGTGCTACAATCGCAAACGGTGGCGACATGGCAAAGGCTCTTGAACCTGTTCTCGGCAACTGGGCAACAATCTTCTTCGGCGTTGGCCTCTTCGCTGCAGGTCTGACCTCCACAATCACAGCTCCTCTGGCAGCTGCATTCGCTTCCTCCGGTATCCTCGGCTGGGGCGAAGATATGAAGAAGTTCCGCTTCAAGCTCATCTGGATCGTTGTTCTCGTATTCGGCATTTTCGCTGCTTGCGTACTGGGTGCTTCCCCAACAGAAATCATCCTCTTCGCACAGGCTGCTAACGCAATCCTGCTTCCTGTAACAGCAATTCTGCTTCTCATCGTTTGCAACGACAAGAACATCATGGGTTCCTACAAGAACAAGACATGGTTCAACGTTCTCGTTGTTATCGTTATCGGCGTATTCGTATTCATTGCTGCTCGTAACATGACAGCATTCATCGACAGTGCAAAGGCAATGTTCGCTGCATAATAACTGATTAGTGAGACTTTTGGTACAAGTCAGAGACTAAGTCTCTGACTTGTACTCGCTTATATGAGTTATAATTAATGTAGGGGCAATTCACGAATTGCCCATCTGTACGATTTTGGATCATCTGAGTTTAATTAATGTAGGGAAGGCAGCCCTCTGCCTTCCGCTGCCAGAAAACTGAGAAATAAAAATGGAAGGCAGGGGACTGCCTTCCCTACAATGATATTTTTTGCAAAAACCGTAACTTTGAAATCAAAAGCCGAGCAGTTGGGCTCGACTATAAATATATATACTAAAACGAAGGGGCAATCATCATGTATAAAGTAGACTTAAACTCCGATCTTGGCGAAAGCTTTGGTGCCTACACCATAGGCATGGACAGTGAGGTGCTTAAATATATTTCCTCCGCAAACGTAGCCTGCGGTTTCCACGCAGGTGACCCAATGGTAATGGAAAAGACCGTTTCCATGGCTAAGGCAAACGGCGTTGCCGTTGGTGCTCATCCCGGTTACCCTGACCTTATGGGCTTTGGCCGCAGAAATATGACCATCTCTCCCGCTGAAGCAAAGGCATACACCAAGTATCAGGTGGGTGCAATGCTTGCTTTCACTAAAGCTCAGGGCATTAAGCTCCAGCACTGCAAGCCACACGGTGCATTTTATAACAATGCCGCTGTTAATATGGAGCTGGCAGTTGCTATCTGCGAGGGCGTTTATGAAGTTGACCCTGACATCATCCTTCTGGGCTTAGCCGGAAGCAAGCATCTTGAAGCGGCTAAAGAGGTTGGCCTCAGATGTGCAAGTGAAGTCTTTGCAGACAGAGCTTACATGGACGACGGCACACTGGTTCCAAGAAAGATGCCGGGTGCGGTAATCCATGATACAGACATCACTATTGCTCGTGTTCTCAAAATGGTAAAGGAAGGCTGTGTTGAGTCTATTACAGGCAAGATCATCCCAATCAAGGCAGATTCCATCTGCGTTCACGGCGATAATCCAAAGGCTATCGAATTTGTAAACACTATAAGAAGCACACTTCAGGCAGAGGGCGTAGAGATCGCACCGATAAGCGAGATCATATAAGGAGTCGAGAAAAATGGCAAAACCAACAATCCGTATAACAGGCGACACTTCCCTTGCCATAGTGTTCGATCAGGAGATAAGCAAAGAGATAAACGCTCAGATCCGCTCCCTTGACGAGGAAATCGTGGAAGCTAAAATAGAAGGCGTTTTTGAAACCGTTCCCACCTATTGCAGCCTTACCGTCCATTACGACCCAGTCGTAATCAGGTATCACGACCTGAAGGAGAGGATCGAGGCTCTTATGGCAATAGATCACCACGCTAAAAAGCGTCTGCCAAAGGTCATCGAAATTCCCGTATGCTACGGCGGTGACTTTGGACCTGACCTTGATTATGTGGCAAATCATTCCGGTCTTACACCTGAAGAGGTAATAAAGATACACACCTCCGGCGAGTATCTTATCTATATGCTGGGCTTCACTCCCGGTTTTTCCTACATGGGCGGCATGGACGAGCGAATAGCAACACCACGCCACACAACACCACGAGTTCTCATTCCTGCAGGCAGCGTTGGCATTGCAGGTATGCAGACAGGCATCTATCCAATCGACTCTCCCGGCGGCTGGCAGCTTATCGGCCTGACACCGGTAGTGCTGTATGACTCTCAGCGAGAAGACCCTATTCTTCTTGATGCTGGTATGTATGTAAAATTCGTGCAGATAGATGAAGATGAATATTACCGAATCAAGGCTCTTGCCGAAAAGGGCGAATATACTTGCAAAACTTACACGAAGGGAGAGGCTGAATAATGAGTATTATAGTTCAAAATCCGGGCTCTCTCACCACCATCCAGGACGCAGGCAGACGCGGCTATCAGCGTTTCGGCGTTGCCGCATCAGGTGCGGTTGACGTTCACGCTTACGCCTATGCTAATATCTTGGTTGGCAATCAGCCTACGGAGGCCGTTCTTGAAGCCACTATCGCAGGCCCAACATTAGAATTCACCTCAACGGCAATTATTGCCGTAACAGGCGGCGACCTGACACCTGCATTAAACGGTATGCTTATCACCATGTATAAGGCCATAAAGGTCAAAAAGGGCGACATTCTCTCCTTCCACGGAAGAAAAACAGGCTGCAGAGCTTATATAGCATTTGCAGGCGGTCTTGATATCCCAAAAGTAATGGGCAGCCGCTCCACTTATATAAAGGCAAAGGTAGGCGGTCTTAAGGGCCGTAAGCTTCAGGCCGGTGATATTCTCAACCTCCGTGAAGAGGTTACTAACCTTGCAAACCTTGACCACAGAAGAATGGAGCAGCAGGTCTACACAAACGACAACACCGTCCGCGTCCTCATGGGTCCTCAGGAGCATAAATATACCGAAAAAGGCATCAGAACCTTCTTGAACACCCCTTATAAGGTCTCCAAGGAGTTTGACCGTATGGGCTGTCGTCTTACCGGTAAAAAGATTGAGCTTGTTGACGACGGCAATATCATAACCGATGGTATCGCCTATGGCTCTATTCAGGTTCCTGACAGCGGCCAGCCTATCATCATGCTCTCCGACCGCCAGACCACCGGCGGCTACGGCAAGATCGCAAGCATTATAAATGTTGATATGCCTGCCATTGCTCAGAGCATCACCGGCGACACTATCCGCTTTAGGGAAATTGACATCCAGGAAGCTCAGGATTTCTTCGTTTCCCAGAAGCATCTTTACGCAAAGCTTGCTGAAAAGTTCAACAGCCCCGGTTACAGCGAAAAACCAATCTGGCCTGTAATCTACAAAAAGGTCAGCGGTGGACTGGCTGTTGGCGTAAGATATAAGTTCACATTTGAAGTTATTGGATAATAAGCCTTCCCCTCAATACTGATTAAAGTACTGCAACAAAAGGCTCGGCAGATTATAATATTAAGTGCAACACAAAAATAATATAGACCTCATATTAACCAGGGTGTAAAATGTAGTCACCACAACAAACAATAACACGGAGGTTAATATGAGAGTCTACACACATCTTACAC
>SVLU01000029.1 GCA_015067795.1 Oscillospiraceae bacterium
TTCCACAGTTTTCTCCTTCCAAGGCATTTCCAACTCTCCTTTTTCTGTTGTTTTATGCCTCTATTATATATGAAAACTGTAAACCATGTCCCCGGACGTTTTGTAAACCATGTTACCAGACTCTACATATTAGCCGCCCATATTGACAATGCTGCAAATCTGGATAACGGGCGACTGATAGTCGCCCCTACATTTGCGATACCGGTGAAAACAAAAACGGAGAGCATCAGGCGGCCTCACATAGGGATTTACACGGTTTTGAAGGAATCTTTTTCCCCACAGAAACACCCGTCGTCTTTGAAATACACAAAGTATTTCCGCATCCTCCGGTCGCTCCTGTGAGAAAAAACCTTGCCTTCAAAACTGCGAAGCACTCCAAAATGAGAGATTTTTTCGCGAGACAATGAAAAAAGCCATGGTAAGGCTGACGCCTACCATGGCTTTTTGAAGCAGTATTGCGGAAAAATATCCTTTTTGGAGCGTATAAATCCCTATGTGAGTCCGCCTTTCCGCTCTCCGTTTTATTCATTCATTTACTTAATCTTTCTGCACTCCAGATAATATCTCTTATCTCTTGCGTGGCCGATGGAAAAGCTCTTTTTTGGGAAAACGCCGTCGGTGATGACGGTATTGAACAAATCAGACTTATCCATTGCTGGAAGCAGGAGACCAAGGTTACCGTCCTTTGACGCAAGCTCTCTTACTGCGGATTCATCGTGGATATATTCGATCTCGCCGCCGTTTTCCTCGGTGTATTTATCCATAAATGCCTGAAGCTGACCTATCATACCGCCAAGGCTTGGGAATGGGATAGTTATTGTACCATTACCCTTTGTGGAAAAATATGTAAGCTCACAGCCCTCTTCGCAGCCAAGCTCGTTCTTAAGAGCTTCAAGCATCTTATCGGTGTCAACACCGAGAGCTGCTCTGTGGATAGCTTCAAAGCAAATGCCGGAGTCATATACGTTGTTGAGCTCGGCAAGAGCGTATCTTGCAGGATGGTTTTCCATTTCCTCAGCAGTAAGGCCGGATTTCATCTGATTCCAGCATTCCTTAGCAGCGGCAAGAGAGTGGTTACCGTCACCGATAACTATCTGCACTTCACGACGAGCCAGTTCATCCATTGCATTCATTACCTGTTCAGCTAAGTTGCCTGTAACCTGCCAGCCTGCAATGCTGCCGCCGCCTTCCATAAGCTCAAAATCGTAAAGCTTTGGAAGCTCATTCTTAATTGTAGTTAGTGGTTCAATAACAGTTTCATTTGCATCATCAATAAGCATCATTGCGTGAGGAAGCTCAAGAGCCGCGTTCTTGCGAACTTCAATTCGTGGCGGCAGACGAAGAACAACTGTGTTCTCACTTGCACGGATAGGAGCCTTGTTGCCTCTTACATACTCATAGGAGTCAAGGTCAATAAGACCCACAAGACCACGGCGTGCAAGACCCTCGCTTGTCTTGCGTTCTACATATACAAAGGAGTCCTTAAGTGTCTTGAAGAGATCGCTGTTCAGGTAATCCTCCATGACCTTATTTCTCTGAACAGAAGCTTCACTCATGGAAACAGAACTTAGATAAGCCTCAGGTACTATCATATTAAGAGTTGATGGGCTTTCATCGACAAATTCCGTTACTCTGTCCCAGTAATCGGGCTGAGCGGAAAACTGGTCGCAGGCAATAACGCTCCAGCGGGAATAGTCCACATTCTCAGGGAGTAAAATATCTCCCGGTACAAATACTCTTTTATTCATAGTAACCTCCATTTTGAACAAACTAAAATCACAGAGTTTTATTCTAATTGATTGTGACGAAATTGTAAAGTTCTTTTTTTCGTGCTTGACAATTTGTGTATGTAGTGTTACATTATGGTTGGCACTCGGGAGTGTCGAGTGCTAAAAACTATGGGAGGATATGATTTGGAACTTAGCGAAAGAAAAAAACAGATCCTCCGTGCGGTGGTAAACATATACATCGAAACAGCCGAACCGGTTGGCTCAAAGGCAATCGTTGAAAGCTGTGGTCTCGGACTCTCCTCTGCAACCATCCGAAACGAGATGGCGGAGCTTAAGACTCTGGGTTATCTTGAACAGCCACACACGTCGGCTGGCCGTGTTCCAACGGCACTTGGTTACAGAGTATATGTCAACGAACTGATGGAACGTCACCGACTGTCTCTTGAAGAGACAGAGGCAATAAACGAAGGTCTCCGTTCCAAAATGAAGCAGCTTGACAGTCTTATCTCCGATGCAGGTCAGTTTGTTTCAATGATGACAAACCTGCCGGCTTATTCCGTGTCCTCACGGTCCCATAAGCTGACGGCAAGGAAGATCGAGCTTGTTTACGTTGATGAGTTTACGTTTATTGCAGTTGTGATACTGTCAGACAACTCGGTAAAAAATCGCATGATACGTCTGATGGCTCCCATGAGCGAGCCAGATTTAAGACGGTTCAATATGATATTCAATACGAACTTTGTGGACATTACAGAGGATATGATAACACCTCAGCTTATATCCGCAACGGAGCGGGTGACCGGTGATGAAAACGGTGTGGTAATGACCATAGCAGGCTTCCTGCTGGAGACTCTGGGCGATGTTAAGCACGCTTTTGTTACAGGTACAACACATCTTCTGAGTCATCCCGAATATCAGGACGTTTCAAAGGCGCGAAAGGTCATGAGCTATCTGGCGGACAGCAGTGAAATGATGAAGCTGCCTGTTCCCGAACAGGGCTCAAATGTAAAGATCACCATTGGCCCGGAAAATATAGCGGAAGAGCTTAAGGACTCCAGCGTCATCGTTGCAAGATACAACGTGGGTGACGATATGCAGGGGCTTATCGGTATCGTAGGACCCACGAGAATGGACTATTCCAAGGTAGCCGCAAAGCTTGCTTATGTTGCAAATGCAATGAGTATGCTGCTTTCCGGCGGCAATATCAGACTGCCGGAGCTTGGAGGCAGTACCGAAAACGATAAAAAGGAGAATTAGCTTTGGCAAAGGATAAAAAGAACAAAAATGAAATTCCCGAGGAAAATATTCCCGAGGAAGCAGTAACAGGTGAAGTGGTTGAAG
Source organism: Oscillospiraceae bacterium (assembly GCA_015067795.1). Classification (GTDB taxonomy): domain Bacteria; phylum Bacillota; class Clostridia; order Oscillospirales; family Oscillospiraceae; genus SIG495. Next base: position 3,072 of record SVLU01000029.1, read on the forward strand.
AACCTGCAGAAAATCCTCTCGAAGCACAGCTTGCAAGCGAAAAGGAACGTTTCCTTCGTCTGGCTGCTGAATATGACAACTACCGCAAACGTAGTGCAAAGGAACGTGAAAGCATCTTTGCAGACGTAAAGAGCGATACAATCACACAGTTCCTGCCGGTTTACGACAATCTGTCCAGAGCACTGGCCAATGAAACCGCTGACGAGGCCTACAAAAAGGGCGTTGAAATGATAATGACCCAGTTTGAGGAGGTTCTCAAAAAGATGGGTGTTGAAGAAATTCCTGCGGTAGGCAAGCCGTTCGACCCAACAAGACACAACGCTGTAATGCACATCGACGATGAAGCATACGGCGAGAATGAAGTTGTTGAGGAATTTGCAAAGGGCTTCATCATGGGAGAAAAGGTAATCCGCTTCTCCGTGGTAAAAGTTGCAAACTAATACCTGATAATTCAGGTTTTATATAGATTAACATTTAAGATCTAACATTTTTCAATATACAGGAGGCAATGAAAATGAGTAAGATTATTGGTATCGACCTGGGCACAACCAATTCCTGCGTAGCAGTTATCGAAGGCGGCGAGCCTGTTGTTATCGCAAACGCCGAAGGTGCAAGAACAACTCCTTCCGTAGTAGCATTTTCCAAGGACAATGAACGTATGGTCGGCCAGGTTGCAAGAAGACAGGCAATCACCAATCCTGACAGAACCATTTCTTCCATCAAGCGTGAAATGGGCAGCAATTATAAAGTAACAGTTAACGGCAAGGCATATACACCACAGGAAATTTCCGCAATGGTACTCCAGAAGCTGAAGGCAGACGCTGAAAGCTATCTCGGCACAACTGTAACAGAAGCAGTTATCACAGTTCCTGCATACTTCTCCGACAGCCAGCGTCAGGCAACTAAGGACGCAGGCCGCATCGCAGGTCTTGACGTAAAGCGTATCATCAACGAACCTACAGCCGCAGCTCTTGCTTACGGTCTTGATAAGGAAAATGATCAGAAGATCATGGTTTATGACCTTGGCGGCGGTACATTCGACGTTTCCGTTCTCGAAATCGGTGACGGCGTTATCGAAGTTCTTGCAACAGCAGGCAACAACCGTCTCGGTGGTGACGACTTTGACAACTGTATCGTTGATTATCTCGTAAAGGAATTTAAGGCAACAAACGGTGTTGATCTGTCCTCTGACAAGGTTGCAATGCAGAGACTCCGTGAAGCTGCTGAAAAGGCAAAGATCGAACTCTCCGGTGTAATGTCCACAAACATCAATCTGCCATACATCACAGCAGATGCAACAGGCCCTAAACACCTTGACGTAACTCTCTCCAGAGCAAAGTTCAATGAACTCACCGAGCATCTTGTAAACAAGACTCTCGGCCCTGTAAATCAGGCTCTCTCCGATTCCGGTCTTACAGCTTCCCAGCTTTCCAAGGTTCTGCTGGTTGGCGGTTCTACACGTATCCCTGCAGTTCAGGATGCGGTTAAGAAGATTACAGGTAAGGAACCATTCAAGGGCATCAACCCTGACGAATGTGTTGCTGTTGGCGCTGCTATCCAGGGCGGCGTTCTCGGTGGTGACGTTGAAGGTATCCTCCTTCTGGACGTAACTCCACTTTCTCTCGGTATCGAAACAATGGGTAATGTTTGCACAAAGCTCATTGAAAGAAATACAACCATCCCAACAAAGAAGAGCCAGATTTTCTCCACCGCTGCTGACAACCAGACCTCCGTTGAGATCAATGTTCTCCAGGGTGAACGTGAAATGGCTTATGACAACAAGAGCCTCGGCCGTTTCCGTCTTGATGGTATCGCTCCTGCTCGCCGTGGTGTTCCACAGATCGAAGTTACCTTCGATATCGACGCTAACGGTATCGTAAACGTAAGTGCTAAGGACCTTGGCACAGGTAAGGAACAGCACATCACAATCACATCCTCCACAAACCTCAGCAAGGAAGAGATCGACAAGGCAGTTCGTGAAGCTGAGCAGTTTGCAGCAGAGGATAAGAAGCGCAAGGAAGAGATCGACACCCGTAACGAAGCAGACCAGATGGTATATCAGTCCGAAAAGACTCTCTCCGAAATGGGCGACAAGCTTGATGCAGGCGACAAGTCCACAGTTGAAGCAGCAATCAACAACGTAAAGACTGCTCTCCAGGGTACAGATACAGCGGCTATCAAGAACGCAACAGAAGAGCTGAAAAAGACCTTCTATTCCATTTCCGAAAAGCTCTACAATCAGGCAAATCCAAACGGCGGTGCAGCAGGTGCCGGTTATGATCCAAACATGGGTCAGAACCCGGGCGGCAATCAGGGCGGCGATTACTATGACGCTGACTACGAAGTAGTGGACGACGATAAGTAATCATTATATAATGTAATAGATCAGCCGGAGGAAGCTTAGCTTCCTCCGGCAAATGGTGAATTAAGGCGGCTTATCAACCAGTCTGTCATTGCGAGCCGGTGCTTGCACCGGCGTGGCAATCTTTTAAAATAAGATTCCCACGTCGCTTTGCTCCTCGGAATGACTGAGGAGGGAAGCTCTGCTCCTCGGAATGACATGACTGCAAAGCTAAGTCTTATTTTGGAGTTGAACATATATGGCAGATAAAAGAGATTATTACGAGGTGCTGGGTGTTGATAAATCAGCATCCGAGGCTGACATAAAAAAAGCATACAGAAGGCTGGCTAAGGAATACCATCCTGATTTACATCCGGGTGACAAGGAAGCTGAAGCTCATTTCAAAGAAGTAAACGAAGCTTATGAGATCCTGTCCGACAGCGATAAGAAGGCAAAGTATGACCAGTTTGGTCATGCGGCATTTGACCCAAGCTTTGGTGCAGGTGCAGGCGGCTTCGGTGGCTTTGGTGGTATGGATTTCGACCTTGGCGATATTTTCGGTTCATTCTTCGGCGGTGGTGCAAGCAGAGCCAATAACGGGCCACGCAAGGGCGAAAACATCAGAGCAAACGTTTCCGTAACCTTTGAAGAGGCTGCATTCGGTGTTGAAAAGGAAGTGACCGTTAACCGTGTTGAATCCTGCGATACCTGTAAGGGCACAGGCTGTGAACCGGGAACTACCGCTCAGACCTGTCCTAACTGCCACGGCTCAGGCTCTGTCAGAGTTCAGCAGCAGACTGTTTTCGGAGTGATGCAGTCCACTACCACCTGTAATCACTGTGGCGGCAGCGGTAAGATCATTCATCAGCCATGTAAAAGCTGTAAGGGTGCAGGTGCTGTCCGTAAGCAGAAAAAGGTCAACGTTTCCATTCCACAGGGTATTGATCACGGTCAGACGATCTCTCTCAGAGGTCAGGGTCATGCAGGCTCCAATGGCGGTCCGGCAGGTGATCTGCTTATCACCGTGGGTATCAGACCTCACGATAAGTTCACAAGGGACGGCTCCGATGTTATATATGAGATGAACATTTCCGTTACTCAGGCGATCCTGGGTGCGGAGGTTCAGGTCCCGACTCTTGACGGCAAGGTGAAGTATAATATTCCGGAGGGTACTCAGTCCGGCACAGTTTTCCGTCTGAGGGGCAAGGGTATTCCATATCTCCGTGGCAGCGGCAGAGGCGATCAGTATGTGACCGTGAATGTGGTAATTCCAAGCGGTCTCAATTCCGAGCAGAAGGAAATTGTGAGAAGTCTGGAAGCTGCCATGAGCGGTAAGGATTACACACCTAAAAAGAAAAAGTGGAAAAAGTAGCAAAAACGGGCCCATCGCAGAATGAAAAATCTGCGACGGGCCCGTTTTAAATGCAAAATGCAGAATTGTGGTATCCCTTCGGGAAGCATTTAAGTTTGCCAAAAGATAAAACTGTTGCAAATGGATTAGATTTAAGTTAAAATAAATCTGTTGTCCGTTTGTATTATCGTCTCGTGGAGGAAAAAGAATGGAAATAGTTTATGAAAACCTGCTGACCACTGAGTGGAATCAGGTTGTCATGTGGATCATTGGTGCAATTCTCATCTACCTTGCAATCGCCAAGGATATGGAGCCGTCACTGCTTCTGCCGATGGGCTTTGGTGCAATTCTGGTAAACCTTCCGAATTCAGGTGCCACAGCCGTCATCGACCATCTTTTTGAAATCGGTATCAACAACCATGAGTTGTTCCCGCTGCTGCTGTTCATCGGTATCGGTGCGATGATCGACTTTAAGCCTGTGCTTTCAAATCCGAAGCTGATGATATTCGGTGCGGCGGCTCAGTACGGTATTTTCTTTACCCTCTGTATTGCTTCGCTTTTGGGCTTCGAGCTTAATGATGCGGCTTCTATCGCCGTTATCGGTGCTGCTGACGGTCCGACCGCTATCTACGTTGCCAATATGCTGGACTCCAATTATACTGCGGCAATTATGGTTGCGGCGTATTCGTACATGGCACTTGTGCCTATCGTTCAGCCGCCGGTTATTAAAATGTGTACAACAAAGAAGGAACGCCTTATCCGCATGGATAACAATATCAGACCTGTTTCCAAGCTTACGGAAATCCTTTTCCCGATTGTTGTTACAATTATCGTGGGTGTAGTTGCTCCTGATGCGGTTGCACTTATCGGCTTTTTGATGTTCGGTAATCTTATAAGGGTCTGCGGTGTTCTTGACAGCCTGTCCGAAACTGCTCAGAAGGTTTTAGCAAACCTCATTACAATCTTCCTGGGTATTACTATTGCGGCAAGAATGACTGCCGATGAATTCCTTCAGATGGAAACAATGCTCATTATGGGCATGGGTCTTATGGCGTTTATTATGGATACCTTCGGTGGTATTATGATAGCAAAGCTCATGAATGTGTTCAGCAAGACGAAGATCAATCCTATGATTGGTGCGGCAGGTATTTCTGCTTTCCCAATGTCTGCAAGAGTTGTTCACAAGCTGGGCCTTCAGGAGGACAACAGTAACTTCCTGCTGATGCATTCCACAGGCGTAAACGTATCCGGACAGATAGCTTCCGTTATCGCCGGCGGTATGATCTTGGCTCTGGTAGGATAAGGAGGACACTATGGAATTATCTTTTGAAAAGTTCTTGAATGCAATTCCAATTCTGGGACAAGGTATGCTGGGGGTATTTGTTGTTACCGCCGTTATTATTCTCTGCGTTATGATACTCAACTTCTTAACAAGAAAGAAATAAACTTAATCGGCTGTGTTATTCACAGCCGATTTGAGCGTGTCGAAAAACTCATTAATTTCAACAACGCAAAGGCTCCCTTGTGTAAAGGGAGCTGTCAGCGAAGCTGACTGAGGGATTGATAACTGGAAATTACTGACATTTTCATGTAAAAACGCAACTTTTTCGACAATCTCTCCCTCCGTCAAAATCTTCGATTTTGCCACCTCCCTCGTCAGAGGGAGGTTTTTTGACAGTCTGTAATCGGCTGTGAGCATTACAGCCGATTTTTGATATATCAAACGGAAGGCAGAGGGTGCCGAAAATAATTCTTAAATTTACAAAGTCTTAACTGTTTTTTGATACAAATACTGGTATAATAAATCCATTGTGTAATTCATCATGCAGAAAGGGGCATATTAATTGAAGCACTATTGTGAAAACATTGATGCGGTTTTGAATGAGACAGAAAGCACCGTAAACGGCTTGAGTCAGGCTGAAGCTGCAAAGCGTCTTGAACAGAACGGCAGAAACAAGCTTGCCCAGGGCAAGAAGGAGTCTCTGCTTAAGCGTTTTGTAAAGCAGCTTATTGATCCGATGATCATTATTCTCCTTGCCGCTGCCGCGGTCAGCGGTGTTCTGGCGGTTGTTGAGGGCGAGAGCTTTACGGATGTTATTATCATTCTGGCGGTTGTAATCATAAACGCGGTTCTTGGCGTTTACCAGGAAAGCAAGGCAGAGGCGGCGATCGAAGCACTTCAGCAGATGTCAGCCGCGATGTCAAAGGTCATTCGTGACGGACAGCTTATCACAGTACCAAGTGAAGAGCTTGTGCTGGGCGATGTGGTTGTGCTTGAAGCAGGTGACGCTGTTCCTGCTGATGGCAGAATTATCGAGAGTGCAAGCCTTCAGATCGAGGAAGCGGCACTTACCGGCGAGTCTGTTCCTGTTAACAAGTTTATCGACATTATTAATTTAAAGGACTCCGCAAAGGATATCCCCCTTGGCGACCGTAAGAACATGGTATACATGGGTTCCTCCGTTGTTTACGGCAGAGGCAAGGCGGTAATTACAGCCACAGGTATGGATACAGAAATGGGCAAAATTGCCGATGCTCTGGCAAATGCAGAGGAAGGACAGACTCCTCTCCAGATAAAGCTCCATCAGCTTTCCAAAATTCTCACATGGCTGGTGCTTGGCATCTGCGTTATTATTTTTGCGGTTCAGATAATCCGTGCAGGCGGCTTTGACTTTGACATAATGCTGAATTCCTTTATGGTTGCGGTTTCTCTGGCTGTTGCGGCAATTCCGGAGGGACTCGCCGCAGTTGTAACGGTGGTTCTCTCTATCGGCGTTACAAATATGTCAAAGCGTAACGCTATCATCCGCCGCCTTACAGCGGTTGAAACTCTTGGCTGTGCTCAGATAATCTGCTCCGACAAGACAGGTACGCTCACTCAGAATAAGATGACCGTTGTTGAGCATTTTGGCGAGGATGAAAAGCTCCTTGCAAGTGCAATGGCACTTTGCTGTGACGCTGAGCTTAACGACGACGGTACAGTTACAGGCGAACCGACTGAGGCGGCGCTTGTGGCATGGGCACACAAGCTGAATATTCCAAAGCCTGCCCTTAAGAAGGAATTCCCGAGAGTGGGCGAAGCACCATTCGATTCCATGCGAAAGATGATGACTACCGTACACTCAAAGGGTGCCGGATTTGTCCAGTACACAAAGGGTGCGCCTGACGTTGTGATCGACCGCTGTACAGCATATCTCAGGGACGGAAAAATCGTTCCAATGACTGCGGAATATAAGAATGAGATCCTTGCCTGCAATAAGAGACTTGCCGATAACGCGATCCGCGTTCTCGCCTGTGCTCAGCGTGTTTTGGACAAGAAGCCCGAAAGCTTTGAGCCAGAGGCTCTGGAAAAGGAAATGTGCTTCGTGGGTCTTACAGGCATGATCGACCCTGTTCGTCCTGAGGTAAAGGATGCTATCGTTCAGTGCAGCTCCGCCGGTATCACACCTATTATGATAACAGGCGACCACATCGACACGGCTAAAGCCATCGCAAGAGAGCTGGGTATTCTCAAGGAGGGCAAAAAGGCCATCACAGGCAGTCAGCTTGATGAAATGAACGATGAGCAGTTTGCTGCTGAGTTCAGAAACATCAGCGTTTATGCACGAGTTCAGCCTGAGCATAAGACAAGAATTGTCAACACATGGCGTGGTGCAGGCTGCGTTACGGCAATGACCGGTGACGGCGTTAACGATGCTCCTTCCATCAAGTCCGCTGATATCGGCGTTGGCATGGGTATTACCGGTACTGACGTTACAAAGAACGTTGCTGACATGGTTCTCACCGACGACAACTTCGCAACAATCGTTGGTGCTGTCGAAGAGGGCAGACGAATTTATGACAATATCCGTAAGGCGATCCAGTTCCTGCTGGGCTCCAATATGAGTGAGGTTATCAGTATTTTTACTGCAACCCTCATGGGCTTCACAATTCTTAAGCCTGTTCATCTCCTTTGGATAAATCTCGTTACCGACTGTTTCCCTGCTCTTGCTCTGGGCATGGAAAAGGCTGAGCCTGACATTATGCAGAGAAGTCCCAGAGACGCAAAAGCGGGCATATTCTCAGGCGGTATGGGTCTTGATATTGCATATCAGGGTCTTATGGTTGCCTCTCTCACGCTGTTATCCTACTTTATCGGTCACTATATTGAGAGCGGTGTGTGGGAGATTGCAAACAGTTCAGACGGCATGACAATGGCATTCCTCACAATGTCCATTGCGGAAGTTTTCCACAGCTTCAATATGCGTTCTCAGCGTCACAGTATCTTTAAGCTTGGCAGTGTGAACAAGATGCTCCTTCTGGCAGGTGCGGGTACACTCATAGCAACAACCCTTGTATGCGAAGTTCCTTTCCTTGCAGCGGCATTCGGCTTCACAACAGTAAGCTTAGCTGAATACGCAGTTGCAATAGGTCTTGGTTTATTGGTGGTTCCGATCGTTGAAATTGTAAAGTATTTCCAGCGTAAAAGAGTGAAATAATAACAAAAAATATGGAGAATTGCGGAAAAGGCAATTCTCCATTTTTCTGTTTACGGGTGGGTGTTTCTGATTTGAATTCACTTATTCAAGACCCACAATGTATCTTGCAACTTCAATGATGTCAGAGTTGGTAACATCACCGTCAGCGTTGATGTCAGCAGCCGTGAGATTAAGGTCGGCAACCAAACCTACAACATATCTTGCCATGAGAACGATGTCGGCGTTGGTAACCGTACCGTCGCTGTTGGCGTCACCCATAAGGGAGTCAGGGGTGCTGATTTCTTCAAAGTAATAATGGTTGCAGTTTTTGCAGTCGTAAAGATAACCGTATGGAGTAGCTGTTACTGTGTAATCGTGAGCAACCGGTGCAGTTTGGTTAGCTGTATAGCTGTCACCGCAATTTCTGCAGGTGTAGGTAGTATAACCGCCTGATGTACAGGTGGGAGCGGTTACAACTGAGGAGTAGCTGTGGCCGAGAGCGTTGACTGTGTTTCCGGTGTAGGAGTCACCACAATTTCTGCAGGTGTAGGTAGTATAACCGCCTGATGTACAGGTTGGAGCCGTTACAACTGAGGAATAGCTGTGACCGAGAGGATTGACTCTATCGCTTACGTAGGAATCACCGCATTCGGTACAGGTATAAGTGGTATAACCGCCTGTTGTGCAGGTTGGAGGAGTAACGACTGACGAATAGTTATGACCGAGAGGATTGACTCTATCGCTTACGTAGGAATCACCGCATTCAGTACAGGTGTAAGTGGTAAATCCTTCTTCTGTATATGTAGGAGGAGTAATGACAGATGAATAGTTATGACCAAGAGCGTTTACTCTGTCGTTAGTGTAGGAATTACCGCAGTTAATACAGGTGTGTGTAGTAAAGCCATCTGTTGTACAGGTAGGAGCGGTTACAACTGAGGAGTAGCTGTGGCCGAGAGCGTTGACTGTGTTTCCGGTGTAGGAGTCACCGCAGGAGCAGGTGTATGTAGTATAGCCATTGGAGGTACAGGTTGGAGGAGTTACAACGGAGGTGTAACTATGCTCGTGGGGTGATGGATCACCAACTTCATGTTCTGTTTGGAAGAAAAGTGTACTGCCAAAATAGCCGCTGATTATTGCTGTACCCTCTCCTGTGTATTCAAGATGGGTTTTGTTGGTGATACGGCAGACGTTGGAATTGGATGAAGTGAAGTAGATATTATCACTATAAAGACGGATATATCCTATGTATTCGAACTCAACATTACGATTATATACACAGAGCTCAAAATGATTCGGAGTGCCTGTTTCTTCCAGAGCACAGCCAAGACCGAGAGTGCCTCCAACAGCTTCTATGGTTGGGGTAGCTTCCCGGTTCTGCAGTGTTGAGGATGGAGGTATGGCAGTTGTGGAGGAGAAAAGCTGTACCCAGCTGTAAGTGCCGTTACAGTAGAAACAGCCAATGCCAATGGAACGGCTGGAGCTGTTCATGATATTGGCATGATGACCGGAGGAATTCATCCAGCTGTTCATTACGCTTGCGGCGTTACGCTGACCGATAGCAATGTTTTCAGCACGGCGTCCGCCAAGTCGATCAGGAAAAACTGTAAAGCAGGATTCACCGTTAGGTCTTGTGTGGTCGAAGAAGATGGCACATTCGGCCGCTCTCTGCATTGCGGCTGCTGTAAGCTCGGCATCAAGAGTGAGAGCGGGAAGACCTTCGTCAGCTCTGTACTCATTTACAAGTTCGAGAACATCGTAAATTTCGCTGTATACTTCGTGGCCCTGAATTTCAAAAGTGAAATCATATCCCTCTGCTGATGCAAATACTGATGTTACGGAAAAGAGCATACAGATGGCAAGCAGGAAAACGGAAAATCTTTTAAGGTTTTTCATGGTTTAACCTCCCATAAAAGTATTAAAGTATAATTAAAATATATCCTAAGCAATTTCTTATGTCAAGACGAATTGGGAGATATGTAGGGAAGGCAGCCCTCTGCCTTCCGTGGATAATATCGGCTATAATGTCAGCGTACCGCTTTCATCCTCAATGAGAATGAGGATATTCTCCTGATTTCCCGTGATGGCGTTAACGTATACGATATAGTGTCTGCCGTCAGAGTTTTCACATTTGAATTCATGGCAGTATACCTCGTTTTTACCCATTGTCGGTATTACAGCCATGCCGTGGGAAAGGATTTTCAGGTCAGTTGCTACGGCTTTCTGTGCGTCCTCCCTTGGGATTTCTTCCTTTGGAATATCCCGCTCATGGTGATTCATAATATATCCCTTGGACTCAAGACCGACAACTCTGCCGTTATCAAGGGCAACGGAAACCTTGATAAGGTCGTTGTAGCAGATAACGCCGTTTTGAGAGTAAGCAAAGTTTATGGTGATTATATCATCGCTTGTAGTCCAGTAGGTGTGTTCCATGCTCTTGTAGCCGTGCTGAGAGAGGAAAAGCTCTGCGGCTTCCACAGCGTTTTCGCTGCTCATTTCGCTGTCGCCCACATCACGGTTATTGGAGTAATAGGACACATGACCGCCTGCCTTTGTTATCTCTATGGTTATCTCACCGCCGTATGCCCTGCCGTTTATAGTGTAAACAGGCATATCTCCCTCCCGGGAGCCCGCAAGGGTCAGGGAGCTTGACTTAAGCCCGGTGAACCTTGCCGCAATTTCCAAAGCCTCTTTTTCGGTAATGTTTTCCGAGTCCTTGAGGATTTGGGATTCCATGTCGGTTATATGTTCAGAGAAAGGGCCATCGTAGATAAGAGATGGAATTTCGGGGAATTCCTGTTCAATGAGCTTGAAGCTGTCACCAAGGGTGGCTATACTGTCGCCTGTATGCTCTGCTGACGAGTCCGCCTGGGCTATCTCGGTGACAGAGATACTGCCGCTTTGAATATCGCCGTAAAGCTGGGTAAGGTTATCTGAAAGAAGATTTGCACTCTTTGCCAGAGAAACGAGATTGTCGTGTTCTTCGTCGGTGTAGCCCTCGCCGCTTGAAGCATTTCTGGAAAGGGAATAGGCATAATCGCCAACTCTGGTGATAAAAGCCGCTGTATTTTCAAGCTCATAGCAGGAAAAGGGTAGCTCGCCCATTGCCATCTCAGCCTGCATGGCTTTACCGTAGACCTGAGTGCAAACGGCACTTATCATGGAGGGGCTTGTGGCATAGACGCTTTTCTGCAGAGCTGCGTCAATTTCTCCCATGCTTGTGACAAGCTCGCTGAATGCGTGCTGATAGGAGTGTTGGATGTATCTTTCGTGCCGAACATTTTCGTTGTGGAATTTCAGCAGAAAACCGCCTAAAATCAGAAATGCCGCGGTAATGTAGCTTGTTATTATAACAGTATATTTTTTCATAATACCTCCAGGAAATTAGAATATCCCTTTGAAGTAATTGTTTACTGAGGAATATAAAAATATAATGGACAATTTTTGGATGAAATCATATACAGGGAAATGAAATTAAGTAAAGTTGGATTTTCGTTAAGTTGTCAAAGTTTTTCGGCGATATGCCAAAAAGATGTGATTGTGTTAAAACTTGAAATTTATTGTGTTATACTCATTACATATATATCCGAAAGGGGAATTATCATGAAGAAAAGAATAATCGCGGCACTTTTGGTTTTGGCAATGATCTTTTCTGCAGTACCTGCAATGGCAGTGAGCATTGGTACAACAGGATCATTTGCGGTGGAGGCTGAAAGCTATTCCGCAAAAAACGGCAATCATAAGATAATGAATGACGGCGCTGCTTCAGGCGGTAAGTATATTGGTGACTACAACAACCTTTGTGCTCTGAAATATGATGTGACAGTTGAAGCCGCAGGTAACTATAAGGTTATTCTGCGTGTTGCCACTCAGCAGAACAGCTGTTCCGTCGTTATCAGCAACAACGGCAACATCTCCCAGAGTGTTTCCGTTCCAAACACAGGCGGCTGGCAGAGATACAGAGATATTGAAGCAACTCTCTGGCTGGATGAAGGCGAACAGGTAATCCAGGCAACAGCCTACGGTAACTATTTCAATCTGGACAAGATGACCTTTGAATACATCGACTCCGAAAAGGAGATACCTGTACTTGAAGAACATCTTGGCATTCAGCTTCAGAACAGATGGAAGAGTCAGCGTCTCGTTGAACGCGGTGGCGTTCTGGCTTATGCAGATTCCGGCGATTCCGACTATGGCGTGGCAGCTGCAAAGTGGGATCTTATCCCTGACGGCGAAGGCTACTACATGATCAAGAACGTAGAAAGCGGCAAGTATGTTACCATGACGGAGGGTACGGATGTTGTATCTCTGTCTGAAACAGCAGGAAATGCGGCAAAATGGCAGTACGGCTCGGTATCCGGATATATGCTGTTCTATAATAAGATGTACTACGGCCACTGCATCAATTTGGAGCATCAGTCCTCCAATCCTGACCAGATTCTTGCAACAACAGATACATATACAAAGTATTACAGTGCACAGTGGGAGATCTACGTTCCTGCTACAGCTCATACATACACCATCAGCGGTGATAAGATCGAAGGCACAGCAGGTACAGCTACCGCAAACGCTGATGGTACAAGCATTACCGTCAACGAAAACGGTTCTCTCTCTACTTGGACTCTTTCCCGTGACATCAGCGGTGCTCCTGTTTTCACAGCGGACAATATGCCAATGATGGAAGCGGTATATAACCTCACTATGGAAGAGGTTTATAAGAACATCCACGGTGGTACATACGGTGATGTTTTCTGGACAGGTACAAACTGGAGCAAGGTTTGGACCCGTGACACAGCTATGTCCGTTCACTACTCTCTTGCATGGATATTCCCTGAAGAAACTGAAAACAGTATCCGTGAAAAGATCATCGGCGGCAAGGACAGCCCACTTGTATGGGAAGAGGATACAGGTACAGGCGGCTCTTATCCAAGCTCCATTGACCGTGTTATCATGATGATCGCGAGCTGGGAGCTCTATCAGTCCACAGGTGACGTTGAATTCCTTGAATACGTTTACGGCGTTACAGCAAACACCATTGAGCAGGACTACCACGTTGCTTATGATGATATCTCCGGCCTTTTCAAGGGTGAAACAGGCGGTCTTGACCACCGTTCCAAGACATATCCTGACTGGATGGATGAAAACGAACAGGATAGTATCAGCAACATCGCAGAATCCAAGGCAGGTAACGCGAATATTATTTATGCACAGGTTCTGAATATCATGGCACAGGCCGCAGAAGTTCTCGGCAAGGACAATGCTGTGATCGCAGATTGGGAAGCAAAGTATGAGGACCTTAAGGATGCCATCAACGAACGCCTCTGGCTTGAGGACAGAGAAATGTACTCCTCCTGGGAATATCCTGAATACATGGGTTCTCCTGCTGCTGACAAGGTAGACGTTATCGCTAATGGCTACGCAGCTCTCTTCGGTATCGCAGATGAAGAACAGACTCAGGCTATCCTTGAAAACTATCCTCTGGTTGTTTACGGTGCAGATACCGTATGGCCACAGAAGACAGGCAGACAGTTCTCGGCGATTTACCACAACCGCGGCGTATGGCCCGGCTGGGAAGCAGCTCTTATGATGGCTGCAAAGGAAAACGGCAACAATCAGGTTGCAGACGAAATCTTCAAGTCCTGTGTTCGCGGTGCAGGTATGAGCCTTACAAACAAGGAAGTTATCAACTTTGAAACAGGCGAGGGTATACACTCCGACCAGCAGCTCTGGTCTGTTGCAGGTACTCTTGCCGGCTATTACAGAGTTCTCTTTGGTATGACCTACGGTGACGAAGGCATCTCCTTTGCTCCGTTTGTACCTGAATGGATGGAAGGACCATACTCCCTGTCCAACTTCACATACCGCAATGCAGTTCTTAATCTCAAGGTTGAAGGCACAGGCGACACTCTTGTTTCCATCACCGTTAACGGCGAGGCACAGCCTCTTGATTACGTTCTTCCAACAGATGCAGAGGGTACATACGACATCGTTATGGTTGTGGAAGACAGCGGTGAAAGAAGCAAATTCCATCTTGAAGAGGACAGCTGGGCAATCTGCCCTCCGCTCCCTGTTCTCAGAGAGAATGCTGACGGCACTCTCACATGGACAGAGAATTCCGAATATACCTACAAGCTTTGGACAGGAAAAGAATTTGTCCCTGTAAGCGGCGGCAGCTACACTCCTGACAGAACGGTTTACGGTGCTTACAGCCTTGTTGCTGTTGACAAGTATGGTATCACCTCCGAAATGTCCAAGCCTGTAATCATTTCTCCTGATAATTCCGTTCTCTTCTATGAAGCTGAAGATGCAGAGTATAACTCCAGAAACTTTGAAAACACTGCTCAGGGATTTACCGGCACAGGCTATGTAAATGACTTCTTAGCCAAGAGAACTGACATCACCTTTACGGTCGATGTTCCTGTGGACGGCCAGTATCAGCTCAGCACTATTTACAACAATTACAGCGACCCAACAAGCGGTCAGGACGGCGGTATCCGCTCCGTATACGTTGACGGTGTTGACATCGGCACAATGGTATTCCCATGTGTAAAGTACGACTTCCAGCTCAGTACCCATTTGTATGTATTTCTGACAGCCGGTGAGCATACAATCTCCTTTAAGTACAATGAGGACGACTGGTACGATACCAACATGACCACCGCAAGAGGCAGTGCAAAGAACAGCGTAAGCTATGACTCTCTTACACTCCAGCTTCTCTATACCCCCGATATGGGTGACGTTAACCTTGACGGCATGATAACAAATGCAGACGTTATCGCACTTGCAAGATATCTGGTTCACATCGTTGAATTCAGCGATGCTCAGGTTTACTATGCAGACGTAACAGGTGACGGCGTTATCAAAAACAGCGACCTTATCAAGCTTGCAAGAAGCATCGTCAAAGCATAATTGTTTTAAAACAGAAGCACGCATCGCAAAAGGGCGAGAGTCATAAGACGGTTACAGCCACAGCACTTCAAACTGCTGTGGCTGATCTTGCATCGTTGACTTTCGTATGATAGTATATCATCGCGCAGATGAAAGTGCTCACTTCTATACACCGTTGGGTGTTGTGCGTTATATGCGGTTTTGTACCGTACCAAAGCCTCCCTTGTGTAAAGGGAGGTGGCACGGCGTAGCCGTGACGGAGGGATTGTCATG
>SVLU01000030.1 GCA_015067795.1 Oscillospiraceae bacterium
CCCCTTAAGGGGCAGCCCGAAAAAGCAATGCGGTCGTCAAACTTTTCGGGCCCCTTGAGGGGCACTTGCCAGTAAAAAGCCCTTCTAGGGCTTAATCAAGCCTCCGGCTTAGCCGGAGGTTTTGACTATCTTATTTTATCCCGGTATTTCACCTACGCCGTTCAAAATAATTCTCGGACGGTAGGGGAATTGCTGGATAGTTTCACGGTCGGATATACCGGAGAGGACCAAAACGGTATCAAGGCCTGATTCGATGCCTGCAATGATGTCGGTATCCATTCTGTCACCCACCATGACGGCTTCGGAGGAATGGACTCCAAGAAGCTGGAGACCGGTACGCATCATGAGGGGATTGGGCTTGCCGATATAATATGCCTTTTTGCCGGTTGCCGCTTCGATGGGAGCAACGAAAGCACGGCAGGCAGGAACGATGCCTGTATCAAAAGGAGCGGTGATGTCATAATTGGTCGCGATAAGACGAGCACCCTTATAGATAAGGTTCATTGCCTTCATGATGTGGTCGTAGCCGAATGTATCGGTTTCACCGACTACAACAAAGTCAGGGTCTACATCGTTGATGGTAATGCCTGCGTCGTAGAGAGCGTTGTAAAGACCATGCTCACCGATAACATAAGCAGAGCAGCCGGGAGCCTGGCTTTCAAGGAATTTGGCTGTTGCAAGAGCACTGGTGTAGAAATGGTCCTCGCTTATATCAAGACCCATTCTCAGAAGCTTCTGCTGTAATTCTCTTGGTGAGCGGTGGCTTGCGTTTGTAAGAAACAGAAACTGCTTATCCTCACGCTGGAGCCATTCAACAAATTCCTTAACCCCCGGGAGCAGACGGTTACCGTGATAGATAACACCGTCCATATCGCATATAAAGCCTTTCTTCTGTCTTAATAGTTCCATAAATGTCTCCGATAATTGTGATTACTGCGGCAGCTTTGCCAGAGCGTACTTGTGCTTGTATTCAAGATACATCTTTTCAAAATCAGCGCTGTTTGTACGTGTATCTCTGAGGGATTCGTGGAGATTGAGATTGTGGTTAGCGGAGTCGATGATGCAGCCTGCGATGTTGGAGCAATGGCCGGCAGCACGTTCGAGAGTTGTGAGCATATCAGACCATACAAAGCCAGCTTCAATACTGCAGTTACCCTGACGCATACGCAGGATATGACGTGTTCTGAGCTTTTCCTTAAGCTTGTCGATGAGCTGTGCAAGAGGCTCAACCTTTTCTGCGATGGAAGCATCATTCTTGACAAATGCTTCAAGAGAGAGGTCGAGGATCTCGTCAACAGCGGCAAAGAGGACCTTAAGCTCTTCCTGAGCACCGTCAGTAAGAATGATACCCTTTTCACGGATTTCTTCAACGGACATAAGAAGATTTACGCCATGGTCGGAAATACGTTCAAAGTCACCGATCATCTTCAGGAGCTTTGTAACGGTTTCGCTGTCGTTGTTACTGAGCTGACGTGTACCGCTGAGCTTTACAAGGTAAGTGCCGAGAGAATCTTCGTAAAGATCGGTTGCGTCTTCTCCGTCACGGATTGTCTGAGCAAGCTCGGGAGTGTAACCTGTAAGAGAGGTAAGACCGCTCTTGAGGGTATTTACAGCACAGTTTGCCATTTCAATTGTGTAGTCATGGCAGCGCTTGATTGCAAGAGGTGGAGTTGTAAGGAGACGTTCGTCGAGTTTTTCCACAGTATCGGAAACCTCGCTGTCCGGAACAAGCTTACATACCAGCTTTTCAAGGAGGCCGGACATTGGCAGGAGGATAATGGTACAGAGTACATTGAAGATGGAGTGGAACACAGCAATGCCGATCATTGAGGCTGATTCATCAAGGATAAGCGGTTTGAAAATCGCTTTGATGATGCAGTATACGGCAAGAAGAAGGAGTGAACCGATTATGTTGAAGCTGAGATGAACCAAAGCTGCACGCTTTGCGTTTTTATTAGCACCAACGGAGGAGAGCATAGCTGTAACACAGGTGCCGATGTTCTGGCCCATAATGATAGGTACGGCAGCACCAAAGGTTACCTGACCTGTTACGGCAAGTGCCTGGAGAATACCGACGGAAGCGGAGGAGGACTGAATTATGGCTGTGAGCAGTGCACCTGCCAGCAGGCCGAGAAGAGGATTCTGGAACATGATGAAGAGCTGCTGGAATGCGGGAATATCAGCAAGACCGCTTACAGCATCACTCATTGTATCCATACCGAACATCAGAGTTGCAAAGCCAAGAAGGATAAGACCGGTGTCCTTTTTCTTGTCGTTCTTCATGAAAACATAGTAAACGACACCGACAAGTGCAAGTATAGGCGTAAAAGAGGTTGGCTTCAACAGCTTAACAAAGACATTGCCGCTGTCGATGCCGCTGAGGCTGAGGATCCAGCTGGTGATGGTGGTACCTACGTTGGCACCCATGATAACATTGATAGCCTGCTTAAGTGTCATAAGACCGGAGTTAACGAAGCCGACTACCATAACGGTGGTTGCGGAGGAACTCTGGATTACTGCAGTAACTGCCATACCGGTAAGGAGACCTACAAATTTTTTGCTGGTCATCTTACCCAGGAGAGATCTGAGACTGCTGCCGGCACGGCGTTCAAGAGCCTGACCCATAATGTTCATACCGAAAAGGAACAGACAAAGGCCGCCAATCATGGTAAGTACATCAAAAATGTCCATTGTGAATACTCCTTCTTTTTATCTTTCTTTTACTGAGGCACACAATTTTTCATTATACTGATACTATATCACAAGTATATCAAATCCGTAATATCGACATTGTAAAATCTATGTAAAGTTTAAAAGATTTACATTATTTTGGGAATGTGACGGTGACAGTTGTACCCTTGTTAAGAACACTTTCAAGCTGTATCTGAGCGTTGTGGAGCTTTGCGGAATGCTTTACGATAGAAAGCCCCAGACCTGTGCCGCCCATTTCCTTTGAATGGCTTTTATCAACACGGTAGAAGCGTTCAAAGATACGTTCCTGATCTTCGTATGGAATACCGATACCGCTGTCGGAAACGGTGAGGACAATGGTGTCCTGCAGAGGCTGTACCGAAACATCTACCGTTCCGTTCTCTCTGTTGTATTTTATTGCATTGTCACAGAGATTATAAATTATACCGCCCAGAAGCTGAGGAATACCGTGCATGGGAGCGGATGAACCGCCCAGATTGATGGCAACACCAGCCACCTCCGCACTTGCGGAAAGGCTTTTGACCGTGTATTCCGCCAGAGTGTAGAGGTCAACGTCCTCACGCTGCATATCATTGCCGCCCTCATCAAGATGGGACAGTTTGATTATATCCTCTATCAGAGAGATAAGACGTTTTGTTTCGGAATAGATCTGTGAGGAGAATTTCGGCACATCCTGCTCTTTGACCATGCCGTTTGAAAGAAGCTCCGCATAGCCGGAGATGGTGTGGAGCGGGGTTTTTAATTCATGAGAAACATTTGCAGTGAATTCACGGCGTAATTGCTCCGCCTTTGCCTTTTCCGTTATGTTCAGAATGAGTATGGATATACCTGAGATTGAGCTGCCTGAAGTAACGGGACTTGCAATAAACTGATAATTGGAGCTGTCAAGAGGAATGACCATTTCCGTATGCTCGCCCTCTCTTGCTCTGCAAAGAAGCTCGTGCATTTCGGTGGAATTATTTAGCAGGAGCAGGTTTTTGCCGATACAGCTGTTGTCAGTCCCGAAAACTCTTGCCGCAGAATTGTTGATGCTGAGAATTATGCCCTCCTCGTTAAGCCAAACAAGACCCTCGGTCATGTTGCTTGTGGTGGTTTCAAATTCATCCTTTTTCTGCTGCAGCTCTGTCGCCTGGAGCTTCAGCTGCTGCTGCTGACTGCTGATGCGTTCAAGGAGCGGTGACAGCTCTTCATAAGCCTGATTGTCAGCCGGTTTGTCGAGGTTGATGGTGTTGAGGGGCTTGACGATGCTTTTGGAAAGGTGAAAGGCAATAACAAGGGAAACAGCGACAGCTATGATTACGGCAATAATTATCTGGTGCAGCATACTTAAAATCAGGGTGAGCGGTGTATACTGCGAATCGGAAACTCGGATAACAGAACCGTTATTCAACTTTTGGGCAACGTAGAGCTGTTCTTCCATCATGGTAGTGGAATAACGGGAGCTTTCACCGTAGCCTGTTTGAATTGCTTTCTGGATCTCTTCGCGGTCCAGATGATTTTCCATATTTTCGGGATTGCTGACGCTGTCGTATATAACAGTACCGTCATGCGCCACCCATGTAATACGGAATTCCGATGTCTCCAGACCTTCAAAATAGCTTAGACCATCCAGCATGACACCCTGAACTGTAAGCTCTGCCTGAGTGCCCAGCTGCGACAGATGCATTTCTGAGAAGTAGTCATACAGAACACCGGTTATAAGGACGAGAGCAGCTAAAAAGGTTGATATGGCTACGATGCAGATGGCACGAAAGATGCGTTTGGTCATACCTTAGCCTCCATACGATAGCCCACACCACGGACAGTTTCGATATACTCGCCGCAAGCACCTAATTTGGTGCGGAGTGTGCCGATATGTACGTCAACGGTTCTGGTCTCACCGATAAAGTCGGCACCCCAGATGCTGGAAAGAAGCTGTTCTCTTGTGAAAACAAGCCCGGGGCTTGTCATGAATTTTCTGAGAAGCTCAAATTCCTTCAGAGTGAGTTGTACCCGTTCACCAAAAACCGAAACCGTATGCTCACTTGGACTCAGCTCAAGACCGCCCACAGAAAGATTATGGACTGCGCCTTTACGGGCGGATCTTCTGAGAACAGCCTTAACACGGGAGACCATTTCCATCATACCGAAGGGCTTTGTAAGATAATCGTCAGCACCGAGATCAAGACCTATGACCTTATCGTATTCCGTGCCCTTGGCTGTTGCCATTATTACAGGAATATCAGCAGTCAGAGAATGGGAGCGGAGACGTTTAAGAATGGAAAGACCATCCTCTCCCGGAAGCATAATATCAAGCATGATAAGCTGTGGAGTTCTTACGGCGAGAGCTTCGAAAAATGATTTGCCGTCTGAAAAGCCCTCGGCAGTGAAGCCGGAAGCGTTCAGCGTGTATATCATCAGGTCACGGATTGCGTTGTCGTCCTCTACACAAAAGATCATAAGCTCACTTCCTTTGATACATTTCAACATAGAATATTATAGCATTGTTGTTTTTTGTTTTCTACAACAAATTTGTGGTGTTGCAAAAGTGGGACAATGAATATATAATCTCAGTAGACTTGAGAGAAAATGGTGAAAAGCATGGATAAAAGATTTGCGATATTTGATATGGACGGAACTTTGGTTGACTCCATGGGCTATTGGAAAAACTTGGGCAGAGAATATCTCGCCAAGATGGGAGTTACGGAGAATGTTGAGGATGCTTTAAGAAAGACCCTTATGATAACTCTGCCTGAGGCGGCAGAGCTTTTTGTCAATGAATTCAACCTGCCGGTAACAGCAGAGGAAGCCAATAACGAGATGTTTGAAATAATGGCAGAGCATTACAGAAAGGATGTTCCGGTCAAAGAGGGGGTTACGGAGTATCTGAAAAAGCTGAAACGTGACGGAGTTAAGATGTGCGTTGCTTCCAATACAGGTGAAGCTCTTGTTGATAAGTGTCTTACAAGGCTGGGAATAAAGCAGTACTTTGAATTTCTGCTCTCCTGCGAGGAAATCGGAGTGGGTAAATCAGAACCCGATGTGTACATAGAAGCGGCAAAGCGTTTAGGCGGCAAGCCCCATGAAACGGCGGTTTTTGAGGATGCCTTCTTTGCCGCAAGGACAGCCAAGAACGCCGGATTTTACGTGGTAGCCATATACGACGAGCCTGCAAAGAAAAAATGGGACAGCCTCTGCGGGATAGCGGATGAGGTCTTTCCAAAGGGAAAATGGCTTTGCTGATTATTATGTCAAAACTGTAAATTTGTTCGGAATTACAGCATTTGGACTTGACAAAGCTCCTGTTCAAAGTTAAAATGACGTGGACTCAGATGAGTCAATTAAACTAAGGAGAAAATCAATGAAAAAGATTATCAGCTTACTTCTTGCTATTGTTATGATGTTTACACTTGTCGCTTGTGCAAATGACAGCGAAGAAACAGTTAACCCACCGGAAAATACAACAACAGAAGATAATTCTGAAGAAAACACAGAAGAAACTGTTGAAGGTACAACCGAAGAAACACCTGAAAACGAAGGCACAACAGATGCAGAAGCAACAGATTCAACCCTTGGTCAGACTCTGCTTGCAGACTTCACCGAAACTCTCACAGCAAACCCGGGCATGACAGCACAGGAAGCGGCAGATCACCTTATCACAAATCCTGCTATCCTTTTCGCTCCTGCAACAATGCCTGTTGAAGAAGGCTATCTTTCCGGTTTTACAACCGAGATCACAGGCTTTGAAGAAGGCGTTATGTTTGCTCCGATGATCGGCTCCATTGCATTTGTAGGTTATGTATTTACTCTTGAAGATGGTGCTGATGTTGACAGCTTCATGAATAATCTGGTGTCCACCGCTGATATGAGATGGAACATCTGTGTTGAAGCTGAAGAAATGATCGTTGACCATGTTGACAACACAGTATTCTTCGTTATGTGTCCTGAAGCTCTTGAAGCATAAGAGATAAGATTATTTGAAAATTAAGCCGCCTGTAAGGCGGATGGGTCGATATTTTTCCTGATATATGGTATAATATGTTTGACTCCTTCCGCATTACGGCGGCTATTACTTTATATAAGGACGGTGAAAGCTTTGCTGTTTTCGGGTATTCCGTTTATATTCTTCTTCCTTACCGCTGTGCTGCTTGCATACTTCACAGCACCTGAAAAATTGAAAAACGCTGTGCTTTTACTGTTCAGCCTTGCATTTTACGCATGGGGTGAGCCGAGATATGTGGTGCTGATGGCGGTATCAATATTCCTGGGCTATGTTTTCGGACTGCTTATTGAAAAGTACCACGGTAAAAAATGGGATAAGCTTTTCCTGGTGCTGTCTGTGGTGACCGGCCTTTTGAGTCTTGGTTATTTCAAATACGCCGATTTCTTTATCGCCAACTTCAATGAGGTGTTTGGTGTATCAGTACCGCTTTTGAGAATTGCTTTGCCAATCGGTATCAGCTTCTATACATTCCAGATCATCAGCTATACCATTGATGTTTATCGCGGAAAAGTTCCTGCCCAGAGGAATATCATCTCCCTTGGTGCATACGTTGCTCTGTTTCCTCAGCTTATTGCAGGCCCTATTGTAAGGTACTCGGATATTGCAATTCAGCTTGCAGAGAGAAAGCATACCACAGAAAAGATTGCTCAGGGTATACGCAGATTTGTGCTGGGCTTGGCTAAAAAAGTCCTTATTGCCAATGTTTTGGGCGAATTATGTGATGTTTTTCAAAGCTCAGGGGATAAAGCCGTGCTGTTTTACTGGCTGTATGCGCTTACCTTCACGCTGCACATCTATTTTGATTTTTCAGGGTACAGCGATATGGCCATTGGTCTTGCGAAGATTTTCGGCTTTGACCTTCTTGAGAATTTCAACTATCCCTATATTTCAAGGAGTATTACCGAATTCTGGAGAAGATGGCATATGTCCCTGGGGACATGGTTCAGGGATTATGTGTATATCCCAATGGGCGGCAATCGTGTAACAAAGCCACGATGGCTGTTCAATATTTTGGTTGTATGGATGCTGACGGGCTTCTGGCACGGTGCGGCATGGAATTTCGTTGTTTGGGGCTTATGGTTTGCGGTACTTTTGGTAATTGAAAAGCTCTGGCTGCTGAAACCACTTGAGAAGTCAAGGGTGCTTTGCCATATTTATGTGCTGTTCTTTGTTTTGATAAGCTTTGTTATCTTCAATGCTGATTCCATGAGGGAGGCTTTCAGCTATATCGGAGCAATGTTCGGAGCGGGAGATATACCTCTTGTCAGTGCTGAGTTCAGCTATTATCTGCGGAGCTATGCTGTTATCATTGTTATCGGCATCATCGGTGCAACACCACTTCCAAAGCTTACTGTAAACGCTGTAAGCAAGACTAAGCACGGCGGCACAGTTATGGCTTTTTGTGAGCCTGTGGTATTGGTACTGCTGTTTATTCTCTGCACTGCCTATCTTGTGGACGGTTCATTCAATCCATTCCTCTATTTCAGATTTTAGGAAAGGGGAGTACCATGAAAAAGTATAAGAATTATATAGTGATTTCAATAATGGCTGTTCTGCTTTTTGGACTTACTCTTGCTTTTCTTTTGAAATCACCTGATGATTTCTCCGAAAGTGAACGGCGAGTGCTTGCTCAGTTCCCGGAATTAAGCTCAGAAACTCTGCTTTCCGGTGAATTTATGGAGGATTTTGAAGCTTACACTCAGGATCAGTTCCCCATGCGGGATGGGTTCAGAGGTTTAAAGGCTGTTACGGCACTTGGAATTTTGGGGAAATCTGACAACAACGACATTTTTGTTGCAGAGGGTCATGTGTCAAAGCTTGAATACCCTCTCAATGAGGATATGCTGAATAATACAGCCAAGCATTTTCAGAACATTTATGACAGATATCTTGCCGATACTGACACAAAGCTCTATTTTTCAATCATTCCTGATAAGAATTACTTCTTGGCTGAAAAGAACGGCTATCTCAGCATTGACTATGATGAACTGATAAGCACCATGCGGGAGAAAACCGAATACATGGAGTATATTGACATCACAGACAAGCTGACAATAAGCGATTATTACAGAACAGATACCCATTGGAGGCAGGAGGCTCTGCTGCCTGTTGCGGAAGCCCTTGGGAATGCTATGGGTGCAGCATTGGATGACAGGTATACCCTGAATACGCTGGACAACCCATTTTACGGTGTGTACTACGGTCAGTCTGCTCTGCCTTTATCGCCCGATACTATCTACTATCTCACAAGCGATACCCTTGAAAACTGTACGGTCACAAGCTATGACACCGGCAAACCGGTGGAGATGCCCATTTACGATATGGAAGCTGCCTTCGGACGTGACCCATACGAAATGTTCCTGTGCGGTGCTGATGCACTGGTGGTGATTGAGAACCCAAATGCCAACGCTGACAAGGAGCTTGTGGTGTTCAGAGACTCGTATGCAGCAAGTTTAGTGCCATTAATGGTGGAGGGCTATGGGAAGATAACCCTTGTGGACACCCGCTATATCCAGAGTGGTCTTATCGGAAATTTCATTGAGTTTGACGATCAGGACGTGCTGTTTATCTACGGCACACAGCTTCTTAATAACAGTATTATGCTGAAATAATGATAAAAACCTGCTGTATCGGATGATACGGCAGGTTTTTTTGTCAAAACAATGTAAATGTATTCTTTTCAAAATCCAAAATACCGTCAGCCTTCATTTTGGAAAGCTCATTACTCATCGCACTTCGGTCGACGTTTAGATAATCCGCAAGCTGCTGACGGTTAAAGGGGATGGTGAAACGGTAACTGCCATGTTTTTGCACCTGTTCGGAAAAATATGAAAGCAGCCTGCCGCGAATAGTTTTTGAAGATGTGTGGAGAATGCGCTGGGAGAGATGGAGGTTTTTTTCTGCGGATATGTGCAGAAGATTTGTGACGATCTTATTGTGAAATCCGCAGGAATTGGGGCAGATTTTGAGAACTTTTCCTATATTTAGGAACAAAACAGCAGACTTTTTTGCGGCAACGGCATTTACAAGCATAGGTGTTCCCATGATACAGGCGTAGGTTTCTCCGAAAAGCATACCCGGTTCAATATGATTTAAAATACTCCTGTTTCCCCATATATCATCGTTCTCGATGGTGATGCTGCCATCTAAAACCATAGCAATGTGGTCTATAACATCACCTGCGTGAAAGATGGTCTCGCCCTTTTCAAAGCGTTTTGTTGAAGCACCGAAGCAGTTCAGCATTGCTTTAATCTCATCTTCATCCGTACCACGGAAAAGCTGAGTTTTTGATAAGAAAAAATAATTCATAAAGTTTAATCCTTTTGTTGTTATAACAACATACTTGTTGAGATTATTATATTAGAATAAGACCATAAAATCAACAGGAGGATAAAATTATGATCAGAAAGATTATCAATATAGATGAAGAAAAGTGCAACGGATGCGGTATTTGTGTAGAAGCCTGTCATGAAGGGGCAATCGGCATGGTAAACGGTAAAGCCAGGCTTTTAAGAGATGACTACTGTGACGGTCTTGGTGATTGTCTTCCTGCCTGCCCAACAGGTGCAATAAGCTTCGTTGAACGTGAAGCCGCCGCTTATGACGAAGCTGCCGTAATGGCAAACAAGGCGAAGGAAAAAGCTCCGCTCCCATGCGGATGCCCCGGCACACAGTCCAAGGCAATAAAGCGTAAGGTTGAAGAATATGTACCCAGCACTAAGGCTGTATCTCAGCTTCGTCAGTGGCCGGTACAGATAAAGCTTGTGCCGGTGAACGCTCCTTATTTCAACGGTGCAAAGCTCCTTGTTGCCGCTGACTGCACAGCTTTTGCATATGGTAATTTCCACAATGACTTTATCAGAAATCATATCACCCTTATCGGCTGTCCAAAGCTTGATATGGTGGACTATTCCGAAAAGCTGACACAGATAATCAAGAATAACGATATTAAGAGCGTAACTGTTGTTCGTATGGAAGTGCCATGCTGCGGCGGTATTGAAAATGCAGTTAAAAATGCTCTGCAGGCAAGCGGAAAATTTATCCCATGGCAGGTGGTTACGGTTTCTACCGATGGCAGGATAATAGACTAATAATTAATGCCGCAGTGAAAACTGCGGCATTTAGGTTTTATTCTTCCCCTGCTTTGAAGTTATAAATTGGCTTAATGACAGCTTCAATAGTTACGGTAGTGTCAATATTATTTACAATATCATCCATGGTCTTATAAGCCATGGGGCACTCATCGAGAGTCTCACGGTTTACGGATGTGGTATAAATGCCCTCCATCTGTTTTTTGAACTCTGATACTGTAAACGCACCCTTTGCGGCCTTCCTGCTCATAAGGCGACCTGCACCGTGAGGAGCGGAGCAGTTCCAGTCCTCATTGCCTTTGCCTGTGCAGATAAGACTGCCGTCACGCATATTGATTGGAATGAGGAGCCTTTCTCCTTTTTTTGCGGAAACAGCACCCTTACGCAAAATCATATTATCCACATCAATATAATTGTGGATAGTGGTAAACTGATCTGTCACATGGAGCTTCATGCCTTTTACGATGGTATCCATCATTGCCTTGCGGTTAAGCTCTGCAAAACGCTGGGCAATACGCATATCATGGAGATACTGGTCAAAAAGTGTACCTTCCACATAGGCAAGGGGTTTTGGAAGATGAGAATGTTCATTATATGCTAATTCCTGATAGTATTTTGCAATCTCAAGTCCAAGATGCCTGCTGCCTGAGTGAACGACGATATAAATATTACTGTTATCGTCCTTGTTGGCTTCGATAAAGTGATTACCACCGCCGAGAGTGCCGATGCTTCTGTATGCTCTGTCGGGATTTACCTTCTTTATGCAGTAAAGCTCAGAAAGGTCAATATCATTTGCATAGCGGTGAGGAGCAGAACGGATATCAAATCCCGATGGAATTTCCGCTCTTATGAGCTTATCCAGCTTTTGCGGTTCAATATGCTTCTCTTTAATGCGTATGGTCTCCATACCGCAGCCGATGTCAACACCCACAAGGTTAGGACATATTTTATCTTTTACGGTCATTGTTGTGCCTATTGTACAGCCTGCTCCTGCGTGGATATCGGGCATCATGCGAATTTTACTTCCCTCAATATAGGGCTGATTAAGAAGAGTGATGACCTGATTAACAGATTCCTCATCGACTACATCAGTAAATACCTTTGCAGTTCCAAATTTACCACGTAATTCCATCATGTTTTGCACCTCCAATGCTGTTAAGTATGTTTATATCATACATTATTTTTTGATTTGTTTCAATATATTACTAAAAGAACGGCTTTTCGATGAAAGTAGTTCTAAGACTGTCAAAAAAGCCTCCCCTGTGCAAGAGGAGGTGGCAAAATCGAAGATTTTGACGGAGGGGTTGTTGAAAAGATGTTATTAGCTTATATGGAACTATGGGGTTTTTGAAACAATTCAGCAAACAATCCCCCAGTCAGCCTATGGCTGACAGCCCCCTTTACACAAGGGGGCCTTTGTTAAAGGTAGTTCTTTATGAATTATTTACTGTTTTTAGCCGTATGCCAGACCTTCATATCACTTCCGCTTGTACCTGCCACGATGGGATTTACTTTAGCTTTTGTATGCTTGGCCTTACCCTGAATTTCCGGTACAGGTGGCATTTCATTTCTTGGCTTCGTATGAGTCCAATCAGGTCTTGCCATTCCTTTTTTTGACAAAATGTATCACCTCCAATATAGTTTATCCTGAGAAATTGATGTAATACATTCTTATGATTGACAGAATTGAGTAAATCCGTTATTATGTCTTTCGGACTAAATAAAAACATGGAGGAAAAATATGAAAAAAGGTAATCCAAAAGCTTTATTGCCAATCGGTGTATTTTTGGTGCTGTATCTGGGTCTCGGCATTCTGTTTGAATACGTGATGAAGATATCAATGGGCTTTTACAGTATCCCGATTGTTGTTATCTTCCTGATAGCTCTTCTGGTGGCTTGTATGCAGAACCGTGAGCTTAAGTTTGAAGATAAGCTTACGATCATGAGCCGTGGTGTTGGTGATAAGAATATTATCACTATGATACTCATTTTCATGATGGCCGGTATTTTTGTCGGCGTTGTTGGCAGAAGCAGTGCAAACAGTGTAGCTTACTTTCTGCTGTCTGTTATCCCACCAAGATTTGCTGTTGCGGTTCTCTTTGTTGTAAGCTGCTTTGTATCCTGTGCTATGGGTACTTCCGTTGGCACTATCACTCTCATCGCACCTATTGGTGCAGCGGTTTCCGCAGCTTCCGGCTTTAGTCTTCCTCTCTGCATCGGTGCAGTTATGGGCGGTGCTATGTTTGGTGATAATCTTTCCTTTATCTCTGATACAACTATTGCGGCTTGTAACGGTCAGGGCTGTGCAATGAAGGACAAGTTCCGTGAAAACTTCTGGATAGCACTTCCTGCTGCTCTTGTAACACTCATCATCACTCTCGTGCTTTCTATCAATACATACTCCGGTGCATTTGAACCACAGGAATATGAGCTTATCCAGATCATTCCTTATGTTCTCGTTCTTATCGGCGGTATTATCGGTATCAATGTATTTGTAGTTCTGCTTATCGGTATTCTCTCCGGTTCGATTATCGTGCTGGCTACCGGTGCTGTTCAGGCAACTGACCTGCTTGCAAATATGGGTTCAGGTGTAGCAGGTATGTATGAGACTACAATGGTTGCTGTCCTTGTTGCGGCAATCTGTGCACTCATTCGTGAGTACGGCGGCTTTGATGCTCTCCTTGCCTGGATAAAGAGTGTATTTAAGGGTAAGAAGGGCGGCCAGCTTGGCATGGGTCTCCTTGTAGGTGCTATGGACATTGCAACTGCAAACAATACCGTTGCTATCGTTATCGCAAACCCAATCGCAAAGGAAATGGCGGTTGATTACGATGTTACACCGAGAAAGGCAGCTTCTATCCTCGATACCTTCTCCTGTATCTTCCAGGGTATTATCCCTTACGGTGCACAGATGCTGGTTGCGGTTTCTGCGGTAACAGAAATGGGATTTGATATTTCTGCTTTCCAGATTATTCCTAATCTGTTCTATCCGTTTATGCTGCTCATTAGTTCTCTGGTATTCATATTCCTGATTCCGGAGAGAAAGAAATAAAATCATAAAACGTGCTGTTCATATAGGACAGCACGTTTTTTCTAATTCTGAAAATTTATATCCTGTTCATCCAAATAAGGAAAAACCCTGATTTTTTCATCATTACAGAATCTAACCGCATTTATGCGGTTATTTTCGTATGTTTTATAATAGTAAATACCATTTTTAAGATCCATACAGGAGGAATACAGAGTTTGATCGTAAGCCCCATCTTCGGTGAGAACACCGCCTCTGACCATTGCCGCGTTGTCCAGAATATGGAAAAACTGAGCTAAAGAGTGGTTTTTGGGTAAATTTGCTCTTAAAAATGCTGTACGCACAAATCGTGATACCGAGGAAAAATCCCCCGGTATTCCCAAAGTACCTGCTCCGATGCCAAGGGCGGTTAATGGGTGGTCAGACCAAATTGTGGCCTTGGGAGGGGCAGGGGAGAGCTTTATATATTCGTTCAGATTGGTAAGATGCCAGTCAAATGTTGGGTCATTTGCCATAACTCCCACAGGATTTTTATAAGAGGACAGCCTTTCTCTTGTCTTTTCAACCACGATGGAATGGCCACTTTTATCGGATATCATCCAATGTAGAGTGGGAATGGGAGTTTTCTTGTTTATCGGTATGTTTACAAGTTCGATATCCTTTATGGCTTCTTCAACTTCATAGACAGTATCAAAATTTGATAAAACCCAAAGAATGAAATCATAAGGTGCGATATTAGTTTTGTTTGGAACAGGATTTGGCTCGAAATAGGCGTATTCTGTAAAGTTCAGTCCAGCACAGCCTAAGCCATGCTCGTTCATAGCCTCTGCCATTGCCGGATGGTTGTCTATCATCGTACCCATGCCGAGAATTGACCGTTTGACAGTTTCGTGCTTATCACAAGCACGATTCAGGTATTCAAAGCCTTTCGGAATATAGATAGGGGAATGGTTAAAGGGATGAGCAAGATCCATATTGCGTCCGAAAAAGTGATCAAAGGATAAAGCTGTACACATAAAAACACCTCCCATGTAGTATGTCACATGGGAGGTGAATTATTTAAACAGTACGGTCAATAACGGTAACTTGGGTGATCACGTCACGAAGGCGGTCTCCGCAGACTTGATATTCCAGGGCATCATCAGCAGAATAAAAATTCTGCTCAGTGCTGCTATCTGAGGTAATACGAATTGTATTCCTATTTGACCAAATACCAAATTCTTTATCCTTCCATTCAATTACAACTTCTGCACCACAATTCATACTCCATTTAAATTCGCTTATAGTTTTAAATCGTAATGTTTCAGGATTGTAATTTACCATTGCGGTTGCTCCATTCATGTAATAGTTTTTAAAATCCGGGACATTTCCGTCAGGATAATTTATTATTTCTCCCCATTCAGGATGGTTATCCGGTCCTACCCATTCGATCTTGTGGTCGTGTGGATTGGAGTGACCTGAACCTTCTGCGTGACCAGTTTCGTGACGAATCATCTCTGCTTTTCCATTCTCGTTATATTTTCCTTCAACCCAATATCCGCCCTTCTTAGTAGGAATGAAGTGGCGTTGTCTTGAATTTGGTTCTCCAACAAAAGCCATGTCGTTTGGTTTGTTTGGATTTGGTCGCCATTTACCTCCATAAGCACTTCCGCCGCCCTTTATGTCTATTATACCACAGTTATCCTGAAACGAACAGCCACTCACAAAGGCATTTAAAGTTTTTCTTGTTTTATTCTGCGCATGACTCATAATCAAGCCACCGAAACAAAACTCCGCTCTCTGTGAGAACGGAGTTTTGTTGATTTGAGTGTCATTAAAGAATCCAGCAAAATTCAGATAAAATAGATAGTTTACAATCTATCTTAAATTGTACGCCAAGTGACAGTAACGTCTGTGATAACATCACGCAATATATCTTCACCTACCATATAATCAAGAACTTCATCTGGTGTGTCACATATTTTTTCTGTTTCTTCTTGATTGTCCATACAAATGGCATACTTGTCATAACCACCAATTGAATAAGTATTATTTTTCCATTGAAACTCAACCTCACCGCCACGTATCAAACAATCTTTAAAGTCGCTGATCGTCTTAAAGCGATTGTCTTCTTCTGAATTGACCCTGTAGTTCATACATAAACCTCCAATAGCTTTAAATTCAGGTGCTCCATCCGGATATACATCAGGCCAGTAATTGATATGCGGTTTTTCAAAGTTTGGGATTCCGTATCGTGGTGATTCCCAGTTGATGTGATGATCGTGCGGGTTACTATGAAATTTAGGAAAATTGTGATTAGTGTAATGTCTTTCTGCGACAGCTCTACCATCATTTCCGATTTTCGTCTCTATCTTTGATCCATTCTTGGTATAGGTGACCTTGATTTCTCCAGGCTGTCCCAATAAGCGATAATCCTCGGGCTTCGATGGTTTCCACTTTCCACCATAAGCACTTCCACCGCCTTTTGTATCTATTATACAACAGCTATCCTGAAACGAACGGCCGATCACATAGGCGTATAAAGCTTTTCTTGTTTTGTTCTGCTCGTGACTCATATAACGCCAGGAACTAAGGTCATAGTCCACATATACTATATCGCCCTGCATTTCAGGGAAAGGCCTCCCATATATAGGCTAAAATTGACTTTAATTTGCATTATTAGATGCAAAATTTAAAGAACTTTATTATAAAAATAAATTTTAAGCAATTCATGCATAAAACAAAACTAATACTATAAATTTCGTTCGACTATTATATTTAGTGCAGAATTGTGCGCAGAAGCATCGTATAATGTATTCAAAACTGCACCGGTATAAATTTTGGTATGGTTCTGCACCAGAATTGTGAGAGGCTCGCCACGCTCTGTAAGGAGATCGTAAAGAGCATCGAGATTACGACCGTAATAATCCGGAAAATCGAGCTGGGTTTTGATATGATCGTGAGCTGAATTACGGTCCTGCATCATGCATCCGTCCAATACTACGGTCATAGTTTATTCCTCCCCATAGAGCAGGGTGAAGCTTTCGTAATGGTCCTCGGTGTAATAGATAAGACCGTCGTTTGAGAATACGATACGCTTTGCGCCACGGCTGTTTTCACCATTTGTATCTATGTCACACTCATAGTAAACACGACCGTCTGCTTTCGGGAGCAGACCTTCACGGTTGCCGAATTTATCGCCGCCGATAGCACAGCCCTCGGCATATTCTTCAACGCTGCCGCCTTCCCAGCCTAAATCTCTGGCTTCGTTTTTAGTGATGAAATTATCAGGCAGTTTGCCGTATGTGTATATGTATAAAGCAACGTCTTCTGCACTGTAATAATAGCCATCCTCGGCTAAATCCGTGTCTTCTGCTGCTTCTGGTATATCGGTTTCGTCTGCTTCGTCAAATTCCTCGGTATCTTGTACTGCTTCTTCCGTTTCTGTTTCTTCGGTAATGAATATCTCGGTTGGGCCGTCAGCACCACCAATGATACCAATATCTGCCGTGTTTGCTAAGAAAGCACAGCCGGTAAGGCTGAATACCATGATAAACGCCATTAAAAGGGCTAAGAATTTTTTCATTTAAATATCCTCCTGTTGTGATCTATACTCAAAGGACTTGCATCTGCAAGTCCTTTTTGTACTTTATTATTCACCGTTAGCACCGGAAATGACCTTGCCGATGTTCCAGAGATTTGTTACACGGCGGATAGCCTCCAGCTTTTCTTCCTCGTTGTTAAATGGAACTTCCGCAGTGTGAGTGCCGCAGTCCAGACAGGAAGCGTAAACACACCAGCCGTTTTCCTCTTCAATAAGACCTGAACCCTGACATACAGGGCAGTCAAATAATTCCAGCTCGTTGATATTGTCCATAGTGAATTCTCCTTAATTCAAGTGTGCTATAGGAATTATAACACAAATTTCGGAAAATACAATGGAGATTTAAATATCGCATGAGCGATATGATATACGGTTTGCACCGCATGATATACTTGCTTCGCAAGTGTGATATAATATCCGTTCCTTCATACGCGAAGCGTATATCATCTGCAAAGCAGATATCATAGCTTCAGCTATATCACCCGTTCCATAAGGAACGGATATCATTGAAAAAAGCAGCCGAAAGGCTGCTTTTTTCATGAATTATAACGCAATTTTTGATACGGGTTGCAAGTGGCTGCAAAGTTGCATTGAAATGCAACCGCAGAAGTGTATGCAACCGCCCGACAAATTGGAATTCAC
>SVLU01000004.1 GCA_015067795.1 Oscillospiraceae bacterium
TTCGCCTCTGGTGATATCTTCGTTTGTATCCCAGTCGTCGGAGCCTGGCCAACCGTTGTTGCCGTTGTAGCAGTTCATGATGCACATTGGCTGTGCAAGCTTTACGCCGATTTCGAAACCCTTCAGGTAAATTTCACGAGCTGCTCTTTCACTGATTACGTTGTTTTCAGCGTTTCTGTTTGTTTCCTGAGAGTTGCCCCAGAAGTGCTTAAGGGTTACGCCAATACCTGGGTGGGACTGTACGCCCATTGTTACGTATGCTGCGCAGATACCTGTTACAAATGGATCTTCGGAGTAGTATTCAAAGTTTCTGCCGCAGAGTGGGTTTCTGTGGATGTTAAGACCTGGTGCAAGCCATGTTGTTACGCCGTATTCCTTCATTTCGGAACCGATTGCAACACCTTCGCTGTAAATGAGATCTGTATCCCAGCTCATTGCATAGCAGGAGCCTGCTGGGAATGCTGTGCAGTACTGATACAGTCTTGTATCTGGTGTCTTCTGTTCGTAAATTGTTGTGTATTCTTCGCCGTCATTGGATACCTGGATTTCGAAGTTCTTTGCGTATGCTGCTTCGAAGTATAAGGACATGCTGGAGAGATCGTATACTTCTTCAAGGTCGATTACAACCCAGGATGTAACTGTATCGCCATTGTTCCAGTCAGAACCCCAACGAGTGGAATTGTTACCGTCGTTGATCTTGTTTGCGGAAAGAAGTTCGCCGCTGTTAACAGCTTCTGTCTTTGCGCTTGCTGGCTTACCAACGGAAACAACTTCGTCACCGCTCTTAATTGTCCATTCATATACGGAGAAGCCATAGGATGTTGCTGGATTGGAGAGAACGAGCTTTACATAACGGCCGCTGCCTTCTACATCGAAGTTATAGGATGTCTGTGCGCTGGAGCCGCCAAGCTGATAGCTCTGGGAAATACGGATACCTGCAGGGCCGTCTGCGTTAACCATTGCAGGAATGTGTCTTGTGAGGTAGTAAGCCTGTGTGGTCTGACCTGCTGCGCCATTTACTGCGGATGCAGATGCACCGATAACGCCGCCGCCCATTTCAATGTCTTCTGGTTCTTCCATTGTGCCAGCACCGCCAACTGCGATTCTTGCACATTCATCAGCGGAGAGACATGCGAGGAACTGATCCATTGTGATCTTGCCTTCAAATACGTCTGTCAGCTTTGCGTTAGCTGCTGTAATGCCTTCTGGAAGTGCTGGAACGATTTCAACAACTTCTGCGTATGTTGTTTCCATGTAACCCTGTCTGCCGTTTACTCTGTTATCAAGGTTACCTGCGATTGCCTTTGTTCTGAGGGTGATGCTGTCACGTGCTTCATATTCTGCTGCATCTTCTGCGAAGAGATATGTTGTGATTGTTTCAGCGTCATTTTCAGATGCATTGTTTGCGTATGGGAGTTCGTCTGCTGCAATAACAAACTTAGGTGCTGCTGCGATTTCTGCTGCTTCGCCTTCGTATGTGATTGGTGTTGCGCCTGCCTTGGAGATTTCTTCAAGAACTGCGTTTTCTTCAAGATGGAGCTGGTTGGAGAGCTGTTCTGTGATTACATAGCCCAGTTCAGAATCCAGTGTTGCTGTTGCTGCTACTACTGTGTTTCTGGAGCTGTTACCTACTCTGATGATATACTGGCCATCTTCTACGATGTATGCTGCCAGTTCTTCGTCATAGGAGCTCATGTCTTCTGTTGCGAATGTAAGTGTAAGTGTCTGCTTTTCGCCTGGCTTCAGTTCGTCAGTCTTTGCAAATGCTGCCAGTTCCTGATATGGCTTTTCAAGTCTGCCGTCTGGAGCGGAGAAGTATACCTGTACTACTTCCTTACCGGAGTATACAGCGCCTACGTTCATTACATCTACTACAACTGTAACTGCTTCAGCGTCGATATCAACATCAGCTACTTCGATGTCGAAATCGGTGTAGGACATACCGAAACCGAATTCATATGCTACTGGGATGCCCCATGTATCAAAGTAACGATAGCCGTTGAAGATGCCTTCTGGATAGTATTCTGTTGCTGTGTTGCCGTCATTGTTAGCAAAACCTGGGGTGGAAACATAACCATATTCGCCATCGAGGTCCAGTGCCCATGTGTCAGTGAGCTTACCGGATGGTGTAACGTCACCTGTAAGTACGTCTACAAGAGCTTCGGAACCACGGAAACCACCGTTGGACATGAAGAATACTGCGTCAACGCCTTCTGTTTCACGAACAGCGTCTGTATCCATCATGCAGGTGTTGTAAACAACAACAAATCTATCGAAAGCTGCTGCCAGCTTTGCGATGTTTGCCTGTTCGTTATCTGTCAGTCTGAAGGACTTTGTACCGTCTGTTTCTGTACGGTCAGAGAATTCACCAGCCTGACGGGAGATTACGTATACAGCCAGATCTGTGTTTGCTACGCCTTCTGCTACGTATTCGTCAGCAAGAGCGCTTTCAGCTCTCAGAGTTGTGTTCTGAGCATTGCAGAAGGATGGGTTTGCGATTTCCCAACCATCAGCTACGAATGCATCGTATACGTTGTCATTGTATCTGTTGTTAACTGCACCGGAGCCTGTGCCGCCCTTGATGGTAGCCTTAACGCCGTTACCATAGAGAGCTACAGAGCCTCTCTGTTCGAGTGGGAGTACGCCATTGTTCTCCAGGAGAACATAGGACTGGGTTGCGATAAAGTGGGAGAGGTCGCCGTTTGCAATTTCATTGTCGGTATAGTATACACCGTCAACTCTATTGCCCATTGCTTCGATTTCTGCTGCTGTGTATGCTGCAAATGCAGTAGAGCACAGAGAGAACACCATAACAATGGAGAGGACTAATGCGAGGATTTTACGTGTCTTCATGATTATTACTCCTTTCATATTTTACCCTGAATTTTTTATTGGAGCACACCGCTTGCTCCTAAGCGGTTCTGCCCCAACTTAAAGGTACACAAAAATATTATCACTATTGGCACCATTTCTCAAGTGAATTTTTATTTTTTGTATAGTTGCACAAATACTTTGTGCAATCTGCCGAATACCTTTTCGATTTGTTCTGTTTTTCATTACCCACAGCAGCAAAAATCGGATGCACATTCCGTGCATCCGATCAACTTATCAACTATTTTTCTTATCCGGCTACCAAAATTCTTGCAAGAGTGACTATATCCGCATTTGTAACTCTTCCGCTGCCATCAACATCCGCCGCAGCTTCGTCCAAGGATGTAATGCCGACTACAAATCTTGCCACCATAACAAGGTCGCTGTTAGTGAGCTGTCCGTCACCGCTGACATCACCGGGAAGGAAGCCTGCTTCACCGCCGTCATCTGTGTCATACCCCATCCATGTGGGATATGTCCAGCCCGAAAGACCCTTTGCATGGGTTATGCCGAAGCCGTTTCCGCAGGAATAGAACGCCATCTCTCCCAGATCCCTGGGTGCTGCCGATTTGAAAACGGCATCCGTTAAAGCCGTACACCATGCGAAGGCATACATATCTATATAAGGCGCACCTTCAAAGGTCACCTTTTCAATACCTGATGACCAGGCAAAGGCATAAGCGCCAAGGGTTTTCAGTCCCCTTGGAAGTGTGACCTCCCTGATATTATAGCAATCCGAAAAAGCGAAAACGCCAATCTCCTTAAGACCGCTTCCTGTATTTAATGTGCTCAGCCTGTCGCAATAGCTGAAGGCATAGTCACCAATGACCTCAACGCTGTCCGGAATTGTAACGCTCCGGAGATTTGCATATTCAAATGCATAGTCGCATATTTCAGTCACACCGTTTGGAACTGTATAGCTTGTGCCGCTCTTTGCAACAGGATAGGCTATAAGCGTCGTCATGTCCTCGGTGAAAAGCACGCTGTTTTGCGAGGTATAGTGGGTGTTTCTATGTGGAACTGTAATCGAATTGAGATTATAGCAATAGGCAAATGCTGTATCACCGATGCTCTCCACATTTTCAGTAAGCTCAATGCTTGTAATGTTTCCGCAGTAATTGAACGCACCTTCACCGATAGTTTTAAGGGAGCCTGGGAACTCAATATGCTCAACCGCACTTCCGCAGAAGCTGTAATCAGCAATTTCCTCTACACCGCTTGGTATGGAATATGTACCTGTCCTGCCGGCAGGAAACGCAACAAGAACCTCTGTGTCGCTGTCATAGATGACTCCGTTTCTCGTTCTGAAATGGCTGTTGCTGCTTGATACGGAGAAATCCGTAATTGCAGACATATCGGCAAAAGCACCGGCTCCAATGTAGGATACATTCTTTGTTACCGTCAGTTCAGTTACGCTGAAATCGGAAAGGAACGCAAAATCACCTATACTCTCAAGTGAATTCGGGAACTCAATACTCTCCAAATACCAGCAGTTTGCAAAGGCTTCATCACCTATCACTCTGAGACCGTTTGGAAGTGCAACGGATGTGATGGTAAAGCTTCCTGCAAAAGCCGCATCGGCTATCTCCGAAACACCACTCGACAGGGAAACACTTGCCTCCTTGTCGATGGGATATGCAATAAGTGTCTTTCCGTCCTCTGTGTAGAGAGCATCACCTATGGATGTGTAGCTGCTGTTTCTGCTTGCAACGGAATAGGATTTCATATCAGTACAGTACGCAAAGGCCTGTTCGCCGATAGAGTTTACTCCTCTGCCAATTTCAACGCTTTCAATGAATTCGCAATTATAAAACGCCATATCACCGATGGTACGGACACTGTCGGGGATTTCAACCTCAGTAATACCGTAGCACATATAAAATGCCATATCACCTATTTCCCTGAGTGCGTCACCGAAGATAAGCCTGCCATAAAGGCTTGTGCCCATGAAGGCATAGTCCCCGATAGTCTCAACGGAAAGAGGAATTTCAGTTTCACTGAGTACGCCGCAGTCGGCAAAGGCACCTATACCTATATATATAAGGTTATCACCAAGAACAGCGGAGTCGATGGCAGGACAGCAGTAAAAAGCGTAATCGCCAATAGACTCCACCTGACCGCAATCTGCAGTTACCAGCTTTTCAAGACCTGCAAAGGCAAAGCTGCCGATGGAAGTAACGCCCTCTTTAATCACGATGCTGCTGATTGAAAACCTCTGCTCATACCAGGGAGCTTCGTTTTCAGGGGTGTAGTCATACATCTCACCGCTGCCGCTGATGGTCAGAGCTCCGTTTGCAATATCCCATCGGAGATCATCACCGCAGCTTCCGCCGGAAGCAAAGGAAAGAGCTGTTGTAAAAGAAAACAGCATCACCACCGCAAGGCAGTATGCCGTAATTCTTCTGAATGCTTTTTTCATCGTCTGCACATCCTTAAATATAATCTGTCAGGTATCACTTATGCCCGCAAAAGTGACATTATTTCCCATTTTTGACACTTTTATTCTATTACAATTCGGTTACAAAGTCAATGCAGGGATTTCTTAATCTCAATACGGTATCCCATACAGCATAACACAAAGTGAATAGATTTCTCTTTTCCCCCCTCTCAGTTGCCTTTCGGCGACAGCTCTCCACAAGGAGAGCGAGCCAAGAGGGGGCCGTCTGCGGACACCCGAGGACGGGTGTCCCTACGGAGAGGCCGGAAGTGCGGGCAAATTGAGTGGCAAAAGACTAAAACGACCACCGCAGAAAGCGTCCAAGCGATGTCGGGGCACAGACAATTAAAATCTGTTTCCGCAGGAAAAGAGAATAAGAGTTTTAGATTGTTGGTTCTAAAAACTACTCCTCAATCCTCAATATACTCTGCGATATCTTCAAGTCTGCAATTTAATACAGCACATAATCTGTTCAGTGTCTTAGTTTCAATATTATCATTTGCTTTCAAACGGCGGATAGTTTTGCTGTCTATTCCACATTTCTCTCTAAGCAGATATGTGGAAACACCACGTTTCTCCATTGTTTTCCAAAGCCTGTCAAAGATTATCATACTCTCCACCCCCCATATTGACAATGGTTATTATGGGGGTTATAATCTTGAATATTAAGGGGATATAATCCCCATATATGAGGGATCATTATGAAATTATTTCAGGAAATACTTGTTAATGCTTTAAAAAATCAGGAGGTTCATGTTATATTCCCAAGCTTAATGCCTGATATTAATAAAACCATTGAAACAGAATGTTATACGGCTCTCAAAAGAATCAAGGAAATTGTTGAAGATGATACACTCGATGACAGAGCGTGTTTTGCCAAAATTGAGGAAATAGTCTCTACATTAGAGGGAATTGGCAGTGATGGTGGAAACAGGCATGATTTTGGATAGAACTTTTTGCTCAATGCAAAGCATTTACCAGCAAAAAACGGCGTCATCCGATTGGGATGAAGCCGCTGAATTTATATGCTGTGTCATTGCGAGGCCCTGTAAGAGCCGTAGCAGCGTCGTCACAAGCTCCATTAAGCTTCGCTTACCTGCACGCAGGAAAGCTCACCCATTCCGCTGCTCCTCCTTTTCCATTTGAATCCGTTTCACTGGGCCTCAAATGGAGTTTATGTGGAAAGATTCCCACGTCGCTCCGCTCCTCGGAATGACATGGAGGAGGGAATTGCTCCTCGGAATAACAAGAGGAACTGCTCCACTCGGAATGACATGGAGGAGAATATCGACAGTCTGCGGACACCCGAGGACGGGTGTCCCTACGGAGAGGCCGGAAGTGCGGGCAAATTGAGTGGCTAAAGACTAAAACAACCACCGCAGAAAGCGTCCAAGCGATGTCGGGGCACAGACAATTAAAATCTGTTTCCGCAGGAAAAAGAGAAGCTGTGAGTATGATTGTAGCGAAGGGGATTTTTAAGGGGAACCACACCCAAAGTGCGGTTCCCCTTAAACGGTCTTTGGTTCCTTTCCACCGATGGAAAGGAACCGCCCGCCGCGTAGGCGATAAAATATAGAAGTCAGTAATAAAGTAAAAATGTTCAAAAATGCATATTTTCTTGAACTATTTTGGAAAAGATTCCCACGTCGCTCCGCTCCTCGGAATGACAGGGGGAGGAAATTGCTCCTTGGAATGACATGGAGGAGGGAATTGCTCCTCGGAATGACATGGTATTTCTTTTTAGAACAGACCGCTGATAACGCCGTTTTCGTCAACGTCGATGCGTTCTGCGGCAGGACGCTTTGGCAGACCGGGCATTGTCATGATGTCACCGGTGAGAGCAACTAAGAAGCGAGCACCTGCGGAAACCTTGATGTTGCGAACTGTAACTGTGAAGTTTTCAGGAGCGCCAAGGAGAGTTGGGTCGTCGGAGAAGCTGTACTGAGTCTTTGCACAGCAGATTGGGAGCTTGTCATAGCCCAGAGCTGTAAGACGGTCGATTTCCTTCTTGCAGGCTGGTGTGATGTTAACACCGTCGCCGCCGTATACGTTCTTAACCAGATCTTCAAGCTTCTTT
Source organism: Oscillospiraceae bacterium (assembly GCA_015067795.1). GTDB lineage: Bacteria > Bacillota > Clostridia > Oscillospirales > Oscillospiraceae > SIG495. Next base: position 7,386 of record SVLU01000004.1, read on the forward strand.
TCGATTGTATCTTCAAGATTGTAGCTGAAGGAGAAATCGTTTGGTTCTTCGCAGAGGCGAACAACTTCTTCAGCAAGAGCCATGCCGCCTTCGCCGCCCTTTGCCCATACGTCAGAAAGAACTACGTTTACGCCGAGAGCCTTGCACTTTTCAATGAGAAGCTCAACTTCTGCATCTGTGTCGGATGGGAAACGGTTGACAGCAACAACGCTTGGAAGCTTGTATACATTCTTAACATTGGAGATGTGACGGAGAAGGTTTGGAATACCCTTTTCAAGAGCAACGAGGTTTTCTTCGTTGAGATCTGTCTTTGCAACGCCGCCGTGCATCTTAAGGGCGCGGATAGTTGCAACGATAACTACTGCGGAAGGAGTGAGACCTGCTGTACGGCACTTGATGTCGAAGAACTTTTCAGCACCCAGGTCAGCACCGAAGCCGGCTTCTGTAACTGCATAGTCACCCATACGCATAGCCATCTTGGTAGCGATTACGGAGTTGCATCCGTGAGCGATATTGGCGAAAGGACCGCCGTGTACGAAAGCAGGTGTGCCTTCAAGAGTCTGAACTAAGTTTGGCTTGAGAGCGTCCTTAAGGAGAGCTGTCATAGCACCCTGAGCATTGAGCTGACCTGCGGTTACAGGCTTTTCGTCGTAGGTGTAGCCAACGATGATGCTTGCAAGACGTTCCTTAAGGTCTGTGATGGAAGAGGACAGACAAAGAACAGCCATGATTTCGGATGCAACTGTGATGTCGTAGCCGTCTTCTCTTGGAACACCGTTTACTCTGCCGCCGAGACCATCTGCAACAAAGCGGAGCTGACGGTCGTTCATATCAACACAGCGCTTCCATGTGATACGGCGTGGGTCGATGTTCAGGCTGTTGCCCTGATAGATGTGGTTATCCAGCATAGCAGCAAGGAGATTGTTTGCAGCACCGATAGCATGGAAGTCGCCTGTGAAGTGCAGGTTGATGTCTTCCATTGGAACTACCTGAGCCCAGCCGCCGCCGGCTGCACCGCCCTTAACGCCGAAAACAGGGCCAAGGGAAGGTTCACGGAGAGCGATAACTGCATTCTTACCGATGCGGCGCATACCGTCAGCAAGACCTACTGTTGTTGTGGTCTTACCTTCGCCTGCCGGTGTAGGAGTGATAGCGGTAACGAGAACAAGCTTGCCCTCAGGACGGGAAGCGTCCTTCAGGAGGGAGAGGTCGATCTTTGCCTTGTACTTGCCGTAGTATTCGAGATAGTCTTCAGATACGCCTGCGATAGCAGCGATCTCAGAAATAGGCTTCATTTTCACGGACTGAGCGATTTCGATATCAGTTTTCATAATTATCCTCCAATATGAATTGTAGATGTTTCGCTGTTTTATTGTCCATTTTTTGAAACAAAAAAATGGACAACTATCCAAAATGGATCAGCTGCCCAGACGGTCGGCCTTTTATATTCCTTTGTTCCCCTGTGGTTGTCCACAAAATCCGTCAGTCACAAAGGCTTTGTTTATACTTGCAATATATCATAGGGGAAGTTCAAAGTCAAGTTGGCTTACATTCCAAAAAGAAAAGGAAAATGGTGTGTTTTTTCGACAAAATGTACTGTATATGATGATTGCCCCGTAGGAGCCGGTGCGTTTTGCACCGGCTCCTTATATTGTTATTTATCCTTTTTACCCTTAAGGGCCTTCATTCTTAACGCATGGTCGAGAAGTCTTTTACGCAGTCTGAGGCTCTTTGGAGTTACCTCAAGAAGCTCGTCATCTGCCATAAATTCAAGGCACTGCTCTAAGCTGAGAATTCTGTGAGGAACAAGTCTCAGGGCTTCGTCACTGCCGGAAGCACGCATATTTGTAAGCTGCTTCTTGCGGCAAACATTAACGGTAATGTCCTCCGCCTTTGGAGATACGCCAACGATCATACCGCCGTAAACAGGCTCACCCGGTCCGATAAAGAGTCTGCCTCTTTCCTGAGCTGCCCAAAGACCGTAGGTAACGGCATCGCCGTTTTCAAAAGCGATAAGAGAGCCGGTATTGCGTCTTGCAATATCACCCTTCATTGGCTCATAGCGTTCAAATACGCTGTTTAAAATACCTTCACCTCTTGTATCGGTGAGGAATTCGTTTCTGTAACCGAACAGACCTCTTGATGGGATGAGGAAGTTCATCTTCATTCGTGAGCCAACAGGGGTCATGTCAACGAACTCGCCCTTTCTTGCACTGAGCTTTTCGATGACCATACCGACACATTCCTCAGGAACGTCAACAACAACACGTTCAATAGGCTCGCACATAACGCCGTCGATCTCCTTATAAAGCACTCTCGGTGGAGATACGGAGAATTCATAACCCTCACGACGCATCGTTTCAATGAGGATGGAAAGGTGCATCTCACCTCGGCCTGCCACCTTATAGCTGTCCGTGTTGGCTTCTTCTGTGATTTTAAGGGAAACGTCCTTGAGGGTTTCTCTGATAAGTCTGTCGCGGATATTTCTGGAGGTAACGTACTTACCCTCCTTACCTGCAAATGGGCTGTCGTTAACAGCAAATGTCATTTCCATGGTAGGAGCGGAGATCTGAACGAAAGGAAGAGGCTCTATTGTAAGAGGTGTGCATACTGTATCGCCGATGGTGATATCAGCAATACCGCTCATTGCAACTATGTCGCCTGCATGAGCTTCTGTAACAGGAACGCGTTCCAGACCCTCAAACTCATAGAGGCTGACAACCTTAGCCTTTCTGATATTCTCTTCGCCGTGGTAATTGCATACGACGATCTCCTGATTTTGCTTAATTGTACCACGTTCAATTCTGCCGATGGCAATTCTGCCAACGTAGTCATTGTAGTCAACGGAGGATACCAGCATCTGTGCAGGTGCTTCCGTATCCATATCGGGAGCAGGGATATAGTCCACGATTGTGGAGAAGAGAGGACGGAGATCCTCGCCAACTACGTCAGGACCGTAGGAAGCGGTACCCGCTCTGCCGGAGCAGAAGAGCATTGGGCTGTCAAGCTGTTCTTCTGTTGCATCAAGCTCAAGAAGAAGCTCAAGAACCTCGTCGATGACCTCGTGGAGACGGGCATCGGGCTTGTCTATCTTATTAACGGCAACGATAACTCTGTGACCAAGCTCAAGAGCCTTCTGGAGAACGAAGCGTGTCTGAGGCATCGGGCCTTCAGCAGCGTCAACAAGAAGAATAACGCCGTTAACCATCTTTAAAATACGTTCAACCTCACCGCCAAAGTCAGCATGACCCGGGGTGTCAACAATGTTTATCTTTGTATCGTTATACCAGACCGCGGTATTTTTAGCGAGAATTGTGATGCCGCGTTCACGCTCTAAGTCGTTGGAGTCCATGACACGCTCTCTCACAGCCTGATTTTCACGGAAGATGCCGCTCTGCTTCAGCATTTCGTCAACAAGGGTGGTCTTACCGTGGTCAACGTGGGCGATGATCGCCACGTTTCTTATATCCTTCATCAAGAGTTCCTCCTTATATGTGCCCCTTGCACACTAATTCCAGTTTTCATCTATAACCGTTGCATTATACACATTTTTCGTATAAAATGCAACATTATTTTAGCAAAAAGTTTGTTGCGAAATTTACGTTATCTGGTGTATAATACACAATAGAGTGAAGATTAAGTACTGCACTATCGTACATTGTACAGCTTTTGGGTGCATACTGGCGGGACGTTGGAAACCATCGTTCCCTACACACAGATTATATAACACTCTACACCATTGTAGGGTTGGGGCTTGCTCCAACCGTAAATACGCATTATTTAATTGCATATCTTATCTAATAAGCGGCAGGAGCGAGCCCCTGCCCTACGAATAGTTGCCAATAGACAAAAAATACTGAGGTAAACACTATGGATTACATTGAAACAATGGTTGAAAGCGATCTCATATACGATGGTCGCATAATAAAGGTCAAAAACGACACCGTTCGTCTGCACACAGGTGCAATAGCAAAGCGTGAAGTGGTCGTCCACAACGGCGGCGTTGGTGTTATTCCCATCGACGCTGATGGCAACGCCTATCTCGTCCGCCAGTTCCGCTATCCCTTTGGGGAATCCGTTCTTGAAATTCCGGCAGGCAAGCTGGAAATCGGCGAAGACCCCTTCGAATGTGCCGTGAGAGAGCTCTCCGAGGAAACAGGCTTCACCGCAGATGAATACACATATCTCGGCAGATTTTATCCGACTCCCGGCTACTGTCAGGAAACTCTCCATGTTTACATGGCAAGAGGTCTCACCGCCGGCAAGATGCATCTGGACGAAAACGAACATCTGGACGTTGAAAAATATCCTCTCAAGGAGCTTGTTGATATGTCAATGCGAGGTGAAATTCTGGACGCAAAGACCATCATCGGTATCCTCAAGGCCAACATGGTGATTTTCGGCTGATTTTCATTGACAGTTTTGTCTGAAACTGGTATTATTAATAAGTTAAAGTCAATACTTTTTTGTATTGTTTATAAAGTTTAAAACAGAAATACATTTGAAGGGAGTAATTGTTATGATCTACTCTGCAGAAGTAGAAAAAATGACCTGTGTTGCCAAGGGCGCAAACCACGGTCCGGCACCAATTCCTGAAGAAGGCAAGTGGGTAAGAGTAAAGGACGTTCAGGATGTCAGCGGTCTGACACACGGTGTTGGCTGGTGTGCACCACAGCAAGGTGCATGTAAGCTTACACTCAATGTTAAGGAAGGCATCATCCAGGAAGCTCTTGTTGAAACTCTCGGTTGCTCCGGTATGACTCATTCCGCAGCTATGGCCAGTGAGATTCTCCCGGGCAAGACCATTCTTGAAGCTCTTAACACTGACCTTGTTTGCGACGCTATTAACACAGCTATGCGTGAACTCTTCCTGCAGATCGTTTACGGCCGCACCCAGACTGCTTTCAGCGAAGACGGTCTCCCAATCGGTGCAGGTCTTGAAGACCTTGGTAAGGGTCTGAGAAGCCAGGTTGGTACAATGTACGGCACTCTGGCAAAGGGTCCTCGTTATCTGGAAATGGCTGAAGGCTATGTAACACGCATCGCTCTTGACGCTGAAGATCAGATCATCGGCTACGAATTCGTTCATCTTGGAAAGATGATGGCTGCTATCAAGAAGGGCACAGACGCTAACGAAGCTATGAAGGCTGCTTCCGGTACATACGGTCGCTTCAACGACGCTGCTCGTTACGTTGACCCAAGACACGAATAATTGAGGGAGGGAAATTAAAATGGCACTGTTTGAAAGCTACGAAAGAAGAATTGACAATATCAACGCTGTTTTGGCTGAATACGGCATTTCCGACCTCGAAGAATGCAAGAAGATCTGCGACGAAAAGGGCTTCTCCCCTTATGACATCGTAAAGGACGTTCAGCCTATCGCTTTTGAAAACGCTTGCTGGGCTTACACAATGGGCGCTGCAATCGCAATCAAGAAGGGCTGCACCACCGCTGCTGACGCTGCTGAAGCTATCGGCATCGGCCTCCAGGCATTCTGCATCGCAGGCTCCGTTGCTGACGACCGTAAGGTAGGTATCGGTCACGGTAATCTGGCTGCTATGCTCCTCAGAGACGAAACAAAGTGCTTCGCATTCCTTGCAGGTCACGAATCCTTCGCTGCTGCTGAAGGCGCTATTGGTATTGCAAAGAACGCTAACAAGGCAAGAAAGACTCCTCTTCAGGTTATCCTGAACGGTCTCGGCAAGGACGCTGCTCTGATCATCTCCAGAATCAACGGCTTCACATACTGCCAGACTGAATTCGACTACGCAACAGGCGAAGTTAAGATCGTTAAGGAAACTCCATACTCCGACGGCGACAGAGCAAAGGTTCGCTGCTTCGGTGCTGACGACGTTCGCGAAGGCGTTGCTATCATGCATCTTGAAGGTGTTGACGTTTCCATCACCGGTAACTCCACTAACCCAACCCGTTTCCAGCATCCGGTAGCCGGTACATATAAGAAGGAATGCATCCAGATGGGTAAGAAGTACTTCTCCGTTGCTTCCGGCGGCGGCACAGGCAGAACTCTCCACCCAGACAACATGGCTGCAGGCCCAGCTTCCTATGGTATGACTGATACTATGGGCAGAATGCACTCTGATGCTCAGTTCGCAGGTTCCTCCTCCGTTCCGGCTCACGTTGAAATGATGGGCTTCCTGGGCATGGGCAACAACCCAATGGTTGGCGCTACTGTTGCTTGCGCAGTTGCAGTTGAAGAGGCTATGAAGGCATAATTCTTCTAAAAGTTATAAATTTCAGGCGTGTCGGTTTCGACACGCCTGTTTTTTGTTAAACGTAATGTAGGGGCGGCTATCAGCCGCCAGTAATTTTCCAAAAACAAGCGGGCAGCTGATAGCTGCCCCTACATTTTAAAATCTTCAATATATTGCCCAGAGTCCGCAAAAACGCGCCAATGAATCGGACACCCCGGAGGGGTGTCCCTACGATTACACTACACCTTTCTTGGATTTCCCTTTGGGAGAGCTGTAACTGAAAGGTGACTGAGAGGGTAAAAAATATTCGTTATTCTTGCTTATATTACATTATTGCGATAATATAATTTCGGTGCTGCCAAAAAACGGTAGGCGGTTGGCCCTTTCGCTTAAAGAGGGCAGCTTTGCAGCCCTCTGATACTAATGAAAGGGGGCTGATATGATGGTTACATATTCCGATTTATTCGAATATACTATCGTTATTGTTACTATTATCGGCCTTTTGGTTCAGATATATTTTAACACAAAGAAGTAACCGCCCACGCTCCCAACGTAACGGTTACTTCTTGTAACTAAACATATGGGGCCAACCGTCTATCGGCAGCACCTTTTTATATCCTTATTATAGTTAATTCTATGAGTATTGTCAACGGCTATTCCTCAACATATTCAGCGATTTTTTCAATCTGTAATTAAGGACAACACATAGCTTATTAAGGGTTTTAGTCTCGATATTTTCATTTGCCTTAAGACGGCGGATGGTTTTGCTGTCAATTCCGCATTTCTCTCTGAGCTGATATGTGGATACACCTTTGTTCCCTATGCAAAAGGGTGTATCTTTATATAAAAACGAAACATTACGGCTCGATCTGGATTATCTCCAGTCCCTGCTGTTTTGCATATATAACCGTCCTCATTGTGCCGCCCATTGTTCCGTCAAAAACAGCTATAAGCACGCCGGAGTTATCCACCATATACTTATTTCGCTTCATCATGCAGTTACTTGTGTATACTCTCTGCACATAAGTCTTTTCATCGCAAAGCTCCAAAAGCTGATAATAACGCTGACGCTGGTCCTCAGGCCAGGAGTCCGCCTGAGTTTCGCAGGGAATGGCGGCTTCTATAATAATATCAGTAAACCTGTTTCTGAGCTCTGTCAGTATCTCGCAAAAATACATATCACAGCCCATTGCCATGCCGCATATAAAACGGCGTACTCCGCTAAGGTACACCGCTTCAACGATGTCATAGAGCTTTTCTTTCAGCAGTACGCATCTGACATCGTTCTCATTGTACCTCCAGGGAAGCTTCGTCGGTCTGTGACCTGTGAAGCAGCAGGTTCGGGTCTTGTCCGTCATTGTTCTCTCCCATCACTTTTATGTCAACATTTTATGCCAACTCCCGAAACTTGTCAATTTCATATTGCAAAAATAATTTTATGTGCTATACTATCCTCAAACAAAATATCATATCTTCAGGGCAGGGTGTAATTCCCGACCGGCGGTGAGGTAGAAATATCGTAGTCCGCGAGCGAAAGCTGAACCGGTGTAATTCCGGTACCGACAGTAAAGTCTGGATGAAAGAAGATTTCCTCCATTTTTTGCTTATTTTGCCCGAAGAGTTTTTTCTTCGGGTATTTTTTATTTAACAAGGAGTAACATTATGATCAAAAATACAAGAGCAATGACCGTTATGGCTGTACTTGCTGCCTTGAGCGTGGTGCTTGTGTCCCTTATACATATCCCGATTTTCCCTCAGGCACCTTTCCTCGAATATGACCCGGCTGACATTCCCATTCTTATCGCCACCTTTGCCTACGGCCCTGTCGCCGGTATCATCGTTACAATAATCGCAAGTGCAGTTCAGGCTGTCACCGTTAGTGCGGGAAGCGGCATTTACGGCTTTATCATGCACGTTATTTCCACATCCGCGCTCTGCATCCCGGCAGGCTTTATCTATAAGAGCAAGAAGTCCAGACGCGGTGCTTTGGAGGGTATGACGTCCGGCATTGTCTGTATGGCAGCCGTTATGCTGGCGGCAAATCATTTTATCACACCATTTTTCATGGGTGCTCCCACCGAGATGGTGGATGCAATGCTGCTTCCCACCATCCTGCCCTTTAATCTTATAAAGGGCGGCATCAACTGTGTTGTTACTTTCCTCATTTACAAGCCGCTTTCAAGATTTGTTATCAAAGGCACAAAATAGAGAATAAATAAGGACTCGTCGCAGAATGAAAAAAACTGCGGCGGGTCCTTTTATTTGATTACTTCAATTTCCTTCCACCGGCCAGGTTCAAGGGCTTCATCCAGAACAATATCCCCCATTGATATACGCTTAAGCTGAAGCACAACGCACCGCACTTCCTTCATCATGCGGCGTATCTGACGATTTCTCCCCTCTGTGATGGTGATAGTGCCGTAGGTTACAGGCCTGTCCATCGGGTTGTGACGGCTCTTGTCCTGGATTTCAGGGTGCAGAGCGGGCAGAGCTTCCCCAAGGGTGGAACGACCTTTTACGGTTATTTCACAGGGTGCGGTAAGCTGATCCGAGCCGCGAAGCAGTACACCATTTTTGAGTTTTTCAAGCTTTTCCTCGTTCAAATCACCCATAACGGTGAATTCATAACGCTTTTCCTTTTTGAACTCCGGTCGTGTCATCTGACGATTCCACATTCCGTCATCGGTTATGATAAGCAACCCCTCAGTCTCCCTGTCCAGTCTCCCGACCGGTGAAAGGTCATCGTTGCCAAGCTCCCTGAACCAGTCCATTACAACAGGATACCTGTCATCGCGTCTGGCGGTTACACATCCAAAGGGCTTATTGAACATATAGTAGTGGAACATATCACATCTGTCCTATAATGCCGCCAAGCTCATCGCAAAGCTTGCCTGCGGTTTTGCGGTCTCCTGCTTCAAGGGCTCTTGCAATTCTTATTTCCAGTTCCTTTTTCTTAAGCTCAAGCTCAAGGTATTCACGGCTGAAATGACGCTTATATATCATCTTTCTGAAGGCTCTGCCGCTCATTGGGCGAATGGTTCCGTTTTCAACAAAGAGAACGGAGTCCGCACAGTTGGCAATGCTGTAAAAGTCGTGGGAAACCATGAGAATTGCACCCTTGTAGTCGGCTATGGCCTTTTCCAGAGCTATCTGGGAATAGGTGTCCAGATGGCTTGAAGGTTCATCAAGGAGCAGGAGGTTTGCGTCACCAACAGCCAATTTTGCAAGCTGCAGGAGGTTTTTCTCACCGCCGGAAAGCTGAGAGATCTTCCGGTCAAGGATATCGGGATCAAAGCAGTAATTGGAAAGATGGTTTTCAACCTGAGACGGAGTCTCAAAGCCAAGATCATAGAATTCCCTGTAAATGGTGTTGTCCTCGTTGAGGGTGTCCTCGTGAAGCTGGGAGAAGAAGCCCACCTTTGCCTTTTCGGTAAACTGAATTGATGGGTCGTCGTTATTCCACAAAGCGCGGAGAAGGGTGGTTTTGCCTGTGCCGTTCGGTCCTACTATTGCAACCTTTTCGTTGGATTTGATTGTGAAATTCACATTTTCCAGAAGCTTTTCGTCAAAAGCAAGGCTGTAATCACTTACTGCCAGAAGTACTGCGGGCTCTTCCTCGGGAGTTATCTCGGGAAGAGAGATCACTGGCTCACGAATTTCAACGAAGGGAGCCTTTATCTGGCGTGCCTTCAGGCGTTCAAGATAGCTGACCTTGCCTTTGAGAGTTCTGCCCCTAAGGGGGTCGATGATCTCGGAGGCTTCCTCCCGCATACGCTCAACCATCTCCGTTGTAAGACGGATGGCAAGCTCATCAGCCTCCGAGCGTTCCTGGAGGTCGATTTTCTTCTGCAATAATGAGTAGTTGTATTCAAGATAATTGCCCTCGTATTCCTGCAGGTCGGCATTTTCAAGATGCCATATCTTATTGAAGCAATGACCCAGCAGATAACGATTGTGGGTGATGACAAGCATTGTACCCTCGTAAGCATTTATCAGCTCCCGAAGGCCCTTGAGGTTTTCAAAGTCAAGAAACACATCCGGCTCATCCATAATGAGAAGCCCCGGACGTCGGAGCATCTGGCGAATAATCTGAACAAGCTTATATTCACCGCCGCTGAGCTTTGAAATCTCAAGGTCAGCCTTTGTATCAAGCTCCGCAAGGTGCAGTCTGCGGCGGATGTTTACATCAAAGTTGTCGGCATCAACAGCTTCGCTTTCATCCAGAAGCTGCTGGTAAGTTTCCAGAAGTGTGTCAAGGTCATCGGACTCTCCCATCTTGGCACAAACATCGGCAATTTCCTCCTGTAAACGGAGAAAATCACTGCTGAGATAGTCAAAAACCGTGATATCCTGTCCCTTTTCACGGCTTGCAAACTGGCTCACATAGCCTGTTCTGCCAACGCCCTCCATAAATAGCTTACCATTGTAGATGTAATCCTCAGGACTGCGGATGATGTTGGCAAGGGTGGTTTTGCCTGTGCCGTTACTGCCGATGAGAACGCAGTGCTGCCCCTCTTCAAGGGTGAAGGATATATTTTTGTACAGCTCAATGTCGGAGAAGCCGTATGAGAAATTTTCAGCCTTTATCATTTTCGATTACCTCATTTAATTACTTCATCTGGTATCATAAATGGAATTTGCGTGTATTGCAAGGGGTTTTTTGTAATTGAAGGGATTTGCTTTTTAATTTTGCAGATCAAAAGATAAAATGCATTATTACAAGAAACATCGTCACAGGATAAGCTGTTGTAAACAAATGGTATTGAGTGGTGCAGTCTGCGGACACCCGAGGACGGGTGTCCCTACGGAGAGGCTGGAAGTGCAGCCAAATTGAGTGGCTAAAGATTAAAACGACCACCGCAGAAAGCGTCCAAGCGATGGTGAGGCACAGACAATTAAAATCTGTTTCCGCTGGAGAAGAGAGGCTGTGAGTATGATTGTAGCGGAGGAGATTTTTAAGGGGAACCACGCCCAAAGCGCGGTTCCCCTTAAACGATCTTTGGATACTTTCCATCGTTGGAAAGTATCCGCCCGCCGCGCAGGCGATACAATGCAAATATTTGTTGAGTGGTAAAAATATTCAGAAATATGCGGTTCGTCGCAAGCGCCGAACCCTACGGTTGCGGCGACTGATAGCCGTCCCTGCGAGAAATCAAGCAAAATAGGTTGGGTTTACCGGGGAAATGTTGCTGAAAAGCATACTTTTTCGACAGACTTAAAGGAGCGGTGGAAACACCGCTCCTTATATATTACTTTTTATCTAAAAATGAAATATCATCCTCGATCCAAACACCGCGAATACCCAGCTTTTTGACTCTGTAAAGGAATTCGGACATTGGTTCGATGTTATCCTTGATAAGAGGGACCTGTGCAACTATACCGCTCTTACCCACCACATTGACTCCCGGACCGCCGCGCCACTGATTAGGCTCGATCTTGATGGAGTCGATATCCGACCAGTTGAAATAGAACAATCTCTTGCGATAGAAGTTTCTGTCGATAACAACAAGGCCCTTGTCCATAACAGCGAAGAAATATTCGGGACGAGGTCTGCGTCTTGCGATAAAGGGCAGAATTCTCAGGGAGCTTTTAAACCAGATATTGTCATTGATCTTATCATCAAAGCGATAGCAGAGGATGGTTGGATGGTACATCAGAGTCTTGCCCAGCAGCCAGTCGAAGGAGTGGTCGGGGTGGTCCGTTGGGAAAGGACGCTCGCCCGGACGACCTAAAAGAAGATTGATGACCGGTCTGAGCTGCTCCTCCTTAACCTGCTGGAAGCCGAATTCCATAGTACCGCCATCTTTTCTCGGCAGTATTATCTTGCACTTCAGGAGCTGATGCTCATAGACCAGTGAGGGAACAGTTCCTGACTTTAATACAACAGTTTCAACCTCATCGTCCTTTGAGGTCTGGATCATGACCTCATCCTTCCACCACGCGGTGGCATATTCCTCATCACTGCCGCCCTGATGAACCCTTGGAATGTATGTTACATTGCCGGGCTCCATGCCCTGGGAACGCCAGTCTGCAATAGATGGATGGAACTCCTCAGGAAGCTCGCTCCAATCCCAAATACGCTTTGGCCATGATGCAAGTGTTGGTCGAATATCAACTATTTTCATAGGATCACTCATTTCATAAGGTATAATACCGTTATAGTCTATCATACAAAAAATCGCAAAAAAATATAAAATTTTATTCCCTTTTTTAAATATTGATAACTGTCTGCCGGAGTGATATAATTGTACCATAAATACAAATTCGGAGGTATTTACCATGACCTATGAACTGAATATAGCAGGATTAAAAAGACAGCTCCCCATGTGCCATGTAAATGACGACCTTATGATCGCAGGCTTTGTTATTTTCGGTGACGTTGAGCTGACAGTTGCCTGTGCCGCCGAGCTTATCAAAATCATGCCTGAATTTGACTATATGGTTGTTCCGGAAGCAAAGGCTATTCCTCTTGCCCACGAAATTGCACGTCAGATGGGCATTAACGACTACTTCGTTGTAAGAAAGGCCCAGAAGCTTTACATGAACGGCGTCTTTGAAACAGAAGTCCGCTCCATCACCACCGCAAACGTACAGAAGCTGTATATGGACGGTGCTGATGCCGCAAAGCTCAAGGACAAGAGAGTCCTTATCCTTGACGACGTAATCTCCACAGGTGAGTCCCTTGCGGCGGTTGAAACTCTCGTTAAGAAGGCAGGCGGCAATGTTGTTGCCAAGATCGCTATTCTTGCCGAAGGCGATGCCGCTCAGCGTTACGACATTAAATTCCTGGAAAAGCTCCCGCTCTTTGACGGAAACGGCAATCCTCTTGACTGATGAAGATCAATTATCAGCTCGAGCTGGACAGGCTCATTGCAGGTCTTGATACCACTCCGAAAATACTGCTTCACGCCTGCTGTGCGCCATGCTCGTCCTATGTCCTTAAATATCTCAGTCAGCACTTTAACATCGACCTGTTCTATTATAATCCAAACACATACCCACCCGAGGAATATAAAAAGCGGGGAAGAGAGCTTGAACGGCTTATCACCCTGATGGATTTTCCAAATCCTGTGGGCATGGTCCCTGCAATCTATGACCCCGAACGCTTTTACAGGGCGGTAACAGGACAGGAAAAGGAACGGGAGGGCGGAGCAAGGTGTGCGACCTGCTTCCGTGTTCGTCTTGAGGAAACGGCAAAACAGGCATTGGCCTCAGGCTATGACTATTTCGCCACCACCCTTACCGTAAGTCCACATAAGAACGCACAGCTTATAAACCAGATCGGCCTTGAGCTTGAGAGGGAATACGGCGTAAAGTACCTGATTTCCGACTTCAAAAAGCGTGAGGGCTATAAGCAGAGCATCGAGCTTTCTGCGAAATATAACCTTTACAGACAAGTATACTGCGGATGTGAATATTCATTAGAGTACAATTTATCGAATAAAGAAACAAGGAGCTGAGGACTATGAAGGTCAGAAAAGCTGTAATCCCTGCAGCCGGACTAGGCACCCGTATGCTTCCGGCAACAAAAACAGTACCGAAGGAGCTTCTCCCGCTTGTAGACAAGCCTGTTATCCAGTATATCATCGAAGAGGCTGTTGCCTCGGGTATCGAGGACATCCTTATTATAACCAACCGTGCTAAGTCCGCAATGGACGACTATTTTGACTACTATCCTGAGCTTGAAAACCGCCTCATTAAGGACGGAAAGCTTGAGGAGGCTGCAGAGGTTCGCCGTTCCGCCGACCTTGCCAACATCTTCTATGTACGTCAGAAGGAGACCAACGGTCTCGGTCATGCGGTTTACCGGGCAAAGCGTTTTGTGGGCGATGAGCCCTTTGCGGTGCTTTTGGGTGATGACATCATGATGTCCAAAACACCTGTTCTCAGGCAGCTTATAGATACCGCCGAGGAATATCATGCAAGCACCGTGGGTGTTCAGCTTGTATCCGACAAGGCTATCACAAAGTATTCATCCGTCCTTTTTGAGAATGTAAAGGACCGGGTAATGCGTGTGCTTGATGTTAACGAAAAACCAACTCTTGACAAAAAGTTCTCTAACTATGCCATTTTGGGCAGATATGTCCTTACTCCGGGTGTTTTCGATGCTCTTGAGCATACCCCTCCCGGACATAACGGAGAAATTCAGCTCACCGACGGCCTCCAGCTTCTCTGCCACCGTGAGAATATGATGGCGGTTGATTTTGAGGGCAAGCGTTACGATACAGGCAATCTCAAGGGCTTCCTTGAAGCCACCGTTGATTTTGCTCTTGCCGACCCAAAGGTGGGCCCCTGGATCGCGGATTTCATTAAACAGAAAGCGGAAAAGCTGAATTAATGTAAAATATATAATGCAGTCAGGGCATCTTCCTTGCGGAGGATGCCTTCAGACTGTCAAAAGAGTATAAATTTTGTCATTGCGAGACCACAACAGAGGTCGTTCAATCTAAAAAAGTATCTGAAATATTTAAAAACGCAAAGCTTCCGCAGCTATTTCAGATAAGATTCCCACGTCGCTTCGCTCCTCGGAATGACAGGGGAGGGAGTTGCTCCTCGGAATGACAGGGAGGGAGTTGCTCCTCGGAATGACAGGGAGGGAACTGCTCCGCTCGGAATAACAAGGGGGAGAATTTTTCTACAGTATGCGGACACCCCGGATGGGTGTCCCTACGGCTGGCATGGAATAGTGGGCAAATTGAGTGGCTAAAGACTAAAACAACCTCCGCAGAAAGCGGCCAAGCGATGTCGAGGCACAGTCAATTAAAATCTGTTTCCGCAGGGAGTCAGAGGCTAAAAGGGGAACCGCTATTTGTAAAGCGGTTCCCTTAAACGAACTTTGCCTACTTTCTTTCGATAGAAAGTAGGCGACACAATGAAATAATTTGTTTTCAGTAAAGATTATTCAAAAACAGGCTGTTATTTCCACCGTCAATTTACGTCCACAAGCAAAGATTGGAGAACAATAAATGCACGTTCTTTCCATTGCGGAGCAGATGACGGAGAGAGATTTGCGGTTCGTCGCAAGTGCCGAACCCTACGGTTGCAGCGGATGATATAGACTTCACCTCGGATGACAAGACCGTTTATAGTAATATTTGGTGCAGTTTTCGGATACCTTTGGAGGGATATTCCTACCGGTGGCTGATAGCCACCACTACTAAGAATTAAGCAAAAAGATGGTTTGTGCTGTAAGTATTCCTGAAAAATATATACTTTTTCGACATAAAAAGGGCATCTTCCTTGGGGGAGGATGCCCTGATTTGTTTACTAATTCTAAAGGTTAAGAATTTGCACCGGCACCTTCATTGTTGCCGCTGTTGGTTGTACCACCGCCGGAGCCGGAGCCTGTGCCGCCTGTGCCGTTTTCGCCGCCTGTACCGCCGCTGCTGTTGCCGCCTGTGTTGCCGCCGCTGTTGCCACCGCTGCCGCCGTTATTACCGCCTGTGCTACCTGTGCCGCCGCCTGTTGTGCCGCCGTTTGTTGTATTACCCTGATTTGTGCCGTTTGTGTCTGTGTCCAGGTCGTTGTTGTTGCCGTCCATCAGGTCACCGGCGTCTTCAATCACCTCATCGACTACACCTTCGCTGTCGGAATCGCCGTTGCCGTCAATGGTACCGTCATCAGAGCCGTTATTATCAACTGTGCCATCGGCTGTTGTGTCGTTACCGTTTGTTATGTCGTCATTGGCTCTGCAGCCTGTAAGTGCAAATACCACCACCGCCACAGCAAGAGCGAGAAGTAAAATTCTTTTCATTTTTATTACCGTTCCTTTCGTTGCCGCCATAGCGGCTTTTTGCATTTGAAATTATAGGTTAAAAATCATTACGCACATATTATGTCCTGATAAAAGAATTTTAATAAGTTAAAAATTGGAAAAAATATTCCCTTTGCGGCAATCTGCAAAGGGAATAAGATTTTAAAGGAGTTGTATCACACAATATATTATCATAAATGCACCTGCTCCCATGAGAGCATAAACAAGACCCGGTATTTTTCGGCCTGTCTTTTTCTTCCTGTTTGAGGACAGATATTCGTTTGCCACCTGCTGAGCCTCCCGCACAAGCTCCTCTCTGGTGACACCCCTTCGGAGAGCATCCTCTCTGACGATGAATATCGCTTCCTCAAATATGTTCTTGTCCGGCGATTTTATCACTATCACCCTGCGGGACACTCCCTTGACCAACTTCATCACTCCCTGCACTTCCATTTGCTTCCATTTTAACCGTTTTTTTACTGCTTTATACTTCGCAAAAGACTCTATGGTCTGTCCTCCATATACAGCACCAAAACCGTTTTGTCATCCTCGCAGCCTGACCTTGAGGCGGCAATGGATATGATCTCCCTTGCAAGCTCCTTGGAGCTTGTGCCCTCGTAGCCTGCGATCAGGGCCCTGAGCCAGCCGTCATCGTCACCTGCAGTAACACCGTCGCTGACGATAACGGCAAAGGACTCGGGCTCAAGCTTCATCTTAACATAGTCGGGTGACTCGCCGGGAGCACAGCCCAGGCCTGCGGATAAGCTTCGGCTGGCGAGCCTCTTGACTATGTTCCCCTTGCGGACGTAGGAGGGAGCGGCACCGAACTTATAAAGCCTTGCTTCTCCTGAAAACATATCGACACACATCAGGTCAACGGTGGCACACATGGTATCGGTCTCGTTTTTCAGGAGCATAAGATCATTGAGAATACGCAGAGAGGTCTCAGGCGGCACTCCGGCCCTCAGAAAACGCTCTAAAATCCTGATTGCACTTTCACTGCAAACCGCAGCATCCGTGCCTGTGCCCATGCCATCGGACAGGAGAATATTCAAAACTCCGTCATCGGTCTTAAAGTACGTCCCCCTGTCACCGCTTACAGGCTGTCCCTTTTTCTTAAGGGCGGCTATCCCCACCGAAACCGCCAGAGGTTCAGCCTCCAAAAGCAGTATCTTATTATCCTGCCGGGCCCGACTGCCTGTGCAGAGCCGTGTCCCCAATACAGCCGACAGCTTTTCCAGATAGTCCCGCTCCTGCCGAAGTGCCGCAATTCCGTCACCGTATATCTCAGCCCTGAGCCTTCCCCCGCGGTCACGGAATACAGCCGCATTTGCCTCAATGTTGATGCCTGCAAGATAACGCTTCAGCTTCTGCTCCAGCTCCGGCTCAAAGGTCAGCTCACCGCCAAGCTCACCGGCAAGGCTTTTAAGAACAGCGGAAATATCGGCGTACTGGTTGTATACCGCACCGCGTTTTTCCCGAAGCCTGCTGGTGTACTGACGACGGTACAGCATCATCCGCAGCTCCTGATTGATAGCAGCCGTCAGCTCCCTGAGATAAGGACAGGTCTCCGCAAAGCTCATGGGAAAATCAGACACGGTAACGCTTCCCTTTGAAAGCATCCTGGGTGTAACAGCCTCCATTACCCCCACGGTACGGTCCACTTCACGCTCCCAGCACCGACCCACATCGGGACACAGGCGGCACACCGCATCAGCCGCCTTGTCGAATACTCCGGCGGTTTCGCTGCCCGGTTCAGTCTGTGTGGTGGTCTGAACGGAATCGTAAAGCTCTCCAAAGGCAAGTGCCATCTGCTCAACACGGTTCTTGGTGTACTCCCTTGCCTTTATCGCACCGCATCCGGAAACCTGCAGGGGGAACATTGTTCTCACCCTTGCCGCCACAAAATCCGGAAGAACAAGGAAAACAACACCTGCAATAAAGCACTCGTAAAGAAGAGCTCCGGAGCCGTCAAGCCACAAGACAAACACCGTACAGGCAAGAACAAAGCTCAAAGCACATACAAGCCGCCCCTTTTTTCCCAGAAAGCCTGAGATCAGACCTGCCGCACCCAGGGCGGCAGAGAAATAAATCTCAAAGCCCATGCCGATATCCAGCATAAAGCCAAGACACGCACCCAAAGCACAGCCGATGCTTCCACCGCATTTGAGAGCCGTAAGCATCAGAAACAGAACAGCAATTATTCTTCCCACGGAGATAAGACCAAAGATTTCTACACGCTGAATGGCTATGCAAACCACACTCATCATAACTATGGCACAGACCGAAAGGGTTGTGTCGGTCAAACGTTCCTTTTCCTCCTTTTTGAGGAATGCCGTTCCAAACACCATTGCCGATGCACCGCCGATGATGGTTTCGGTTGCCTGAAGCAGTATGTTCTGATAGGTCCAGTTGTCCGATATGTAAATAAAGCCTATTCCCGCCATGAAGGTGACCGTGGCTAAGGCAGGGAACAACCGGTGCTTTGCAAAATCCGTTTCCCGAAGTATGGCAGAGGAGGAAAAAATGAGAACCGATATCCCCATATACTTCATCGCCCAGTCAAATGGGTCAAAGGAAATATGTCCAAGCATTACGCCGATAAGCACTAAAAGCCCGTTTACGCTGCCTCCTGCGGCGGCTGTTACGGCAGCCCCAAAGGGCTTGTACCCTCCGAAGATGCCTGCACAGGAAAAGACAAAGCCAATCGTCAGATGCAATGCCCCTGCGGCAATCCTTGTGACCTCATCCTTTCCCACCGCTTTCCGCAGCTTCCATTCACGACTCCGCCAGGAACGTGAAACACGCTGTACCATATCATTGACCGTCATGGTATATTCGCCCCTTTTTCGCATATAATTACATTTACATTGTAATTGCTTACATATAAAAAATACGTCAAAGGACGCTGTAATATCCGGTCGGGAAATTTTGGAAAATGGCAGTTGCATTTATCCGAAAAATCTTACGCCTTGACACATACCCCCCAGGGGTATATAATAAGCTCATTAACAAATAGAAAGAGCTGATCTGAATGGAACATAAAGACTGCGGCTGTCGAATTAAGGAAGTACCACGAAGCGAGGAAACCGTACGTCAGCTTGAAAACCGCCTTAACCGAATGATCGGTCAGCTTGGCGGAATAAAGAAGATGATAGCCGAAAACCGCTATTGCGGCGATATTCTGACGCAGGTATCCGCCGTGGAAAGTGCACTTCAGGGCTTCGGATATATGATACTCCGTGAACACATGGAAACCTGCGTCAGCGACGGCATCAAAAACGGCAATACGGAAATTATCGGAGAAGTAGTTGATCTTATCAAAAAACTGAAGTAGGTGATAAATTTGAAGAAAGAAAAGTTTGACATTACCGGCATGACCTGTGCGGCGTGTCAGGCAAACGTTGAAAAGTGTGTGCTGAAGCTTGATGGCATTGAGAATGTTAACGTCAGTCTTCTGGCAAATCAGATGACCGTTGACTTTGACGATACCAAAATCTCCCCTGATGAAATTGTAAACGCTGTTACAGGCATCGGTTACGGTGCGGAGGTTTCCGGAAAGGCTAAAACCGCCGTCGGCGGAAGCGGCTTTAAAAGCGAATGGCACAAGCGTCAGGAAAAGGCCAAGAGTGCAAGGAACAAGCTGAAGCGTAAGCTTATAGCTTCGGTTATTCTTCTCATTCCTCTCATGTACATCGCAATGGGTCATATGATGGGGCTTCCTGTTCCTTCGATCTTCGTTGGTGTGGAAAATGCTCTGACAGGTGCGTTTACACAGCTTTTACTTACAATTACCATAGTTATAATTAACAGCCACTACTTTACCACAGGCTTCAAAGCCCTTTGGAAACGTTCACCGAATATGGACTCTCTGGTGGCTATCGGCTCATCGGCAGCTTTGATTTACGGTATTTTCGCAATCTACCGCATGGCATACGGTCTTGGTCACGGTGATATGGCCATTGTGGAGCATTATCTCCATCAGCTGTACTTTGAATCAAGTGCCATGATCGTAACTCTCGTTGACATCGGCAAATTCCTCGAGGCAGGCTCAAAGGCAAAGACCTCCGATGCTCTCGGCAAGCTCGTTGAGCTTGCACCGAAAACAGCCGTGGTTATCCGCGACGGCGTTGAACGCACCATTCCCGCGGAGCAGGTTGTGGAGGGTGACATAGTTGTTATCCGTCCCGGCGAAAGTCTCCCTGTTGACGGTATCGTCCTCGAGGGTCGGGGCTATGTGGATCAGTCTGCAATTACAGGTGAAAGCATCCCTGTTGAAAAGACCTCAGGGGAGCAGGTTATCTCCGCAACCATAAACAGGAACGGTACATTTAAATATAAGGCATCCAGAGTCGGTGATGACACCACACTTGCTCAGATTATCCGGCTTGTGGACGAGGCAGGCAGCACCAAGGCCCCTATTGCAAGAATGGCTGACAAGGTCAGCGGTGTGTTCGTGCCAATAGTAATCGGAATTGCAATTCTTTCCATCATCGTATGGGTACTTGCAGGCAACGGATTTGAGTTTGCTCTTTCCTGCGGCATCTCCGTTTTAGTTATCTCCTGCCCCTGTGCATTGGGACTGGCAACCCCGGTTGCAATCATGGTTGGCACAGGCAAGGCGGCTGAATACGGTATTCTCATCAAATCAGCAGAAAGTCTTGAAAATCTCCACTCCGTTGATACCATTGTTCTGGACAAGACCGGTACAATAACAGCAGGTCATCCATCTGTAACCGACATAATCGTATTTGAAAAGGGACTTTCCGAAAAGGCTTTCCTTACCGCGGCGGCAGCGGTTGAAGCGGGCAGTGAGCATCCTCTGGGTGAAGCTGTGGTTGAAAAGGCGGCAAGCCTCGGTATAACAGCTCCAAAGGCCGTGAACTTCAGTGCGGAAGCAGGCCGCGGCGTTTACGCCGAGCTTAATGGAGATAAGTATATAGCAGGTAATTCAGCTTTCATAAAGGAACGCGGTGTT
The DNA here is from genome assembly GCA_015067795.1 of Oscillospiraceae bacterium. Taxonomy (GTDB): domain Bacteria; phylum Bacillota; class Clostridia; order Oscillospirales; family Oscillospiraceae; genus SIG495. Next base: position 28,330 of record SVLU01000004.1, read on the forward strand.
CCTCAGAACGAAAACCTTGAAAAATCAATAAACGATCTGGCATCTCAGGGCAAAACCCCTCTGATTTTCGCAAAAAACGGCAAGGTCATCGGCATCATCGCCGTTGCTGATACCGTTCGTGACACAAGCATACAGGCGATCGAGGGCTTCAAAAGGCTTGGACTTCGTGTTGTGATGCTGACAGGTGACAACAAGGTAACGGCGGAGGCTATCAGAAAACAGCTTAACATTGAAGAAGCAATCTCCGACGTTCTTCCGGGCGAAAAGGAAGCCTGCATCCGCAGGCTCATGGAGGAAGGACACAAGGTTGCAATGGTTGGTGACGGCATCAATGACGCTCCCGCTCTCACAAGAGCCGATATCGGTATTGCCATCGGTGCAGGTGCTGACATTGCCATTGATGCGGCGGATATTGTACTTATGAAGGATTCCCTGCTTGACGTTGTTACAGCCATCGAACTAAGCCATTCTGTTATCAAAAACATTCACATGAACCTGTTCTGGGCATTTTTCTATAACGTATTGGGTATCCCTCTTGCGGCAGGTGTTCTCTATCCGGCCTTCGGTCTGACCCTCAGCCCGATGATCGGCTCTGCGGCAATGAGCCTCAGCTCCGTCAGCGTTGTGACCAACGCCCTCAGACTCAGATGGTTTAAGCCAAAGAATGTTGTTCATGAAACCCAGTCAAATATCGGGGAGGAACTTCCCCTTGAAACGAAAGGAAACGATACTATGAAAAAGACTCTTATCATTGAAGGCATGATGTGTATGCATTGTCAGAGACACGTTACAAACGCTCTGCAGGCTGTTGAAGGCGTGGAAGATGTTGTGGTTGACCTGGAGGCCAAGAGTGCTGTGGTCACACTCGCATCCGACGTTGCAGACGAAGTTCTGGCCGCGGCGGTTACCGAACAGGGATATACAGTTGTAAGCGTGGATTAATTCGCAAACAGAACATATAAAAATCCGACCTATGCTCACTGTCATAGGTCGGATTTAGTTTGTCTGAAAAGTTTACATTTTATTACCCGCTGCAACCGCAAAACCCTCTCCATCACCTTCGGTGACACCTCTCCCACTGGGAGAGGCAGGAGAAGCAGAGCAGTTCCCCCTCATGTCATTCCGGGCAAAGCAGTCCCTCTCCAGTCATTCCGAGGAGCGAAGCGACGTGGGAATCTTATCTAAAATAGTTGAAGAAAATATACGTTCTTGAATACTTTTACTTCAAAACAGATTTTTGGGTTTTATCGCCTCCGGGTTGGGCGGGTACTTTCTTTCGGAAGAAAGCTGCGTAGGGACACCCGTCCTCGGGTGTCCGCAGACTGCACCGATTATTATAAAATCGGTCTTGTCTTCAATGTGAAGCCTTTATCATTTGCCGCAACCGTAGGGTTCGGCGCTTGCGACGAACCGCATATTTTTGAATAATCTTACTGCAATACATATTTTTTGGTTTTATCGCCTTCGCGGCGGGCGGTCACTTTCTTTCGGAAGAAAGCTGCGTAGGAACACATCTCGGGGTGTCTGCAAACCGCACCCCTGGTTCTCTCTCTGGGAGAGCTGTCAGCGTAAGCTTACTGAGAGGGTCAGCAATTCTGCATTTTGAATTACGAATTATGCATTATATAAACCGCCTCTGCGGCTTTCCTAATTTGCAGTGGTTTTTGCCTTTTCAGCTTCCATCACATACATCTCCTCAACCGCAAGAGAGATTTTTGTAACAGAGAATTCCTCACACTGAGGATATACATAGAAGGTCTCGCTTGTAGTGCTGATACCCACACAGTCCTGGCCGCAGCCCTTGTAGTCATACTCTATCTGGCAGGAATACAGGGATACAACCGGCTTCTCAACCTTGAACTTTTCACCCTCAAATTCACCCTCAAGGGTCAAGCCGTTATAGTCATGGCGAAGCGTGCCATTGCCGATGTCCACATATCCCCTGGAATTCGGCAGAAACTCAATACGAACCGGTGAGTCGAAGTGATATTTGCCGGCGCGAACCTCCGCTCTGACGTTTTTCCGTTCCCATTCGTACCAATCCGGGATATGGCTGAATTCCGTTTCGCCTGACCTTGCCTTAAGCTCGCCAAGCTCCGTCATCTCCCATTCTCTTCCGCAATGAGTGCAGCGGAGAGTTGAACCCTCGGATGTCATCTTATACTCAGTACCACAGCCTGGACACTGATACAGAACTCTGTGTAAGCCTTCCGCTCTTGTAGGCAGCTTTATACGCTTCTTTTTCTTCTTCTGCCATGCAAAATCGTCGTAAACGAATGCCTCACGAATTCTTTCGTTTATCTCCTGAGGCTTCATACTTCTGACTTCCTCAGCCGTCAGAATGCAGGTCATCTCAGCGGTAATGCCAAAAAGCTTTCTGTCACCGATGTTCCAGAAGGGTGAATTAACATGAACGCCATTGCTGATAAGCACCACAACAGGGACCTTCAGCAGCTTTACAAGCTTGCCGAGAGAATCGGGAAGTACGGTGGGAGTACCGCAGAGGGTATATCTTGCCTCGGGATACATTATCGCAATGCGGCCCATGTCAACAACACGCTTCAGCTGACGGACAAGCTTTATATCGCTGTTAAAGCGTCTTGTGGGGAATGCACCTGCCGCCTTAACCAGCTCTTCGCGGCCAACAAAGGCGTTGACAGCCGCAACATAGTTGCATCTTCGCGGGAATACAAAGGATTCCGCTATGCGGAAGTCGATGAATGCGTTATGGTTGCACAGCATCAGATAGGGCGGTTTGATCCCTTTCATGTTTACTTTTTTCTTTCTGAGTCCGTGTTTCCACAGATGCGGAAATGTGTAGAGCCATAACAGCGGAAACAGGCGCTGCTTTGCCGGAATTTCGCTCATATCCATTCGCTCAAATCTGTCAAGCAATTTCCTTTTCTCCTTTGATTGTTTGAAATAGGACTATTGTAGTGCCAAAATTATCGCTTGTCAACCAATAGAATGTTACAATTCCGAATAAGCCGTAATTGTAAAGTCTATTTTAAGGTTAGCGTGCTGAATTAGCCACTTTCAGCAGTTCATTACAGGGGATAAGAACTTGCTTCTGCCGGATTTTCACTCAATTCCGCACAGCAGTTTTAAATGTGCTGACGAACTGTTTGCGTGAAATCATATCTCAAATACCCATCCTTCCGATAAAATCCAAATATTCTGCAATTTACATATATTTAATTTGCATTTTATGCCCGCTTGTTATATAATGCAAGGTAGTATAATTAGGAGGCTTCAAATGACAAACGTATACGAAAACCCTCTCTGCACTCGTTATGCAAGCACCGAAATGAAGCATATCTTCTCCGCTGACTGCAAGTTCCAGACATGGCGTAAGCTGTGGATCGCTCTTGCGGAGAGTGAAAAAGAACTGGGCTTACCTATTACTGATGAGCAGATTGCAGAGCTGAAAGCCCACATTACCGACATTGACTATGCAAAGGCCGCTGAATATGAGTCCAAGCTCCGTCACGACGTTATGGCTCATGTAAAGACCTATGGCGATTGCTGCCCTAACGCTAAGGGTATCATCCATCTTGGTGCCACCTCCTGCTACGTTGGTGACAACACAGATATTATTATCATGAGACAGGCTCTTCTCAGAATCAGAAAGCTCCTTGTTAACTGCATTGCGGCTGTTTCCGAATTCGCTGAGAAGCACAAGAATGTCCCGACTCTGGCTTACACCCATTTCCAGGCAGCTCAGCCTACCACAATGGGCAAGCGTGCAACACTCTGGCTCCAGGACCTTATCTTCGACCTTGAACAGCTTGATTTCCAGATAAAGAGCCTTAAGCTTCTTGGCTGTAAGGGTACTACCGGCACAGCGGCAAGCTTCCTTGCTCTCTTTGACGGTGACCATGAAAAGACAAAGCAGCTTGAAAAGCTTATTGCAAATAAGATGGGCTTCGAGGCTTGCTATCCTGTTTCCGGTCAGACCTATACCCGTAAGGTGGACTTTAACGTTCTTTCTGCTCTCTGTGAGATCGCTCAGAGTGCGGCAAAGTTCTCCAACGATATCCGCCTTCTCTCCCATCTGAAGGAATTTGACGAGCCATTTGAAAGCGGTCAGATCGGCTCCTCCGCTATGGCTTACAAGCGTAACCCAATGAGAAGTGAACGTATCGCTTCTCTTGCAAGATACGTCATGGTTGACACATTGAACCCGGCTATCACAGCAGCGACTCAGTGGCTGGAACGCACACTGGATGACTCCGCAAATAAGCGCATCTCCATCCCTGAAGCATTCTTAGCTGTTGATGCTATCCTGTCCCTGTACATCAATATCGTAAAGGGCGGCACAGTTTATCCAAACATGATGAAGCGCCATCTTATGGAAGAACTGCCATTTATTGCAACTGAAAATATCATGATGTACTGCGTAAAGTATAAAAACGGCGACCGTCAGGCTCTCCATGAAGCTATCCGTATCCACTCTGTGGACACAGCCAAGCAGATAAAGCTCCACGGCTGTGAAAACGATCTTCTGGACAGAATTCTTGCTGACCCTGCTTTTGGTCTTACAAAGGAAGAGCTTGATGAGATAATCGCTCCTGAAAAGTTCATCGGACGTTCCGTTGAACAGACAGAAGAATTCCTGAATGAATTTGCCTATCCTGTTCTTGAAGCAAACAAGGACGTAATGGGCGTTGATGTATCTATAAAAGTTTAATTATTGATTAATTGCCAAAAACGGCAGAATGGAGTAAATCACTATGTTAACAGCAATTGTTGGTATCAACTGGGGCGACGAAGGCAAGGGCAGAATGGTTGACCTGCTCAGCAAGGATTTTGACATCGTTGCTCGTTACCAGGGCGGCAACAACGCCGGTCATACCGTTGTAAATGATAAGGGTAAGTTCATCCTTAACCTGCTGCCATCCGGCATTCTCCGTGACGACACCGTAAACGTCATGGGTCAGGGCATGGTAATCGACGTTGAACATCTGTACCACGAGGTAAAGCGTATTACCGACGCAGGTATCGAGATCACACCTGACAGACTTAAGATCAGTGACAGAGCAACTATCTGTATGCCATATCACAAGCAGATGGACTGTCTTGAAGAGGATAGACTTGGCGATGCCAAGTTTGGCTCCACCCGTCGCGGTATCGCTCCTGTTTATGCTGACAAATACATGAAGAAGTCCTTCCGTATGGGCGACCTTCTCCACATGGACGACGTTAAGAGAAGAATGCCTGCCATCATCGAATGGAAAAACCTCACCGTTCACGGCGGCTACAAGGCTGACGAGATCGAAGCAGAAGAAATGATCAAGTGGCTGGAAACCTACGGTCTGGCATTTAAGGACTACATCTGTGACACCACAGAATACTTAAACAATGCTCTCGATAACGGCAAGACCGTTATCTTTGAAGCACAGCTTGGTGCTCTCCGTGATATCGACTTCGGTATCTATCCATACACCTCCTCCTCCAACACCATTGCGGCTTATGCTCCAATCGGTGCAGGCATCCCGGGAAGAAAGCTTTCCAATACTATCGGTATCATGAAGGCTTACTCCAGCTGTGTTGGCGAAGGCCCATTCACCTGCGAAATGTTCGGCGAAGAAGGCGACAAGCTCCGTACAGCCGGTGCTGAATTCGGTGCTGCAACAGGCAGACCAAGAAGAGTCGGCGGCTTTGACGTTCCTGCTTCCAAGTTTGGTATCATGGCACAGGGTGCTGACGAGATCGCTCTCACTAAGCTGGACGTTCTCTCCTGCTTCGAGTCTATCCCAGTTTGCGTTAAGTATGAGGTAAACGGTGTGGAAACCGATAAGTTCCCATCCGGCGAAGACCTCGTAAACGCAAAGCCTGTTTACGAATACGTACCGGGCTGGGGCTGCGATATTTCCGGTTGCCGCAGCTTTAGCGAGCTGCCAAAGGCCGCTCAGGATTACATCATCTACCTCCAGGAGAAGGTTAACGCAAAGATCAAATACGTTTCCGTTGGCCCGGGCAGAGATGAATATCTTGTAATTGAATAATTATGTATAGCAGAAGCCGTCAAGGGAAACCTTGGCGGCTTTTTGTGTGTATGTGAGGGTAAAGCTTGAGCTCCCTCTGACGAGGGAGCTGTCGCCGTAAGGCGACTGAGGGAGAGAAAATCTGCAAATTTCACCATTTCATGCAAAAACGAAACTTTTTGAAGTTCTCTCCCTCCGTCAAAAATCAAAGATTTTTGCCACCTCCCTCGTCAGAGGGAGGTTTTTGACAATCTGAGCCGTCGGTGAAAACCGGCGGCTTTTTTGTTTCGAGGAAAGCAACAAAGCATTTTCGTCAAAAGGTAGAAAAAGTTAGTTAGATTTCACAAAAACGTTAATTTATGCTTGTTTTTGTGTCAAATACTTCATATAATTAAATTGGCTTCACTCAAAAACAATTAATTAAGGAGAAAGAAATATGAAAAAAACACAAAAATTCCTGGCGTTCCTTTTGGTGCTGGTGATGGCTGTGGGTATGCTGCCTGCATCCGCACTTGCCGCTGAGGGAGCAGAGGCAAAATCCTCAACAGTTACCGTTGCCTCCCCTGACGGCTCCGGCCCTTCCATCTCCGTTTGGATAGAAGATGGAGTTCCATTCTATTCCATTGAAAACAGCGGCGTTACCATGATTGAACCATCCCGTCTTGGTATTGAAACCTCTCTTTGTTCCGTTACGGATGGAGTTACCATGGGTGAAGTCACAACTGATACACATGATGAAACATGGGACACTGTTGTTGGGGAAAAGACTCAGGTTCGTGATTGGTATAATTCTGCTGAGATACCTCTTATTGGTGATGGCATTACCGTTACCCTTGAGGTACGCGCATATCCTGAAGGTGTGGCATTCCGTTATCTTCTGCCAACTGGGGAATACACCATCGCTGAGGACGGTGAACAGACCGAGTTCACATTCCCTTCCTTAACATATGCTTCCCTTTACATTCAGAACAATCAGGTTGACCCAATTTGGAGATCTACCGAAGCCTTTGCTGACGGCGCGAATTATCGCTTCCCATCCACAGTGGAATATGCCGATGGAAAGGTATTGACTCTTTGCGAAGCTGATGTTGACAATTATTCCACAGCAGCTCTTGTGAAGAATACAGATAAAAGCAGATCACTTACAATTAAGAACAGCTCTGTTGTAAACGTTAGCGAAGGCAGTCCTGACGCAACTCCATGGAGAGCATTTGTAATCGGCGATGAGCTGCTTGACTTACCGGAAAACAGCGATCTTATACTCAATTTGAATGACGCACCTGATGAAGAGATTTATAATTTCGATGAATGGGTGGAAGCAGGCACCTGCCTGAGAGCAAATGTAGCCAGCACAGAGACTGTAAAGGCACGTATTGATGAGTGTGTCACAATAGGCGCTTCCTACTGCCTGATGGATACCGGCTGGTACGGTCCTGAAATGGATAAGAACATGGATCCGCGTCTTGATCCAACCAAGCTTGATTCGGACAATGCCTATGACGCAATTCTGGCAACAGCTATTCCGGAAGAGGGTGTATTCCGTCCAAACGGCCGCGAATATCCTACATACGGTCTTTTTGACGGCAGCTTTGTTGAAGGCTGGCCAAAATGGATGAATGCCGGTACCACAGATTTAAATATTCCTGAAATTTGCGAATATGCAAACAGCAAGGGCGTTGGCATTATTCTTTATGTTAACGGCAGACATCTTCCTGATCAGGCAACAGACGAAAATGGCGAGGCACGTAATCGCTATACTGTAGATGAACTTTTTGAATACTTTGAAAGATGGGGCGTTGCCGGTGTAAAGCCCGGTTTCGTAGCCTCCCGTACACAGGAAGCGGAAGCTTATATGCAGGAAGTATGTGAAGCTGCCGCAGCCCACGGTCTGGTTATGACCGTTCATGACGAGTGGCTTTCCTGTGGCTTGGAAAGAACCTATCCAAATCTGCTGAATTACGAAGCGATCCTTGGTGACGAAGGTGCTTACAGTGCCGAGGGAAATATCAACACATTGTTCACCCGTATGATCCAGGGTGTTGCAGACCACACCTACAATACCAGTAAATTCACAAAAGCCTTCACTGGTGCAAGTGCTGTTGTTTTCCGAGGCAATCTCCAGTGCCTGTTCTGGGCAACGGCTGCCGTAAGCGGTAAACAGGTTATTGATGCCTGGGAGGATCTGCCGGCAACATGGGATGAAAGCCTGTATCTGGAAGGAAAAATGAATTCCCACGCTACTTATGCAAGACGAAGCGGTGACCGGTGGTACATTGCCGGCATTAACGCAGAGCCACATTTCTCCAGCGTATCTCTTGATTTCCTGGAGTCCGGTGAAACATATCTGGCAGAAATATTCAATGAGAATTATCCAAAAACAGGAATGGTAAAAACCACATATTATGTAAACTCCGAAACTGTCCTCGGCACATATTTGAAAAATCCAATGAACGGCTATATTGTACGTTTAACAAAGCTTGAGAGCAAAAAAGATGCGAAAATAGCAGATTATGATGCTAATGTTTATTTCGACAAGCTTCTTGAAGGCGTTAACGCCATGAATGGTGAGCCATATACAGCATATTCCTGGGCTCAGCTCCAGTCTGCTGTTGCAAATGCTTTGGCACAGAACGGAAGTGCAGCTCAGAAGGAAGCAGCAGCATTAGAATTAGATGCAGCTATAGATGCATTGGTAGATGTAACACTACTGAAGGATGAACTGGCAAAAACAACTACATTTACCGGTTTCCTCTATACAGATGAAAGCTGGGATGCTGTTGAGGCAGCCGTAAAGCAGGCAAATGCTGCTCTTGCCAAGGAAGACCTGACATACGAAGAAATGCTTAAGGCAACAGAGGACATCATTGTTGCAGTAAACGGTCTGGAAAAGAGTGAAGCAGAGTATGCTGTCAACGAAAAGCTCCTTACCGACCTCGGCCGTCCTGAGTCCCTGGATGGAGATTATGCCTTTAACGAAGGCTATGAAGACAGCGAAAACTTAGAGCTGTTCGTTGACGGAGTGCAGACAGTATTTACAAACGGTCTGGCTGCAAGAGACGCAAATACATACACCTACGACATTTCCGGCCTTGGCTATGATACAATTGAATGTTATGTGGGTAATGACGCAAATCTCAAGAGCGTAGGCGGCCTGGTGTTCTATGTCTACGGTGACGGTGCACTTCTTTACAGCTCGCTGCCAAATCTGAAGGGCAGCGATGATGCACAGTTTATCTCTGTCCCTATCAAGGGAGTAAAGAAGCTGGAGCTTGTTCAAAAGATCGCATCTCCTGACTGGGATAATCGTGGCGTTTGGGCAGATATAAAGCTTATTTCCCACAATGCAATCGAATGTGAAACAATAACCGCCACCTGCGGCGAAGCAGCAGAAGTCAGCGTAAGCTATAATGGAAAACAGGAGATATCCTCTGTAAGATTTACTATTGATTCCGCACTTCCGATCGGCGATATCACGGCAGCGGACGGTTATGAGCTTGAAAACAACAACGGTTATGTGATCGTTTATGCTGCAGACGGCAGCAGCATCAGCGGAAAGCTTCTGACTATCGAATACGACCTGGATGTAAACCCATGGTATGCAAACGGTGAATATCCGATAGATCTGACAGTTGTTGACGCTTCCGACGGTGATGCAGAAGATATTCTTGTTGGCGCTGAGGATGGCATGATCGTTCTTGACAACGATTATGCAGCAGGTGATACAAATCTGGACGGAAGTATTACCAACGCTGACGTAATTGCTCTTGCACGTTATCTTGTTGATCTGGTAGAGTTCGATGAAGAACAGCTGATTACAGCAGATATAGATGGCAGCGGTGAAATTAATAACGGAGACCTTATAAAGCTTGCAAGAAAGATCGTTAAAGCTTGAGCGTGTTCCCGCCGGATGAATATCATATAATTGAATAAATCAGCAAGGCCGCCGGTGAAAACCGGCGGCTTTGTTTGTGTTGAAAAGACCCTTGCGTTTGTTTGAGAAATGCAAAATTCACAAAACGTCGAAACTCACCTCTTTCTCTTTTTATAACAAATAGTTACAAAATGATACCGTTTTGTAGCATTTTTAAAATTTCCAATAATTTTAAACATAAAATAATAATAAAATTAATTGTAAATTCAGTATTGGTATGTTATACTTAAAGTCTAAAATTGTCATTATATGGGAGGGTTAATATGGCAGTAATAGAATGTAGTCGCTGCGGCGGTCAATTAGACGTTAATTCCGATATGTCAGTCGGCAGATGCCTGTTTTGCGACTCTGTAATCACAATTCCTAAGCAGGTTGAGAAAAAAGGCAACCTGTATAATCGTGCAAACTATCTCCGTCGTTCCAACGAGTTTGACAAGGCGGAAGAAATGTACGAAGAGATCCTGAAAGAGGATAACACCGATGCAGAAGCCCATTGGGGTCTGCTTATGTGCCGTTACGGTATCGAATACGTTGACGATCCCGACTCCGGCAAAAAGGTTCCCACCTGTCACCGAACCGAGAGAGACTCTATCTTCACTCAGCCAAGCTATCTGGCAGCTATCCAGTACGCCGATGAGGATCAGAAGAAGATTTACGAGGATCAGGCTCAGCTTATTGACAAGATCCAGCAGAAGATCCTCAAAATCGCTAACCAGGAAGCACCATACGATGTCTTCATCTGCTACAAGCAGACTGACGACCGTTCCGGCGAGCGAACTCCTGACAGCGTCATTGGTCAGGACCTGTACTACGAGCTTACCAAGGCAGGCTATAAGGTATTCTTTGCTCAGCAGTCTCTCCGCATGGGTTCAGAATACGAGCCTTACATCTTCTCCGCTCTGTACAGCTCCAAGGTTATGATCGTTATCGGCACGCAGGCAGACTATGTCAATGGTGTTTGGGTTCGCAACGAGTGGAGCCGATTCCTTGCAATGGCGAAAAAGGACTCCGACAAGGTTATCATTCCTGTTTATAAGGGAATGTCTCCATACGAATTCCCAAAGGCTCTCGGTCGTTTCCAGGCTCTTGATGTTACACGTATCGGCTTCCTGCAGGATCTTCGTGAGGGTATCGACCGCATTGTACGCAAGTCAAAGGCAACAGCGGCAAGCAGCGGAAGCAAGCAGGGAAGCGGTGTTGAGGCTCTTCTGAAGAGAGCTTATCTGTTCCTTGAGGACAACGACAAGACCAGTGCAAAGACATACTTCAACAGAGTTCTGGACAAGAGCCCTGAAGAGGGTGCGGCTTACTGGGGCCTTATGCTCCTTGATCTCAACGTAACAACGAATAAGCACGTTGCTGCAATGTCCATCGACCTGGAAAAGAACGGCAACTATAAGAAGGCTATCCGTTTCGGTACCGACAAGCAGATCAGCGAATATTCCGCAATTTACAAGCAGTGCAAGGCAAATATCCGCAGAGACGAAGAAGAAAAGCTTCGTCAGAAGAGACTTGCCGACGAAAAGGAACAGCGTCGTACTGCTTATCACAAAAGCTTCAGCGAGCTTAAAGAAAAATACTCTGAACATGACGGTTCCAAGCACGAGATTTTCAAGACCTGGGAAAGCCTGAATGCTGATACACAGGCAGCAAAAGCCGCCTACGACAGCACCGGCGGCTTCAAGCCCTTCAACAAGAAGGTTTTCTGGATCTCTCTGCTTGCTCTGGTTCTCCCATTCCTTATTATCCATTACATTACACTCAATCCTGTTCTTCTTGAAAACGAAGTATTCCAGATCGTTGGTGCTATTATTGTAATTTTACCTATCATCGTTTTAGCAGGTGTTGTCATTTGGTTCATCCTCTCCATCTTCGTTGATGACCTGGGATGCTTCTCCTGGATCGCAATAATAGTGGGCGGTATCTACGTTGGTGGTGCTGCAGGAAGTGCGCTTTTTGAATTCTTCAGCGACTACGCATACTCCGATGCCAAGCCATATCATCTGATACCTGTGCTGGTGGGTGTAATTCTCATCACAATTCAGATCATTCGTCACATCCGCAACAAGACAAGAAACAAGCATATCGCAGACCTTTACAATGTATATATAAGCAAGAAGGCTGTTTCAGATAAGGAATGGAAAAAGATTGAAGAGAGAGCTTACGAGGAACTCAAGGCTCTCAACGACAGCAACAGCGAATTCTCCAAGGAGTTACATAAGGGCTCTGAAATCTTCTCATAAAAGGAGACGAACAAAATGGGTATCATGGGAAACAAAAAAGAAGGCAACAGTCCTATCATTGGCAATTACAAGAAAAACGAAACCCCTATCATCAATTACGAAGGTCCAAACGATATTTTTGTTTGGAAGCACCCTGTCGAGGACTTCTACACCGGTGCTCAGCTTATAGTTCACGAGTCCCAGGAAGCACTCTTCTTCAGAAACGGTCAGGCACTTGACCTGTTCGGCTCAGGCCGTCACGTTTTAGAGACTGAAAATCTTCCTCTCCTGAACCGTATTCTGCGTAAGCCTTTCGGTGACAGAACTCCTTTCCATGCTGAAGTCTACTATATCAACAAGGTAGTCTGCATGGACATCCTGTGGGGAACAGCACAGCCTGTTCTGGTACAGGACCCTGTTTACAACATCATTCTCCCTGTTCGTGCAAACGGTCAGTTCGCTATCCGCGTTGTTGACAGCCGCAAGCTCCTTCTCAAGCTGGTTGGCACGATCAACGGCTTCTCCAAGGATACTCTGGTAAAATACTTCCGCGGTATGCTCATGACCCGCATCCGTGACCTTATCGCAAAGAAGATGGTTCAGGATAAGCTGACCTTCATGGACATTCAGGCTAATCTGAATGACATTTCCGACAGTCTGAAAATGCAGATGACTCCGGAATTTGAAGAATACGGCATTGAACTGGTCAACTTCTTCACAAATGCAATCACCATCCCCGAGGATAACGAGGACTATGTCCGTATCCGCAAGGCTCTCGCAGGTGCCAAGGAACGTGAACTCCTTGCACAGGGCAAGCGTGCTGAAATGGACATTATGGGCTATACATATCAGCAGAAGCGTACCTTCGACGTTCTTGACCGCGCGGCTTCCAACGAAGGCCCCGGCTCCGGTCTGATGAACGCAGGCATGGGCATGACAATGGGCATGGGCATGGGCGGTATGCTGGGCGGTGCAATGGGCTCCGCTATGCAGAACAATTACGGTGTAAATCTCGGTATGCCTCAGCAGCCTCAGCAGCCGGCAGCACACGAAGCTGCAAAGCCTTGTTCAAAGTGCGGTGCTCCTCTTCCAAACGGTGCTAAATTCTGTCTCGAGTGCGGCGAAAAGGTTGTTAATATCCAGGAAGGCTATGTAGTGTGTCCTAAGTGCGGTCAGCAGGTTCCAAAGGCAAAGTTCTGCCTTGAATGTGGTAATCTCATGGTAAGCAAGTGTCCGGAATGTGGTTCAGAGCTGCCAAACGGCGCTAAGTTCTGCCTTGAATGTGGACACAGGATTTAAGGAGATGATCAAATGAAATTTAATTTCAATTCTGCTATGAAAAAAGCCAGCATCGGCTTTGCGGCAGCTCTGGTAGTTATTCTTATCATTGCTCTGCTGATTTTTGATGTTTCCAGCGGCTTCTTCTGGGTCAGTGCATTGTTTATGCTCCTTGGCTACGCCGCCATCTACGCTACTGTAATGTTCTATCTCAGCGACGGCAAGACATCCTTTAAAGAATATCCTGCAAACTATCCGCTCATCCATGTCGCTATCGTATACAGCATCTCTCAAATCGCATTTGTTATTCTGGTTGCAATCATCAACGCCTTCCTTGAAAAAGGCGTAAGCATGAGACTCTACTTGGCTGTTGAGCTGGTACTGCTGCTCATCTTCGGCATCAGCTATGCAGTTCACAACAGTGCACGTAAGTATTCCGTAAATCTGGAAACCCAGACTAAGGCCAAGGTCTTTGCAATGCGTATGCTCGTTGACAAGTGCGAAAGAATTCAGCAGATCGTACAGGAGCTTCCATCCGATGTCCGCTCCGATGCGAGCCGTGTTGTTCGCACTATGGAAGAAAAGGTTCGTTACTCTGACCCAATGTCTGACGACAGCCTTATGGCTATGGAATATGACATTGAAAGAGGTATCGACCAGGTCGCAGCGGAGGTCGAGCTTCTTCTTGCTGACAGCTCTCACGATATGAACGCTCTCCGCCGCAAGGTAAGAGAGGTAAACAATCTCATTGACTCCCGCAATAACAGAGTCAAAATGCTTAAATAATTCAAATGTCCTATAAAAAAGAACCGATGAAAAATCATCGGTTCTTTTTTGTGTGTTGCCTCCCTTGGCTCTCCCTCCGGGAGAGCTGGCATTTGCAAAGCAAATGACTGAGAGGGTTTTCATTATATGTTTGTCTTCTAACTTGTTATCGCCTACGCGGCGGGCACATACTTTCTGACGAAAGAAAGTATGCAAAGTTCGTTTGAGGGGAACCACTCTCTGGTCGTGGTTCCTCTTAAAAATCCCCTCTGCTGATTTTACACATACAGTAACTTATTAACTGCAAGCAAAACCAATCGAAGCAGACTTTAATTGACTCTGCCTCACCACCGCTTGGACGCTCCTATCGGTGATAATCGTAGTCTTATGCCACTAAAGTATTGGAATAAACCTTAATTCTGCATTTACAGCATTAAATCCCCTATACAAACGCTGTACATCTTTTCACTTGCTCGAACCAAATACTCCGTATCCTTGCCTCCTGCCGTTTCATAGGCCGAGTGCATTGCAAGCTGAGGAAGTCCGATATCAGCCATAGTGATGCTTACGCTTCCTGCGGCGATATTGCCCAGCGTACCGCCACCGCGTTTATCGGAGCGGTTTGCAAACACCTGGGCAGGTACATCAGCCTTTTTGCAGATAAGACGGAACAATGCGGAAGCAGGGGCATCGGTAGCGTAGCTTTGGGCGGCGTTTACCTTGACCGCAGGACCGCCGTTTAAGACAGGTCTGTTCACGCTGTCGCTAAGCTCAGGATGGTTCGGGTGAAGGGCATGAGCATTGTCTGCAGACAGCATAAAGGAACGGCTCAAAGCACAGAGATGCTCTTCCTTAGCATAGCCGAGCCCATTTGATATGCGGTAAAGTGTGTCGGCAAGGAAATTGGATGCCGCACCCTGTTTAGTCTGACTGCCCACCTCTTCATTATCAAAACAGCAATAAACATTAACAGAACGGCTGTTTTCGGAATTTATGAAGCCCATAAGGGTAGCGAAAGCGCACTGGAGATCGTCTAAGCGCGGTGCGGAAATAAACTCATTCTCAGCACCCCAAACTGTGGGCACTGATCGGCAGTAGAGATACAGCTCATGAGACAGGATATTATCCGTCTCGGTATCGGCAGCTTCAGCTATCAGCTTTTTCAAAGCTTCCGGCTTTACCCTTTGGGCAAGGAGAGGAAGGGTGTCCACCTGTTCGTTGTATTTATAGCCGGAGTTCAGGTCACGATTGAAGTGGATGGAAACATTCGGAATTATCAGCAGGTCACGGTCGATGTTGATAAGACGGCTTTCCAACCTGCCGTCCCTTTCCACAATAACACGGCCGGCAATAGACAGAGGACGGTCAAACCATGTGGAGAGGATAGCACCGCCGTAACGCTCTGTGTTGAGGCGGGTGTACTGATCGCTTGTGAGGACAGGCTCTTCCTTGAGCTTAAAGCTTGGTGAATCGCTGTGAGAAGCGGTGATATTGAAGCCAAAGTCGGATATTTCATTTCCGACATTAAAAGCGATAATGGAAGAATAGTTTCTTGTAGCATAATATTTCCCACCCTTGTTTAACTTCCATATTTCACCCTCGCTGAGTGGGACAAATCCGGCATCAGTAAGGCGTTTTGAAATAGTGCTTACTGCGTGAAAGCTTGTGGGACTTGCGGTTATAAAATCAAAAAGGTCACGGTTCATGGCAAAACCTCCTGTTGGGGTTGATAATGATATTTTAACAAAAACAACGAAACATTTAAAGTATACTTATAATATTTCCCGGCAAAAATGAAAGTTTTATTGTTATCTGCCTTTTTATCATAACAGCACTGAAATACCAAAAACAGTAATATACCCTGTCTCAACGGTCAAAGAAGATGGTTTTGATGCAAAAACCGCCCTAAAACTCATGGTATTTCTTCCAATTTCCGCAAAACCCTTGTTTTTTTGCAAAAATTGTTGTATATTATAATAGATAAAATATTGGCAAAGATCAGGGGTGAAAACATCCCCTTTGCCATCAGCTTTGAGGATGTACCCTATGGGAAAGGAACGAGTCAAAAAAGGACCTGTGGAAAAACAGGGACTGCAATATGAACTGACCTGTATGTGCTGCCCTGTTGGCTGTAAGCTCCGGGGAACACTTTCGCCGGAAGCGGAGTCTAAAATAATAGCCCACACCTGCCCTGTCGGCTGGAGCTATGCGGCACAGGAACAGCGTATACGTACGCGCATGGTAACTGCGTTGGTTCCAGTTACCAGAGGTACAGTACCCCTAAGAGTACGTTCATCTAAACCTGTACTGAAAGAAAACATCTATCAGGTACTTACGGAATTATCAAAGGTAACGGCAACTGTACCGATTTTTGAAGGACAGTCCATAGTTAAGGATATATGCGGCTTCGAGGTGGACATCGTTGCCGCTGAGGAATACTACTGATTTAAAGGAGGTGGCAATATGGTAAAGATACTCCACGCAGCCGATTTTCATCTGGACACGCCTTTTGAGAGTCTGCCTGCGGAAAAGGCGGCACAGCGTCGCCGGGAGCAGCGTGAAACGCTGATGCAGATTGCACGGCTTGTAAAGAAGGAACAGGTGCAGCTTGTGCTCTTAGCCGGTGACCTGCTGGACAGCAGCCTGTCATATCACGAAACATACGAGGCACTCAGAAATGCCCTTGAGCAGATGCAGGTTCCTGTATTCATTTCACCGGGCAACCACGACTATTACTGCTCAAAATCACCATATGCCGGTATGGAATTCCCCAAAAATGTACATATTTTCAAATCTCCTCTCATCGACCATGTTGACCTTCCTGACCTGGGCTGCAGAGTTTGGGGTGCAGGCTTCAATGCGCCGCTGTGCTTCCCACTTACGGAGACCTTCCGTGCACCTCGTTCTGACCTTGTAAACCTCATGGTCATCCACGGTGAGCTTGGCGGCGATTCCTATAATCCGATAAGCGAAAAGAACATTCCTGCGATGGGTCTTGACTATCTGGCTCTCGGCCATGTCCACACCTTCTCCGGCATACGCCGGGCAGGCAATACCTATTACGCTTACCCCGGCTGTACTCAAGGTCGAGGCTTTGACGAAACAGGCGTTAAGGGTGTTATCATCGGTACTGTCGGCAAGGGCGAAGCCAATATGCGTTTTGTTCCTCTTGGCGGTCGTGAATACCGAATTGTAAAGGCAACAGAAAACAAGCTGGACCAGTCCATTCCCCGTGACTGCCAAAATCACATCTGCCGCCTTATCCTCACAGGTCAATGGAGTGAAAAGCCCAACCTTGAGGCTATCTGCAATAAATATAGCAGTAAATTCTTCCATCTTACAATTAAGGACGAATCAACACCCCTCCGTGATATATGGCACGGCTTGGAGGATGACAACCTTAAGGGTCTGTTCCTCCGCCGTATGCGTGAAAAGTTCGATGCTCCCGGCGCTGACCGTGAGCAAATACTGATGGCGGTGGAATACGGTCTTGCTGCCTTCGATAACAGAGAGGAGTGGAAAGCATGATTATAAAAGAGCTTGAAGCTTCCTTCGGTAAGCTTTCCCATCATCAGCTCAGTCTGAAAAAGGGATTAAACATCATCTATGCTCCCAACGAGTCCGGCAAATCCACATGGTGTGCTTTTATCCGTGCCATGCTCTATGGTATCGACACCTCTCAGCGAGACAAAACAGGCTTCCTTTCCGATAAAACAAGATACCGCCCCTGGAGCGGTGCGGCAATGGAAGGCACAATGCTGGTGAACACCAGGGGTCGCGATATCTCCATCCAGCGTACGGCACAGGGCTCTGCACCTATGCGTCGTCTAAAGGCCGTCTACCCCGATAACGGCGAGATGGTTGCGGACGCATCAGGCGAAGCACTCACCGGTGCAACTGAGGAAATCTTCTCCAGAACAGCCTTTATTGGTCAGACAGGCATCAAGGTCAGTCAGAGTGCCGATCTTGAGCGTAAAATTACAAGCATTATCTCCACCGGCAGTGAGGACACATCATACAGCCAGATCGATGCACGACTCCGCTCCTGGCAGCGTAAGCTTCGTTTCAATAAAACAGGCGAACTCCCTGCTCTTGAACAGGAGCTTGCTCTGGCGGAAAAGAAGATCAGCACCCTCGACATGGCAAACGACCGCATTGCCGAAATGAAAAACGAGCTGCTTCGACTTGAGGCAAAGGAACAGCAGCTTAAGACTGATTTGGAAACCCACAAAAAGTTAGAGATTCGTGCGGCTAAACGCCGTGTTCTTGACGCTCGCAGAGCTGCTGAAAATTCCAAGCGTAAGGCAGAGGAGCTTCGCAGAAGCGTAAGCATTGACGAGCATCTCATCAGCAGAGAGGAGCTCACCAGACTTCGCGGAGAGATCGCCTCTCTCGAAATGCTTAAAATTTTAGCTTCCGACAGTTATGCAACATTGGAAAAGGCAAGGGACGAGAATTACAATGCAAAGCTTCTCCTCTCCCAATGCGTCATAAAGGACAAGGACCCCGGCTATGTCACCGAACAGGCAAAGAAAGCCGAGGAATATGAACGTGTAATCAAGGACAAAAGCAGCAGGAAAGCTCCGAAAATCTTAAAAACTGCTCTTGCAGCTCTGGCGGCTGTGGGCGGTATCGGTGCTGTTGCGGCGTTCTTCACATTTGAAAGCAAGCTTTTTGCCCTTATCGGACTTGGAATTTGCATTGCTGCTTCCGCCGCTCTGCTGTTCATGCCCAAGGCTGACAGGAATGTCCGTGCCGCAAGGGATGCCATCCTCAGCGAGTTCAATATGCTGACGGTTGCGGAGCTTAGTCAGGCTGCCAGGGATTACGCTGGTCTCACCATGCAGGTGGACGGCACAGAGATCAGCGTCACCGCCGCAGATGCAGCGTTCAAGGCCGCTATTGATAAGGCAGATCAGGCTGCTGCAGAGCTTATGGCGGCTGCAAAGAAGCTGTTCCCGCACATAACCGCTGTAAACGAACTGCCCTCTATCCTCACCAAAACCGAGGAAACCCTCAGCCAGCTTACAAAGGCTGAATTCAACAGTACGGCAAACAGCAATATCTACAATATGCTCCTTGAAAGCTACGAGGGTAACCCTGACGAAGAGGACGAGGATTTCCTCACCACACCCCTTCGTGACCCGGAAGAAACTCAGAAAATGCTGGACAAGACCATAGCCTCCGCTAAAGACCTTCGTCAGAGATACAATTTGGCTCAGGGTACTATCCGCGCAATGGGTGACCCGGCCATCATCAACGGCGAAATCCAGGAGACCACAAGCCGCATTGCCCAGCTGAAAGCCCGTTACGAGGCCCTTGATCTTGCAATCCAGACTCTCAAGGATGCCGACAGCGAACTGCAGACAAGGTTCTCCCCTGTCATCAGCCGCATTGCCGGTGAATATATGAACCGTCTTACCTACGGACGCTATGAAAAGCTCCTTTTCGACAAGAGCTTTGACGCCATGGCAAAAACAAGCGAGGATTCCGTAAGCCGCAATGTTCTGTCTCTCAGTCAGGGTACAGCCGACCAGCTCTACCTCTCCCTGCGTCTTGCAATGTGCGAGCTGATGCTCGCAGGAGACGAGCCATGTCCGATCATTTTGGACGATGCCCTTGTCAGCTTCGATGATGAACGCATGGCAAGTGCTTTGGAGCTTCTTTTAGAGCTTGCCGAAAAGCGACAGATCATCCTCTTCTCCTGCCACAGCAGAGAGGCTGACTTCCTTAAGGGTCATGAAAAGGTAAATATAATCAGAACAAAAAGAAAATAAAACATTGCTCCATTTTTCAATTTCTGATTAAAACAGCACGAGTGCAAAAACCAAATCGTGCTCAATAATACACATTGAAAGGATGGGACGTATGCGAAAAAGATTTTTAACGCTGTTCCTTGCAGTTGTTATCATGATAACATCTGTATGCCCATTAGCTTTTGCCCAGGGCACTACATACAATACAACCCGCAATTCAAGCAATAATCCCACAAAGTGCAGTCAGGTTGGTATCGACCTTATCAAATCCTTTGAATCCTGCCGTCTTACGGCTTATAAGGCTGTTCCAACCGAAAGGTATTGGACCATCGGCTGGGGTCATTACGGCCCTGACGTTTACGAGGGCATGACTATCACTCAGGAAGAGGCGGACGCATTGTTCGACGAGGAAATCGTTGAATACGAAACCTATGTAACCACATTTCTGAACAAAAACAACATCGCCGTAAACCAGTCTCAGTATGACGCTCTGGTCAGCTTTACATACAACACAGGTAATGTTTGGGTCAGCTACACAAAGCCCGACTTCAGACTGAGAAATTATCTGATTGCAGGTATTGAAAATTATACGGCAGAGGAAATCCGTGCTGCGTTTGTTGCATGGAGTTCCTCAGGCGGTCAGGTCCTTGCAGGTCTTGTAAGACGCAGAAACGCCGAGTGTGACCTGTTCCTCAGTGAGCTGAACCGACCAACCAACCCCTGGATCCAGGTTAATAAGAGCATTGCCGCCGATAATGAAGAGGTGACCTTCACCTTTGGTGCGGACAATGCGGCGGAATACATTTTAGTGGCTAACCGTGCCAATGCAAACGCGGAACAGGTGCTTTCCATTCTCACAGAGGAAGAGAGCTATACCGCCGAGTTCCCGGCATCCGGCTGTTTCAACGTTCACGTTGTATGCAACAACATTGACGGATATGTTGCAAGCTCCAATGTTGAGCTTCTAATTTACGCGGATTTAGGTGAAGAATTTACATCAACTATCCGCCATAAGGCACAGGACAGCTATCTGGATATAAACGGCAATGACATTTTTACTGCTGACGAAAACGGCCACTCAGATCAGATGTGGCACTTTGCACAGCAGTCCGATGGCACTTACGTTATCACCTCCTGCTATGACGGCAGATACCTGACCGTATCAAACGGTGAAGCACAGCTTGGCAGCAGTTCGCACAAGTGGTATATCTGGCAGGAATCCCGAGGCTATGTGCTTCGCTCCAAATCCACAGAGCAGGTTCTCAGCCTTGGTGACGATATTGTCACCGCCGACTACGATGGTCTGGAGCCTCAGATTTGGGAATTCGATATTGAAGAGGACTCCCTGCCGCAGAAGCCTCAGGTAAGCATCGTCCTCGGCAACGCTGAGTTTGAGACGATTATAAGCTGGACCGAGGGTTACGGTGCAAGAGCTCATAACCTGGTCCTCTGGCAGGGTACAGTCTCCGACGAAGAGCCTTATCTGCTGATCAAAGATGCGGAAGGTCCTGTTTCCCGGCAGCTTCCCCTTGGAACATACAATGGCTATGTTGAAGCATATCACGAATACGGCTCTCAGCGAAGCGAAACCTTCACATTTACAGTTACCGCTAATCCGATTGTGAAGTTCGATGCTAACGGCGGCACAGCTGCACCTGTCCAGCAGCAAAAGGTTGGTACAAATCTCCGTCTCTCAACCGCTGTTCCAACAAGAGCAGGCCACGCCTTCGACGAATGGAACACCTCCCCGGACGGCACAGGCACAGGCTATGCTCCGGGTGATTACTATGAAGGCAGCGGCAATATGGTCCTTTACGCCATCTGGACTCCAATTTCCGGAATATTAGGCGACGCGAACAGCGATACTGTCATTTCCAACTCCGACCTTGTAATGATCGCAAGACATATCGTGGGACTTATCACCAAGCAGGATATGCCTGTCTGGATAAATGGCGATATGAATAACGATAACGACCTGACAAACGCCGATATTGTTCTCCTGGCAAAGAAAATCGTGGAAAGATAAATAACCCGAATATGCAAAAACACCCATCGGAAACCTGATGGGTGTTTTAATTTTTCTAAATATTAGTCTGAACGATTTCGACCGATGCACCAACAGCCATAAACTGTTTTTTGATAGCTTTTGCTTCCTGCTCGGAAACTCCGGATTTAATTACAAAGGGGCAGCTTTCAACAGCGTTTTTTGCCTGAGCAAGACCAAATCCTGTTATCTCGCGAACCTCTTTGATAACTTTGATCTTTTCTATACCGCAGTTTGTCATTATGACCTTGAATTTACTGTTTTTAATGGTCTTATTATTAGCAGCAGATACATTGACAGCTTCCAGCAGTTTAGCGGTAAGTTTAATTATTAATCTTCCAAATCCCATATTATCAATACCTTTCAGTGATATCTTCGACAAGAATTATACTATATAAATTGATACTTGTCGAGCGTGAAGCCATAATCTTAAGAAATACGATAATAAAAGATTAGCTCTTTCTGTTGATATAAAGGCAAAAAACTCCCATTGGCCGATGCCAATGGGAGTTCATAAAAGCTAAAAAAGCAAACTTACTTAATTTCAACCTTTGCGCCAACTGCTTCGAGCTTAGCCTTGATAGCTTCTGCATCTTCCTTGGAGATGCCTTCCTTGATCTTGGAAGGAACGCCTTCAACAGTAGCCTTAGCTTCTGCGAGGCCCTGACCTGTGATAGCACGAACTTCCTTGATAACCTTGATCTTTTCGGAGCCGAAGCTTGTCATGATAACGTCGAATTCAGTCTTTTCTTCAACTGCTTCTGCTGCTGCACCGCCAGCTGCTGGAGCTGCCATTGCTGCTGCGGATACGCCGAATTCTTCTTCAAGAGCGTGTACGAGCTCAGACAGTTCGAGAACAGTCATGCTCTTTACTTCTTCGATTAATGCATTGATCTTTTCGCTTGCCATAATTATATTTCCTCCTGTTGTTAATTGTGAAAATTAAAGTAGATTGGGATTAGGCTTCTGCTGGAGCTTCCTCTGCAGGAGCACCGTTCTTTTCCGCAATAGCCTTGATAACGATGGCAAGGCTGGTAATTGGAGCCAGCATTGTACCAAGAACCTGGGCGCGGAGCACTGGGAGAGCTGGGATTGCTGCGAGAGCTTCGATCTTGTCGAGGTCGATGACCTGACCGTCCATAAAGCCACCTTTTACTTCAAAGTACTTCTGGAACTTCTTAGCGTGTTCGCAAATGATCTTTGCTGGTGCAACTGGATCGTCAGCACAGATAGCGATGGATGTGTTACCGTTGAGGAGAGGATTCAGTTCGCTCAGACCTGCGTTATCAAATGCGAATCTGAGGAGAGTGTTCTTAACTACGGAGTAGTCAACGTTTGCTTCACGCAGCTTGCGACGCATTTCTGTATCTTCAGAAACCTTGATACCGGAATAGTCAACGAGCACGCCTGCAGCAGCACCCTGGATCTTCTCTGTCAGAGCAGCAACGACTGCCTGCTTTTCACTGAGAACCTTTGCATTTGGCATACATTTCACCTCCATGGATTGTGGTCGCGTCCAAAAAAATCCCCATGCCAAAGCATGAGGAGATAAAGCATACTGATTTTAGTAAGCAACCCTCGGCAGGATTTACGGCCTAAACCACCTGCTGTCTTTGGAACGCTCGATTATTTTATCAGACAATATTGCCTTTGTCAATAGTTATTTTTTCGTTTTTTGCAATTTATTTAAGGAAAAAGGCCCTTGTTGCCCTTATATCCTCATGGATGCGGTTTTTAAGCTCCATAGCATCGGCAAATTTGGTTTCCTGGCGGATATAGCCATAAAGCTCAAGACGGACACGCTGACCGTAGAGATTGCCGGAAAAGTCCAGAAGATGACTTTCCACGGTTACCTCCTGACTGCCGCCGGAAACGGTAGGCCGCACACCGATATTTGTTACAGCCATTCGGGACTCGCCGTTTTCCAGATATGCCTTGGCGGCGTAAACGCCACGCTTTGGTGTTACAATGCCGTTAGGGATGCACATATTCACCGTTGGCAGGCCAAGAGTCCTGCCGAAGCGATAGCCGTAGCGGACTGTTTCTGTAAGCGTGTGTGGGTGACCAAGGTGCTTGTTGGCTAAAACAATGTCACCGTTTATCAGCAGCTCCCTGATACAGGTGGAGCTGATTTTGTGACCGCCAAAGGTGACTTTCTCAACAATTTTGCATCCGATACCCAGTTCTCCACACTTTTTCATCAGCTTTTCCGAATCACCCATGCCCTTGTAGCCGAAGTGGAAATCATAGCCCGCAACAAGATATTTCGCATTGAAATCATTTGCAAGCCACTTGACAAACTCATCCCACTCCATCTTCATGAGAAGCTCATCAAAATGCAGGAAGATCACATCGTCAATACCCACAACCCGCTTTATGAGCTTTTCGCGGTCGTATGGCGTATTAATAAGGGAAACAGCCTCGCCTTTAACAGTTTTGTCCGGATGTGTGTCGAAGGACAAAACCGTAGGTTCAAGCTTATTTTCAATGCCATGCTCTCTGGTGTATTCCAAAAGCCGCTGGTGTCCGCGATGAACACCATCGAAGAAGCCCAAAGCTATGGCTCGATTTTTTGTCCAATCCATCAGTTTACCTCAAAAAAGCTCTTAACGGTTTTCATAACACCGTCCTTGACCTCACCAAGCATAAGAAAGCTGCCGTCCCCGCTGTATACACGGTATTTGCCATCCTGAACATCCAGCTTGAATTCACAGCCGTTGCGGCACTTCTTTTCCTGTTTGGCGTTTATCCGACACTCCGGCAGATTTGCAAACACGCTGTCCACCGCCATAAGCTTGCTTTCAGAAACGTCCTCTAAATTCACGGCGTTTTCAAGGCGGAATTCGCCTACGCGGGTACGGATAAGACTGCTCATAACCGCACCACAGCCCAATCTCGCACCGATGTCATGGCACAGAGTTCTTATATATGTACCCTTGGAGCAGACGATGCGAAGCTTTCCTTCATTACCGTCAAACTCCAAAAGCTCCAGCTCAAAAATGGTGATATTTCTCGGCTTTCGCTCAGTTTCGATACCCTTACGTGCAAGCTCATAGAGCTTTTTGCCATTCTGCTTGATAGCTGAATACATGGGTGGAATTTGGGAGATATCACCTGTGAATTCGGGCATAACGGCAAGCAGATCATCCTTTGTTACCGTAACGTCACTTGTGGTGAGAACGGTTCCTGTGATGTCCTGGGTGTCGGTGGTGCAGCCCAGCTTTATTCCCGCTATATATTCCTTGTCAGCATTCTCGATAAACTCAACAGCCCTTGTTGCCCTGCCCACGAAAACAGGAAGAACGCCTGTTGCCATAGGGTCGAGAGTGCCGCCGTGACCTGTCCTGCGTTCGTGGAGTATTCCACGGAGCTTGGCAACTACGTCATGGGATGTCCAATCTGATGGCTTGTTTATTACGATTATTCCGTTCATAAAAGCTCCTCGTAGTAGGTCGAAATATCGAACCAAAGGCTCCCTTGTCAGGGGAGCTGTCAGCGTAAGCTGACTGAGGGGTAGTCGTTCTCTCCCTCCGTCATTTGCTACGCAAATGCCACCTCCCTCGTCAGAGGGAGGTTTTTGCTTTCATATCAATTTTGCATTATGCATTCTGCATTATGCATTTCTCTGCCGCTTCTACTATCAGCTTCTTAGCTTCAATGGGGCTTGCATCAATAGTACAGCCGGCAGCACACTTATGACCGCCGCCGCCGAAATTGGCACAGATTGTGTTTGCATCATAATCGTCGGTGGTACGGCAGGAGATTTTGGACTTGCCCGAAACCTGCTCCTTGATAACAAAGCCTATTTTCACACCCTCAATAGTACCGGGCAGGGAAGCCACATCCTCAAGGTCGCTTTCGCTTATACCGCACTTCGCAAGCATCCTTTGTGTGATTGTACTAACGGCAATCCTGCCGTCCAGATAAAAGTCCATATCGGACATCATCTGACCCTCTACCTTCACAAGCCCCTTTGGCTTTGTGCGGAACATTTCCTTATTAAGCCTGCCGTTGGAAGCCCCTGCCGCTACAAGACTTGACGCGATGCTGAGAGTGCGTGCTGAGGTGTTTGTATAGGCGAAACAGCCTGTGTCTGTGCTTACGGCGATATAAATAAGATCTGCAAGCTCAGGGTCAAGGGCAGCACCCATTGCCTCCATAAGGTCAAATATCATCTCGCCGCAGGCAGCCGCATCTGCACAGATGCAGTTTTCCTCTGCATAGAGGGAATTTGAACCGTGGTGGTCAATGGAAAGGCCAACGCATCCGCCAAGCTCTTCGCCGCCCTTTGTTATCATGCCCTGGCGAGCGGTGTCAACGGCAACGATGTTGTCGTACTTATAGTTTTCAGGAGCGAAGTATTTCTTAACATACTTCAGATATTTCTCTGCCGCTTCGGGATTTGGGAGCATATAAGCTGTTTTGCCCAGCTTATTCAGTCCATTAACAAGCGCCCCGGCGGAACACAGAGTGTCACCGTCGGGTCGCATATGTGTGAGTATTATAAAATTATCCCGACTGAGCAGCCACTTAGCAGCCTGCTTAATCGTCATTTTCTGTATCCTCCGGAATGTCAAGATCGGAAAGGATCTTGTTTATCTTAGCACCGTGTTCGATGGACTTATCCAGTTCAAAGATAAGCTCGGGAACTGCACGGAGACTGAGACTTCTGCCCAGCTCACGACGAAGCCAGCCGGAAGCAGACTTAATGCCCTTTTTAAATTCCTTTTCGGACGTGAGGCCAAGGACGCTGACATAGACCTTACAGAATTTCAGATCGCCGGTGGTCTGAACACCGGTAATGCTTATCATTCCCTGCTGAACTCTTGGGTCCTTGACGCTTCTGATTAAAGACGAAAGAGCAAGACGAATATCTTCGTTTGTTCTCTGTAATCTGTTTGAAGCCATGTTTTTCTCCTTTGTGATGTGAAAGGATTGCACAGCTCCCTTCACGCATGGGAGCTGTCGAGCGTTAGCGAGACTGAGGGAGAGACCTTTTTAAATTATCCGCAACTCGGATGCCACAACTTTTCTCTCTTCTCTCTTATCTCTTATCTTTTCTCTAACGCACAGCTTTTTATTCTCTCCCTCCGTCATGGCTTACGCCATGCCACCTCCCTCGTCAGAGGGAGGTGTTGGATTGCAACAATTTTAATCTTTTATCTGCTCCATAATGAAGCCTTCGATGACGTCGCCTTCCTTGATGTCGTTGAACTTTTCAACGCTGAGACCACATTCGTAGTTTGTTACAACTTCCTTAACGTCATCCTTAAATCTCTTAAGGGAAGCCAGCTCGCCTTCGTGGATAACGATATGGTCTCTGAGAACTCTGACCTTGCAGCCGCGCTGGATCTTGCCATCCTGAACGTAACAGCCGCAAACTGTACCAACATGAGATACCTTATAGGTCTGGCGAACCTCTGCATGACCGATAACAACTTCCTTAAACTTAGGAGCAAGCATACCCTTCATAGCAGCTTCGATCTCGTTGATGCAGTCGTAGATAACACGGTACATTCTGATGTCTACGTTGCTTCTTACTGCAGATTCTCTTGCTGCGTTGTCAGGACGTACGTTAAAGCCAACGATAATAGCACCGGAGGTTGCGGCAAGCATAACGTCAGAATCATTAACTGCGCCGACACCGGAGTGGATGACCTTTACTCTGACTTCTTCGTTTGTAAGCTTTTCAAGGGAAGCTCTGACCGCTTCGGCAGAGCCCTGAACGTCAGCCTTAACGATAACATTCAGATCCTTCAGCTCGCCTTCCTTGATCTGAGCAAACAGATCTTCAAGGGAGACCTTTTTAGAGGAAGCCATCTTATCCTTCTTTTCCTGCTTACGCTGTTCGGCAAGCTCTCTTGCCATGCGTTCATCGGCAACAGCGTTGAAGATGTCGCCTGCACCCGGAGTTTCACTCATACCTGTAATTTCAACAGGAACGGATGGACCTGCTTCTGTAACGCGTCTGCCCTTATCGTCAACCATTGCTCTTACACGGCCAACCGCTGTGCCTGCAATGATAATGTCACCCTGATGGAGTGTACCGTTCTGGATGAGAACGGTCATGATAGGACCGCGGCCCTTATCAAGTCTTGCTTCGATAACAGTACCCTTAGCTGCTCTGTTTGGATTTGCCTTAAGCTCAGCCATTTCAGCGGTAAGAGATACCATTTCCAGCAGATTGTCGATACCTGTACCCTTCTTTGCGGAGATTGGGCAGATGATTGTATCACCGCCCCATTCTTCGTCGATGAGGTTGTACTCGGTAAGCTGCTGACGGATCTTGTCAGGATTTGCACCTACAACGTCCATCTTATTGATAGCTACGATGATAGGAATATCGGCGGCCTTTGCGTGGTTGATGGATTCAACAGTCTGTGGCATGATGCCGTCGTCTGCCGCTACGATGAGGATAGCAATATCGGTTACCATTGCACCTCTTGCACGCATGGAGGTAAATGCCTCATGACCCGGGGTGTCGAGGAAGGTGATAGGCTTGCCGTTTATCTGGACTCTGTAAGCACCGATGTGCTGGGTGATACCGCCTGCTTCGCCAGCGGCAACGTTTGTCTTTCTGATGCTGTCAAGAAGGGATGTCTTACCATGGTCAACGTGACCCATAACAACAACGACAGGAGCTCTGTCAACCAGATCCTTTGCGTCGTCCTCGTGGTCGTCGATAAGACGTTCTTCGATGGTGACAACAACTTCCTTTTCAACCTTGCATCCCAGCTCCATAGCAACGAGAGCAGCGGTATCGTAGTCGATAACGTCGCTTACTGCCGCCATAACGCCCATCTTGATGAGCTTGCGGATAACCTCTGCACTGGTCTTCTTCATTCTCTGGGAGAGCTCGCCAACGGAGATCTCGTCAGGAATCTGAACCTTAACAGGAGCCTTCTTTGCGATCTCAAGCTGGAGACGCTGCATCTTTTCCTTTTCTTCCTGACGGCGTTTTGCACTGCCGGACATATTGGAATTTCTGTTCTGGTTCTTCTTGCCGATCTTTTCCTTGCCGCGCTTCATGTTCTGTGCTTTTTCAGGAACAAGCTGGTCAAGGCGTTCATCGTACTTGTCGATGTTAATGGTAACACCGGAGGTGTCGATAACACGACGCTGTGGTACCTTCTTTGTCTGAATTGGAGCATCATTCTTCTGAGCAGGCTGAGAATTGGACTGCTGCTGTGGCTTGTGCTCCGGCTTACGCTCAGGCTGACGGCGTTCGTCTGCCTTTGGTGCAGGCTGCTGTGCAGGCTTCTTTGCCTTGCCGTCTGCAGGCTTCTTTTCCTCTGCCTTTGGTGCAGGCTGTGTCTTTGGCTTTTCTTCTGCCTTTGGTGCGGCATAAAGCTCTTCAAGACTTGCCATCTGGTTATGCTGGGTAAGATATTCGAATATCACGTCCAACTCATGCTCCTCAAGCACCTGCATATGATTTTTTGGAGTGGTAGCGTACTCAGTAAGGATATTTGTGATAGTCTTGGAATTTGTCTTAAAATCCTTTGCCACCTCATGAACCCTGTACTTTATCATTGTACTCATATATTCTTCCTCCTCTTACCCGATTTTGACTTTTTGTCCTCTGTTTTCCTCTTGCGTATTGCAAAGCGTTCCGCCTTTGCCGTAAGCTCGGCTGAAAGCTCGCTGTGTTTGCCTGATTCGGTACTGTACTTCTGAACGAAGCTTGCCGCCATGCCCATGTCCATTATGGCGGCTATGGCAACCGAATTGCGTCCTGCGGTGAGTCCAAGCTCATCCTTAGTTTCATCCAAAACAAGGAGTGGTATACCACTTGAATTCGTAAGGCCGGTTGCTCTTCTTGCAGTGTATTCTCCGGCATCAGATGCCATGATGATAAGTCGTGCTTTTTTCGTGGCTGTGGCTGAGGTAACTGCGTCGTCACCGATCGCCAGTCGTCCGCACTTCTTAACGATGCCAAGGAAGCCTAAACTACTCTTCATCTCCGGCCTCCATCTGCCCCTGCAGGCTTTCGTAAATCTCATCCGGTATCTTCATATCAAAGGCACGCTCAAAGGCACGAGCCTTGATCGCTCTTTTTAAACATTGGGTGTCCGGACATACATATGCGCCGCGTCCGGATTTTTTGCCCTTGAAATCAATACTGATGTCACCGTCGGGTGATTTCACAACACGAATGAGTTCCTTTTTCGGTTTCATTTCACGGCAGCCGGTACACTGCCTCATGGGTATTTTCTTATTCACAACTGCCGCTCCTTTCGAGATTTGATTGAAATACTTTTCAAGAGCTCCCTCTGATGAGGGAGCTGTCACCGTTAGGTGACTGAGGGAGAGAAAAAACCTTATGGCTTTCCTCGTCTAATCGTCTCTCCCTCCGTCACGGCTCGTGCCGTGCCACCTCCCTCGTCAGAGGGAGGTTATTTACATATATCTTAAATTTAAGCGTTAGTGTCAGGCTTAATGTCGATCTTATAGCCTGTAAGTCTTGCAGCCAAACGAACATTCTGGCCTTCCTTGCCGATTGCCAGAGAAAGCTGAGAAGCAGGAACGATTACTCTGCAGCTCTTACCTTCGTCTGCAACATCAACGCTGATAACGTCGGAAGGAGCGAGAGCCGCAGCAACGTATTCAGCAGGATCTTCGGAATAGTTAACTATGTCGATCTTTTCACCGCGGAGCTCGTTTACGATAGCGGAAACTCTGCCGCCCTTTGGGCCAACGCAGGCACCGATCGGTTCCACGTTAGGGTCATTGGACATGACAGCGATCTTTGTGCGGCTGCCTGCCTCGCGGGCAATGCTCTTGATTTCTACGATACCGTCGAAGATTTCAGGAACTTCCAGCTCAAAGAGTCTCTTAACAAGACCTGGATGAGTTCTGGAGATCATTACCTGAGGACCGCTTGTGGACTTGCGTACTTCCACAACATAGACCTTGATGCGGTCGCCTTCCTTAAGTACCTCGCCGGGAACGCGTTCACCGGAGTTCATCATTGCTTCAGTATATTCGGAGTTGGAGCTGATCTTCATGGAAATGCTGCCGCTTCTTGGATCGATGCGGGAAACGATACCGGTAAGTATTTCATGCTCCTTGGAGGTGAATTCCTCATAAACGATGGAGCGTTCAGCTTCGCGGATGCCCTGGATAATAACCTGCTTTGCAGCCTGAGCAGCAATTCTGCCGAACTTCTTTGTTTCAACGGTTACGTTTACAACATCACCGATCTCAGCCTTTGGAGAGATGCGTCTTGCCTGCTGGAGAGAGAGCTCGACAGCAGGTTCAAGAACCTCTTCAACAACGGTCTTCATGATGTAAACATCGATCTTTGCCTTGGCTTCATCTATTTCAACACGTACATTGTCTGCAGCGGCAGGATTATCCTTCTTAAGAGCTGCAAGCAGTGCCTGATTGATCTTTTCCAGCATATATCCCTTTGGGATACCCTTTTCCTTTTCCAGATCAGCTATCGCTGCGAAAAATTCGGCGTTCATTTTTTACGACCTTTCCTTTCGTTATATTCCTACCGGATTCTGAGCCGTACACTTGCAACGGCTACTTTTTCAAAACTCTTTACATTACCGGCAATTTCAATTTCCACATCACCGTCATTGTATGCGGAGAGGTTACCGGTGTACACCTTATTGCCATCCACAGGCTTATAGAGCTTTACCTCAACGAAGCTGCCCATGAACTTCTCGAAATCCTGAGGACGCTTCAGCTGACGCTCCGCACCGGCGGAGGAGACTTCAAACACATAGCTTGTTGGTATTGGATCTTCATCGTCCAGGATTGGGTCAAATGCACGGCTTACTGCCTCGCAGTCGTTGATGGAAACACCCTCTGCCTTATCTATATACAGACGGAGATACCAACCGCCGGCTTCCTTAACATATTCAACGTCCCAAAGCTCACAGCCCTGTTCCTTTACAACAGGCTCGGCTAAGGTCCATACTCTGTCGGTAATTTTACTCATAGCTTTTTTCCTTTAACAATTTTAATTAACGCAACAAAAAGAGTGGGCTTAACTCCCACTCAAAACAAAACCTACACCTTAATCGCCTAAATTATATCATTAGTATTCCACTATTGCAAGGCTTTTTTTATAAAAACATTGAAAATATCATAATTTTTCTCACTTTGAACAGTTGCGAAGTATGATTTTCGGCGTTTTTTGACCGTTTTGTGTATGCTTTCGACCTCAAGTGCATAAACCAGCCGTTTCGTATCATCAGCAGAATATAAAATTTGTAAATTAAATATTATTTCTTTTACTTCACAAGGGTTTTGTAGTATAATGCAATATATAAAAGATAAACAAAAGGCTGGTTGAAATAATGGCAGACAAAAATAACGAAAAGAAAAAGCCTCAGCGCTACCCAAGCCCCATTCTTCTTATAGCTGCGGCTATATATCTGGGCTATATGGCATATTCCCTGTGGGAGACTACCGGCGACGGTTCCGTTGCAGGAACAGGACTCATTCTCTCCTGGATAGGCTGTATTGCATTTGCTATCCTCACCGTTGTGCTGATATTCCTGGCTGTTAAGTTCAACAGACTTAACAATCAGGCCATTGACGAAGAACTGGCAAGGGAACGGGAAGAACTGGACAGCATCGTTTTTGAAGACGCAGATGCGACAGCGGAAGAGGAAACAGAAAATGATTAAAGGAAGATGCAAAAAATGCGGTAAGGTTCTCCATCTTGAGGAGGACATCGCTGAATTTACCTGTATGTACTGCGGTGCAAAGCTTCGCAGCGACGACCTGCTTCCTGCTGATATGGAGCAAAATCCCGCGGAAGCTGACCGCCATTTTCAGTATGCCGAAAGGCACATTCTGGATTGTGTATTGAAACACAGAGATATTCTGAAGCATTTTAACCGTGTGGAATATATTCCAAGCTTTTCAAAGTATATCGCAGCCTGCGGCAAGGTCTTTGACGAGCTGAATGCGGCGGCAATGCTGAACACTGACCGCAGAGATGAGTTTATAGACACTCTGGTTAATAAGCTTATCAGCGGGCTGGAAGCCGATTGGCAGACAGCTCCAAACTGGGACAAGAAGAAGGTTCAGAACGAGATAATTGAGCGTGATAAGATGGTCATTGCAATTTATCTTGTGCCGATGGTGGGCAAGCTCAACTATGCTATCAGCGAAGATTTCAGCGAAACTCTCCGTGATACATGGGTTGAAAAGTACCCGAAGCACATTTTCAATGTGGGCAATTACGATAAAATCGTTGGCTCTTACGAATCTAAGCTGAAGCTGTGCTTTATTACCACCGCCGTGTGTGAAAACAGCGGCAAGGCTGATGACTGCTATGAGCTGACAACCCTCAGAGCCTTCCGCGACAACTGGCTGGCATTTTCCCCCGGCGGAGCGGAGCTTATTCAGGAGTATTACAATATCGCTCCTGCAATAGTCACCTGCATGGAGCTTACCGACGGCGATTATCAGGACATTAACGATACGTACATCAGACCATGTGTCACCGATATTGAAAACGGTGATATGGTATCATGCCGGGATAGGTATGTGAAAATGGTTCGGGAATTAAAAAAGAAATATCTTGCGTAAAAATATCGGGGAACGGTTTCGAAGTTCCCCGATATTTTTTGTTATCTTTCAGCCTGTACCTTAACTATCTCCTTATAATAGTCAACAGCTATCGGCAGGCAGCCTGCTTCGATATTTTCGTTAATACCATGCATACCGGCCATCTGTTCAGGGCCGAAGTTTACAGGGCTGAATCTAACGCAGCTGTCGCATACCTCACCGTAAAATCTGGCATCCGTACCGCCTGTGACAACGTATGGCAGGACACCCACCCCCGGGAATACCTTATTAATTGTATTTTGCACGATGGCGAAGGCTTCGCCATCGAGGTCCAGGGATGCGGATGGATAGCCACGGTAGATAACTTCTGTTTCAAGACCGTATTTTTCAGCCAATTTGGTGATTATTTCAAGGCTTTCATCAGTACCCTGATGGGGGATGAAGCGCATATTTGCACACACGCTGGCCTCCTGAGGAAGGACGTTGTAGCCCTGTGAGCCTGACTGCATGGTGAATGCTATGGTAGTCTGGAGCATTGCCGCAGCCTGAGCGCTGATCATCGGCATAACCTTTTTAAGGAGCGGGCGGAACAGCCACAGATTTCCCATAACAAGCTTCAGCCCGAAGCTTTCCGAATAAGGAGCTATTCTCGCAAACATCTCATTCACAGCCGGAGAGAACTCACGTCTGAACGGTGATTTCTTTTCAACAGCCGCAACGAACTTTGCAAGACGTGGGATAGGAGTATTTTTACCCGGAGTGCTTGCGTGACCGCCCTTGCTTCTTGCGATGAATTTCACATCGCCGTAGCCCTTTTCAAAAATGCCCACAGCGGCAAAATGTCCCGGAACACCGCCCACAGGCTTCTGAATAATACTGCCGCCTTCGTCGCAGAGCATAAAGAGCTTAACTCCCCGCTCCTTCAGCCAGTTTGCAAGCTTCGGTGCACCTGTACCTCCGATTTCTTCGGTACAGCTGCTTGCCAAGTATACATCACAGGCAGGGATATAACCCTCGGTTATCAGCTCCTCAGCAGCCTGGAAGAATGCCATAAGACTGCACTTTGTATCGGCAGAGCCTCGACCCCATACCTTGCCCTCGGCGATCGCACCGGAGAAGGGATGGTATTTCCACTCACCGTTAGCTTCAACAACATCCATGTGGCTCATAAGGAGAATAGGGTCCTTTGATGATCTGCCCTTCCACTTGAGAAGGAGATTACCGTCAATATCCACCTTTTCGCAGGCGTTGAACACCTTGGGGAACAGCTTCTCCATAAGCTTGTGGAAATCACGGAATTTTTCTATGGTGGGGTCATTGCGGCTGGAGATGGTCTCTGCCTTTACCATTTCCGAAAGCTTTTCAGCGTAGACGTCTATGCGTTCATTGTCATCGGAAAGATGAAAATTGGTTTTCTTTTTTGGAATAAGCAGAGTGCGGATAAGGGCGGCAAGCAGACAAAGTACAAGTGCCCCAAGCACGCCAAGGAGAATATAGCCTAAAATCTTCATCATGCCGCCTTGCCTTCCTTGCGGAAGATGAGCCAAGCATGAGCAATAGCGATCGCACCGCTGAGGATCATCAGGAAGCCGACATTGGAGATAAGATTTGGCATACAGATAAAGAGAACTGTCATAAGAACGAGAGGGATGGCAACAAGCTTTTTGCCCTTTCTGAAATACTTATAAGCCATAGCGCCAAAGAGGGCGGGAACTACATTGTTGAATGCAGGCTGGAGAACCTCCGATTCCAAAATCGGACGGAGCGGGATCATGAGAAGAACACCCAATGCAATAACAACTGTTGTTACAAGGGAGGAAGCGGCGATAGAGAGAGTTGAAACGATTTCATTCTCGGTTGTGCCGGCTTCGGTACCTGCGATATCACGGGCATTGAGAGCACAGGGGATCTTCATATTGATAAGATTGCCTGTAAGGAAACCGAGATAGCTGCCGCCTGCACCCAGCATGGGGGTATAGATAAGAAACTCAACCAGGCTGCTTGGTATGTAAACGATGGCAATCTGCAGGAAGCCCTTGACGAATGCGTTGGCGTCCGGCATGGCATTAAGAGACAGCCCCATTGCAAAAGGAGCGCCGATAAGAAGGATGATGCCGATGAGAAGACCGATGCGGCCGAAGAAATGAGTACGGGAATCATACTGTTCCAAATATGCTTTTCTTTCCTGTTCGTTCATGGTCACACCTCCTTAAAAAATCAAAGCACAGACGACACTTGCCGCCATGCCCACCAGCATACTGCCTGCAATTGAGAAATTGTCAAGCCATGCCATTTTCTTATTTTCCGCAAAGTAAACGAAAACCGCCATTGCCAAAGCGGAGAAGGCTAAGGTAACAAGCTGGAGATACTGTCCTGTTATCACAAGACTGCCCGACTGCACCTGAACAAGCTGACCAACATAGCTGCCGATATAAGCTGTGATAAGGCCGATGAACATAGCGGTCATAGCGGTATCGCCAAAGCTGCGTCCGCCGGAGCTGCCGCTCTTTTTCTGGAGCTTGCTGGAATATTTCTTACCGAAAAGTGTCATGAAAACCGCACCCCAGATGATACCAA
This sequence comes from Oscillospiraceae bacterium, assembly GCA_015067795.1. Taxonomy (GTDB): domain Bacteria; phylum Bacillota; class Clostridia; order Oscillospirales; family Oscillospiraceae; genus SIG495. The sequence goes on from SVLU01000004.1 coordinate 64,425, forward strand.
CAGCCATAAGGAGAGCAATGGTAACGAAAGCGGTGAGGGTCATTTCATCAACATTAAGACCGGAAAGACCTGCGCTCTTTGCGGCTATATCGGCAACGCTTGTCTCGTAATGGAGAGCGCCGATAACAGACAGGCGAAGCCAGGGGAGCGGGATGCCCAACGTTCCGGAAAGGGCGATAACGCCCAGCAGGATGCTGACACTTGGCAGGATGGAGAAGGTAACGCTGGATGTGATGGTTCGCTTGAGCTTGGTCTTATCCATGCCTATGGCAAGACCCGCTCTGTAAGCACGGATGAGGAAAAACACGCTCATTGCCGCTACAAACAGTATTATTATACCACTTATAAGATATAACGGCGTACTGCTCAACTGATCTAAAATATTCATTCTTATCTCCTTTTTCTTTCTTTGTTAACACCGATAACGGTTTATTAATTATACCTTTTTTTATGGTGTAATGCAATAATTTCGCCGAAATTGGTAATTATTGATTTCGTTCCCATCATGCAAAAAACCGCTCCCACTATATGGTGTACAGGAAACAAAACTATTGACTAAAGTGCTTAATCGTGATAATCTATTGGGTGGTAGATTAACAATAATTGAAAAGGATTACTGAAATGGGTTACAAAATCATATCTCCAGATATCGAATTGAATAGCGCTGATCTCGCTGTTATTGAAAGCTTAATTTCAGATGGGTTAACTGTTTTTCCTGGTTTTGCAGATGTTCATGTTCATTTGCGAGAGCCGGGTTTTTTTTATAAGGAAACCATAAAAACAGGTACAATGTCTGCCGCCCGTGGCGGTTACACCCATGTTTTGTCCATGCCGAACCTGAACCCGACTCCCGACTCCATTGAAAATTTAAGGCTCCAGCTTAATGCGATAGAAAAGGATGCCGTAATAAACGTCACTCCTTTCGGTACTATCACGGTAGGTGAAAAGGGCGAAGCTTTGGCGGATATGGCGGGAATGGCTAAGGACGTCTGCGGTTTTTCTGATGACGGTCGTGGTGTTCAGAGTCCGGAAATGATGATAAACGCCATGAAAGAGGCAAAGCGTTTAGATAAAATAATCTCTGCCCACTGCGAGGATAACAGCCTTCTTCACGGCGGATGTATTCACGATGGTGAATTTGCCGCTAAAAACGGACTTCCGGGCATTCGCTCTGAAAGTGAATGGGGTCCGATTAAGCGTGACGTTGAACTCGCAAATGAGATTGGCTGTAAATATCATGTTTGCCACGTTTCTACCAAGGAAAGCGTTGAGATTATAAGACAGGCAAAAGCAAGAGGCGTTGATATTACCTGTGAGACAGGCCCTCATTATCTGACCCTTTGCGATATGGACATGAAGGATGAAGGCAGATTTAAGATGAATCCTCCTCTCCGCTCCGCTGAGGACAGGGATGCTCTCGTAAAAGGGCTGCTGGATGGTACGGTTGACATGGTTGCAACTGACCATGCTCCCCACTCCGCTGAGGAAAAGTCTAAGGGTCTCAGAAATAGCCTTATGGGTGTGGTTGGTTTGGAAACTGCTTTCCCTGTACTCTATACAGAGCTTGTAAAAACTGGTATAATAAGTCTTGAAGAGCTTATCAGGACTCTTACCGTAAACCCAAGAAAACGCTTTGGTTTACCTCTCAGCGAGGGTCTCAGCGTTTGGGACTTGAATGCAGAGTACGATATTGACCCCGAGGAATTCGTGACCATGGGAAGAAGCACTCCTTTTGAGGGTAAGCACGTTTTCGGTCGATGCGTTATGACGGTGCTTGATGGCAAAATCGTATGGCGAGATGAAAAATACGCATAAATCTGTCATTGCGAGGCTCGGTACGAGCCGTGGCAATCTTAAAGAAAAAGATTCCCACATCGCTACGCTCCTCGGAATGACGTTTGGAAAAAGAGGTACCTTATGACAGATAAAACATACAAAATTCTTGAAAATACTCCTTTAACAAGTGACGTATATAAAATGATTTTAGAGGGTGATACCTCTGCTATTAAGGCGGCAGGTCAGTTTGTGAACATAAAGCTCACGGCTAAATTTCTCCGCCGCCCAATCTCCATCTGCGACTGGAATGATACCACAATCACCATTATCTATAAGGTAGTTGGCGAAGGTACTGACCAGATGAGCAAGATGGAAGTGGGCGATACCTTAGAAGTTCTTGTTGGTCTTGGTAATGGCTACAATCTGGAAAAAAGCGGCGATAAGCCTGTTCTTTTAGGCGGCGGCGTTGGTGTGCCACCACTTTACGGTCTTGCTAAGCTTCTTCGCAAACAGAACAAGGAAGTTACAGTTATCCTCGGCTTCAATACTGCAAGCGAAATTTTCTACAAGAATGAATTTGAAGCTCTTGGTGCTAAAGTTTTTGTAACCACAGTTGACGGCAGTATGGGTGTACAGGGCTTTGCAACAAAGTGCCTCGAGGGGCTTGACTATACTTACTATTACACCTGCGGTCCTAAACCTATGCTTAAGGCTGTGTATGATGCCGCAAATACGGCTGGTCAGCTCAGTTTTGAAGAACGAATGGGCTGTGGCTTTGGTGCTTGCATGGGCTGCACCTGTAAGACTAAAAGCGGTAATAAGCGAATTTGCAAGGAAGGCCCTGTGCTGGAAAGTGAGGACGTAATATGGTAAACACAAAAGTCGAACTCAGCGGTCTTGTTTTAGATAATCCTGTCATCCCTGCAAGCGGCACCTTTGGCTTTGGCTACGAATTTGCCCAGTGGTATGACATCAACTGCCTCGGTTCAATTTCCGTAAAGGGTACAACCAAAGACCCACGCTTCGGCAATCCAACTCCACGAATTGCGGAAACCGCTTCCGGTATGCTGAATGCGGTCGGTCTCCAAAATCCCGGTGTTGAGGAGGTTATCAAGACCGAGCTTCCCAAACTTAAAGAGGTTTATAACAAGCCAATTATTGCAAATGTCAGCGGTTTTGCCGTTGAGGACTATGCTTACACCTGTGAAAAACTCAACGACCATCCACAGGTTGGCCTTTTTGAAGTGAATATCTCCTGTCCTAACGTACACGGCGGTGGTATGAGCTTTGGTACTGACCCAGAGATGGCGGCGAAGGTCACAAAGGCTGTCAAGGCTGTTACCACAAAGCCTGTTTATATTAAGCTCAGCCCAAATGTTACGGATATAACAGAAATTGCCGCAGCCTGTGAGGATGCAGGTGCTGACGGTATTAGCCTTATAAACACCCTTATGGGTATGCGAATTGACTTAAAGACAAGAAAGCCAATTTTAGCTAACACAACAGGCGGTCTTTCCGGCCCTGCAATCAAGCCTGTAGCCCTGAACCTCGTTTATAAGGTATATAACAGAGTTAAGCTTCCGATTATCGGCATGGGCGGCATTGCCACAGCCGAGGATGTTATCGAAATGATGCTTGCAGGGGCTACCGCCGTTCAGGTGGGTGCGGCGAACTTAGTTGACCCATGGGCTTGTCAGAAGATAATCGAAGACCTGCCAAGGGTTATGGAAAAGTATGGTATTAAAAATCTTACAGATATTATAGGAGGAGCACACTAATGGGTAAGGACGTAATTATTGCTTGCGATTTCAGCGGCAAACAGCAGGTTCTGGAATTTTTGGACAAGTTTGGCGATATTAAGCCATTCCTGAAGATCGGTATGGAGCTTTATTATGCAGAAGGTCCATCCATCGTTAAGGAGCTTAAGGAACGCGGACATAAGATCTTCCTGGATCTTAAGCTTCACGACATTCCAAACACAGTTAAAAAGACAATGTCCGTTCTGTCTCACCTTGATGTTGACATCTGCAATCTTCATGCAAGCGGTGCTTCCGCAATGATGAAGGCTGCTCTTGAGGGTCTCACAAGACCTGACGGCACTCGTCCACTTCTCATCGCTGTAACTCAGCTCACCTCCACAAGTGAAGAGGTCATGAAGGAAGAGCTTCTTATCAACGCTCCGCTGGACGAAGTAGTTGCAAGCTATGCTCTCAATGCAAAGAACTCCGGAGTAGACGGTGTTGTATGCTCCCCACTGGAAGCAGGCAAGATCCACGATGTATGCGGTAAGGAATTCCTCACCGTAACCCCTGGTGTTCGTTTTGACGATGCCACAAAGGGTGACCAGTCCCGTATCGCAACTCCTGCAAGAGCTAAGGAGCTTGGCTCTGACTACATCGTAGTTGGCAGACCAATCAACGCCGCTGAAGACCCTGTTGCGGCTTATAAGAGATGTGTAGCTGAATTTGTTGATTAATGGAGGATATTATAATGGAAAGAATTATTGCAAAAGATCTTCTCAGCATTGGTGCTGTTTTCTTTAGACCAGACCAGCCTTTCACATGGGCAAGCGGTATTAAGAGCCCTGTTTACTGCGACAACCGTCTTACGCTCACCGCACCAAAGGTTCGTAACGACGTTGAATCCATGCTGGCTGTAACAATTCGCAAGTATTTTCCTGACTGCGAGGTAATTATGGGTACAGCTACAGCAGGTATCGCTCATGCGGCTATCACAGCAAATATCCTCGGTCTTCCTATGGGCTATGTCCGTTCCGGCTCTAAGGACCACGGCAGACAGAACCAGATCGAAGGTAAGCTGGAAGCAGGTCAGAAGGTAGTTATCGTTGAGGACCTTATCTCCACCGGTGGCAGTGTTATAAAGACTGCTGATGCTCTTAAGGAAGCAGGTGCAGAGGTTCTGGGTATCGTCAGCATCTTTACCTATGGTATGCAGAAGGGTATCGACGCATTTAAGGCGGCAGGTCTTGAAAACCACAGCCTGACAAGCTTCGACGTTATCGCAGAGGTTGCTGCAGAAGAAGGCTACATCAAGGAAGAGGACATCGCAAGACTTATCGCTTTCAGAAACAATCCATCTGACGAAAGCTGGATCGGAGGTTAAGATGCGTCATCTTATCGACATTCTTGATCTTTCCACCCAGGAATTAGATCAGATCATTGCGAAAGCAAATGATATTATAGATAACCCAGGCGAGTACAGCGAAAAGTGCCATGGCAAGAAGCTGGCAACCCTGTTCTTCGAGCCATCCACCAGAACCCGTCTCAGCTTTGAGGCTGCAATGTATGAGCTGGGCGGTAATGTGCTGGGCTTCTCCGAGGCTAAGAGTTCCTCCTCCGCTAAGGGCGAAAGTGTAGCCGATACAGCAAGTGTACTTTCCTTCTATGCCGATATCATGGCTATGCGTCATCCTAAAGAGGGTGCACCGCTGGTAGCGGCTATGAACAGCACCGTTCCTGTAATTAACGCAGGTGACGGTGGTCATAATCATCCAACCCAGACTCTCACCGACCTTCTCACCATTAACAGAGAAAAGGGTCGTTTTGACAATCTTACCGTAGGCTTCTGCGGTGACCTTAAGTTTGGTCGTACTGTTCATTCTCTTATCATGGCTCTTACCAGATATGCAAACAATAAGATCGTTCTCATCTCTCCAATGGAACTCAGACTTCCAAGCTATATTAAGGACACTCTTGATAAGCTGAATATTGAATATATTGAGTCTGAAAGCTTAGAGGCTGTTATGCCTGAACTGGACATTCTCTACATGACAAGAGTTCAGCGTGAACGTTTCTTCAACGAAGAGGATTACCTCCGTCTTAAGGACAGCTATATCCTCAATCCCGAAAAGCTCACAACAGCCAAAGAGGATCTCCGCATCATGCATCCGCTGCCAAGAGTTAACGAGATAAGCACCGCTGTGGATAAAGACCCAAGAGCCTGCTATTTCCGTCAGGCTATGTACGGCAAGTATGTGCGTATGTCACTCATACTTTACCTTTTAGGTATAGAATAAGGGGGTAGGGCTATGAATATAGATTCCATTAAAAACGGTATCGTTATCGACCATATCACAGCGGGTAAAGCTATGGTGCTTTATAATCTTCTTAAGCTTGACAAGCTGGACTGCCCTGTTGCTATCATCCAGCGTGCTACAAGTACAAAGATGGGTCAGAAAGACATCATCAAAATTGCTGTCAGCATGGAGCTGGATATGGATATTCTGGGCTACGTTGATCCTGATGCAACCATCAATATCATCCGTGACGGCAAGCTTGTGGAAAAGCGAAATATCGCCCTTCCTGAAAAGCTGACAAATGTACTTAAGTGCAAGAACCCACGCTGCATCGTCACCACTGAGCAGGAGCTGCCACACGTTTTCAAGCTTACAGATGCGGAAAATAAGGTTTATCGCTGTCTGTATTGCGAAACAATGGCAAAGAATAAGTAAAACGAAAAGAATTGGTTCTATAATAAAAGTTGGGGTACAGAAGCTCTGTACCCCAATAATCATTATAGAACTATTTTATTGCTTTTTTCAGCAATGCAGATACACAGCTCTGTGAGCTGCTTATCGTCAACAACATCAGGACAGCAGGTCATTGGTTCACTTGCGTTCTGAACCTTCGGGAAGGCGATAACGTCTCTGATGGAGTCTGCTCCGGTCATCAGCATAACCAGTCTGTCAAGGCCATATGCCATGCCGCCATGTGGTGGTGCACCGTATCTGAAAGCATTGATGAGATGGCTGAAGCGGAGGTTGGCCTCTTCATCTGTGAAGCCCAGTGCTCTGAACATGGATTCCTGCATTTCCGGAGTGTTAATTCTGATAGAACCGCCGCCAAGCTCTGTACCGTTGAGAACGATGTCATAAGCCTTTGCGCGGCAGGCTGCCTTGTCGCATTCCAGCTTGTCAATATCCTCGTCCATTGGAGCTGTGAAAGGATGGTGCTTTGCAACGTAGCGGTTTTCTTCCTCGGAGTACTCGAACATCGGGAACTCGGTTACCCACAGGAACTTATAATCGTCCTTTCTGGTAAGTTCAAGACGCTTTGCGATCTCACAGCGGAGAGCACCAAGAGAAGCGTAAACAACATCGTTCTTAGCATCAGCCACGATGAGTACCAGGTCGCCCTGCTTTGCTCCAGCACGTTCCAGAATTGCTGCGTTTTCTTCCTCAGTCAGGAACTTTGCATAGGAGGAGGTTGTCTGATCTGCAAGTCTTGTCCACGCAAGACCCTTTGCACCGTAGGTCTTTACGAAATCAACCAGAGAGTCGATCTTCTTTCTTGGGAACTTTTCTGCACCGCCCGGTACGCAAATAAGGCGAACAGAGCCGCCGCCCTGAGCCGGACCGCTGAACACCTTGAAGCCGCAATCCTTAACGATATCGCTGATGTCGCAAAGCTCGATGCCGAAACGCATATCAGGCTTATCAGAGCCAAAACGATCCATCGCTTCTTTATAAGGCATACGCAGGAAAGGAGTCTGAATATCAACATCGAGAATTTCCTTGAAAACTCTCTTAATAAAGCCTTCGTTTACTGCGATAACATCGTCCTGGTCAACGAAGGACATTTCAAGGTCGATCTGAGTGAACTCCGGCTGGCGGTCAGCACGAAGGTCCTCGTCACGGAAGCAGCGAACGATCTGGATATATCGGTCGAAGCCTGCCAGCATCAGAAGCTGCTTGTACTGCTGGGGAGACTGTGGCAGAGCGTAGAAGGAGCCGGGATGAACACGGCTTGGAACAAGATAGTCTCTTGCTCCCTCCGGAGTGCTCTTTGTGAGCATAGGGGTTTCGATTTCATAGAAACCGTTTTCATCGAAGTAGTCTCTCGCCAGCTTTGCAACCTTATGGCGCATTGCTATTGTACGCTGCATATCAGGACGGCGAAGGTCCAGATATCTGTACTTCAGGCGGAGCATATCGTTAACATCGCTGTTTTCAACGATTTCAAAAGGAGGAGTTTCGGACTGAGCAAGGATACGGAGGTCCTTAACGTCCAGCTCAACTTCACCTGTTGGGATATCCTTATTCTTGGAGGAACGCTCTCTCAGAACGCCCTTTGCAGCGACTACAAACTCGCTGCGGAGTGTAACTGCCTTTGCGAAAACATCCTCAGCAGTTGCATCGTCAAAAGCAAGCTGGATGATACCTGTACGGTCTCTTACGTCTGTGAAAATCAGCTTACCAAGGTCACGGCTACGCTGTACCCAACCGCATACGGAAATTTCCTTGCCCACATCGCTTATTCTTGGCTCGCCGCAATAGCAGCTGCGCTTGAAATTTTTCATTGTATCCATAGTCATATCTCCAATTATTTATCTAAAATAACAGTACCGTTGTTCTGAGCAGCTACACCTGCGATAATCATTTCTGCCGCTTCGTCATAGCCGAGAAGCTGCTGCTGACCGCTTGTCATGTCCTTAACGCTTGCCTTGCTGTTTGCGATCTCATCCTCACCAATAAAAATAACATAAGGAATTTTCAGCTTGTTTGCGTAGTTCATCTTAGCCTTGAACTTTTTCTTTTCGCAATGGAGCTGGGCTCTGATGCCCTTTTCACGGAGGAAGGTTGCCAGAGCGATGGACGGTGACAGGTCATCTGTCATAGGCAGAATGAGTGCATCTGTTGGTGCACTGACGAGCTCGTCATTGAGATATCCCTGATCCTCAAGAACGAAGAAAAGTCTTGTAAGGCCGATGGAAATGCCAACACCGGGAAGCTTCTTGTCGGTGTAGTATTCAGCCAGGTTGTCGTAACGACCGCCGGAGCATACCGAACCGATTTCAGGATGGTCAATCATTGTAGTCTCGTAAACTGTGCCTGTGTAGTAGTCAAGACCTCTTGCGATGGTAAGGTCGATCCTGAAATTCTCTTCAGGTACGCCGAAGCCGCCAAGGTGCTTTACAACAGTTGTCAGCTCTTCAAGGCCCTTGTCGAAAAGCTCATCCTTGCCCACAAACTGCTGAAGAGCCTCGATGGGTTCTTCGCTTTCAAGAACGTCAAGAAGCAGCGTACCGACTGCTTCATCCACAGCAAGGTCATCCTTAAGGCAGGCAAGCACCTTTTCTCGACCTATCTTCTCAAGCTTGTCGATAATGTGCATAACATCCATGCTCTTGTCGCTGAGACCTAAAACGGCAAAAAGACCGTTTAAAAGCTTGCGGTTGTTTACACGGATAACAAAACGCTTAAGACCCAGGGTGGTGAAGGTCTTGTAAATGATGCTGGGAATTTCAGCTTCGTTGATGATATCAAGCTCACCGTCACCGATGATGTCAATATCAGCCTGATAGAATTCACGGAAACGGCCTCTCTGGGCACGTTCACCGCGATAAACCTTGCCGATCTGATATCTACGGAATGGGAAAGCAAGCTGACCGTAGTTCTGTGCGATATATTTTGCAAGGGGAACTGTAAGATCAAAACGGAGTGCCAGATCACTGTCGCCCTTTGTAAATCTGTAAATCTGCTTTTCGGTTTCGCCGCCGCCTTTGGCAAGAAGAACCTCCGCAGACTCGATAACGGGAGTGTCCAGAGGTGTGAAGCCGTAAAGGGAATATGTGCGGCGAAGTGTTTCCATCATACGCTCCATCTGTGTCTGACGGGCAGGCAGAAGCTCCATGAAGCCGGATAAAGTGCGTGGTTTGACCTTTTCCAATTCAAATCGTCCTTTCGTACGAAAAATATGTGTTTCAAGCTCGAAGGCGGGAAATATCCCGCCTCAATAAATATAAATTTTTGTGGGATTACTTCTTCTTTGGATTTACAATATCTCTCCAGTCAAGATAGCCCTCCTTAAGACCAAGGACAAGCATCTCCGCTGTGGCAAGGTTTGTGGCCAGAGGAACATTGTGCATATCACAAAGACGCGCAATATCCATAACCTCGCCGTAACCCTCAATGCCCTTTGCAGGATCCGCAAAGAAGATGACCATATCAAGCTCGTTGTAGGTTACACGCGCGCCAATCTGCTGGTTGCCGCCCTGCTTGCATGGCAGGTAAAGCGTGATTGGAAGACCTGTGGCTTCACTTACCAGCTTGCCGGTAGTATTGGTTGCGCAGATAGAGTGTGCAGAAAGAATTCCGCAATAGGCGATGCAGAACTGGACCATCAGCTCTTTTTTTCTGTCGTGTGCCATAAGCGCAATGTTCATAGCTTTACCTTCTTTCTATTTAAACTTTTTACTTAACAATACTCTTTCTCCTGTTACACGTCTTGCGATCCTTAAGAAAGGCTCTCTGGCGTTTTTATCGTCGGTCAGCACCACAGGAGTTTCGGTACAGCCGGCTTTCATGATGCCCTCTTCTTCGGGGATAATGCCCAGAAGCTGAGCACCAACGGTGTCGATCATATCATCTGCGTTGGCGTTTAGCTGATTGAGAAGTCGCTTTCTGACACGGTTCAGCACCAATTTCACATTGGTCACACCAAGCTTATTAAGCTCGGCCGTTGTTCGCTGACCATCTCTGAGACTCATGGAGTCACCACCCGCGACGATTATTGCCATGTCCGCATTCTCAGCTGCAAGGCGGAAGCCCGCTCCGATACCCGCCGGACCGTCTATAACGCAATAATCAAATTCCTCTCTAACCTCATTCATCAATTCACGCATCTTTTCAACCTGGATACTCTCGGGAGTAATGGTGGATGGTGCGGTAATGAAATAGAGATGCTCGATCTCGGGATGGGGAACAGCACCGTCTGCAAGGCTGACACGACCTGACATAACATCCTCAAAGCTCATGAGAGATATGTCGGTCATGCCCAGAACAAGGTCGAGATTTTTCATCCCAACATCGCAGTCCATGCACAGGGTCTTATATCCCAAAGCTGCAAGGCAGGAACCCAAGCCACCGCTGAGGGTAGTCTTACCCGTACCTCCCTTACCGGATGTTACGGCAATTACAGTGCCCAACCTTACACCTCCCCGCTCAGTTCCAAAACAAACCAACAATTTAACACTTTACATTATAACTAAATTTCACTGACTTTGCAAGACTAAATTATCCTTCTTTCAAAAATATACAAAACAACAGATAATCCGCTATAATACCAACTTCTCAGCTTATTGTGTTTTCAGGCTGAGCGGCTGTGCCGTGTTCGTTTGCGAAATAATAGTCCAAAATAGCCTTTGCCACGGAGATAATACCCGAGCCGGAACCGCCGTTTTCAACCACAACAGCAATAGCGATCTCAGGGTCATCAGCGGGAGCGTAGCACACGAACACACCGTTGTTGATGTCGTCGCCATCGGACTGTACCGTACCCGTCTTTGCCGCAACCTTTACTGGGTAGTCACCCAGAGATGCCTTTGCAGTACCCTGTGTTACAACCGCCTCCATGCCTTCACGAAGAATTTCCAGATAGCCGTGGTTGCCATCAACAGTCTTGAGAACCTCAGGCTCTTTGGTCACCAGAGTTTCGGTATAGTCCTCGTTCATGACCTTGTGGAAAAGGGTGGTTTTATACAGTGTTCCGTCATTTGCTATGGATGAAACGTAGTTTGCAAGCTGAAGGGGGGTTATCATATCACGCTGACCAATGGCGGTGATAAGGGTATCAGCTGCATACCAGCTTTCACCAAGGACGTTCTTTTTGTAATCAACGCTGTAAACCGTACCTGCGGATTCGCCAATTTCGATTCCGGTTTTCTGACCGAAGCCGAAGTTAACAGCCGCTTCGTTGATAAGATTTGCACCGATCAAGTCGCTGAGCCAATAGAAGTAGTAGTTACAGGAGTCCTCCAGAGCCCTGACCATATCAACCTCACCGTGGGCATCGGGGTAAACCCAGCAAACAGGCTGGTAGTCATCATATTTTGTATATCTGCCCTGGTCCTCGACGGAGGAGAACTGATTAACCTTACCGCTGGTCAGACCCGCAAAAGCGGTTACCATCTTGAAGGTGGAACCGGGGTTGTACGCACCCAGGGTAGCTCTGTTGAACATCGGGTTCAAAGCGTCTTTGATAAGCTCATCATAATTGTCCATCATTGTGGCAATGTCGAAATCGGGATAGGAGGCACAGGTGAGAATCTCACCGGAATCAACCTCCTTAACAACAACCGCACCGCCGTTTGCAAGCTCCTGACCAACCTCGCGGGTGGAGTTCAGCTCCGCAATGGTGCTTGCAAGAGCCTCCTCTGCGGTCTGCTGCATGAAGATGTCGATGGACAGGAACACGTTGCCGCCAGCCTGAGTTTCGGTTGACATATAGGAGTTTACAATGTTGCCGTCATTGTCGGTTTCTGTTGCAATAACACCGTTTACGCCGTGAAGATATTCCTCAAAAGCCTTTTCAACGCCGTCCTTACCGATAATCGCGTTCATCGGATAGTCAAGCTCCTTGTAGGTTTCGTATTCCTCAGCGTTCATCAGACCAACATAGCCCAGAATATGGCTTGCATATTCGGTGTGATACTCTCTGTCCCATGCCGTTACGACAGAAACACCAGGGTACTTATTCTCCCTGATAAGGGCGATAAAGTCCATATTTACATCGTCTGCAAAAACATATTCCGCAGTATTTATTACGGCACGAAGCTCCAGCTCATAGCGGACACCGATGATGAGGCGTGCGTCGTTGATGCTGGTAAGGTAATCAATGCCGTAGTGATCACGCATCCAGACAAGGAGGTCGGATGCGGAAATATTCGGATCAAGATTGAAATAATCAAAATAGCTGTTAAGTCTGTTCCGCTGAACATCGCTCATGTTCGCCTTGTACTCAAAGGGACCGCTTGTGGTCACAGGGAAGGTATCGGTATACTCCGTTCCTGTGGAGATTGCCGCCTGAACCACTTCGTAAATGAGACCATTGGGGTCGTCAAGGCCAAGAATTGTGAGTCTGTCCAGCTTAACATCGTATTCAGCTCTGCTGCTTACAAGTACAACGCCGTTTCGGTCAAGAATACTTCCACGATTGGCAGTATCGGTGGTGTATGTAGTGCTGACCGAACTGATACCGCCGTCCTGGGAAACGGACAGCACCTGTACCTCGTACATAGAGGCAGTGTAAATAAGCAGTATGATGGCGAGAATTACCATTAATACTGTTATTCTTCTTTTGTCAAAGCCGTTTTTAGTCATTTGCTATCCTCAAAATCTGCGATACGGTATCCTGCCGACAAGTCGGCAAAGATGGTAAATCGGTAATACAAAAATCAGTGAATATACCGTCTGGAGAAGTGCCGTCTTTAAAAGAGCAAGCAGCGATACATCACGATAAATCCAAAGGGGGAACATCTGTACAAAGGCACATATTACAAGGGCCAGTGTGGAAACCACTAAAAAGCTGGGAAATCCATCGTCCAGGTATCGGTTAAATACAACGCCCGCCAACAGACCGATAACCGTCAACAGCAGAGTAAACTCCACCGTTGGCTGGTTGAAGGATAAATCACAGTAAATACCCGCAACAAGACCCATAACGGCACCACGCTCATGTCCCTCAAAGAGTCCGATGCCAACTGCAGCTATCGGCAGCAGCAGCGGCTTCGTTCCCAGTATCTCAAGATGCGGAAAAACCATAGCCTGCATCAAAAAGACAAAGTAAACCAGACCGATAAGGGCCGCATATTTTAAAATTTTCCCATTTTTCGGTCTTCCCATAATAATGACCTTTCTTTACTCTAAACCAAATTCGGTGACCACATAGGCCGTAGATATCTGCTGCAGATCTGCCGCAGGAATTACGACAGCATAGTCATTTAGCCCCAGCTCGTCCATTTCCACCATTTCAACTGTGCCGATAACGAGACCTCTTGGATAAGTGCCGCTTCGTCCGGAGGTGGTGATGGTATAGCCTTCAACTACCTGAGTTTTTTCATCAAGGTAGGTGAGCTTCAAAGCGCCATCCTGCATAAGCTGGAAGTCACCCTCCGCCATAGCAAGCTCGCCAACCTCATATATCATCGCACCCAAGCTTGTATCCGGGTCGATGACCGTTGTCACGGTGGCAGTTGTTGCACTCAGCTCAGTTATCTGACCGATAAGGTGACCCGAGCCGGTGATAACGCAGTCAAGAAGCTCCAGACCGTCCTTTTCGCCCTTGCTGATGGTAAAGCTTGAATCGTAATTTGAGGATGTCCATGAAAGTATTGAAACCTCTTCAAATTTAAGCTCCTCATTTCTGCTGCTGAGATCAAGAAGATCGCGAAGCTGCTGATTTTCCGCGCTGACCTCAGCATAGTCACGCCGCTCTTCTTCAAGCTCTGCAATCCGTAGCTTCAGCTCCTCGTTTTCCGCTTCGAGAGTGTCAAACTTATAGAGATAGTCATAAAGCTGCTCCATAGAGTCTGCAACGGACGCCAGCATTCTTCTTGCAGGGGCTGTGAGTGTATTCACAGTTCTGCCGATAAAGGTGTTGCCCGAGCTGTTGCTTGTTACAGCAATAACGGTAGTTATCGAGATAAACAGAGCAATCAGCACGATTATCAAAACTTTTTTCGTAAAAAACTTCTTCACATCATTCACCCTGTACCTTAGGCAGCATACTCCAGAGCTTGCAAAGCGGCAGCCCCATTACATTGAAATAATCGCCGCTTATACCCGGAATAAACACTGCACCCTGACCCTGGATGCCGTAAGATCCGGCCTTATCCATGGGTTCCTTTGTTCCAATGTACCACTTAATTTCTTCTTCGGTAAGCTCACGGAACTGTACATCCGTCTTTTCAAAATCAGCCTTTTCAACGCCTTCGTGAATTACTGCGACACCTGTGAAAACCTGATGCACTCTGCCGGAAAGCTGACGGAGCATATTTGCCGCCTCTGCCTCATCGGAGGGCTTGCCCATTGGCTTGCCATCCAGATAAACGAGGGTATCGGAGCCTATAACAAGGCTTCCCGGATGCTGTTCCGCAATTTCCCTCGCCTTGCCCAGGGCAAGACTCATAACGGTCTCGCCGGGAGTCAGACTCTCGTCAACATTTTCTTCACCAACCGCAGGGATCACATCAAACTCCAGACCCAGCATTGTGAGAAGCTCACGTCTTCTTGGTGATTTTGAAGCTAAAATTATATTCATAAAACGATCCTTTTTACTTGTTTTCCTTTGATCAATCGTGTGATTTGTAATACAATCCCCTTGTCACACCCTGGGGACGGAATTCGCCCTCACCACGGTATCTCCGCAGTATTGCGGCACATTCCAGAGAATTCTCCGTTGTGAAGCTCAGTCTGACACCCCACACGCCAATGGAGGAATAGTCTCTCACACGGTCAGCCAAATAGAGCTTCTTCGGTGTGTAAACGGTATTGCCGCAGTCCGGCTCACGGGTCACCGGATATCCAAAGCCGTTCTTATCGTGGATGCCGGAGAAATTATCACAGCCGCAGATGCCCATTCTGTTTTTAACAAGACAGCTTTCTGTTGTCATGAGAGGCATTCGTCCGTAAACAAGGATTTCAACAGGAAGCTCCTTGCTGAGGCCATCTATCTGAGCAAAGCTCATATCGAAGGGCAGTCCCACAGACTCAATGCCGAAGCTTGAAATAACCTCAAGGGTTCTGGAATTGTACACATTCAGCCCAAAGCCGCCTCTTACTTTGAATTTAAGGCTCTTTGCCCAGAATATCTGGCTGAGGCTTTCCGCCTGAACGGTGGTTATACCAAGCTGTTTCAGCTTGGCAAGCGTCAGCGTCAGCTCAGGTCTGTCGTTATCCCGAAGCACTTTGGGAAGTGATGCAACAACCTCAACAGCAGGATTTTTCATAAAGGGCTCGATAATGTCAATATGCTTGTGTATTTGCCCTGCGGGAACATATAAAACCGTTGGTGCTGAGGTCTGCTGAATATCCGCAAGCTGAGTTGCCTTTGTTACGGATACAGTAAACACAGGCCGCTCGGTTGGATTTGGCTTCTGCGTCATCACAGGATAGGGCTTCTCTTCAAAGGGAGTGTGTGCCTTACGCTTATCTCGCATATCGTCTGTGATGCTTTTTACAAGCTCCGCGATGCTCTCACTGGGCAGGTAAAGCTCGCTGTCAATTTGAGTCCGCACACCGTCGCAGTAATACGGTGTACCGCCAAGCTTAAAGAGCTGAGTTTGTATCATGGCATGATTTAAAGCCTTGTGGAATGCAAGACGGGGAATCTCGCCCTCAGCCTTTACAACATTATTGCGGTCATCCATAGCAGCAAGCTGTATGGGCTGACCTTCCTTAACCTGACACACAAATTTCAGCGGGACTCGCTGATACTCATTGTTGATGTAATAACGACGCATTGCGGCAAAAAACTTAGGATTTGCTTTTGTGCCTTCACCACCGCCGCCGATCATTGCACCACCCATGCCCTTGGGTGACTCGTAGAAACCCTGTGTGAAGCCGTCACGACAGTAGGCTTCACGGAGAACACTTATCTCCTCAGGGGTAGGAGGCTCATTATCACGGATATATCTTGAATAGATACCGGTCACCATAGCCACATACTCAGGTTCTCGGCTGTAGCCTGCAATTCGGTAAGCATTTATGCCGGACCGTCCTAATTCGCCCAGCTTGTCTATAAGGCAAAGATCCTTAAGCCCCATGGGACTTCCAAAGGACCTGCCATCGGAGACCATTTCTGTCCGACAGGCTTCGCCGCAGTTTTCCGGAACGGAGGTCTGTCTTTCAGCGAAAAGGGAATTCATGTGACAGGTTCCAGGAAAAGCCATACACATCGGGCCGTGAACCGTCACCTCAAGATCAACACCGCTTTCTATTGCCAATTTTGCGATTTCATGTCTTGTAAGCTCAACAGGGAGACTGAGGCGTTTAAGACCCATAGCCTTACAGAGCTTTACTCCCTGCTCATCGTGGATACCAAGGTTTTGACCGCCAAAAATCGGCATATCCGGCAATATTTGACGAAGAAAACGGATAACGCCCAAATCCTGTGCGATTAGTGCATCAGCGCCAAGGCGGTTGTAATACATCGCCGCATCGTAAATCTTCTCATATTCACCGTCAGCGGCAAAGAGGTTCATAAGACCGTAAACCTTAACGCCGCGAACACGGCAAAACTCCGCAGATTTTGCGTATTCCGTAACGGTCATGCCACGTTTTGTTTTGGATGCGCCTAAAATGCCAAAGCCCATGTAAACAGCATCAGCACCGTTATGTACAGCGGCAGCAACCATTTCAGGACTGCTTCCCGGAGAGACCAGCTCTGGCATATCCTTCACCCCTTTTTCAATCAATTTATATTGTCATATCCTGATGATAAACGTACTCATACATTATTAATTATAGCATATATTTTCGTCAATGAAAACAGAAAATTTTGGTATTTTATGTTCCTAAACAGAGAAAACCGGAGCGGATAAACCGCTCCGGCAGATATTTCATTATTTCCATTTCCAAATAGCAGGACCGCTTCCGGTATAATTCCTGCGTGCATCCAATGCCGCAACCCAAAGGATCAACGCACCTTTAAGTATGTAAACTATGTTAGCAGATACGCTCAGCCACTGCA
Source organism: Oscillospiraceae bacterium (assembly GCA_015067795.1). GTDB lineage: Bacteria > Bacillota > Clostridia > Oscillospirales > Oscillospiraceae > SIG495. The sequence goes on from SVLU01000004.1 coordinate 81,689, forward strand.
AGCAAACTGATATAAGTTGAAGAAGAATAACACCGATGACGATACCACCTATTTTACCAATTCCGCCCTTAAAGGAAACTCCACCGATGAGGCAAGCTGCAATCGCATCAAGCTCGGCATTAGCACCTGCACTTGCACCGGGACCACCAACACGGGCGGCTTCAACAAAGCCATTAAATCCATACAACATTCCCGCTATGGCAAAAACCGCTACAGTCAATGAAAGAGGATTGATATTCAGCGTTTTTGCCGCCTCATGGTTTTCGCCGTAAAGCCGCATCTTCTTGCCAAAGCCTGTGTATTTCCACACTATCCAAGCAATTATTACTATTGCGATCGAATACCAAACAAAATTTGGAATTGCCCACGAGCCAATTTTTACTGTGTTGGTAATTAAGCTCTTATAACCATCTTTAAGATGAGAAATGTCGCTGCCCTTGTGTACACCAAGTCCAATATAGAACAGCATAAACCCATAGAGCATAAGCTGCGTACATAGCGTAACGATAAAAGGATGCAGCTTGAATTTTCCCACCAAAAAACCGTTTAATAATCCGACAATAATCCCCACCAAAATCACGATCAAAAAAACCGAAAACACCGGCAGAGAAGGGAAATCCGGATATTTTCCAAAATGGTCACCTCTCTCAAGAAGTGAAGCAGCAATTATTGAAGTCAGCCCCATTATTCTCCCTGCCGACAGGTCAACACCGCCGATAAGCATTATGAATCCCATTCCAAGTGCCATGACCACGTATGCCGCAGTCCTTTTAAGTAAATCAAGCGGTGCATTTTTCAAAAAGAGAGGGTAGTTAATTGCGATAACAACAACAAGAATAAAAATTGAAATATGTATTGAATAGTTTATCAAAAAGTCAACAGCTTTTCTTCCTTTGTTCATAGCCGTACCCCCTTACAGTTTCGTTTTTCCATAAGCATATCAGTTGTAGTGCCTGCGAGCATCTATAATTACAGCCCAAAGTACCAAAGCTCCTTTGAGTATGTAAGCGATGTTTGCCGATACAGACAGCCATTGCAGACAAACAGCAAAGAGCTGAACAAATACTACACCAAGCACGATCCCGCCGACCTTGCCGATGCCGCCCATGCCGGAAACACCGCCAATAAGGCAGGCCGCGATCGCATCAAATTCAGCATTCGATCCTGCACTTGCACCGGGGCCACCGCTTCGTGCCGCATTGATAAATCCATCTACGCCAAACAACATTCCTGCCATAGCAAAAGCTCCAACAGTTATTATCAGCGGATTGATATTAAGACTCTTTGCCGCCTCACGGTTTCCACCGTATAGCCTCATCTTTTTTCCAAAGCCGGTGAACTTCCATATTACCCAAACAAATAAAACTATTAAGATGGAATACCAAACATGATTAGGTATCTGCCAACTGCCTATATTTACAGTATTTGTAATAAGCTTAGTATATTCATCTATATGTTTTTCAATATTCATGCCTCTGTTAGTGCCCCATCCGAGGTAAATCAGCATTAACCCATAGAGCATGAGCTTTGTGGTAAGGGTTACGATAAATGGATGAAGTCTGAACTTCCCAACAAAGAAGCCGTTAAAAGCTCCTATGATACCACCGATTACAATAACAAGAAATAGAACAGCAAAAATCGGCCACGCTTCCATACCGGGAAAAATTTTATGCTTAGCTTCCATCGTCTGGAGAAGGGAAGCCGCAACAAGAGAAGTAAGTCCCATTATTCTTCCGGCAGAAAGATCTACACCACCGATAAGCATAACGCATCCCATACCGAGTGCCAGGATCATAGTCGATGCAGTCTTGTTAAGTAAGGAAAGTGGTGCATCGTGCCAAAATGAAGCATCCGTAAAGCTCGCGGCAACTGTAAGTACAGCAATTACAATGAATATTGAATGATTTATCAAAACATCAAAAGCTTTGTCTATCTTTTTCACAGCCATACCCTCCTTAAAATTACCATTTCCAAATATTTACACCACTATCGGAATAATATCTGCGTGCATCAATTACAGTAGCCCAAAGTATCAAACCGCCCTTGATTATGTATACAATATTTGCAGATATGGATAACCATTGCAGGCAAACTGAAATTAACTGTACAAGCACGACACCTATAACTATACCGCCGACCTTGCCAACACCACCCTTAAAGGAAACTCCACCGATGAGGCAGGCTGCAATCGCATCAAGCTCTGCATTCGCTCCGGCACTTGCACCCGAACCGCCAACACGTGCCGGTTCAACAAAGCCATTAAATCCATACAACATTCCCGCTATGGCAAAAACCGCTACAGTCAATGAAAGAGGATTGATATTCAGCGTTTTTGCCGCTTCATGGTTTTCGCCGTAGAGTCTCACTTTTTTGCCAAAACCGGTATATTTCCATATTATCCATACAAGTAAACCTATTATTATCGAATACCACACAAAATTTGGAATTGCCCAGTTACCAATCTTTACGGTATTGATGATCATCCCTTTGTATTCAGAATTTAGGTGAGCAATAGATGATGATTTATATGTTCCAAGTTCAAAATATATCAACATTACACCATATAGCATAAGCTGTGTGCATAGTGTTACTATGAATGGATGAATTTTAAATTTTGCAGTTAAAAAACCATTGAATGAGCCTATTATTATTCCTACTGCAATTACAAGCAGGAGTACACAGATAATCGGCCAAGGTTCCATGCCTGGGAACTGTCTATTTAGGGCATCAAGTCTCTGCAGGAGAGAGGCCGCAATTAACGAAGTAAGTCCCATTATTCTCCCTGCCGACAGGTCAACACCGCCGATGAGCATTATACAGCCCATTCCAAGTGCCATAACCACATATGCCGCAGTCCTTTTTAGTAAATCAAGAGGTGCGTTTTTCAAAAATAAGGGGTTATTGATCCAGGTATATATAACAAGAACAACTATCCCGATGAAAATTGAATAATTTATCAGAAAATCATAGATACTTTTAAAAGAGAGTTTCTTTGTTTTTTCCATATAAAACCTCCAAATTAAACCACAATGACCAACTTTTCCTCCTATCTATTTTAGCACATATACGTTTTGATTACAATTAATATAACCTAAAATTAGAGAGTATAGCAAAAACCGGAGCGGATAAACCGCTCCGGTTTAATTTTGACTTTTAATTCCGCTACTAAAATTACTTCTTTGCGATGTACTTTCTCATGTCGAGTGTAACAGCGAAGAGGATGATAGCGCCCTTGATGATGTAAACAAGGTTTGCGGAAACGGACATCCACTGGAGAGCAACGGAGATGAGCTGGAGGAGGATAACACCGATAACGATACCGGAGATCTTACCAATACCACCAACGAAGGATACGCCGCCGATAACGCAAGCTGCGATAGCGTCGAGTTCTGCGTTGGAACCAGCAGAAGCACCAGGGCCACCAACACGTGCTGCTTCTACGAAACCGTTGATGGAGTAGAGAACGCCAGCCATTGTGAAGATGGAAACGATTGTGCCGAGAACGTTAACACCGGAAACCTTAGCAGCTTCTGGGTTGGAACCTACAGCGTACATGTTCTTACCAAGAGTTGTCTTGTTCCAGATGAACCACATAACGCCAATCATGATAATTGACAACCATACGAAGTTTGGAATTGACCAACTACCAATTTTTACAGTATTTGTAATGAGGCCCTTGTAAGCATCTGTAAGATGAGCAATGTTCTGGCCCTTGTTCGTGCCGAAACCGAGGTAGATCAGCATGAAGCCATAGAGCATGAGCTGTGTGGAAAGTGTTACGATGAATGGATGCAGGTCGAACTTAGCAACGAAGAAGCCGTTGAAAGCACCGATAACAGCACCGATTACGATAACGAGAAGGATAACCACGATGATTGGCCATGCTTCCATTTCAGGGAATACTCTGTTAGGAGCGTCCATCTTCTGGAGGAGGGAAGCTGCAACCAGGGATGTGAGACCCATGATACGGCCAGCGGAAAGGTCGGTACCGGTAAGTACGATAATACCACCAACACCAAGTGCCATGATAACATAAGCAGCGGTTCTCTTAAGAAGGTCCAGAGGAGCGTTCTTAAGGAAGAGTGGATACTGGATTGCTACTACGATAACGAGAATAGCGATCATGAAATAAAGTGCATTGTTGATTACGAAGTCAAGAATCTTCTTAGGTGTAGATCTCTTATCTACTACGGTTACGAGACCGTCATTGTCTTTCTTTTTACCTTTAAGCAGTTTCATGTTCTCACCCCTATACATATTTTGCGGCCAGTGTCAGGATTTCTTCCTGAGTTGCTGTCTTAGCATCAACTTCGCCAGCAAGACGACCACCGGACATAACGAGAATTCTGTCGCAAACGCCAAGAAGTTCTGGCATTTCAGAGGATACCATGATGATACCCTTGTTGTCGTTTGCAAGGTTAATAATAAGCTGATAGATCTCATACTTAGCGCCAACGTCGATACCACGGGTTGGTTCGTCAAGAAGGAGAACTTCAGGATTTGTAAGCAGCCATCTGCCAATGATAACCTTCTGCTGGTTACCACCGGAGAGGGAACGGATCTGAGTTTCCTGTGTAGGAGTCTTAACACTCATAGACTTGATAACCCAGTCTGTATCGGACTTCTGCTTCTTATCGGAGAGCCAGAAACCAGTCATATAGCTCTTCAGGTTGGAAATAACAGCATTCTGACGGATGCTGAGGATGCCGAAGATACCGGTTGCACGACGTTCTTCTGTGAGAAGTGCGAAACCATTCTTCTTTGCTTCCTTAGGATTTCTGTTCTTTACGACCTTGCCGTTAAGTGTGATAGTGCCGGAATATCTGGTTGCATAACCGAAGATACATTCAACAAGTTCTGTACGGCCTGCGCCGTCAAGACCTGCAACACCAAGGACTTCGCCCTTTCTGAGATCGAAGGAAACATCCTTAAGCTGGTTATACATACCGGTCATGTTTTCGACCTTCATGATAACTTCGGAAGGCTTGTTGGTCTTTGGTGGGAAGCGGTTTGTCAGCTCACGACCTACCATCTGCTTGATGATGAGATCCATTGTCATTTCCTTTGCAGGAGTTGTGGATACCCACTTACCGTCTCTCATGATAGTGATATCATCAGAGATGCGGAGGATTTCATCCATCTTATGGGAAATATATACGATGCCGACGCCCTGATCTCTGAAGCGATTGATGATCTTGAAAAGATGTTCAACTTCAGCTTCTGTAAGAGAGGAAGTAGGTTCGTCAAAGACAATAATTTTCGAATTATAAGAAACTGCCTTAGCAATTTCCATCATCTGACGCATAGAAACTGGGAGTGTGCTGGTGATAGCCTTTGGGTCGATGTCGATTTCAAGGTCTTCAAAGAGAGCCTTTGTGTCGTCATACATCTTCTTGTGGTTGATAACGCCTGGGAGTACTTTTGGAAAACGTCCGAGCCAGATATTTTCCATTACGTTTCTCTTCAGAACCTGGTTAAGTTCCTGATGTACCATGGATACGCCATTTTCCATAGCCTGCTTGGAGTTTGCGAAGCTAACTGGCTGACCATCGATCAGAATTTCACCTTCGTCACGGGAATAGGTACCGAAAAGACATTTCATCAGTGTGGACTTACCTGCACCGTTTTCACCCATGAGAGCGTGAACGGAGCCACGGCGAACATTCAGATTGACTTTGTCAAGAGCTTGTACACCAGGAAAGGCCTTGCTGACGTTTTTCATCTCGAGGATATAGTCATTCTTTGCCATTCTGTCATCCCTTTCTGCCGGGTTTTCTGCCGGGTTATTTTTTTGGTGTGGGATGGGGTTTTGTTACACTTTTTAACAGTTATGTAATAATTCCCCAGTCAATGGTGGGCGGACTAAAAAGTCCGCCCATTATCCATTAATTGATTAAGTTAGTTTTGGGTTAAGAATTAGCCCTTGATTTCGTAAGGAACACGAATCTTTGTTGTGCCTTCGTCTACGTTGAAGTTTGCTTCAGCGTCTGCGAATACAGCCTTGCCAGCCTGTACGTTAGCTGCGAGAGCTGCTACTGTTTCAGCCATGCCAGTTGCGGACTGGAGGATGGAACCAGCCATCTTGCCAGCGTCGATAGCTGCTGCTGCGTCTGCTGTGTAGTCAACACCGAATACAGGGATTGTGTCGCCTTCGCCGGTGTTCCAACCTGCGTTGTTGAGAGCTTCTACGCAACCGAGAGCTGCGTCGTCGTTGTTAGCAAATACTACTTCGATTGGAGCATCGCCGTCCATTGGGTTGGTGGAGAGAGCTGTTTCCATGAGTTCGAAAGCAGTTGTCTTGGACCAGTTGGATGGCTGGAACTTGTCAGCGTTGTTTGCATCGTAGTATGCGAGTTCTGGCTTGCCAGCTTCTACGAGAACTGCGTTACAGAATTCTACACCGAACTGTGTACGAGCTTCTGCTTCTGGGTTGCCGAGTTCGCCCTTCATCATGATGTAGGAGATGGTGCCGTCGCCGTTGAGGTCGATTGCATCGTAGTTGTCACGGATGTATTCGCCAGCCATCTGACCCTGCATTTCGCCAGCTTCTGCAGCACGTGTGCCTACGAAGCAAGCTTCTTCATAAGATGCGAGAACTGCATCGTCAACTTCTCTGTTGAAGAAGATAACTGGGATTTCAGCTGCTGCTGCCTTGTCAACGATAGCCTGAGCTGCGTCAACTGCTGCTGTGTCAACTACGTTAACGATCAGGAGGTTTGCACCCTGGGAGATAGCGGTGTCGATCTGGTCGTTCTGAGTTGCCTGTGTGGAAGCTGCGTCATAGTTTGTGAAGTTGATGCCAGCTGCTGTGAGTTCTGCATCAAGAGCGTCACGTACTGTGGAAAGGAATGCGTCGGAGAAGTCATACCAGAAAACGCCTGCAACAACGTCAACTGCTTCTGCAACTTCTTCTTCTACTTCTTCTTCTACTTCTTCTACTACTTCTTCTTCTTCTGGGGTTTCTTCTACTACTTCGTCAGCTGCACATGCTACGAGAGCAAATACCATAACGAGAGCGAGAAGGAGAGCGATAAGCTTTTTCATTTGGAAAATTCCTCCTATAAAAATAATAAAATGTTTTTAGTCAAGCATCGGGAGAGACCCCCCTATACTTGCTTACTGTATTGTATATGTTACAGAGTATTAAATAAATATAATATTTTATTCTTAATGTTAAAATTTCTATTCTCAACCGTCCAATTGCACAGTAAAGTTTCCCACTTTTTGTGTATATTGTCAGTTGTGCTTTTTTAAATTGGTTTTTTGGACCGGGTTTTAACGGCAAATTTGTCATTCTTCGCCGCCAAATGTTACAGGCTGTTCATAATTTGATGAACTCTTTCTTATTTTATTTGGTGACGTTCCGTAATATCTTTTAAAGCAGTAGCTGAAGTAATGCTGGTCATTATAGCCACAGCGTTTCGCCACCTCCATTATCTTCATGGACGTGCATTTCAGCAGCTCCTTCGCCGCCGCCATACGCTTTGCTGTTAACAGATTTACAAATGTATCGCCTCGGTTTTTGCGAAGAATCGCGCTCAGGTAGCTTGAGGACACATGAAGCCGCTCGCTGATGGACACAAGGGAGAGTGTTTCGTCGCCGTACTCCGTTTCGATAATGTGTATCGCACCATCGCAGAGAAGCTCGGAATTCTGCTTTCTCTGGCTGGACATAATATCCTTTGCCTCGAGAGCCAGATGTATAATTTCTTCTTTACTCATTTCTGAGGGACATTTCACAAGCTGAGCCGCCAAAAACCTGTCGGCTTCCGGGCTGTTTGAAACATCATGCACACCCTTGCGAATGCAGTAGATCATCTGCTGGCACATTACGTCAAATGTTGCTTTTGTCATGCTGCCGATACTCTCCTCAGAAAAGATATCCGCTATACATTTTTCAAGCTCGCTTCTGTCGCTCACCTTGAGATAGCCATCAAACTTTGTAAGGATATATCCAACGAGGCTATGGTCGACCTCCATTGTTGCCATTACGTCATCAGCAAAGTATACGCCGCCGGTCCTGTCAGGCATATAGTTGAGGCTGAAGGCGGCTTCATCGTAGGCTTTGTCGCAGTCCATAATAGATGTGTTAAATCCGCTTACCCCCACGGAGCATCTGGTGTGGGTACTGCGTTCAATCATTTTTGCAAATTCCTCCGCAAGGGCTGTAAGCTGACCTTTCATGCCCTCCGGATTGCCGTTTATCAGAAACACAAGCTTGCCGCAGGTATTGATACAGCCACAACGGTACTTTCTTCCAAAGATGCCCTCACCAACAGGCTGCATATCACCAAGGTCACGAAATGTACCTTCCGCATCCTCGCACCTTACTATTATTACAACGAAAACCTGACGTTCTCTTTCCCCGGAGCGAAGTCCGAAGCGTACCGCACGTCTGTTTATTTCCGCCTCAATGGTACTGCTTCTTGCAGGCTTGTTTCTGTCAAGGAGAAGTGAAGCTATGAACAGCTCTCTGCTTGGCTCTCTTGCCGCTATTGTCTTTTCCATGTCAGTTCCTCCTTTCACTACATATATATAATGTATATCTCCATGTCGATAGCAATTCATTATCCGTCTTTGACGGATATATTATATCATTCCTGCACAGAATTCTCAATCACTTAGCTTGACATATATATGCCAAAATAGTAAAATGATTTAAGTATATTTAAAAGAAGGAAGGTTTAACAATGATAAGCATTTATATCGAAAAGCTTGCAAACTACGGCCTGAAGAAACGACTTATTAAGAAACCTGACTACGCTTTCACAGTAAACAAGCTGCTGGAGGTTATGAAGCTCGACTCCTTTGAACCATCCGGCGCTGTATATAATGATGACGACAGTCTGGAAGCCATTCTTAAGGCCCTCCTCGACGATGCCGTTAACCGTGGTGTCATCGAGGACACCACAACCTATCGTGACCTCTTTGACACAAAGCTCATGGCCTGTCTTGTACCCGCTCCAAGCCGCGTGCAGCAGCGTTTCGAGGAGCTTTATCAGATCTCCCCACAGACTGCAACGGATTGGTATTACCGTTTCTCTCAGGATACCGACTACATTCGTTCTTACAGAGTAGCAAGGGACCTGAAGTGGATCGTAAATACCGAATACGGTGCTCTTGAAATCACAATCAACCGTTCCAAGCCTGAAAAGGACCCAAGGGACATCGCTGCCGCAAAATCCGCTCCTCAGAGCGGTTATCCGAAATGTATGCTCTGCCGTGAAAACGAGGGCTATGCAGGTCGTCTGAACCATCCCGCTCGTCAGAACCACCGTATCATTCCAATCACCATCGCAGGCACGGATTGGTTCATGCAGTATTCTCCTTACGTATATTATAACGAACACTGCATCGCTTTCAACTCCCTGCACACCCCAATGAAGGTTGATAAGGCTGCTTTCAGAAAGCTCTTTGACTTCATCAAGCTGTTCCCACATTATTTCGTAGGCTCCAACGCTGACCTGCCTATCGTTGGCGGCTCTATCTTAAGCCACGATCATTTCCAGGGCGGTCACCATTCCTTCCCAATGGAAAAGGCTCCTGTTGACATCCCTGTGAAATTCGATGCTTACCCTGAAATCGAGGGCGGTATCGTAAACTGGCCTATGTCCGTTCTCCGTCTTGTCTGTGAGGACTCTGACAAGCTCATCGAGCTCAGCGACGAAATCCTCACAAAGTGGCGTGAATACTCCGACGAGGACGCTTTCATCTACGCTTACACCGACGGTACTCCTCACAACACCATCACTCCTATCACCAGAAAGAGAGACGGTAAGTTTGAGATAGACCTGGTTCTGAGAAACAACATCACCACCGAAGAACATCCAATGGGTGTTTACCATCCACACGCAGAATACCACCACATCAAGAAGGAAAACATCGGTCTTATTGAGGTTATGGGTATGGCAATTCTGCCTCCAAGACTTATTTCCGAGATGGAAGAGGTGGCACGTTATATTCTTAACGGCGGCGAAATCACCGAAACCCTTGAAAAGCACAAGGATTGGGCTGATGAGATCAAGGAAAATCATCCTGAAATCGACGCTGTGAACGTCAAGAAGATCATCGACAATGAGATCGGTCTTGTATTTGCAAAGATCCTTGAAAATGCCGGCGTTTATAAGCGTGACGAAGCAGGCAAGGCTGCTTTCCTTAGATTCATCAATCATTGTGGCGGACAGGAAAAATGCTGAGCATTTTTCAGTGAAGAGGTAATAGTGAAAAGTGAATAGTTGTGGTGTCCCTTCGGGACGATTTGAATTTTTTTCGCAACCCGAGAGTTAATAATAAATCATTGACAACCGCAATAGAATTAACTATAATAAACATATAAAAAGGTGCTGCCGATAGACGGTTAGCCACGAATATAATGGTTAAAAGAAGTAACCGTTACGTTGGGAGCGTGGGCGGTTACTTCTTTTTATTGATCTGATCACTCGGCTTTACATACAGAAAGGCATATCATGAAAAATACGGATGAAACATATAAAAAGTTTTATAACCCCTTTTGGATTCATGCTCTTGGTGAAAGCATAGAACTTCTTTTGATAGCAATACTCTGTCTCATTGCGGGTGCGATTTATATGGGTAAAGATGAAATCAATAAAGACTTTCTAATGATAGTCTGGTTTTCACTTGGTTTTTGGTTTCTGTTATCTCTCAAACTGTTTTGGATTCCATTTTTCTCAATTTACGAAAGAAAAAAGCAACACTTTGAACAAGCATGGGTCACTATTAAATTTTTGGTTGAAGAAAAAGCCTTCGAAGACGTGCGAATCAAAGAAAACAAAATAGCAAAGTTCTTTCCTAAAGACCTTGCCGTAAGAAGAAACTATTTTCTTTGTGCCTACGACGATAATCGTGGTTTAAAATTACGTTCTATCAGTAGCAGCAGAAAAATGAACAAAATATTGGAGTATTTTGTTGACACCGAAGAAAGAGTTCGTATCACTTACGGGAAGTATACAAAGGTTGTTTTAAAAATAGAATGTTCCGAAGATAGTCCTAACAGATATAATACAGAGTTTTTAAATCGTCTCTTTTAACAGGGATATTTATATACTTAAGTAGGGGCGGCAATCTTGTCAAGTGTGACATGGTTTACAAAACGTCCGGGAACATAGTTTACAACTTTTCCCTTGGATCGTCGTGAAGAAGATAGACACGACGGGACATAACGGTTTTGGTACTTAG
>SVLU01000005.1 GCA_015067795.1 Oscillospiraceae bacterium
ATGCAGCTAGATGCCGTTTTGGAGTTGATTAACAACAGGCCTCGTAAGTGTCTGGGTTATCTTTCTCCTAACGAGTTTATTTGCAAACTGTTGCACTTGGATTGACAATCTGAGGAGGCTTTGGTGCGATGCATTTTGAACATCTTACAAATAATTTTCACCGATAGTAAACGATGATTAAATCAGCGAGAGCAGATGGCGAGATATTTTTCGTTGGAAAAAGGCACATTTTTGCAAGGAATACTTTGTGTATTTCAAGAAAATGTAACGCATTTCCGGCGGAAAATAGCCGCCAGATGCCGAAGGTGCATTTGATCAGCGTTTACTTTGGCGGCGGAAGGAGAAATATATATGTCTAAGAAAAAAATAATCGCCCCAATGGACGGTAACGAGGCTGCCGCTCATGTAGCCTATGCCTTTACTGACGTTGCCGCTATTTACCCCATAACCCCGTCCTCACCTATGGCTGAAAAGACCGATATGTGGGCGGCTCGTGGCAGAAAGAACGTTTTCGGTCAGACTGTCCGCCTTATCGAAATGCAGTCTGAAGCAGGTGCTATCGGTGCTATCCACGGTGCGTTGGAATCCGGCTCCCTTGCAACCTCCTTTACATCCTCTCAGGGTCTTATGCTGATGATACCAACCATGTACAGAATTGCCGGTACAAAGCAGCCCGGTGTTCTCCATGTGGCATCCAGAACAGTTGGTACTCACTCCATGTCCATTTTCGGTGACCATTCCGACGTTATGGCCTGCCGTAGCACAGGCTTTGCTCTTCTGTCCTCCGGCAGTGTTCAGGAGGTAATGGACATCGGCGGTGTAGCTCACCTTTCCGCAATCAAGGCAAAGATTCCGTTCCTCCACTTCTTCGACGGTTTCCGCACCTCCCATGAAATTCAGAAGATCGAAGTTATGGACACCGAGGACCTTGCAGGTCTCCTTGATATGGACGCAGTTAAGTCCTTCAGAGACAATGCTCTCAATCCTGACCATCCAACTCTCAGAAATACCGTTCAGAATCCTGACGTATACTTCCAGTTCCGTGAAGCAAACAACCGCTTCTATGACGAGCTTCCTGAAATCGTTGAGGGTTACCTGGGTGAAATCAGCCGCATCACAGGCCGCGAATATCATCTCTTCAACTACTACGGCGATCCTTGCGCTGAACGCATCATCATTGCAATGGGCAGCGTAAGCGGTACTGTTATGGACACCGTTGACTACCTCAATGCAAGAGGAGAAAAGGTTGGCTATGTTCAGGTACATCTGTACCGTCCATTCTCCGTTAAGCATCTTCTCGGTGCAATTCCTGAAACCGTTAAGAAGATCGCTGTTCTTGACCGCTGCAAGGAGCATGGTGCAGTTGGCGAGCCTCTCTATGAGGATGTCTGCTCCGCTTACTTCCACAAGAAGGAACGTCCAATCGTTGTTGGCGGCCGTTACGGTCTGTCCTCAAAGGATACTGACCCTGCTCAGATAAAGGCAGTTTTTGATAATCTGGCAAGTGACGAGCCTAAGGATAACTTCACCATCGGCATTGTTGACGATGTTACAAATCTGTCCCTGCCTGTGGGTGAACCTCTCTTTACCGAGAGCGAGGGTACAGTATGCTGTAAGTTCTGGGGTCTCGGCTCTGACGGTACAGTTGGTGCAAACAAGAACTCCATCAAGATCATCAGCGACAATACCGACGGCTATGCTCAGGCATATTTTGAATACGATACCAAGAAGTCCTACGGTATCACAAAATCCCACCTCCGTTTCGGTTCAAATCCGATAAGAGCAACCCATCTCGTAAAGCAGGCTGATTTCGTTGCCTGCCACAATGAATCTTATCTGGGCAAGTATGACATAATAACAGAGCTTAAGGAAAACGGCACTTTCCTTCTGAACTGCGGCTGGAGTGGGGACGAGCTTGAAGCACGCATCCCGGCTTCTATCAAGAGATATATTGCAAACAAGAACATCAGCTTCTATGTTATCAATGCCAATAAGATAGCAAGTGACCTCGGCCTTGGCAATCACGCAAACTCCGTTCTGCAGGCTGCTTTCTTCCGTCTTGCAGGTATCATCCCTGTGGAAGAGGCCGCTGAATACATGAAGCTGGCAATTAAAAAGACCTACGGTCTTAAGGGTGATAATATCGTAGCTATGAACATGGCTGCGGTTGATGCAGGTATTGAAGGCATTGTAAAGGTAGAAGTACCCGAAGCATGGAAGAATGCGGAAGATGCTGAAAAAGCCGAACAGGAAGCTGTTCCTGAATTTATTGAAAAGATACTCCGCCCAATTAATGCTCAGAAGGGCGATGACCTCCCTGTAAGCACCTTTATCGGCTATGAGGACGGCACAATGCCAATGGGTACCTCCGCTTATGAAAAGCGTGGTATCGCAACAAGACTTCCTGTTTGGGACAGCACAAAATGCCTCCAGTGCAATATGTGCTCATACGTATGTCCTCACGCCGTAATCAGACCGTTCCTTCTTGATGAGAAGGAGGCTGCAAATGCTCCTCTCGGCTTTGAGACTGTACCAGCTAAGGGCGGCACAAAGGCAAAGGGACTTGTCTATACTCTCCAGATTAGCAATCTTGACTGCACAGGCTGCGGAAGCTGTGCAAGAGTTTGTCTTGCAAAGGATAAGGCTCTTAAAATGGTGCCTGCAAATGAAGTTACTTACAATGAAAAGCATTGGAAGTACACTGATGAGATCTCCGAAAAGAACATATTTGATATACATACAGTTAAGGGCAGTCAGTTTGTGAAGCCTCTGGTAGAATTCTCCGGTGCCTGTGCAGGCTGCGGCGAAACTCCTTACGCAAAGCTTCTCACCCAGCTCTTTGGTGACAGAATCTACTGGGCAAACGCTACCGGTTGTTCTCAGGCATGGGGTGCTGCTATGCCATGCGTTCCTTATACTGTTAATAAAGAGGGCAAGGGTCCTGCATGGTCCAACTCCCTGTTTGAAAACAACGCAGAATTTGCTCTTGGTATGTCTCTCAGCTCCAGACAGCAGAGAGGTCACGTTAAGGGTAAGATTGAAGAGCTTGTGGCTCTCACCGATGGTGAGCTTAAGCTTGCTCTTGAAAACTGGCTGGAAAACTACAGCAGCTCACAGGGCTCCGTTGATGCAACAAAGAAGCTTATCCCTGTTCTTAAGTATGCTCAGCTCAAGGACAGAGCGGCTGAGCTTAAGAATGCTATCCTTGAAAGAAAGGATCAGCTTACAAAGAAGTCCGTTTGGATGTACGGCGGTGACGGCTGGGCTTATGACATCGGCTACGGCGGTCTTGACCACGTATTTGCTCAGGGTGAGGATGTAAACGTTCTGGTAATTGACACAGAGGTTTACTCCAACACAGGCGGTCAGGCTTCAAAGGCAACTCCTCTTGGTGCATCTGCTCAGTTCCAGTCTGCAGGTAAGAAGAGTGCAAAGAAGGATCTCGGCAAGCAGCTTATGGCTTACGGCGATGTATATGTTGCTCAGGTTGCAATGGGTGCAGACCCAAATCAGCTTATAAAGGCTCTCGTGGAAGCTGACGCTTACCCCGGTCCATCCATCGTTATCGCTTATACACCATGTATCTCCCACGGCATCAGACTTGGAATGGACTCCATTCAGGAGGAAATGAAGCGTGCCGTTAAGAGTGGCTATTGGCATCTGTACAGATACAATCCTGCAAATAAGGAAAAGCCATTTGTTCTCGATTCAAAAGAACCTGAAATGGACTTCCAGGAATTCCTTAAGGGCGAGGTTCGCTATGCCTCCCTCCTTAAGAGCTTCCCTGAAAATGCTGTAAAGCTCTTTGCTCAGGCTGAGAAAGAAGCTCGTGAAAAATATCTGTCCTATAAGAAGATGGAAGAGAGCTATAATTGATCATAATATAATTGTAGGGAAGGCAGCCCTCTGCCTTCCCTTTGATTGTATTGCAGACATTGACAAACGGCAGGCAGAGGCTGCCTGCCCTACATTATCAGAGTTAGAACTATCATTCGGAGGCATTATGATAAAAGTATCAGGCATAAAAGTACCGGCAGGGGCAGGGGAGAAGGCCATAACAGGCTACGCCGCAAAGACTCTTGGTGTTCGGGAAAGGGACATTCTGCGTTATCGCATTTTGAAGCGGTCGATAGATTCCCGCAAAAAGCCGGAGGTATATTTTGTCTACACTCTCGCTCTAAAAATGAGAGAGGGTGTACGTCTGCGTGGTAAATTTGGAAAGTATGTACCTGTGAAATATCAGATGCTGCGGTCAAAATCAAAACCCAAGCACCGTCCAGTCGTAGTGGGCATGGGGCCTGCGGGACTTTTTGCGGCTCTCACCTTAGCTGAAGCAGGTGTACCCTGTGTTATAATTGAGAGAGGCAGACCTGTTGAACAGAGGAATTTAGATGTAGCCCGTTTCTGGGAAACAGGGGAATTGGACACCACCTCCAACGTCCAGTTTGGTGAAGGCGGAGCGGGAACATTTTCCGATGGTAAGCTCCAGACAGGCACAAATGATAAGCGTATTGGTTACGTTTTTGAACGGTTTGTTGAGTTTGGCGCACCGGATGATATTCTGTATCTGGCAAAACCCCACATCGGAACGGATATGCTGAAAATAGTTGTCAAAAATATGCGTCAGCATCTTATTTCTTTAGGCTGTGATGTTCGGTTTGAAGAAAAATTAGTTGGTTTCAATACTGATGAAAATGGACTGAAATCAGTCTTCATCGAGAACAAAAACGGCACTTATGAGATGGAAACCAACCACATGATAATGGCACTGGGTAACGGTGCAAGAGATACCTTTGAAATGCTGAATGACAAGGGCGTTATCATGGAACCGAAAAGCTTTGCCGTTGGTGTCCGTATTGAGCATTTACAGAGTGATGTAGACATGAGCCAGTACGGTGAAGCGGCGACTTTGGGTACACTTCCCGCAAGTGACTATAAGCTTGCAGTACACCTTGATAACGGCAGGGGTGTTTTCACCTTCTGCGTTTGCCCCGGTGGTCAGGTGGTTGCGGCGGCATCAGAGCAGGGCGGCGTTGTAACAAACGGTATGAGTGAATATGCCCGAGACCGAAAGAATATTAACGGCGGTCTCCTTGTCAGTGTAACGCCTGATGATTTTGAAGGTCTTTTTGGAGGTATTAACTTCCAACGTGAGCTGGAAAGAAAAGCCTTTAGCTATGGCGGAGAAAACTTCAATGCCCCTTGTCAGCTTGTGAAGGATTTCCTCGCTAAACGCCCAAGTACAGACCATGGAAAGATTACACCAAGCTATAAACCAAATGTAAAATACTGCAATTTATGGGACGTTTTGCCTGAATTTATATGCCAGTCCATTGCAGAAGCTCTTCCAATGATGGAAAAGAAGATAAAGGGCTTTTCCGATGGTGAAGCTGTCCTTACTGCGGTGGAAACACGAAGCTCCTGCCCAATTCGCATTAAGCGTGATGAGAATTTTATGGCAAATATAAATGGTATCTACCCATGCGGAGAGGGTGCAGGTTATGCAGGAGGTATCACCACATCGGCTGTGGATGGTATCAAATGCGCTGAAGCGATGATAAATACATTGTAGACATTAAGGAGGGGTTATTAAAAACATTTTATTAAGTGCAGATGGAATTGTAAAAGTATACTCAGTCCCTGATGTTGTTGCAGATAATCTAAATGAATATTGCATTGAGTTTGCGGAATGGTTTCACGAAATTCTGAAGGCTAATAAAAGTTATGTTGAAGGAATAGGAATGATGAGATTTAATGAGGAAGATGATTTTATTAGTGATTTGAATGCATTCCTTTTTCATGATGAACCCTCTGTTCTTGTTGAGGTTTTGAAACCTGCGTATGAATTAAACTGGCGTCCTGAAAAGTATAAAAATACTCCTTGGTTTAATTTTTAATAATGCTTAACGGGTGATTTTCGGATCACCCGTTTTTGTTTGTGTGATTTTTGTAGGGGACGGCGTCCTCAACGTCCCATTGGCAGGCACTTGGAATTTGCACGATATGGGGAATGTTTAAAAATGCAAAAATCTCTTGTAGGGGCAATACACGAATTGCCCACTATATGCACTGTAAAATCATAGAAACGGTCGATTCGTGAATTGACCCTACGAATGATAATGAAAGGGCAATTTAAATGCCCTATTGACAAATCCATCCATTACAGTTATAATAAACATGGTTAGACGAGACTAACTAAAAAACCTTGAAATACAGGTTTAAATTATTAATCACAAGTTAGATAAGACTAACTAACGGAAAGAGAGGTTATTACTATGGCAAACGATGTCAGGAAAGAATATACGGTAAAACAAGAGGAAAATCCATGTAGTGACCTTAACTGCAGGGATTAACCGGTAATTACGTATTATTGACGCTGTGTGGGAATAAGACACCGCACAGGATGAAAAAATATCAGTCGAAGAGGAGGGAAGGCTATGTCAGAAGAAACAATCGTAAAAAACTGTTCACCAACACTTGCAGGCATAAAAACAGGCAGTTTGTTCAACTGTGAATATGACTCCAGAGAGATGCTGAAAGCGAAAATTCGTGAATTCAACCGCAGATTTGCATCAAAAGGGCTTCGGTTTGTTCCAATGCGTATCGGTGAAAAACGTGCATTGATATATGTTTTCCGCCCAAAAAGGCTGAAAAATGACCTTTTAAGTGCCGAAGTTGCTGAAATACTTGCGGAGCGTGGTTACGCCTGCGAAGGACCTGAAAAGTGTGTTGCGGCTCTTGGCAAACGCATTCGCGAGGATGAGGAATTTCCCCATGAGATAGGCTTGTTCCTTGGCTATCCTCCCGAGGATGTGCGTGGCTTCATTGAAAACCATGCAAAGGAGTCAAAGCTTGTGGGTCATTGGAAGGTCTACGGTGATGCGGAAAAGGCTCGTCTGCTTTTTGACAGGTACAACAGATGCACAAGCAGCTATCTTCGTAAGCTGACACAGGGCAGCTCACTTGAAAATCTGACAGTTGCAGGATAAGAATAACCGCAGTCATTTTGATTGCGGTTAATTTTTTGAATATATGACTTATATGTGTTATACTCAATTCAGTATTTTCCCTTTTCAATAAGGAGGCTGAGATTATGGAAAAGAACAGCAAAAAGAGGATTGTTGCAATATGGATATCATCGGTCGTCTGCCTGTGCATCATTGCAGGCGGCGTTTTGGGATACAGACACTATAAGGCGGAGCATCCCTGGCCTGTTATCAGGGAAACCGTCATTCGTGAGACAGGTGAGGAGATAGCGGTAATTCCCCGCTGGGAGGATATGACCATCTATGAGCAGTATACTGAAATCGAATTAGATGGCAAAAGCTACACAGCCGGAAAGGGTAAAGTTCCCGAAACACGCATCGGTGAGCTTCTGGGCAGGATTGAAGCCCGAGGCTGGGACGAATATGTATCCATAGCTGGGGAAAACCCGGAGCGATACATAAATGCAGACGTATATGCCATAACAGATATTTCCGAAGAATGTGCAGTTGCGGTACAGTATGAGGGTACTGACACAAGGTATGTATGCCTTAACTCCTATTACCGTCCTGAAACGTTGGGCCAGTTCATTGAGGACACAAATCTGGATGAAGAAGTGCAATTCGGCTATGTTTGGTATGATTACAGAACTCCTTCCGGAAATTGTGTTAACATAAGATTTGAAAATCTTGACAGCACAAAGGTTTGGGAGCTGTTATTATCTGCGGAGGAGGCTGTGAACGAATACGATGAATTTAAAATGGAGCCTGACAGGATTTTGGGAATTTCCGTTGATATTCCGCTCCTGGGCTATGAAAACATCAGCCTTTCCGTACGGGAGGATGGGTATATTGTGACCAATATTCTCAATACAGGAAAGATGTTTTATGTGGGAGAGGAAAATACACAGACATTTGTGGACTATGTTCTTACGGAATGTGATGGCTATGAGATAGTCTACGATTACGAAAACGCAGAACCGATACCTGAGTAATACAAAAAAGCCGCCCAAAGCTTCATGCTTCGGGCGGTAGTTTTATTCATTTTACATCTTTTCAGGTGCTGTTACACCCAGAAGTGCCAGACATTCCTTAAGAACGATCTTTACGGAATCGGCAAGCTTCAGTCTTGCTGCCAGAAGTTCGGGTTCTTCACCCTTGATGCGGCAGGAGTTATAGAATCTGTGGAATCTGGAAGCAAGGTCTATAACGTATCTGTTGATCTTGGATGGGTCGTAATCTCTTGCGGCAAGCTTGATTTCCTCAGGAAGAATGGAAATCTGCTTGATGAGATCACGTTCAGGCTCGGTGCTGAGCTTTGTAATGTCAATTTCAGCCATGGGCTTAACATTGCAGTTTTCGCTTGCAAGAGCAGCGATAAGGCTGCAAATTCTTGCGTGAGCGTACTGAACGTAGTAAACAGGATTGTCGCTGTCCTGACGAACTGCAAGGTCAAGGTCGAATTCCAGATGGGTGTCAGGCTTTGCGTTAAAGAAGAAACGACAAGCATCGCAGGAAATTTCATCCAGCAGGTCGTTGAGAGTGAGAGCCTTACCTGTACGTTTGGAAACCTTTACAGTTTCACCGTTTCTTGTAAGGCGAACCATCTGCATAATAAGGAAGTCGAGGGAGTCAGGAGCAATGCCAAGGCACTTTGCACCTGTAAGGGTGTTCTTAAAGCGGATGGCGTGACCGTGGTGGTCAGCACCCCATACGTTGATTACACGGTCAAAGCTTCTTTCGATGAACTTGTTGCGATGGTATGCGATATCAACAGCATAATATGTGTAGAAGCCGTTGGCACGACGGAGGACCTCGTCCTTATCAGCACCCAGCTCTGTGTTGCGGAGCCAAAGGGCACCATCCTTTTCGTAGGTATAACCGTTGTCAGTGAGCATCTGAACGGTTTCAGCTACATAGCCGCTCTTATGGAGGGAGCTTTCTAAGAACCAGTTATCGAAGTTAATGCGATAGCGTTCCAGATGCTTCTTCATGAGGGCGATATTGTGTGGGAGACCAAACTCAACAAAAGCCTGACGGCGGGCGTCGGAGTCCCAATTTACGTATTTGTTACCATGTTCATCATGGATAAGAGCCGCAAGACCCTTGATGTCGTCACCGTGATAGCCGTCATCAGGGAATTCCACTGCATCTTCGCCAAGGCAAAGCTGGAGATATCTTGCTTCGATGGAGCGACCGAACAGGTCGACCTGATTGCCGGCATCGTTTACATAGAACTCACGGCAAACGTCGTAGCCTGCTTTATCGAGAATAGCGGCAAGAGTATCACCCAGAACACCGCCGCGGGCGTTGCCGATAGTCATTGGGCCTGTTGGGTTTGCGGAAACGAACTCAACCATGACCTTCTCGCCGTTACCAACATTTACAGAGCCGTATTCACTGTCCATTTCTTCAACTGCGGACAGAACAGCACCATACCACTTGTCGGACAGACGGAAGTTCATAAAGCCTGCACCGGCGACGGAAACTTCCTTAAAATATGTGCCTTCGAGATCCATTTCTGCTACGAGAGCATCTGCGATCTTGCGTGGAGCCATACGCATGGTTCTTGCACAAGCCATGGCATAACCGCAGGCGTAGTCACCGTGGGAAACGTCCTTTGGGATTTCAACAGAGCCTGTAAGCTCCATGCCACCGGGGAGGATACCCTTTTCGCTTGCCTTTTCATAAGCCTTGGAAGCGATTTCTTTTATCTGATTTTTTGCCTCTTGGATAAGGTTCATTTGTGTTACATTCCTTTCAAACGTAGAAGTCTAAGCTATCGGTTTATCAAAACCGATATGTCATTCCGAGGAGCGTAAGCGATGTGGAAATCTTAAGATTGCCACGGCCCTGTTGGGCCTCGCAATGACATCCTAAGCCTCTCTGACATTTATTTTAAAAACATTGCGGCTGACGAGGGAATTTTCCATGTCGATCATACAGCGGATCTCAAGATCACCGCCATGCTCATCCATCTTAGATGAAATACTGCTGGTGGAAACGCCCATTGTCATAGCACCGAATGGGGTGTCGTACATGAAGAAGTGCTTACGGCCTGTTTCAAATACCATCTGGGAATTGACAGTGCCTATTCTTGTGAGTGTCACAAAGGATTTTTGAATTTCAAAGGTGGTCTTTGTGCCCTCCATGCCTGTAAGCTCACTTTCCATATATGTGAACTTGGTGATACCGTTATTGTGGGTGTACAGACCGGGAGTTACAAGCTCGTCACCGGCAGATGTGCCGTCCAGCTCCTGCATACCCTTTATTGCTATCAATACGTCTTTCATAGGCAGCTCCGTGATAAATATCAAATCATTTCGTTTCAACCTTGAATTATATACCATTAATAAAGGAATGTCAAAATAAATCCTGTCTTATGCTGTATGAAATATTGCAATTTTGCCATGTCAGATTGATGCACAAATCATTGTAATATTTCCTGAACCGTGATACAATAACCATGTGTGTTTATAAGCATGGCTTGATGTTTGAGGTAATATCATGAGAGAATTGTTTGATAAAGTATATAACTGGCTGAGAAGTGACGGTATACTCCAATGGGTGGCCATTATCTGTGCTTTTTATGTATTCTGGCCTGCGGGTGTTGCTGCGGTGCTTTTTAAGTTTGGTGTTTTGACACCTGATATATTTGACGGTCATAAAACGAATACCGTGGATACACAAAATTCAGAGTATCGCAAGGCGGAGTACAAGCGTATTGCCAGGGGTATGTCCTCGGTTTCCATTGACTATCTGGCGAATGCCCTGAGTGTGGATTTTAATGTTGTAATGCGTGACGTTCAGGAAATGGTCATTGACGGTGCTTTCGGCAGTCAGGCGTATATCGACTACGGTCTCAGAAGACTCTTTATCAAAGCGGATGAGGCTGAGGCTCAGCCTGTACAGAAGAAGGCTGCAAAGACCGAAAAAACAACTTCTTCAACAGCAAAAACCCAGCCGAAAACAGGCAAAAAGAAGAAAGATAAAATTAAGGAAATCTTCGGCAGCGGCAATGGACTTTTGGTATGGGGTATCATAATCGGGGTGCTGGGCTTTGGATTAAGTGTATCGGCGATGGATACCATTGTCGCATATTTGGGAAGTGTTACCTTTGCCATGGTGTGGGAGCTTATTACAGCCCTTTGTATTCTGGCTGCAGGCTGTGTGCTTCTTGGTGTACGCTCCGGACGCAAGAAGCGGGTAAGGCGTATTGCGGTATACCTCTCCTATATTGGCACAAAAAGCTCCGTAACAATTTCCGAGCTTGCCAATGCAAGCGGAGCAAAGAGCTCCACAGTTAAAAAGGATATTGAGGTCATGCTTGAAAAGAAGCTTTTAGGTGAGGAAGCTTATCTGAATGTGGGTGCTGGACGGCTGATAATCCGACAGGAAGAGCAGAAAGAGGCAGAAGCGGCTGTTGATCCTAAGGACAGATACCATGCAATTATTATGGAAATTCGTCAGCTCAATGATGAGATAGCTGATCCTATGGTATCTGAAAAGATAGATCAGATAGAAAGACTAACAGCAAAGATATTCAAGGTTGTTCAGGAAAAGCCTGAGAAGCTTCCTGAGATAAAGAGCTTCATGAGCTATTATCTTCCAACAACTCTGAAGCTGCTTCGCTCTTACAGAGATCTTGAAAATCAGGGTGTGAGTGGTGCGAATATTGACGCAACAAAGGAGCGTATTGAGAAAATCCTTGATACTCTCATAAGCGGTTTTTCTCAGCAGCTTGACCAGCTTTTCAAATCCGATGCAATGGATATTTCCTCGGATATCGACGTGCTTGAGACAATGATGCGTCGTGATGGATTATCTAAGGATGAGTCAGGCTTCCAGATTGGATTATAGTTAATGTCATTCCGAGGAGCGTAGCGACGTGGGAATCTTATACAAAAGATTGCCACGAGCCGCAGGCGGCTCTCGCAATGACAGAAGAATATTTTGAAAGGAGGCGGCAAATTGGTAGAGACGGTACATTCTCTTGGTATAACAGGAATACGAGGCTACGATGTTCAGGTGGAAGTGAGCTTATCAGGTGGACTGCCATCCTTTGATATAGTAGGACTGCCCGATGCCGCCGTTAAGGAGTCGAGAGACAGGGTGCGTGCCGCAATCAAAAACTGCGGCCTTAAATTCCCGGTGAGCCGTGTGACTGTTAATCTTGCTCCTGCAGATACAAAGAAAATCGGCACTATCTACGATTTGCCAATACTGCTGGGTATTCTTGCGGCTGACAGGCAGATAGCACCGATACATGACGATATTGCGGTGGTCGGTGAGCTTTCGCTTACAGGTGAAGTGCGGCCTGTTCACGGCATAATTTCCATGGCACTTCACGGTGAGCGTGTGGGACTAAGTGAGCTGCTCGTTCCTGCGCAGAATGCGGCGGAAGCCAGCTTTGCGGAAAATGTGCCTGTTTACCCGGTGAGCCATGTGATGGATATTGTCGAGCATCTGGCAGGCAGAAAACGTATTGAACGCTTCAAAACACCGGAGGTCAAGCGTGACAGAAGCATGGAGCTTGATTTTGCCGATGTAAAGGGTCAGGAAAACGTAAAAAGAGCCTTGGAGGTTGCCGCCGCAGGCGGTCATAACATTCTCCTTGTGGGATCTCCCGGTGCAGGCAAAAGTATGCTGGCAAAGAGGCTGCCCTCCATTTTGCCGGAGATGACAAGAGCGGAGGCTCTTGAAACTACGGAGATCCATTCCGTAATGGGGCTTACAGGTGAACGCGAACCCTTTGTTGCAAGACGCCCCTTCCGTTCTCCCCACCATACGGTGTCGGCGGCAGCTATGAGCGGCGGTTCGGCAAACCCGAAGCCGGGGGAAATATCGTTAGCTCATAACGGTGTGCTGTTTTTAGACGAACTTCCGGAATTTCCGCAGATGGTGCTTGAAACCCTGCGACAGCCATTGGAGGACGGACAGGTTACAATATCGCGAGTTTCTGGTGCGGTGACATATCCAAGCAGCTTCATGCTGGTGTGTGCCATGAATCCATGCAAATGCGGCTGGTACGGTCATCCGTCGGGAAGATGCAGCTGCACGCCTAAATCCGTGAACAGCTATCTGGGCAGAATTTCAGGCCCGCTTCTTGATAGAATTGATATGTACATCGAAGTGCCGTCACTGGAATTTGATGAACTTAAGGCAAGACCCAACGGTGAACCGTCATCGGTAATACGTGAAAGGGTCAATGCCGCAAGAAGCTTACAGCAGAAAAGATATGAGGGAAGCGGTGTAAACTGCAATGCCCACATGAACACAAATCAGCTTGCGGATTATGCAGCTCTTGACACTACCTGCGAGATACTCATGCGTTCCGCGTTTGAAAAGATGGGCCTTACAGCACGATCCTACGACAAAATTCTCAGGGTAGCGAGAACTATCGCTGACCTTGCAGGTGAAGAAAATATTACAGCCGCCCACATTGCGGAGGCAATACAATACAGAACTTACGATTTCAAAAAGGAATGAATACAAAAATGTCTGATATAATTTTATTAAAACAGGGTGAGATCGTCCTTAAGGGTCTCAATAAACGTAGCTTTGAAATGAAGCTTATCTCAAACGTAAAACGCAGACTGAAGCCATTTGGCGATTTCAAGGTCTATGCTCTCCAGTCCACGGTTTACGTTGAACCACAGAATGACGATTGCGATATGGACGGTGCTTTTGAGGCTGTTCAGACTGTTTTCGGTATTGCATCCGTAAGCAGAGCGGCCTGTTGTGAAAAGGACAAGGATGCTATTTTTGAGACAGCTAAAGAATACCTTCGTGATGCAATGATGTGTGCCCGTTCCTTTAAGGTTGAGTCCAAGCGTTCCGACAAGCGTTTCCCAATGACCTCCATCCAGCTTTCCCAGTATGTTGGCGGTTTATTGGCTGAGGAATTTCCTGATGTTAAGGTTGACGTTCACAACCCCGAGCTTACCATCCATCTTGAGGTCAGAGATTATGCGGCTTATGTCCATGGCCCGAATATCGAGGGTGCGGGCGGTATGCCTGTTGGCGCAAACGGCAGAGTTGTATCTCTCCTTTCCGGCGGAATTGACAGCCCTGTTTCCACATATCTTGCGGCAAAACGCGGTGTTCAGATAATCCCTGTTCACTTCTTCTCATTCCCTTATACCTCCGAGCAGGCTAAGGAAAAGGTGCTGGAGCTTGCGGGTATTCTCACAAAATACTGCGGCCGTCTTATGGTTGAGATAGTTCCGTTCACCCATATTCAGGAAGAAATTCGTGACAAGTGTCCTGAGGAATATTTCACCGTTATCATGCGCAGATTCATGATGCGTATTTCCCAGAGGATTGCAGACTTAAACGGCTGTTCCGCAATGGTAACAGGTGAAAATCTTGGTCAGGTAGCAAGCCAGACTTTAGAAGCTATGTATGTTACAGAGGTTTGCGCAAGACTTCCGATAATCAGACCGCTTATTTGTCATGACAAGAAGGAAATAGTTGAAATTGCCCGTAAGATAGGCACATTTGAGACTTCTATCCTGCCTTACGAGGATTGCTGTACAGTATTTACACCAAAGCATCCACGGACAAAGCCACGTCTTGATGACGTTATCGAGGCTGAAAAGCCATTGGATATAGACGCTCTCGTTGAAGAAGCAGTTGCAAATATTGAAAGGGTGGCGATCCAGTAATGAACCATATCGCGGAGATCATCTCTGTTGGAACGGAGCTTCTCCTTGGCAATACCACAAATACCGATGCAAGGGACATTTCAATCATGCTGTCCGAGCTGGGTATAAACGTCTATTACCATACGGTGGTAGGCGATAATCCGGCACGCCTTAAGGCGGCAGTTGAGATTGCAAAGAGCCGTGCTGATATTATCATCACCACAGGCGGCTTAGGCCCCACCTGCGATGACCTTACTAAACAGACTCTTGCCGAAGCCTTCGGCGTGAAGCTTATTTTCAGCGAAGAGGAAGCGGAGATAATCCGCAGCTATTTTAAAAACAGGCTTCACTATGACACCATGCCCGAAAACAATCTTCAGCAGGCATACCTGCCGGAGAATTGTACGGTATTCCACAACGATTGGGGTACTGCTCCGGGCTGTGCCTTTGAAGCCGGTTGTGTTACGGTCATGATGCTTCCCGGTCCTCCCCGGGAATGTATCTCCATGTTCAAAAAGTGTGCCGTACCATATCTTCGTGCAATGAGTGATTATGTGATACGCTCCCATAATATCCACATTTTTGGTATGGGCGAAAGTGCCGTTGAGGATAAGCTGCGTCCTATGATGCTGGCAATGGAAAATCCAACGCTTGCTCCCTATGCAAAAAACGGTGAAGTTATGCTGAGGGTTACCGCTAAAACAAAGAGCGATGAAGAAGCGGACAAACTCATGGAGCCTGCAATAGAGCAGGTAAAATCCATCTTAGGCGATAAGATATACGGAATTGATACGGAAAGTCTGGAAAAGACAGTGCTTGATCTTTTGATTGAAAAGGATATGACTATTGCCATAGCTGAATCCTGCACAGGCGGTATGCTGTCAAAAAGACTTACCGACATTTCAGGTGCGTCCAACGCCTTCTTAGGCGGCGGTGTGACATATTCAAATCACGCAAAGTTCGAGCTTGCAGGTGTTGACCCTGAATTTTTGGCAGAAAATGGACCGTATAATGAGGAAACTGCAAAGATGATGGCAGAAGGTATCAAAAAACGTCTTGATGCAGATTTTGGCATTGGCATAACAGGTCTGGCGGGTCCTGACCCTGACGAAAACGGTCTTGAACCCGGGACTGTTTTTGTGGCGATGGCCGCACCTAACGGCACATATTGCAGAAAGCTCCATTTGGGACAGGGAAGAGAGCGTATTCGTGTGCTGGCTTCAAACCATGCACTGGATATGGTGAGAAGATATTTGACAGGCTTGAAGATTTAATAAGCGTTTATGTTTTTTGTAGGGGAGGCAGCCCTCTGCCTTCCGAATAGACACATCTGAATTTAACACAACGGAAGGCAGAGGTCTGCCTTCCCTACATATGTGCAGAAGAATGTTAACGTGGTTAGAAATGACTAACAAAGCATACCCTGCCAAAAATCATCGGAATAAAAAGGCGTATCAGGCGAGCCTTGACAAAATGGGTATAAATTTTTAATAAAAAACGAGAATAGTGTTGAATTTTACTGTTTACACGAGAAATTAAAAGTGATAAAATACTGATTTAGAAAGGTTCACACTTTTAAAAGATGTTTATAAAATATGTGAAGGAGATATAATCATGGCAAGAAAACTCAAAACCATGGATGGCAACAATGCAGCTGCATACGTGTCCTATGCGTTCACAGAAGTAGCTGGCATCTATCCAATTACCCCATCCAGCCCAATGGCAGACTATGTTGACCAGTGGGCAGCAGCAGGCCAGAAGAACATCTTCGGTACTACTGTTAAGGTAATTGAAATGCAGTCCGAAGCAGGTGCTGCCGGTACAGTTCACGGCTCTCTCGCAGCCGGTGCTCTCACCACAACTTACACAGCTTCCCAGGGTCTGCTTCTTATGATCCCTAACATGTACAAGATCGCAGGCGAACTGCTTCCAGGCGTATTCCACGTTTCTGCAAGAACAGTTGCTTCCCACGCTCTTAACATCTTCGGTGATCATTCCGACGTATACGCTTGCCGTCAGACCGGTTTTGCTATGCTGGCTGAAACAAACGTACAGGAAGTTATGGACCTGGGTGCAGTTGCTCACCTTGCAGCTATCGAAAGCAGAGTTCCATTCCTGAACTACTTTGACGGTTTCCGTACATCCCACGAAATCCAGAAGGTTGCTTGCTGGGACTACGAAGATCTTAAGGAAATGACAAATATGGACGCTGTTGAAGCTTTCCGTAAGAGAGCTCTCAACCCAGAACGCCCAGTAATGCGCGGTTCCCACGAAAACGGCGACGTATTCTTCCAGCACAGAGAAGCTTGCAACGAAGCTTATGAAGCAGTTCCAGGCATCGTTGAAGCATATATGGAAAAGGTCAATGCAAAGCTCGGCACAAACTACCAGCTCTTTAACTACTATGGCGATCCAGAAGCTGAAAAGGTTATCATCGCTATGGGCTCCATCTGCGACGTAGCAGAAGAAGTTATTGACTATATGAACGCAAACGGCGAAAAGGTTGGTCTTGTAAAGGTTAGACTGTACCGTCCATTCGCTGCTGACAAGCTCATCGCTGCAATCCCAGCAACAGCAAAGAAGATCGCAGTTCTTGACAGAACTAAGGAACCAGGTTCCCTTGGCGAACCTCTCTACCTTGACGTTGTAACAGCTCTTGCAAACGCAGGCATCTCCGCTACAATCATCGGCGGTCGTTACGGTCTCGGCTCCAAGGATACTCCTCCTTCCAGCATCTTCGCAGTATACGAAGAACTGTCCAAGGAACAGCCAAAGCGTATCTTCACTCTCGGTATCGTTGACGACGTTACCAACCTCTCCCTCGAAGAAAAGCCGGCTCCAAACACCGCAGCAGAAGGCACCATCGAATGTAAGTTCTGGGGTCTCGGCGGCGACGGTACTGTTGGCGCAAACAAGAACTCTATCAAGATCATTGGTGACCATACAGACAAGTACGTTCAGGCTTACTTCCAGTATGACTCCAAGAAGACCGGCGGCGTAACAATTTCCCATCTCCGTTTCGGTGACAAGGCTATCAAGAGCCCATACTATGTAAACAAGGCTGACTTCGTAGCTTGCCATAACCCATCCTACGTTGTTAAGGGCTTCAAGATGGTTAATGACGTAAAGCCAGGCGGCGTATTCCTCATTAACTGCCAGTGGACTCCGGAAGAACTGGAACACCACCTCACCGCTGAAGCAAAGCGTTACATCGCAAAGAACAACATTCAGCTCTACACAATCAACGCTATTGACCTTGCTATCGAAGTTGGCATGGGCAAGCGTACAAATACAATCCTCCAGTCCGCATTCTTCTCCCTGGCTGGCGTTCTCCCACAGGAAGAAGCTATCGGCTACATGAAGGATGCTGCAACCAGATCCTACATGAAGAAGGGTCAGGACGTAGTTGACAACAACCATAAGGCTATTGATGCCGGTGCAACTGCATACGTTAAGATCGACGTTCCTGCTTCCTGGGCAGAAGCTGTTGATGCTGACGCTGCTGCAGCTGCTGCAGACGCTGGCAAGCTCGTTAAGATGGTTAAGGATATCATGGAACCAATCGGCCGCATGGATGGCGACAGCCTCCCGGTTTCCGCATTCGTTCCTCATGCAGACGGTACATTTGAACAGGGTGCTTCCGCATACGAAAAGCGCGGCGTTGCTGTTATCGTTCCAAAGTGGGATGAAACAAAGTGCATCCAGTGTAACCAGTGTGCATTTGTATGTCCTCATGCTGCTATCCGTCCATACGCTATGACAGCAGAAGAAAAGGCAGCAGCACCTGCTGCTCTCAAGTCCGCTCCTATCAAGGCTGGCAAGGGCAAGGGCGTTTACGAATACACTCTCTCCGTTTCCCCACTGGATTGCATGGGTTGTGAAGTTTGCGTTGGCGTATGTAAGGTTGGCGCTCTCACAATGGCTCCACAGGAAGCAGAAGCTGCTCAGCAGGAAGTATTCGATTACACAGTTAAGAACGTAACAGTTAAGGCAGAAGTTGCTGACGCTACCGTTAAGGGTACACAGTTCAGAACTCCTCTCCTTGAGTTCTCCGGCTCCTGTGCAGGCTGTGCAGAAACAGCTTATGCTCGTCTGCTTACTCAGGTTTGCGGCGACAGAATGTACATCTCCAATGCAACAGGTTGTTCCTCCATCTGGGGCGGCCCGGCTGCAACATCCCCATACACAGTTAACGCTGAAGGCAGAGGTCCTGCATGGGCAAACTCCCTCTTTGAAGACAACGCAGAACATGGTCTTGGTATGTACTTCGGCCAGAAGGCTATCAGAGATCGTCTTGCAGGCAAGGTAAAGGCTATTGCTGAAAAGACAGAAGACGCTGAAAAGAAGGCTGCTTGCGAAGAATATCTCGCAACAATGAACGATGGTGAAGCAAACCAGGCTGCAACAAAGAACCTGATTGCTGCTCTCGAAAAGGATCCTAACTGCTGCGAATACGTTGAAGATATCCTTGCAAACAAGGAATTCCTCGCAAAGAAGTCCGTATGGATCCTCGGCGGCGACGGTTGGGCATACGACATCGGTTTCGGTGGTCTTGACCACGTTATCGCTTCCGGCGAAGACGTAAACATCCTGGTATTCGATACCGAAGTTTACTCCAACACCGGCGGTCAGGCTTCCAAGGCTTCCCAGGTTGGTCAGGTTGCTCAGTTTGCTGCAGCAGGTAAGGAAATCAACAAGAAGAGCCTTGCTGACATCGCAATGAGCTATGGCTATGTATACGTAGCACAGGTTGCTATGGGTGCTAACCCAACTCAGACTCTCAATGCTCTTAAGGAAGCTGAAGCATACAATGGTCCATCCATCGTTATCGCTTACTCCCCATGCGAAATGCACGCAATCAAGGGCGGCATGAAGAACTGCCAGGTTGAAATGAAGAAGGCTGTTGACTGCGGTTACTGGAATATGTTCCGCTATAACCCAGCTCTCAAGGCTGAAGGCAAGAACCCATTCACCCTCGACAGCAAGATGCCAGCCGGCGGCTATAAGGACTTCATTATGAACGAAGCTCGTTATGCAAGACTTACCCGTGAATTCCCAGAAAGAGCTGAAGTTCTCTTTGCTAAGGCTGAAAAGAACGCAGAAGCTCGTTACAACCACCTCACAAGACTTAAGGCTCTCTACGAAGTAGAAGAAAACTAAGCAATATCAAAATCAAAAAGGCTTCCTCAATTTGAGGAAGCCTTTTTTAATGCAAAATTCATAATGCAAAATGCAGAATTCGGATGATATTTCTATAAATTCTGTAGGGCAGGCAGCCCTCTGCCTGCCGCAAACAACACCACACGACGTAGGGCAGGGGATTGCTTCTGCCGTAGTTCCTGTTTTAATTCGATTGATATAGAACAAAAGAAAGAACTATAAGAGTGATTCTGTAAGCAGCTTACTGCTAAGACAGAATCCATCACAAAATGCTTGTTCTGTTATTAGATCCAAATACTCATTCACACAGCAAACGTACTTTTCAAGAGTTTCTTTTTGGCTTTCATTTAATGTATTTTCGAGATTTTTGCAGTTTCTTTCAATCAATTCAACAAGGTTATCGATTTCAGGATCACCATTTCCACAATTTGTGATTGGAGATATCTCTCCATTCCATAAATCAATAATTGTTCGTTTCATAATAAAATTCACCTCACGGAAATTATATCATAACTTGAAACGGATATTGAATTTTAACCTGAAACAGGTTGAAGAATTCTACGATTATTTTATAAAATCTATAATTTTCAACCCTCTCCGTCAGCCTAACGGCTGTCACCTCTCCCAGAGGGAGAGGCAAGGAATTCATAGAAATTCTTGGCTCCCCTTGTCTGGGGAGCTGTCATCCACAAAAGCTTCATTTGAAACCCAACGTAGTGGGTTCAAATGAAAGAGGAGGAGCAGCGGAATGGGCCGACTTTCCTGCTTGCAGGTAAGCAAGCTTAATGAAGCTTGCGACGACGAGACTGAGGGGTAGTTTTTCTCTCCCTCAGTCATTTGCTACGCAAATGCCAGCTCCCTCATCAGAGGGAGCTTAAACAGAAAAAGGATGCGTTACGAAAAACGCATCCTTTTACTATTTTATCTTTCTGCCAGAGGAACGAAGTTGTGCTTCTGGTTAATTGCCTTATAAGCCGGACGAATGATCTTATTGGGATTGTAGACCTCTTCGATTCTGTGAGCACACCAGCCTGCCATACGGGAGATAGCGAAGAGAGGTGTGAACAGCTCCTGAGGGATACCCAGCATTCTGTAAACGAAGCCGGAGTACATATCAACATTAGCACAGATAGGTTTTTCTCTGCCGCGTTCAGCAAAGAGCTGAGGCGTGAGCTTTTCAACAGCTTCAAAGAGGTGGTATTCAGCTTCAAGACCGTTCTTAACAGCCAGAGTTTTTGCAACCTCCTTGAGGATAACGGCTCTTGGGTCGGAAAGGGTATAGATGGCGTGACCCATTCCGTAAACGAGACCGGACTTGTCGCCGGCTTCCTTATTAAGAATTTTGATAAGGAAATTGCGGATTTCGTCATCATCGTTCCAGTCGTTGACGTTCGCCTTGATGCAGTCGTACATCTCGTTAACCTTAAGGTTTGCACCACCGTGACGGTTGCCCTTAAGAGAACCTACTGCAGCAGCGGTTGCGGAATAGATGTCGGTATTTGCTGAGGAAATAACTCGACAGGTGAAAGCGGAGTTGTTACCACCACCGTGCTCTGCATGGAGAACCATGCAAAGGTCAAGGATACGAGCCTCTTCCTTGGTAAACTGATTGTCAGGACGGATAGAGTACAGGAAGTTTTCAGCAAGAGAAAGCTCTGGCTGTGGGATGTGGAGATAGAGGCTTGTGCGGTCGAAGTAATGTCTCTTGGCCGCATAAGCGTGAGCAACAATAACAGGGCAGCGTGCGATAAGCTGCAGAGCCTGCTGAAGCTCCTTGCCGATACCGTTTGGTTCGGGGTCAGGATCATAGGAATACAGAGCAAGAATACTACGCTCCAGCTTGTTCATAACGCTGTTACTTGGAGCGGAGAGGATCATGTCCTCGGTAAAACGAAGTGGAAGATTTCTGTAATCCGCAAGGATATCGTTGAACTGCTTCAGTTCAGCGTCAGTTGGAAGATTGCCGAAAAGGAGAAGATATGCGGTTTCCTCATAGCCAAAGCGGTCTTCACTTGTGAAGCCCTCGATGAGCTTTTTAACATCAATGCCTCTGTATGTATAATTGCCTTCTGTTGGGATTTTTTCGTTGTCCTGGAAATAGTAGCCGTTGACGTTGCATATATGAGTAATGCCGGCAAGAACGCCTGTACCGTCAGCGTTACGCAGACCGCGTTTTACATCGTATTTTTCAAAGTATTTCTTGTTTATCTTATTACTCTCCAAAAGCTGCTGAGCCTTGGATTCTACAAAACTATCGTTAATGGGATTGATTGTGCCGTACATTTCAGACCTCCGCGTAAGAATGGCAACATCATAACAAAAAAAGCCGCTGTTGTCAACTTTTTGAATGAAATGTAAACAATTCTTGCAAAAATTGACGATTTATGCAAACACCGCTTTATCCCGACTTTATGAATAATTTGCAATTTAAGGTAAATATTATAGTTATTCCTAATTTGCAAAGGAGAAACGGTATGAATAACGGAAGAATGATAAGCTTAATTCTTGCAATAATTATTGCATTTTCCGCTGTGCCTATGGCTTACGGCACAGGTGACAGTGCCGATTACAACTATGCACCCATTGCGGAGAACATAGAGGTAAAGACCTATAAAAATGTTGCCGTAACAGGCAATGTGTCAGCAACTGACCCTGATGGCGAGAGCGTGACGTTTTATATCAGCGAAGCACCGAAGAAGGGTGAACTAACCTTTAGTCAGGATGGCAGTTTTCAGTATACCCCTTATGAGGAGATAAAGGGTAAGGACTGCTTTTATTACTATGCGGTGGATGAAAAGGGCGGTGTGTCCAATGAAGCTACCGTAAAAATCATCATTGAGAAGCAGAAAACAGAGGTGTGGTACTCTGACCTTTTGGAAGATGAAGGGCATTACGCGGCACTCGTTTTAGCTGAAAATGGAGTGTATACAGGGGAGTGTATTGGAAATGAGTACTTTTTTGGTGGTGAAACTGCAGTTACTAAGGGCAGATTTTTAGCTATGTGCATGAAGCTCTGCGGTGCAGAAGCTGTTGAAGGTGTTGTGGAAACAGGCTTTTCTGATGACGGAGATATTCCAATGTGGGTAAAGCCCTATGCGGCGGCGGCACTGATGACAGGTGTTATTGATGCTTCTCAGACGGAGCTGAATGCCCATACTGCCATAACAAAAGGCGAGGCAATGGTGATTTTGGACGGAGTAATGAACATTACTGATGTTATCTGTCACGAAGAGGACGGAGTGATGCAGGCATTTGCAAATCTTTCCGCCTGCAATATCGTCGGGGAGGATGCGGCAAGCGGAGTCGATACAGAGTTGACAATGGCAGAGGCGGCAGAAATGCTTGCCGGTGCGTATGAGATTTTGGAAAAAAGATAGTAATAAAACAGGTTCTGCTGCAATGCTTTGCGGCAGAACCTGTTTTACTATTTACTTATTGCCGAGATAGATCATAAGTGCCGCAATATCAGCCGGCGATACGCCGGAAATTCTGGATGCCTGTCCCATGTTTTGGGGCTTTACCTTATCAAGCTTCTGCCTTGCCTCAAGTCTCAGTCCGTTTATGGAGGAATAGTCCAAATCCTCAGGAAGCTTGCGGGCTTCCATCTTTCTGAAATCCTCAACCTGCTTGAGCTGTTTTTCGATGTATCCCTGGTATTTCAGGGATATTTCAACCTGTTCGCATACTGCCTTACTAAGCTCAGGACGGTACTTGTCAAAGGGAGCAAGACATTCATAATCCACCTGAGGGCGGCGGAGGAGGTTAGCCAGACTTGTGCCCGAATTGGGAACAGTTGTTCCACGGCTCTCAAGACACTCCTTAAGAGCTTCAGTAGGCCCAACGTGAGTCTTTTCAAGGCGGTTGATTTCAGCTTCCACCTGACGGTACTTGTTTAAAGTCTTTTCGTACTGTTCATCGGAAACCAGACCAATTTCATGACCAATATGGGCAAGACGCCGGTCGGCGTTGTCCTGACGGTGAAGCAGACGATACTCGGAGCGGGAGGTCATCATGCGATAGGGTTCGTTTGTACCCTTGGTGACCAGGTCGTCAATGAGAGTGCCGATATAGCTTGTGCTTCTGTCGAGAATAAGAGGTTCACGGTCAAGAATTTTGAGAGCGGCGTTTACACCGGCAACAAAGCCCTGAACCGCGGCTTCCTCGTAGCCGGAGCTGCCGTTAAACTGACCTGCACCGTAAAGACCTGAAATCTTTTTAACCTCAAGGGTTGGATAAAGCTCAAGCGGGTTGATGCAGTCGTACTCAATAGCATAGGCACAGCGCATCATTTCTGCATTTTCAAGACCGATTACAGAGTGGAGCATCTTAAGCTGAACATCCTCAGGCATTGAAGATGAAAAGCCCTGAATGTACATTTCCTCAGTGTCAAGACCCATAGGCTCAACAAAAAGCTGATGACGCTGTTTATCCGCAAAGCGAACTACCTTATCCTCGATGGATGGACAGTATCTTGGGCCAACGCCTGTTATCTCCCCTGAGAAAAGGGGACTTCTGTGAAGATTTTCACGGATTATTCTGTGAGTTTCTTCAGTTGTATATGTGAGATAGCACACAGCTTCATTTTCCAAAGTTCCCTCTGTCCGGAAGGAGAATGGCTGGGGTTCAGTGTCACCCGGCTGTAATTCCATCTTGGAAAAGTCGATGGAACGACGGTTTACTCTTGGTGGAGTTCCGGTCTTAAAGCGACGCATATCAAGACCTAATTCTTTGAGCTGATCACCCAAAGTAGTAGCCGCAAACATACCGTCAGGGCCGCCGTCCTGATAGACTTCACCTACGATAGTACGTCCCTTAAGATAAGTACCAGAACAAATAACAGCCGCCTTACATTCAAAAATTGCACCTGTGTGGGTCTTAACATGGACGACTTTGCCATCCTCTACTCCAACTTCCACTATCTCCGCCTGCTTAAGCTGTAAATTCTCGCACAGCTCAAGACGGTGCTTCATAACATTCTGATACTTGCGTCTGTCGGCCTGGGCACGAAGAGAGTATACAGCAGGACCTTTGCCCTTGTTGAGAAGTCTGTACTGTATACAAGCCTCGTCAGCGGCCTTTGCCATCTCACCGCCCAAAGCATCAAGCTCACGGACAAGATGTCCCTTGCCTGTGCCGCCGATAGCCGGATTACATGGCATATTACCGACAGCATCAAGATTTATAGTAAAGCAGATGACCTGAAGGTCAAGTCTTGCCGCGGCAAGTGCCGCTTCGATACCTGCGTGGCCCGCACCGATAATGGCAACATCACATCTGCCTGCTTTATAGTCCATAACCTCACCTCTATCATATAATTTTAATATATGCAACAGAAAAATGCAATATATTTTGTGCTTTTGGTGATTTGACCCTACTTTGCCAAAACCTTTCGCTCTTTATAGTCACAAATTCTCTTGAATGAAAACATTTTATATACTATAATTAATGTAAATCCAATAAAGGGTGGATGCTTATGAAACTGATGATCGCATCGGATATACATGGTTCAGCGTATTTCTGCAGAAAAATGCTGGAAGCTTTTGACAGAGAAAAGGCTGACAGATTACTGCTTTTAGGTGATATTCTCTACCACGGTCCCCGCAACGATTTGCCAAGGGATTATGCTCCGAAAGAAGTTATCTCTATGCTCAATGAACGCAAAGATGATATTTTCTGTGTTCGTGGTAACTGCGATACTGAGGTTGACCAGATGGTGCTGGAATTTCCGATTTTAGCAGAATACTGCGTGCTTTATTTGAAGGATCGCATGATATTCGCAACCCACGGTCACAAATCACCTCCGCCCCTTTTAAAAGGCAGTATTCTTCTTAACGGACATACACACATACCTAAGTGTACGGAGTATGATGGCTATGTCTGCATAAATCCAGGCTCTGTCTCCATTCCCAAGGAGGGTTCATGTCACAGCTATATGACCCTTACTGATGATATTATGGAATGGAAGGATTTAGACGGTAATACTTATCAAAGCTATAGGCTTTAAAACTTGTAGACCCCTGTCATTGCAAGGTTTGGTACGAGCCGTGGCAATCTTTTCCAATATAAGATTCCCACGTCGCTACGCTCCTCGGAATGACACTTTCTCATACATAATTTATGTTTTATATACAGGAGGTTCATTATGGAAACAAAAGTATATGAAATCGTGGACGACGTAAAAAAGCTTAAGTTAGCTATTGCACGTGTCCGTGAAGCACAGAAAAAGTTTGCTACCTACTCTCAGGAGCAGGTTGACAAGATTTTCCTTGCGGCATCAGTAGCCGCAAATAAGGCCCGTATCCCTCTTGCAAAGATGGCAGTAGAGGAAACAGGCATGGGCATAGTTGAGGATAAGGTCATCAAAAACCACTATGCCTCTGAATATATTTATAACCAGTATAAGGATGTTAAGACCTGTGGTGTGATCGCAGAGGATAAGGCATTCGGCACAAAAACTATTGCAGAGCCTATCGGCGTTATCGCCGCCGTTATCCCAACCACAAACCCAACATCCACAGCAATTTTCAAGACTCTTATAGCTCTTAAGACAAGAAACGGCATTATTATCAGCCCACATCCAAGGGCAAAGAAGTCCACCATTGCCGCATCAAAGCTAATTCTTGAAGCAGCGGTTGCCGCAGGTGCTCCTGAGGATATCATAGCTTGGATCGACGTTCCAAGCCTGGAAATGACTAATATAGTTATGAGGGAATCTGATATCATCCTTGCAACAGGCGGTCCGGGCATGGTTAAGGCGGCATATTCATCAGGTAAGCCCGCTCTTGGCGTTGGTGCAGGCAATACTCCTGCTATTATCGACGAGTCTGCCGATATTATCTTGGCTGTTAACTCCATCATCCATTCCAAGACCTTCGATAACGGTATGATCTGTGCTTCCGAGCAGTCAGTTATCGTTCTGGACAGTGTATATGATGAGGTTAAGGCTGAATTTGCAAAACGCGGCTGTTACTTCTTAAACGAGGAAGAAACCGATAAGGTTCGTCATACAATTATAATCAACGGCTCTCTCAACGCTAAGATCGTTGGTCAGAAGCCTGTTACCATTGCCGCTCTTTCCGGTGTTACTGTACCTGAGGGAACAAAGATACTTATCGGTGAGGTTGACTCCGTAGACCTGAGCGAAGAATTCGCTCATGAAAAGCTCTCTCCAGTTCTTGCTATGTACCGTGCGAGCGATATTCAGGATGCTTTCGCAAAAGCCGAACAGCTTATCGCAGACGGCGGTTACGGTCACACTTCTTCCATCTATCTGAATGTGGCAACCGAGCAGGATAAGCTGAACGAATTTGCAGCCCGCATGAAAACCTGCCGAATTTTGGTAAATACCCCATCCTCTCATGGCGGTATCGGTGACCTGTACAACTTCAAGCTTGCCCCATCTCTTACACTGGGCTGCGGCTCCTGGGGCGGCAACAGCGTATCCGAAAACGTCGGCGTTAAGCACCTTTTAAATACAAAGGTAGTTGCAGAGAGGAGAGAAAATATGCTTTGGTTTAGAGCACCTGAAAAGGTTTACATAAAGAAGGGATGTCTGCCTGTTGCTCTCGATGAGCTTAAGAACGTCATGGGCAAGAAAAAGGCATTCATCGTAACTGACAGCTTCCTTTACAATAACGGCTACACAAAGCCGATTACAGATAAGCTCAACGAAATGGGTATTATTCACGACACATTCTTTGATGTTGAGCCTGACCCAACTTTAGCTTGTGCAAAGGCCGGTGCAGCTCAGATGATGAGCTTCAAGCCAGATTGCATTATAGCTCTTGGCGGCGGTTCTGCAATGGACGCAGCTAAGATCATGTGGGTGCTTTACGAGCATCCTGAAGCTGACTTCATGGACATGGCAATGCGCTTTATGGATATCCGCAAGCGTGTTTATACATTCCCAAAGATGGGCGAAAAGGCATATTTTATCGCAATTCCAACCTCCGCAGGTACAGGTTCTGAGGTAACACCATTTGCGGTCATCACAGACGAAGCAAGCGGCGTAAAATATCCTCTTGCTGACTATGAGCTGCTTCCAAATATGGCTATCATCGACACCGATTTCCACATGAGTGCCCCTAAGGGTCTTACAGCGGCATCGGGCATTGATGCTGTTACCCACGCTATGGAAGCCTACGCCTCCATGATGGCAACGGATTATACAGACGGTCTGGCACTTAAGGCACTTAAGACTGTATTTGAATATCTGCCAAGGGCATACGACAACGGTACAGTTGACGTTGTTGCCCGTGAAAAGATGGCAAATGCCGCTACGATGGCGGGTATGGCATTTGCAAACGCGTTCCTTGGCGTATGCCACTCCATGGCACATAAGCTGGGTGCATTCCACCATCTGCCGCACGGTGTTGCAAATGCATTGATGATAGACGAGGTAATCCGCTTCAACTCTGCTGAAGCTCCTGCAAAGATGGGTACATTCTCCCAGTACGATCACCCCCACACAATGGCACGCTATGCTGAGATTGCAGATTATCTTGGATTTAGCGGTAACGACGACGCAGAAAAGGTTGAAAATCTCATCAAGGGTCTTGACGAGCTGAAGGCAAGAGTTGGCATTAAGGCTACCATCAGAGATTATGTTCCTGATGAAGCTGATTTCCTTGCCCGTCTTGATGACATGGTGGAACAGGCGTTTGACGATCAGTGTACAGGTGCTAACCCACGTTATCCGCTGATGAGTGAAATTAAGCAGATGTATCTCAACGCATATTATGGTAAGACCTTTGAGGAAAAGGAGCTTCCTGCTCCAAGTGTTAACTAAGAAAGGAAGGTCATGAATATGAAGCTGGATCAGATTATTGCCGAAAGAGCACACAAAGTTATCTATCGTGACGGTGACAGGTGCATTAAAGTATTTGATAAAAACTTCTCCAAGGCGGACGTTATCAACGAAGCACTTAATCAGGCCCGCATTGAGAGTACAGGTATCAACTGTCCCGGTATTCAGGAGATTACCACCATTGACGGCAAGTGGGCGATAGTTTATGATTTCATCGAGGGTAAGACTCTTGCACAGCTTATGCAGGAGGAGCCTGAGAAGATGGACGAATATCTGGAACTGCTGGTGGATCTCCAGATAGATATGCACAAGCATAAATGTCCTCTTCTCAACAAGCTTAAGGATAAGATGAACCGCAAGATAAGTGAAGCTGACCTTGACGCCACAACACGCTACGATCTGCACACCCGTCTTGAGGGTATGCCAAAGCACCACAAGGTCTGCCATGGCGACTTCAATCCATCCAATATTATTATAAGCCCAGATGGTACTCCGTTTATCATCGACTGGTCCCATGCAACCCAGGGTAATGCATCAGCAGACGTTGCAAGAACCTATCTGCTGTTCTGGCTCTATGGTGAGATCGAAACAGCGAAGAAGTATCTGGAGCTGTTCTGCAAAAAGAGCGATACCGCTATCCAGTACGTTCAGAAGTGGATGCCTATCGTTGCCGCATCCCAGTCCGTAAAGGGCAACGCTCATGAGCGTGAATTCCTGCTCTCCTGGGCAAGTGTTGTGGATTACGAATAAAGTTAAGTTTTAGCCAAAAGCCTCCCTTTGCACAAGGAAGCCTTTGGTGCATACTGGTGATAAAAATAATCAAATTTTACTAAAAATTATTCTTTACAAGCTAAGAATAATATGGTATATTAATAAAGCTTGTGCCCCTGG
Organism: Oscillospiraceae bacterium; assembly: GCA_015067795.1. Classification (GTDB taxonomy): domain Bacteria; phylum Bacillota; class Clostridia; order Oscillospirales; family Oscillospiraceae; genus SIG495. Next base: position 29,487 of record SVLU01000005.1, read on the forward strand.
TCTTAGATTTGGGATAATGACGGTTTTAACCGTGTCCTTTCCGCCCAATTCTCAGACAGAGGGTATAGATATTACGAAAGGATGATTTTAAAATGATTACAAAGATCGAAAAGACAGAAGTTATCGAAGCTAACCGCACTCATGCAACTGACACAGGTTCTCCAGAAGTTCAGATCGCTATTCTCACAAAGAGAATTCAGCAGCTCACCGAGCATCTGAAGGTTCACCACAAGGACAACCACAGCCGTCTTGGTCTTCTTAAGATGGTTGGTAAGCGCCGCAACCTTCTTGACTATCTTGCAAAGAAGGACATCCAGAGATACAGAGATTGTATCGCAAAGCTCGGCATCAGAAAGTAAGTTATGTAAATGGACGGGGTATTTCGCCCCGTCCATTCAGCGTGTTTATAGACGGTTTTTTACCGCTTATGAAAGCGGAAAAATTGGCTATACTACAATAAGAATTCAAAATTGAAATTTAAAAGGAGCCGCGAAATGTCTATTAGCAGTTGAAAATGCTTCCGGCATTTTACCTGTCTGGCGGTGGTATTTTCAAGTGCTAAGGCTTTCGGGGGCTCCTTTGTGAAAAAATCAGTAAAGGAGTAAACTAAGGAATGATTATCAATCACAGAGAATTTCCAAATTACAAGAAGTATTCCATGGAACTCGCCGGTCGTCCACTTACCATGGAAGTGGGCAAGCTTGCTGAGCTTGCAAACGCTGCTGTTCTCGTAACATACGGTGAAACAACAGTTCTCGTTACCTGCACAGCCTCCGCTCGTCCTAAGGATGGCATCGACTATTTCCCACTTTCCGTTGAATTCCAGGAAAAGCTTTACGCAGTAGGCCGCATCCCAGGCGGTTATCTGAGACGTGAAGGCAGACCAAGCGAAAGAGGTATCCTCGCAAGCCGTATGATCGACAGACCAATGCGTCCTCTTTTCCCAAGTGACCTGAGAAATGACGTTGTTGTTGACTGCACAGTTATGTCCGTTGACCATGACTGTTCTCCTGAAATCGCAGCTATGATCGGTGCTTCCGCAGCAGTTTCCATTTCCGATGTTCCATTCAATGGCCCTATCGCCGGCGTTGGTCTTGGCTACAAGGACGGCAAGTATTTCATCAACCCAACAAGTGCAGAACGTGAAATTTCCGAAATGTACTGCACAATCGCTGCTACCGAAAAGAAGATCGTTATGATCGAAGCAGGCGGCAACGAAATTCCTGAGGATGTTATGCTCGAGGGTATCATTCAGGCTCACAACGCTATTAAGCCTGTTATCGCTCTCATCAACCAGATGGTTGAAGAGGTTGGCAAGCCAAAGTTCACCTATGAACACGCATCCTTCAATGATGAACTCTTCCAGATGATCGTGGACAAGTACTATGAAAAGGTTCAGTACTGCATGGATACTGACGATAAGAACGTCCGTGAAGAAAGATACAATGCTGTAACAGACGAAATCTTTGCTGAATTTGGCGAAGAATATCCAGAACTGACTGCTCAGTTCCCAGAAATGACCTACAAGATCCAGAAGAAGGTCGTTAAGCAGTGGCTTCTTGAGGGCAAGCGTGTTGACGGCAGAGCTATGAACGAGATCAGACCTCTTGCAAGTGAAGTTGGTGTTCTTCCAAAGGTTCACGGTTCCGGTCTGTTCACCAGAGGTCAGACTCAGGTTCTCTCCATTGCAACTCTCAATACAATGGCAGCAGCACAGAAGCTGGACACCATTTTTGAAGAAGAAACAAAGAGATATATGCACCACTACAACTTCCCATCCTACTCCGTTGGCGAAGCTCGTCCAAGCCGTTCCACCTCCAGAAGAGAATACGGTCACGGTGCTCTTGCAGAAAAGGCTCTTGAACCTGTTATCCCATCCGTTGAGGATTTCCCATACACAATCCGTGTTGTCAGTGAAGTTCTTTCCTCCAACGGTTCCACATCCCAGGGCTCTATCTGCGGCTCTACTCTTGCTCTCATGGACGCAGGTGTTCCAATCAAGGCTCCTGTTGCAGGTATCTCCTGCGGTCTTATCAGCGATGGCGACGATTGGACAACATTTATCGACATTCAGGGTGTTGAAGACTTCCACGGCGAAATGGACTTCAAGGTTGGCGGTACCAAGAAGGGTATCACAGCTATCCAGATGGACCTTAAGAATGACGGTCTGACCTACGACATCATCAAGAACGCATTCGAGATCACAAGAGAAGCAAGAATTCAGATCATCGACGAGATCATGCTTCCATGTATCGCTGAACCACGCAAGGAGCTTGCTCCAACTGCTCCTAAGATGATCTCCATGAAGATCAATCCGGAAAAGATCAGAGAAGTTATCGGCTCCGGCGGTAAGGTCATCCAGAAGATCTGTGCTGACACAGGTGCTAAGGTTGACATCGAAGACGATGGCAGCATCTTCATCTCCGCTATGGATATTGAAGTTTGCCGTGCAGCTAAGAAGATCATCGACGCTATCGTATTCGTTCCTGAGGTTGGCAAGCTTTACAGAGGTAAAGTAGTTCGTATTCTTCCTATCGGTGCTTTCGTTGAACTGGCTCCTGGTAAGGACGGTATGATCCACATTTCCAAGCTTGAAAACCGCAGAGTTGAAAAGGTTGAAGACGTTCTCAATATCGGCGATGAAACTTGGGTAAAGGTTATCGAAATTGATGACAGAGGCCGTGTAAACCTCTCCCGTAAGGATGCTCTCAAGGAACTGGAAAAGAAGGGTATCAGAGAATAATTCTTAAATGATATAGATTGCGCCCCTTTCCTGCTAAAACGTGGAAAGGGGCGTTTGCGATAATAGTATACGTAGGGGAGGCAGCCCTCTGCCTCCCATTATGAAAATATAGTTGATAAATGCGGAAGGCAGAGGGCTGCCTTCCCTACACTTTCATAGCAAACTATATTTATGGAGAAACCCAATGTACAATACAATCACACTGTCTAACGGTGTAAGAATAGTTTATGAAAATATACCCTACGTTCGCTCGGCTTCTGTTGGTGTTTGGGTGAATGTGGGTACCCGTGATGAGATGGCAAATGAAAACGGTGCGTCTCATTTTATCGAGCACATGGTATTTAAAGGTACAAAGAACCGTACAGCTGCCCAGCTCGCTTTTGATATGGACAGGATCGGCGGTCAGATAAATGCCTTTACCACCAAGGAAAATACCTGCTTTTACGGCAGAGTGCTGGACACTCATGTGCAGAAAATAGCAGATATTTTATGTGATATGCTGCTTGAATCCAACTTTCATGATGACGATGTGAATAATGAACGCAACGTTATCATAGAAGAGATAGGTATGTATGAGGACACTCCCGACGATCTTGTAACTGAACAGCTTTTTAGCGGCTGCTTTAAGGGTTCGAGCCTTGCACGACCTGTTCTGGGTACTCGCAATACCCTTGGCAAAATGGACGGCGAGTTTTTAAAGAACTACATGACTGAGCATTACACAGGCGATAAAATCGTTGTGGTGCTTGCAGGCAATATTTCCGATAGTGACGTTCAGTATTTTGCAGAGCATTTAAAGGTCGTACCAGTGGGTGATGGCAAAAAGCGTAAAAAGGCAAAATATGTTCAGAGCATAAAGTCTAAGAAAAAGACAACTGAGCAAAACCATTTGTGCCTTGCATTCCCGAGTATTGGGATTACCGACGACAGACGTTATGCGGTTCAGCTTATGTCCAACATCTTAGGTGGTGGAATGTCCTCAAGGCTTTTCCAGAGTGTAAGAGAGGATAAGGGACTGTGCTATTCGATCTACTCCTTTGGTGCCTCCTATCAGGACACAGGGCTGCTTGGTATTTACACCGCTCTTGGCAAGGAAACTGAACGTCCTGCTCTCAGCCTTATTGCGGAGGAGATAAAGAGATTTAAGGAATTTGGTGTTACCGCTGATGAACTGGAGCTTGCAAGAGATCAGGTAAAGTCCAATATCCTCATGAGCTTGGAGTCCACAAGTGCAAGAATGAACCGGCTGGGTCACAATCTGCTGTACTTTGACTACTGCATGAGCTATGACCAGACTATCGCAAATTATGATAAGGTAACAGTGGATGATATAGCAAAGGCGGCTGAAATGATATTGGATTTTGATAAGGTTTCCTTCTCCGCTGTGGGCAGAGTTGGCAAAACAGAGGAATATGGTGAGTTTTTAAGAAAGATAAATGAATAAATATAGGGGCTATGCTACATTTTGCTTTGTGGCACAGCCCCATTATTTTTCGTCGGGTACATATTCAATTATATCCTCAATAGGACAGTCCAGAATAGAACAAAGAGTGTCCAAAATGACTGTTTTGACTACACTGTTAGCACGAAGCCGCTGAAGCTGAGCCTTGTCAATACCGTAATCCTTTATGAGCTTATACTGACTGATGTTCTTTTTCTTAAGTGTTCTCCATAGGGGGTCATAGCGGATCATAACTGTCACCTCTCTTGTATTTTACAGTGGAGTAGTTTATAATGATATGGTGCACGTACGAACCATATAATTAGGAGGAAACCACTATGACATTAAACTATTTTAAGGATCATATTTTTGACTTGGTTAACGAGAGTGATTTGCTGGATGTAACAGACATTAAAACTAATGAAAGGAATAATGGTTTTTGCATTACAGTTTCAGACGGCAGTGTTTTCATTATTCAGTGTATTAAAATAGAAAATAATAAACCGCTATGACAAAATGGTTGACATTATACAGAAATTGTATATAATTTTATAGGTACGAATAACTAAAATAATATCCGGAGGATAATTATGCTTAATACAGAAAAAACAATGGACAAGATCGTGGCTCTCTGTAAGGGCAGAGGCTTTGTATATTCCGGCAGCGAGATCTATGGTGGTCTTGCTAACACATGGGACTATGGCCCACTTGGCGTTGAGCTGAAGAACAACGTTAAGAAGGCATGGTGGAAGAAGTTTGTTCAGGAAAATCCATACAACGTGGGCTTAGATGCTGCTATCCTTATGAATCCTACCGTTTGGGTTGCTTCCGGTCACGTTGCAACATTCAATGATCCTCTTATCGACTGCAAGTCCTGTAAGATGCGTCACAGAGCTGATAAGCTCATCGAAGAATGGCTCAGCGAGAATAACATCGAAGGCGTTGTTGTTGAAGCTATGACCAACGAACAGATGGTTGAGTACATCAAGGAAAACGGTATCACCTGCCCGGGCTGTGGTAAGGCTGACTTTACCGACATCAGAAAGTTCAATCTGATGTTCAAGACCTTCCAGGGCGTTACTGAGGACACTGCTGCTCAGATCTATCTCCGTCCTGAAACAGCACAGGGTATTTTCGTAAACTTCAAGAATATCCAGAGAACTACCCGCCGCAAGATTCCATTCGGTGTATGTCAGGTTGGTAAGTCCTTCAGAAATGAAATTACTCCGGGTAACTTCACCTTCCGTACAAGAGAATTTGAACAGATGGAGCTTGAATTCTTCTGCAAGCCAGGCACAGACCTTGAATGGTTTGACTACTGGCGTTCTGCTTGCCGTGATTGGCTTCTTGGGCTTAACATGAAGGAAGAAAATCTCCGCCTGAGAGACCATGAACAGGAAGAGCTTTCCCATTATTCCAATGCAACTACTGACTTTGAATTCCTGTTCCCATTCGGCTGGGGCGAGCTTTGGGGCGTTGCTGACAGAACAGACTTCGACCTTAAGGCACATCAGACCACATCCGGCGAAAATATGGAATACTTCGATCAGGAAACAGGCGAAAAGTACGTTCCTTACGTTATCGAGCCATCCCTCGGTGCTGACCGTGTAACTCTTGCATTCCTTTGCGATGCTTATGACGAAGAAGTTGTCGGTCAGGACAAGAAGGGCAATGACGATGTTCGTGTAGTTCTCAGACTGCACCCGGCTCTTGCTCCATATAAGTGCGCTGTTCTTCCACTTTCCAAGAAGCTCTCCGAAGGTGCAACAAAGGTTTACCATGACCTCCAGAAGCACTTCATGGTTGACTATGACGAAGCTGGTTCCATCGGTAAGCGTTATCGCCGTGCTGACGAAATCGGTACTCCATTCTGCATTACTTACGACTTTGACTCCGAAACCGACGGCTGCGTAACCGTTCGTGACAGAGATACAATGGAACAGGTAAGAATCAGCATCGACAAGCTGCCTGAGTACATCAGCGAAAAGATCGCATTTTAATTGAAAACAGAAAAGTAACCGCTGTTCATCAGCGGTTACTTCTGCTTTGGATATTGACAATTTGCGGTACGTTCTTTATAATGGATTTATAAAGAGGTGCTGCCGATAGACGGTTAGCCCAAAATGTAATTGTTGAAGTAACCGCTACGTTTGGACTCGTGGGCGGTTACTTCTTTTTGCAGACCTTGATTACAAGGCTGATAACACCAATAATGACTAAGCAAAACTGAAACAGATCAGAATATGTAACCATCATGGACAGCCCTCCTTTGTATAGCATCAGAGGGCTAAGAAGCTGCCCTCCGTATAGTGGGAGGGCTAACCGCCTACCGTTTTCTGGCAGCACCGGAAAGATAGTAACATATTTTACTATAATAATCAATATTATGCTAAAAAAACTCAAATCAGGAGGAAAAAGTGGATAACGAAGTACGAGAAGAAGCTGGCAAGCAGGAAGAAGTTAAAAGAACAGATGGCAGAGATACAGGAAAGCTGTTTGTAGGCAAGATAGGCCTGTTGGGCTGCGTTATGTTCATGATAATGCTTGTGGGTTTCCTGTTAGTGTGCTTTTTTGCAGGGAGCAAAAGTCCGATAGAGGGATATGAGCCGCCTTGTGATTCGGAATATTACATTGAAAACACAGAAGAGCTGGCGATGGAGATAAACGAAAACATTGCACCACAGCTTGATGGTATAGTTGAATGTTATTATGAGGATGATAAGGTAGTGGTTGTTGCAGAGGAAGCGGAATATTTTACCATCCGCTCCGCACTTCTGGACCACTTTGAAGAAGAGCTGTTTGATTTCAGAAAGGATACCGATGAATAACGGATTTGTAAAGGTCTGTGCCGCAACACCTGTAATCAAGGTAGCAGACGTTGAATTTAATACACAGAGCATTATTAATTGTATAAAAGAAGCGGAAAAAATAGGCGCAAAGGTACTGGCACTTCCTGAGCTTTGCATCACAGGCTACACCTGTGGTGATCTTTTCCTGCATAAAACTCTCCTTGATGCCGCTGAAAAGGCTCTTGAAGCTATTGCTGATGCCACAAAGGGTATAGATATGCTTATTTTTGCAGGACTTCCTGTGCGAATTGGTAGTAGCCTCTATAACTGCGGTGCGGCTATATATGACGGTGAGGTTCTTGGTATCGTACCAAAGACAAATATCCCCAATTTTGGTGGTTATTATGAAAAGAGATATTTCACATCAGGTGACGGCGAATATAAAATAATAAGCTACGCCGGTCAGGAAACTGTTTTTGGCACAAAAATACTGTTCAGACATAAGAATATGCCTCAGCTTAATGTCGCCTGCGAGGTTTGTGAGGACCTGTGGGGTCCTGTTACTCCGTCCACCGATGCGGCTGTAGCAGGGGCAACGGTCATTGTCAATCTTTCTGCCAGCGATGAAAGTGTAACTAAGGATGATTACCGCAGAAATCTCACCTCAGGTCAGTCTGCAAAATTGGTTTGTGGCTACGTTTATGCCGATGCAGGTGAGGGCGAATCTACTCAGGATGCTGTATTTACAGGACACAGCATTATCTGCGAGAACGGTGATATTTTAGCTGAAAATCTTACCGACAGCGGCATTATCGCTACTGAAATTGACGTTTATAAGCTGGAATACGAACGCACAAGAATGGGTGCTTTCACAGGTGACGACAGTTTCGACATCATCGAATGGGGCAATGAACTAAGTGAAGCTCAGCTTACGAGACATTACCCCAATATGCCTTTTGTGCCTGAAAATGCGGAAGAGCGGGCAAAAAGGTGTCAAAGAGCGTTATATCTCCAATGTCTGGGTCTTAAAAAGAGATTACAGCACACATGGGCTAAAAAGCTCGTAGTGGGCGTAAGCGGTGGTCTTGATTCCACCCTTGCTATGCTTGTCTGTGCCGAAACACTTAAAATGATGAACCGTCCGGCATCCGACCTTCTTGCTATAACCATGCCCGGATTTGGTACTACTGCAAGAACTAAGTCCAATGCCGAAGTTTTAGCAAATATCTTAGGTGCTGAATTCAGAACAATTCCTATTGGCGATACCACCATGAGCCATTTTGCGGATATCGGTCATTCTCCCGATAATCACAATGTGGTCTACGAAAACGCACAGGCAAGAGAGCGTACTCAGGTTCTTATGGACGTTGCCAACGGCTGCGGTGGTCTTGTTATTGGCACGGGTGATATGAGTGAGCTTGCTCTCGGTTGGGCTACCTATAACGGTGACCACATGAGTATGTACAGCGTAAACGGCGGTGTGCCAAAGACTATGGTTCGTTATCTGGTAGACTACACTGCAAGGACAAGACCGGAGCTTACGGAGGTCCTTAACAGTATTCTCGACACTCCCGTAAGTCCCGAGCTTCTTCCTGCTGTGGACGGTGAGATAGCTCAGATTACCGAGGACTTGGTCGGTCCCTATGAACTCCACGATTTTTATCTTTATTACGGCATCCGCTGGGGATTTGAGCCGAAAAAAGTTCTTAGACTTGCAAAATATGCTTTTAAAAATCAGTATAATGACGATACTATAATCAAATGGCTGAAAACCTTCTACAGACGCTTCTTTAATCAGCAGTTCAAGCGTTCCTGTCTGCCTGACGGCCCAAAGGTAGGAACACTTACGCTGTCACCGAGAAGTGATTGGCGTATGCCGTCTGATGCGGTATCAGCATTATGGCTTCGTGAATTGGAGGGAATTGAATAATGGATACCATAGCAGCTATTGCCACCGGTAATGTAATTGCCGCTATCGGCATAATTCGCTCCTCCGGTGACGATGCCATAACCATTGCGGACAAGGTTTTTCGCACTAAGAGCGTAAAATCTCTTACAGAGTGCGAGGACAGGAAACTCTATTACGGTGAGCTTCTCAATACAGAAGGAAACATTATTGACCGCTGTCTTTGTACAGTAAGTCATGCCCCCCACAGCTATACAGGTGAGAATACGGTAGAGTTCCAATGTCACGGTTCACCTGTTGTTCTTGGCGAGGGTCTCCGCTCTCTGTTTAAGGCTGGTGCAAGACAGGCGGAAGCAGGGGAGTTCACGAAGCGTGCGTTCTTAAACCGCCGTATGGACTTGACACAGGCGGAGGCGGTCATCGACCTCATTGATGCTGAAACACCCCTTGCCGCTGAAAATGCTGTAGGTCAGCTTGGACGAGCTATCGGACGAAAGACTGATAAGATATACGATGATCTGGTTGGCATGATATCCCATTTTCAGGCTGTAATCGACTATCCCGATGAGGATATAGATGAGTTTGAAATGGTAAGGTACACAGGGCTTTTAAATGAAGCTGAAAGCACCTTGGACAGGCTCCTCAAAACCTTTGACCGTGGACGCATCATGCGTGAGGGCGTGCCCTCTGCAATTATCGGCAAACCAAATACAGGTAAATCCTCACTTCTCAATGCTCTTTTGGGCTATGACAGAGCGATTGTCACCTCTATCGCAGGCACGACCAGAGACACCATTGAGGAAAAAGCCACAATCGGTGGCGTAGTTTTACGTCTCAGCGATACGGCGGGATTAAGAGAAACTGACGATACAGTTGAAAAGATGGGTGTTACAAGGGCTATGGAAGCGGCAAAGACGGCAAGGCTTGTTATTGCGGTGCTTGACAGCTCCCGTACATTGACGAGTGAAGATGAGGAAGCAATAAATACCGCGAAAAATGCAGAGTATTCCATCTGCATTATCAACAAAGAGGATATATGTCCTGAGCCTGTTTTTGAAATTCCCGAAGGCTTTGATGCTGTTTGTCATATTTCCGCCAAAACGGGAGAGGGTCTTGACAGCCTTACCGAAGCTGTAAAGAGACTCTTCGGCAGTGATACATCCCTTCCACCGGGCGAAATTCTCACCAACACAAGACAGGCGGAAGCAGTCTCCAGAGCCCTTGATGCGATAAGCTCCGCAAGGGATGCCATGGAGCTTGGTATGACCCCTGATGCGGTGCTTTCCATCGTGGAAAACTGTTGCGCTGCTCTCGGTGAGCTTACAGGCAGGAGCGTTAAAGATGATATAGTTTCAAGTATTTTCAGCAGATTTTGCGTTGGTAAATAAGCGGGACTATCTTTGAAAAAATGTTGGAAAAATTGCAAAAAATTTATTGAAATTTGTTTTGTATACTGTTATAATAACAGCGTTTTCATGAAATAAAGTTAAAAGTCAGGAGGCTATTGTTAAATGAGCAAAAAGTATGTATACCAATTCTCCGAAGGCAACGGTTCTATGAGAGAGCTGCTGGGCGGCAAGGGTGCTAACCTCGCTGAAATGACCAACATTGGTCTTTGTGTTCCACAGGGCTTTACTATTTCCACCGAAGCTTGCACAAAGTATTATGAAGACGGCCGCAAGATCAATGACGAGATCAAGGCTGAAATTATGGAAAATATTACCAAGATGGAAGCTGTTACCGGTAAGAAGTTCGGTGACCTCGAAAATCCACTTCTCGTTTCCGTACGTTCCGGTGCTCGTGCATCCATGCCTGGTATGATGGATACAATTCTTAATCTGGGTCTTAATGAAGAAGTAGTTGAAGTTATGGCTGCCCGTTCCGGTAATCCACGCTGGGCTTATGACTGCTATCGCCGCTTCATCCAGATGTTCTCCGATGTTGTTATGGAAGTCGGTAAGAAGTATTTTGAAAAGCTCATCGACGAGATGAAGGAAGCTAAGGGTGTTGAAAACGATATTGACCTCACCGCTGATGATCTTAAGCAGCTTGCTGAACAGTTCAAGGCTGAATATAAGGCACAGCTTGGTGTAGACTTCCCAAGCGATCCTAAGGAACAGCTCTTCAAGGCTGTTGAAGCTGTTTTCCGTTCCTGGGACAACCCACGTGCAAACATCTATCGTATGGACCACGACATCCCATACTCCTGGGGTACCGCTGTTAACGTACAGATGATGGCATTCGGTAACCTTGGCGATACATCCGGCACAGGTGTTGCATTTACCCGTAACCCGGCTACCGGCGAAAAGGGCCTCATGGGTGAATTCCTTATGAACGCACAGGGCGAAGACGTTGTTGCCGGTGTTCGTACTCCAATGCCAATCCAGAAGATGGCTGAAATTCTCCCGGAAGTTTATGAACAGTTCCTCGGTGTATGCAATACTCTTGAAAATCACTACCGTGATATGCAGGATATGGAATTCACCATTGAAGATAAGAAGCTCTATATGCTTCAGACCCGTAACGGCAAGCGTACCGCTGCTGCTGCTATCAAGATCGCTTGCGATCTTATCGACGAAGGCATGATCACAGAAGAAGAAGCTCTCATGCAGATCGATGCTAAGAGTCTGGATATGCTTCTCCACCCAACATTTGACGTTGATGCTCTTAAGAAGGCTCAGCCTATCGGCAAGGGTATCGCAGCTTCCCCAGGTGCTGCTGCAGGTGCTATCGTATTCACCGCTGAAGAGGCAGCTGAAAAGGGTCAGAAGGGCGAAAAGGTAGTTCTCGTTCGTCTGGAAACCTCTCCTGAAGATATCGAAGGCATGAAGTACTCCCAGGGTATCCTGACAGTTCGTGGCGGTCAGACCTCCCATGCTGCTGTTGTTGCTCGTGGTATGGGTACCTGCTGTGTATCCGGCTGCGGCGATATTAAGATGGACGAAGAAAACAAGTGCTTCACACTGGCAGGCAAGACCTATCATGAAGGCGATGAGATCTCTCTGGATGGCTCCACAGGCAACATCTACGGCGAGCTTATCCCAACTGTACCTGCAGATCCTAACTCCGGTTACTTCGGACGTATCATGGAACTGTCCGATAAGTATAAGAAGCTGGCTGTTCGCACAAATGCTGACTCCCCAGAAGATGCTAAGCAGGCTGTAGCATTCGGCGCAGAAGGCATCGGCCTCTGCCGTACCGAGCATATGTTCTTCGATCCTTCCAGAATCGGTGCTTTCCGTCAGATGATCTGTGCTGAAACCACTGAAGAACGCGAAGCAGCTCTTGCTCTTATCGAGCCAATGCAGCAGGCTGACTTTGAAGGTCTGTTTGAAGCTCTCGGCGGCTATCCTGTAACCATCCGTTTCCTGGATCCGCCTCTCCATGAGTTCGTTCCAACTGAAGAAGCTGACATCGCTGCTCTTGCAGAAGCACAGGGCAAGACAGTTGAATATATCAAGCAGGTTATCGCTGACCTCCACGAATTCAACCCAATGATGGGTCACCGTGGCTGCCGTCTCAGCGTATCCTATCCTGAAATCCCTGCAATGCAGACAAGAGCGATCATCAAGGCTGCTCTGGCTGTTAAGAAGCGTACCGGCCTGGCAATCGTTCCTGAAATCATGATCCCACTGGTAGGTAAGAGATCTGAGTTCAAGTTCGTTAAGGACATCGTTGTTAAGACCGCTGATGAAACCATCGCAGCTGCCGGTGAAGAACTTAAGTACGAAGTAGGTACTATGATGGAAATCCCACGTGCCTGCCTTACCGCTGACAGAGTTGCTTTAGAAGCTGAATTCTTCTGCTTCGGCACAAATGACCTTACCCAGATGACCTTCGGCTTCAGCCGTGACGACTCCAGCAAGTTCCTTAAGGACTACTATGCTGACAAGATCTTTGAATCCGACCCATTTGCTCGTCTGGACACAAACGGTGTTGGCCAGCTCATGGATATGGCTGTAACAAAGGGCAAGGCTGTTCGTCCTGAAATGCACTGCGGTATCTGCGGTGAACACGGCGGCGACCCAAGCTCCATCGAATTCTGCCATAAGATCGGTCTGGACTACGTATCCTGCTCCCCATACAGAGTTCCAATCGCAAGACTGGCTGCTGCTCAGGCTGCAATTAAGGATAATAAGTAAGTTAAGATATATAATGAATCCGCCTGTCGTTTTGACAGGCGGATTTTATGCGTCTGTGGGGATTGAGATGATTGGGAAAATTGTGTTATAATTAGTATATTGCATACGCGAAAATTACAAGTTGCTTTATAAGAACAGTAAAAACTGTCTTATAAAAAAGATTGGAGATTTTTTTATGACTGATTATTTCGATATTTGTGGTACTCCTATTAAGTATTCTGATATTAAAGATTTCAGATTAGTTCAAAGAGAATATATTTATAGACCTACTTATATGGAAGGTGATAAACAGTTTTTTACTCGAAATAGAAAATACAATTTTTTTGGTATGCAACCCTTTGCTGCTATTTATGATGAAAATGAAAAACACTCTGCATTAAAAGAATATAAAACAAAAGATTTTAAAGAATCTATAGGTAAAGATTTCATAGAAGGTGTTATAACTACTATCGGTGATAAATGGCATATTAAAGCAATAACTTCAAGAAAGTATGTATGTGTCAATCAGGCAGGAAGAAAATTTACTACATATTTGGAAGATGTTCCGGCTCTTGTAATGAGACAAGATGGTAAAGTATCTGACATTCATAAGAATGATGAATTATATCCTTTGTTAGGTGAGCCTATTGCTCCTGCAATTAATATTGTATATGCTTTGCAAATAACAGCTAAAGAAACCTATGTTTTTTTCGGTAATGATATTCATCTTCATGATGTTGGAATAGAATATGAACGCTTAAAAGCTGAATTAAATGCGTACAATTCTGAAAGACAAAGTTCTAAATCATTAAAACAAAAACTATCAATACCAAAATTAACTGAATTAAAAATCAAAAAAAGCAAACCTAAAGAATTACCCGCAGGTACTTCAACTCAAAACAAATTAACAGAAATCAAATCAAAGTTTTCCAATGGTGAAATAACCGAGGAAGAATATCGGGAACTGATTAATCAGGTAATGGAAACAATTTGATTTTCGTACTTGCAACAAAACACAAACCTCTTTGTAAAATGGTATGTCCAAATACAATGAGGTTTTTTGTTCAGCAATATGCAAATTTCGGATGATATATCATAGAGTGTATAGACGTACTGTTATGGAAATTTTATTCCATTGTGAATACTCAAAAACCTCCCTCTGACGAGGGAGGTGGCTCGCGTAAGCGAGACGGAGGGAGAGACAGAAAAGATTCCCACGTCGTAACGCTTGTCGGAATAACAGTTCTCTCACTCAGTCACGCCTGATGGCGTGACAGCTCCCTCGCGTGAAGGGAACTTATAAACACTCAAAATCCGCCTGCCATTTTGACAGGTGGATTTTGGTATTTTCCAACAGGAAAGCAAGCCTTTAAAGAGTGAGTGCTTTATTGACTAACAACAAAAAATGCCTTAAAATAAGGCTATCAACACAAAAAGGAGCAACCGTTATGCTGACTTTAGAACGTGCAAAAGAATTATTAAATACCACTACCACCGAAGCACATCTTTTCCTCCACGCCATGAACGTATCCGTGGCTATGGGTGGACTGGCGAAGCATTTCGGTGAGAATGAGCAGTATTGGATGGCGATAGGCTATCTTCACGATTACGATTACGAGCAGTACCCGGAGGAACACCTTCAGCACACAGAAAAGCCTCTGCTAAAAGCAGGTGTTACAGCGGAAGAGGTCAGGGCAATTTTGTCCCACGGCTATGGCCACTGCAACGATGTTGAGCCTGTGACCAATCTGGAAAAATCCTTGTACACCGTTGACGAGCTTACAGGCATTATTCAGGCGGCGGCACGTATGCGTCCAATGGGTATCACGGATATGGAAATCTCAAGCTTTATGAAGAAGTTCAAGGACAAAAAGTTTGCCGCAAAGTGCGATCGCGGAGTTATCCGCAAGGGTTGCGAAATGCTGAATATGGAAGTGAAGGAAGTTGCCGCCATTTGCATTGAAGCCATGAAGGCATACGCCACAGAATTACAGCTCGGTCCGAAAAATTGAATAAACAGCAAGACCCGCCGGCTGCGATGCAGTCGGCGGGTCGTTTGTTCAGTTAATAGCTTTAATAAGCTGATTTGACTTATGCCTTAACAATGCTTCTTGCGAGTCTGATAAGGTCAGCGTTGTCGATTTCGCCGTCGCCGTCAACGTCAGCTGCGATGAGCTGTACTTCGTTGAATTCTACCAGGTTAACCAGGTAACGTGCCAGAGCGATTACGTCAGCGTTGGTGATGGAACCGTCGATGGTTACATCGCCTGTTGGGTATGTGTTGTCGATAACGAGAGCACCGTCAACACCTGCAAGGCGGAGCTGGTCTTCGTTCATGTCGGTTGCGTCAATAATTTCGATGTCGATTGCATATTCGCCTTCTGCATACCATGGAGTTACGTTGAGATCGTATACCAGAGTGCAGAGAGTGCCGTCGATTTCAGAACCGTCACCGGCATAGATGATTGCGTAACCATCAGCAGGATTGTATTCCATTTCGTAACCGTCTGCTGCATAGATGTCAGCAAATTCGATTTCGGAGTCGATTGTAAGTCTTACGGAGGAGATTGCGATATCGCCAACGTAAGAGATGTCGATAGCTGCTGTGTCTGTTTCAGCGGTGTCAAATGTTTCGGTTTCTGCCATAACGACTACGCTTTCCAGAGCGTTTACAACTTCGTTGAGTGCTGCAACTGCATTGTCAACTGTTTCCTGATCTGCGGTGTAGAGTGTATCGTCAGCGAGAACTGCGTTTGCTTCTGCAAGTTCTTCGGTGAGAGCAGCAGCAGATGCATCGGAGTAATGCTCGATGTTGAGTGCTTCTGCCTCATTAATAGCCTGCATGAGTTCGTTCTTGTCAGCCAGGAGACCGTTAGGATCAAGACGCTGTAAGAGCTGTGGCATAAGTGTTGCATAAGCGGTAAGAGTGTTCTTTGCACGATCGCCCCATTCGTTTTCGATGAAGGTCAGGTCGTCTCTGCCTCTTACGTGCATAACTTCACCGGATTCAGTTTCGTAAGCACCGGAGCTGCCCCACTGTGGACGGTTTGGATAGTCAGGAAGTTCCCAGTTAGCAGCTTCAGCATAGAGATAAGGGAGACCAAGATTACGGAAGCTCTGGTGGTCACTCCATGTACCTGTGGATGGAGAAGGATAGTCGTAGTTCAGAGGAGTGTCGTTGGAATGCATATCAAGTTCAAGAGCTTCTGCAATTTCCATTGCCTGATGGAAAGGCCATGCCTTTTCAACGATTGTGTTGCCTTCAGCGTCGGTTGTAGCATCGCCGCTGTAGAGATAACGGTATGTACCTGCAAGGATGCTGTCGAGATTGATCATGCAGATGGTGTTTGCAATATCTTCTTCTGTCATTGCACCGGCATAAGCCTTGGAGCCTCTTAAGCCGGTTTCTTCAGCGCCAAAGAAAACAAATACGATTGTGTATGGGGTGTCAACGCCATACATACGCATTGCGGTTTCAAGTGTTACAGAAACGCCGGAACCGTTATCGTCAACGCCTGCTGTACGAACGCTGTCATAATGTGCGCCCATAATGATCTGCTTGTCAGAACGGCCTGGCTTTGTAACTACAACATTCTGGCTGTATGTGGTTGTGCTGCCGCGTCTGTAGCTGAACTCTTCGATTGTTACATTATCATAACCGAAGCTTTCAAGTTCGCCCTTAATGAATTCAGCGGTCTTTTCTTCCTGTTCAGTACCTGCGATTCTTTCGCGAAGGTTCTGATCCAGATACTTAACGTATTCATAAGCGGCTGCACCGTAAGGGGTCTGTTCTGCTGCAAAGGATACTGCACAAAGTGAGAATACCATTGTCAGAACGAGTAAAATGGAAACTATTTTTTTCATGTTCTTTCCTCCTGAAAGTAATATAAATACTATGTAAATGTAAAACAATATGGCAAAAATGTCAAGGGTTGAGTGAAAATTTTGCACTGTTTTTCAAATAATTATACAATCTTTTTGAATATAGCCGTGAATTTTAAGTTGAAATTAATTTGACTGCTGTGATTAGCTGAAAAAACCAGCTCCGGATGGCCGGAGCTGGTTGTTTCTGTTGGTTTTATTCGTTTATGGTATCGCCCTCTGTCGTGGTAAAGCCCATAATAGTGGTGGCGGTGATGAAGGACTCTGCATAGATGCTTTCCATCAGATATACAGCATTGGAGTCGGCTAACTTTGCCCAGTAGTAGCCTTCACCGTTGGTTCTGCCGATGAGGAGAGTCCGAGTTGCCTCATTGCCGCTGAGATCGGTCCACACGACGGTTATTGATGCTGTTGGGGAAGTGAAACCGCTGGTCTCAAGAAGCTCTTCTGAAGCGTTATAGTTCTTGCAGGAGTGGAACTCAAAAGCCGATGCGATCTCGGCGAGAGAGGCAGGAACTGTGCTGTCCTCCATGAGAACAGTCTCGCCTGCGGAAAGGTCATACCAGGTGCTGATGATATTGTCCTGATAAATCTCCTCGCCTGTGTCCTCATCGAATTCGCCGGTTGAAACTGTCTCGGTATGGGTTTCCTGCTGATAGACAAGCTGCTTATCGCCTGCGGTTATTGTCATCTGCTTCACATCCGTTGGCTCAAAGAGACCGAAGCTTTCAAGCTCGATCATGTCATAAAGATCAAAGTCAACAGCGGCCGGGAGTTCACCGGAGATTATATAAATAGTGTTCAAACCGGGCTCACGGGCATACCATGTGCTACCATCACCGATAGGAGAACCTATGTCCAGAGCAAATACATGGTTTTCGCTGTCAATTATAAGCAGGGAAAGATATGAGCCCTCGTCAAGACCATAAGCACTGAGGCTGTCAGCTACATCGATCTCACGAATAGCTGTAAGACCCACAGCCGCATCAACGATTGCAGTCATATAGGACTCTTCGAGAGGGAAGTTTTCATCCTGATAGTATTTCCAGTTTTCACCATCGCTGACGAATTCCATTGAACCGGCATTGGTGGTTATGCCGATATACAGACCATCAACGAGATTGCCGATGTTTATGACAGAAGCTTCAGCTTCTGCCTTTTCCTCGGCTTCGGTGTTCTTATTGAATGTCCTCAAAGCCAGGAAAAGACCGATGAAAATAACTAAAACCAAAAGGAGGATAATGATGGTACGGAGGTTTTTGTTCATTATCTCTTCCTCCGTCTGATCCAGATTATGAAGCCGCAGGTTAGACAGGCGATCGGGAGGATAAATATGAAGATGATAGACCATACACCGTAATTTGCAAAGGTATTATAGGTTACGCCCAGGCTCTTTGCGGGGATGGAGTTGGAAGAGGAGACGTTTTCCATGCCGTAGGTTACTATGTTCAGGAAGATGTCAAGGTTGGACATGGAGGTATAGGTGTCGGTGATGGAGGAGTCGATAAGGGTTGCGGCGGAAACAACGGTGAAGTTTGTTGTGCCGCCTTCTGTTTCCTCGGTTGCAACAGCACCGATGCAATACTCACCCAGAGTGCCGTCGGCTTCTGTGTTTTCGAAGTAAATGCCGTTGGAGGTGGTTGTCAGGAAGGCTTCAACACCGATCGTATCTCGTGCGGGGGTGAGTGGTGTGAGCGCCCTTGGATACAGGAGCATTGCGTTGCTGTCGATGCCTTCGGTTATGGCTGTGTCAACTACGGTTGGAGCCATGCAGAAGTAGCCGTAATACTGGGAGTACTGGGAATAGTACATCTCATATTCGCCAAGGTAGCCCGGCTCTACTGCCATGCCGTAATCGGACATCAGAACATTGAAGTTTGGCAGGATAGCATAGTCCATAAGAAGAACCATATCGCCGCCGCCAGCAAGATACTGCTTGATCATGGCGAGTTCATCTGCTGCAAGGTCGGAGGTAGGATTGTTACAGATGATAAGAGAGCAATCCTCGGGAATACCGCCATCGATGAGGAGATTTAAATCGGCTTTCACGGTGATGTTCGCCTTTTCCACGATGTCGGTAGCAGAGGCGGAAAGAGCAGTTTCACCGTGACCTGTGAGGGAGTATACAACAGCACCGGAGTCGCTTGTTACATATTCAATGCCGGAGGTGATGAGACCCTCTGCATCGAAGGTGCTTTCAACATAGGAATAGGTGTTGTAATCCATCTCGTAAACGATTATAGCATCAGAGTAACCGTAAAGAGGAATTTGAGCGGTCTTGCCTGTAAGAGCGTTGATGACCAGCAGCGTGTCTGCGGGACAGCCGTAGGCTTCAAGAACGGATGGATACATAACAGGGTCAGCCTCGGAAACTGTTATATTGTCGGACAGCTCTGCGTAGTTGTAAACGTACTTGGAAATACGGGTGTCCAGAGAAGCTTCCTCGGCAACGAGAATAAGCTCAATGGGAGTTTCAAGCTGCTTAAGGTAGTCCTTTGCCATATCGCTTACGGAATAGATACGCTGGTCGGAGATATCGAATTCCTTGTAGTTTGCGGGGATCTGACCGACGATCATATTGAGAATAATGATGATTACGATCGTGATAGCCGTGATAGCGAATGCGATGCCGCCTTTACGGGCTGTTCTGGAATTTAAGTTGAATTTTTTCATTGTCTTACCTCCTTAACTCCAGCGACGCTTCTGAATGGTCTGAACGGTGAGGAATACGAACATAGCCGCAACAGACAGCAGCATGAAGATACCGCCCAGATCAAAGACGTAATAATGGCAGAAATTATAAAGTACCGTGTTTACGGAAAATGCTGCCAGAAGATTTGCAACAAGTCCCTCGAACAGAGTAGGTTCAAGGCAGTATGCGGCAACAAGACCGATAATGCCCACAGCGGCAACGGCCAATGTGACAATGCGGTTTTTAGAGAAAAGCCATACGCACAGTACAAGGACTGCAAGGAGAACAAAGGAAGCCACAAGGTTGCCTATTGCACTTGTTGGCAGGAGGAGAATAAGGCTGTCCCACATATACAGGAGCAGAAGTGCAACGAGAGTGACAACAGCGGAGATTATCTGATTTTCGGTGGTGGAGGAGATGAACATACCGATGGACACAAAGAGAGCGCCGATGGCAAGTACACAGAAGATGGACATATAGTCACCGAAAAGGTATGCACTGCCTGCGGTGGAGATAATGAGAGGGCAGATGCAGAAAACTGCCAAAGGGATTGCGAAAACGGTCATCATTGCAAGATACTTGCCCAAAACAATGGAGGTTACACTTGCGGGAGAGGTAAGCAGGAGCTGATCGGTTTTGCTGTGACGCTCTTCAGCAAGGCTGCGCATTGTGAGAATAGGCACGACGATTATGTAGATGAGCAGTGAGTTTACAAGGGTATAGGCGAAATACGGATAACCGGATACAAGGTTATTTACCATGAAGTAGATGCCTGTAAAGATCATGACAGCGGCGATGAAGATATAGCCTGTCATGGAGCAGAAATAGGAGCGAAGCTCTCTTTTATATATAGCAAGCATTTATTCGCCCTCCTTTTCCGTTTCTGTGGTCTCAGGTGTAGCTTCGGCTTCCTGTGGTGCGGCTTCGGAAGCTTCAGGCTGAACCTTTTTCTTAACACGCCGTCTGACTCTGCGGCGTTCCTTTGTAAGTTCGAGGAATATGTGTTCAAGGGAGAAATGAGTTGCCTTCATCATGAGAAGAACATAACCGTTCTTTACACAGGCGTTGAAAATTTCCTCGCGGAGGTCAACACCTCGTTCAAGCTTAAGACTGAGAGTTACTTCACCCTGAACTGAGCTGTCTGCAACCTTTACCTTTGTAACACCCTGGATTGCGGAGACCATGGCAACGGCGTCATCCGGATTGTCAGTCTTGATGGTGAGCTCCATAGAGGAGTTGCCGAGGGTTTCCTCCAGCTCGGCAGGAGTGCCGTTTGCGATTAGGCGACCCTGGTGGATAATGAGGATCTTGTCGCAAATCTCCTGGATTTCAGAGAGAATATGGGAGCTGAGGATAACTGTGTGCTTTTCACCTAAACTTTTGATAAGGTCACGTATTTCAATTATCTGCTTAGGGTCAAGACCAACGGTGGGTTCGTCCAGGATGATAATTTCCGGCATACCCAAAACAGCCTGAGCAAGACCGACACGCTGCTTGTAACCCTTGGAGAGGTTGGCAATAAGACGGTCGCTTACGTTAGCGACCTTTGTTATCTCCATTGCCTCGGTTACAGCGTTGCTGCGTTCCTTGGCAGGAATTTTCTTCAGAGCTGCCGCAAATTTTAGATATTCAATTACGGTCATATCCGTGTAAAGAGGCGGCATTTCAGGCAGATAGCCGATGCACTTCTTCGCAGCCTCAGGCTCGTCGGTGATGTTGTGACCGTTTATGAAAACCTCACCCTCGGTAGCGGCAAGATAACCGGTCATGATGTTCATTGTTGTGGATTTGCCCGCACCGTTTGGGCCAAGAAAACCGTAAATCTGCCCATCTTCAACGGTGAAGCTGATGTTATCCACGGCGAGATTGTCGCCGTAGCGTTTGATCAGGTTTTTTACTTCAATCAAGTTGGCTTCCTCCTATCGTATCGTAACAGGGAATGATAATTATTATAAATTAGAGTATATATTATAATCTTAAAAAATACTACAAAATTATTTAATTCCGAAGAACTTTTTGCCGTTTTCCATGGTGATTGCGGCAACCTCCCGGGGGGTCATGCCGCGAAGCCGGGCAATGGTCTCGGCAATATAGGGAAGATTGCGGGAATCGTTTCTGCGACCGCGAAGGGGAACAGGGGCCATGTAGGGACTGTCTGTTTCCAGCATGAGTCGGTCTAATGGCATTTTTGATACAACCTCGGGAGCTTTTTTTGCGTTTTTAAAGGTGACAGCACCTGTGAAGGAGATGTACCAGCCCATATTTAGAATTTGAACAGCGGTTTCCCAGCTTCCTGAATAGCAGTGAACAACGCCCTTAAGGTCTTTGAACTGAGTGATTATCTCCATACAGTCCTGACAAGCTTCACGCTCGTGGATGATAACAGGAAGGTCAAGCTCTCTTGCCAGTTCAAGCTGCTGGTAAAAACGCTTTTTCTGAATGTCACGGGGAGAAAGATTGTAGTGGTAGTCAAGTCCGATTTCGCCGATAGCCACTACCTTTTTGTTTTTTGCCATATCACGGATAAGGTCGATGCTGCTGTCGTCCATTTCCTTTGCGTCATGGGGGTGAACACCCACCGCAGCGTATACATATGGGTACTTGCCTGCCATGTCAAGAACCATACGGCAGGATTTCAGGTTGGAAGCCGGGCATACTATCAGGCTGACACCGCTTTCGGGCATTGATGCCAAAACTTCATCCCTGTCAAGGTCAAATTGCTCATCATCATAATGGGCATGAGTGTCGAAATACATTGTGAACCTCCGAATGTGAAGTACCTCTATTTTAACCTCTGGAGACAATCTTTTCAACGCTTATATTGAAAAAGAAAAAATAATAAAATTTGGGAGAAAACTTTCAAAAAACTGTTGCAAATATCGGCAGGATATGTTAATATTCATCTTACGGATTATAAGCGAATACGAAAGTATTCTGTTTTGATATTTTGAAAGGAATGAAATTGTTATGACATTAGCTATCCAGATCGCTCATCTCGTTGTTTGCATTGCATTAGTTGTTGTAGTTATCTTCCAGTCCGGTAAGAAGGCTGGCCTGTCCGGTGCTATCTCCGGTGCAGCTGACACCTTCCTCGCTAAGAACAAGTCCAAGGGTGCAGATGCTATTCTGGCTAAGGCTACAAAGTGGGTTGCTCTGGCTTTCGCAGTTCTCACACTTTGCCTGCACATTATTTAATATAACTGAATTCAAAAGGAGAGATCTTACGATCTCTCCTTTCTGTTGCAAAGCAAAAGCCCATGTTTTCCTGCGAAAACATGGGCTTTTTATTAATCTTCATCCAATTTAAGCACAGCCATGAATGCTTCCTGAGGTACACTGACAGAGCCCAGGGAACGCATTTTCTTTTTGCCTTCCTTCTGCTTTTCAAGAAGCTTCTTCTTACGGGTGATATCGCCGCCGTAGCACTTGGCAAGAACGTCCTTACGGAGAGCCTTGATAGTCTCACGGGCAATGACCTTACCGCCCACAGCCGCCTGAACAGGGATTTCAAAGAGCTGACGTGGGATATTCTCCTTAAGCTTTTCCGCAATTCTGCGGCCTCGCTGATATGCCTTTTCTTTATGAACGATAAATGAAAGGGCGTCAACAATTTCGCCGTTAAGGAGAATGTCAAGCTTTACAAGCTCAGACTGTCTGAATTCAAGGAACTCGTAGTCCAGAGAAGCATAGCCTCTGGTACGAGACTTAAGAGCGTCAAAGAAGTCGTAAATAATCTCATTTAACGGCAGCTCATAGTGAAGCTCAACTCTGGTGCTGTCCATATAGGTCATGTCCTTATAATCACCACGACGGTCCTGACACAGCTCCATGATGTTGCCGACAAACTCGGTAGGACACATAATGGTAGCCTTAACAAATGGCTCCTCTGCCATCTCGATAAGGGATGGGTCAGGATAGTTAAGTGGGTTATCAACCTTCAAAACAGTACCGTCTGTAAGAGTTACCCGGTAGACAACGCTGGGCGCGGTTGTTATAAGGTCAAGAGCGTATTCACGGTCAAGTCGTTCCTGAATGATCTCCATGTGGAGAAGTCCCAGGAAGCCTACACGGAAACCGAAGCCAAGGGCAACCGAGGATTCTGGCTCATAGGTGAGAGCCGCATCGTTCAGCTTAAGCTTCTGGAGAGAATCACGGAGGTCGGGGTACTTTGCACCGTCAACGGTGTAGATACCGGAGAACACCATTGGCTGAGCAGGCTTATAGCCCGGGAGCGGTTCCTCTGCAGGTGCAACGGCACTTGTAACGGTATCGCCAACCTGAGTGTCGGCAACGTTCTTGATGCTTGCGGTGAAGTAACCTACATCACCGGCTCTCAGCACGTCACATGGCTCTAAGCCAAAAGGTCTCATGTGACCAACTTCAACTACCTTATATACAGCGCCGGAGGCCATCATCTTAACTTCATCGTCACGACGAATTTCACCCTCACGAATTCGCATATAAACGATAACGCCGCGGTAGCTGTCATACTGGCTATCGAAAATAAGGGCTCTGAGGGGAGCTTTTGTATCACCTGCAGGAGGTGGTACAAGCTTTACGATTTCCTCTAAAACAGCTTCAATATTTATACCACGCTTTGCGGAAATCTCAGGAGCATCCATTGCAGGCAGACCGATAATGTCCTCGATCTCTGTCTTGACTCTCTGAGGGTCAGCCGCAGGCAGGTCGATCTTATTTATAACAGGCACGATCTCAAGATCACCCTCAATAGCCAGATAGGTGTTTGCAAGTGTCTGTGCCTCGATACCCTGGGTTGCGTCAACAACGAGAACAGCACCCTCGCAGGCGGCAAGGCTTCTGGAAACCTCGTAGTTAAAGTCAACGTGGCCCGGAGTGTCGATAAGGTTGAGAGTATACATCTCGCCGTCCTGTGCCTTGTAGTTCATGCTTACAGCACGGGCTTTAATGGTAATGCCTCGCTCCTTTTCAAGCTCCATATTGTCCAGAAGCTGGCTTTCCATATCTCTGGCTTCAACAGCACCGCACATTTCCAGCAGTCTGTCCGCTAAAGTGGACTTACCGTGATCAATATGGGCGATTATGGAAAAATTTCTTATTTTATCCTGCTTTATCATGGGATCACCTCTTGTATTCCTTCAAACGGTCACGCATTTCATCCAAAAGCTTTCGGAGACTCTCATTCTCACCTAAAGATACGGTTTCGGAGCTTCTACTCGCCTCGATGAGCTTCATATACCCATCGCACAAGGCCTGCTCCTCTGTACTATTGCTGCCGCAAAGCTTAAAAACCGCACCCTCCAGATATCGCACCGCATCCTCACTCTCCATACTGTCTAAAAGAGCGGCGATGCCGCATATCAGCCTTTCCGCGTTTTCCCCATCCCATGCAAAGTCTGCCATGGGGTTAACACGTATCCCGGTCCTGCCCAGAAGATGATCTGCGGAGACATTGTAATATTCACACGCTTTTACAACAAAATCCAGCTTTGGCTCTCTTATCCCGTTTTCATAGTGGGAGAGAAGTGCCTGAGACATTCCCAAATCAGCCGCAGCCTGCCGCTGACTGATGCCCCGCTCACGCCTTAGCCGTGAAAAAGCTTCTGAAAATCCAACACTCATAACTTTTCCTCACTTTTGCCGATTACAGTCTGTATATTATACATTATCTGACTATGTTTTGTAAATAGGCACTTGAATTTGTGGGCATAAAGTGATAAATTATTTATGTAAATGCTGTATATAAAAATGGAGGTATAACCATGTTTAATAAGCTTATTGAAACTCTGAAGGCAAATCCTAAGAAGATCGTTTTCACAGAAGGTCCTGACGCAAGAATTCTTGAAGCTGCTTCCAACATCAAGGCTCTCGGCGGATGCCTGACACCTATCCTCATCGGCAACGTTGACGAAGTTAAGGCTAACGCAGCTGCAGGCGGCTTCGACATCGAAGGTCTTGAAATCATCGACCCTGCTACATACGCAGGTATGGATGAAATGGTTGACCAGATGGTAGCTCTCCGCAAGGGCAAGATGACAGCTGACGAATGTCGTGCAGCTCTCGCAAAAGGCAACTACTTCGGTACAATGCTGGTAAAGATGGGCTATGCTGACTCCCTTCTCGGCGGTGCTACATATTCCACAGCAGACACAGTTCGTCCTGCTCTCCAGCTCATCAAGACAAAGCCGGGCAACAAGCTCGTTTCCTCTTGCTTCATCCTGGCTCGTGAAAAGGACGGCGTTCAGGAGCTCATCGCTATGGGTGACTGTGCCATCAATATCAAGCCTGATGAAGATGCTCTTGTTGAAATCGGTCTCGAAACAGCTAACTGTGCAAAGATCTTCGGTATCGATCCAAAGGTTGCTTACCTGAGCTTCTCCACAAAGGGCTCCGGCAAGGGCGAAGACGTTGACAAGGTTCGCAACGCTTGCGAAAAGGCAAAGGCTGCTGCTCCTGAGCTTGCTATCGACGGCGAACTCCAGTTCGACGCTGCTGTTTCCCCGGTTGTTGCCGCAACAAAGTGCAAGGGCTCTCCTGTTGCAGGTCAGGCTAACACCTTCATCTTCCCTGACATCAACGCAGGTAACATCGGCTATAAGATCGCTCAGAGACTTGGCGGCTATGCTGCTTATGGTCCTATCCTTCTTGGCCTGAACGCTCCTATCAATGACCTGTCCCGCGGCTGCGATGCTGACGAAGTTTACAAGATGGCTCTCATCACCGCTGCTCTGGCATAAGGACAAGCTAATTTAATATTTTAAGGGTGTCGCAATTTCTGCGACACCCTTTTTTGCGGAACGTCCGAAACGGCCGTTCCCTACAAACCGCCTTTATATCCCACCGCATCTTTGTAGGGTTCGGTGCTTTGCGACGAACCGAGAATATAATAATTTCACCCTGCCAAAATGCTTGGCAGGGTAATTATTATATTCTTCTTATGTAGTCCGCAGTTGCAAAAAATGCTGTTGTAGCTGTGTTGCTTTCGATCATGTGCAAGTATGCGTTGCGTTCCTCGTTGTTTGCCTGGATCTGATCTAATTTTGCGTGCATCATTGCAGAATGTCTCTGCTGCTGTTCCATGAACTTCTGCTGATTTGAAGCTATCTGGTACTGATTAAAGATGATTTCCTTTTGATTTTCTATAATTCTATCAAGCTTTGCTTTTATCTCTTCCAGAACAAACATACTAAGCGCATGGTCTAAGTCGTCTGCCATAGATGTACCGAACCAGTCATACAGGTATACGGCAACATAAATATTGCGATATTGTCTTGGAATAACATTTGCTCTGTAAGCTTTGGTCAGCAGCTCTGAAACTTGAGCTTTCTCTTTTTGATAATTTGCTAATTGCCCTCTTACAGTAGGAATATTATTCTTTGCAAGTCTGTTCTCTTCTTCAATTCTGTAGTATTCATCAAGTTTCCGTTTATATTCTGCTTCTCGTTTTTCATTTTCTTCTTTTCCTTCTTTTATCAAGCCGATTGGTACGGCTGTAATAGCGCCACAGATTACACCGCAAAAAAGGCAAACGAAAGCCATTCCATTATTAACGCTGTCGTTAAAGAATACACCAAAAAACATGATTACGCAAACAATCGTACAAAAGCCGAAGATTAAAAGTGCTATAACGCGTCCAAGAGTAACCTCGTTCTCCAAACATGGTCTTGAAGGTTTAGGATTATATTTTCCATTTTGCAAACTTCCTATCTGATTTTCAAACCGATTGCATCGATTATTAAGCTTCATATATGCCAAATGCAGCGCGCAAACATCCCTCAAATACGGCACAAGAAATTCTCTGTTGTATCTTGCCATTCTTCATCCTCCCTTTTCATTCTAATAGATAATGAATGATTTCATAGAAATTATACTATACTTATGTAAGTATATCAATTAGCAAAAATCACAAATATATACTTATGGAATTATGCAATTTTTCACATAATTACGTTAGTATATATTCAGATTGTGAGGTGTGAAAATGGCTTATTCTGATGCTCAAAAAGAAGCAACTGCAAGATATAATAAAAAAGCATACGATCGAATTGATGTGATAGTACCAAAAGGCAAACGTCAGATAATCAAAGACTTTGCCGCAAGTCAGGGCAAAAGCCTAAATCGCTTTATCAATGATGCAATAGATTATCAAATGAATAAAGGAAAAGAAACTGAGTGATCATTATTCTCATGAATAGCATCACTCAGTTTTTTGTGATCTATCACTTTGTAGGGTTCGGCGCTTTGCGACGAACCGTTCACTCAATTATTATTAATACTTTGTTCATTGACTTATTTAGACTACTGTGATAGTATAGACTATAGTAATAGTCTAAGAGGTGAAACTATGGATATAAAATTATTCGACAGCGAAATGAAGCTTATGGAGATAATATGGCCACATGAGAGTATAAGTGCAAAGGATGTGAGCCTGATCGCGGCTGAACGCATCGGCTGGAACAAAAACACCACTTATACTGTTCTGAAAAAGCTGGAAGCTAAGGGATATATCCGCCGTGACGACCCGGGATTTATCTGCACTCCCCTTATTTCCAGAGAGGAAGTGCGTAAATCCGAAACAAAAGGGCTTGTAGACAGGCTCTTTGGAGGGTCAAAAAAAGCTTTGTTCTCCGCTCTTTTACAGGATGAAACTCTCACACAGGAGGATATAAATGAACTGCGTGACATGATCGAAAAGAGGTGACCCATGCTTAGCGAGATATTTTACTGGTTTCTCAATATGAGCATCACGGGTACCATCATCGGGTTTGTGGTGCTGACTTTAAGTAAGGTCATTAAAAATCAAAGACGTATTTATTATATTTTGTGGGCGATACCGTTTATCAGATTTTGGGTACCCTTTGCACCGGTAAGTAAATACGGTCTTATGGAGCTTATCACCAGGCTGTCTGAAAGGACGGTAGTTCTCACCGACAGATCCCACACCATGGCAATGACCAATCACATGGCATATGCAGACAGTTATTTTCCCATTGTCTACAAAACCAATTTGATAGCAAAAATCTTTGAGATCGGTTCTGTTATCTGGCTTATCATTGCTGTCAGCATTATTCTTGTTCTGGTAATAAGTTATATATTTGCAAAACGTGAGATAAGAAACGCGATGCACTACAAAGAAAACATCTGGTTTTCAGATAAGCTTCATTCTCCCGCTATATACGGCATTATTCGTCCAAAAATCGTGATGCCCGAAAACTACAAAGCTCGGGATATCTCCTTTGTTCTGATGCATGAAAATGTACATATTAAATGTCTGGACAACCTATGGCGAGCTATTGCCCTTATAACTGCGGCGGCACATTGGTTTAATCCATTTGTGTGGCTGTTTGTAAGAAGCTTTTTTAATGAAATGGAGTTTTCCTGTGATGAAAAGGTTTTGGCTCGGTGTGACGAAAGTGAATACAAGTCTTATGCCCTTTCTCTTATTGAGTCTGCGGAAGTCAGGTCGAAGCTTGTTGCAGCCTATACCGGAGGAAAGTTAAGTAAGAGAATTGAACATATCCTCACATGGAGGAAAATGTCGATCTTTGGTGCTGTTTGCTTTATTATTTTCGCTTCGGCGATTGCCTGTGTACTGATAACCAATCCCATGTAGAAAGGAATGTCTTATGGTGAAACGAAGCTTTTTTATAATTCTTGCGGCTCTTTGCCTGTTTCTTTCCGCCTGTTCCGCAGGTACTCCCGATACCTCTGCCGACGGTGTTTTAAATCAGGTAAAAAAAGAGGACTATGTAGTATTTGAAGATCTGAGACTTACAAGTGGAAAACGTATCTGGAATAAATTTTATAGAACTGCCATGGAGGGCGACCACTGCTCTGTTAACATTGCTCACTACTACACTCTGGACAAGAACTCTGTAAGTGAGGAGTATTATGAAGCGGAAAAGGACAACTATCCTGTAATTTACTTAGCAGAGCTGAGTTTTGACGGTAATGAATATAACATCAAAGTTTGGAACAGCAATAAGACTGAGCTTGACACCGACAGGACATATAAATATCTTATGCACTACACAGGCGAGCCAAATTCTCCCGATGCTGTATTCTCAAGCTACGATAACTACGTTCTTGTCAATGACAACACCGTGACCTATGAGGATATCCAATGGGGAATGTACAGCTCTCAGCTTGGTGACTATATAGACCATTACAGCGTTTATATTGATCATATTGATTAGCTTTGGAGGTGTGGGATGAAAAATAAATTCAATAAATATTACATTTTTTCTGTTTTAGGTACACTTCTTCTCTCCTGCTATCCTATTTACATGGGAATAGATGTCATACGCCAAATGGTACTGTACGGTACTGTTATGAGTGAAAGCTATCCTAAATATATAATTCCCTATACTCCGATCTGCATTGCGATACTTGCAGGTGTTCTCCTGATGCCAATTGCAATCAGGCTGTTTAAAAAGCTGTCACTTTTGGTTATGTCCGTTTTTTCAACAGGGGTGTTTTTCCTTACTGAGCTTATCCTGGAAAACACGGTCATCATCACCGACACGGTTGAGACTACTCTTGAAAGCTGGCAGATGTATATGTGCTACGTCCCACGTGAAACGGTTACGGTGACACCTGTGGAAATTCTCATTGGTGAGTACAGTCCAACATTCAAGCTTCATTTTTATATTATCTCCATCGTACTTATTCTCTCTGTTCTCAACTGCTTTTACGGTTTTGGCATGATGATAAAAAGCGGTGATAAGCGTAGAGCAAAGCATCTCGTTCTGCAAACCATTGCAAGCATACTGTTTTTAGCCCTTTGCATTTTTGCCTGCTTTACAGCCTTTTTCAGAACAGGTGAGCTTACTGTTTCTCCGATTTCTGCCGTCCTTATGGGCACTTTCTTCATCGTATTCGGTGTGACCATGGGCATTTATACAGGCTCATTCTTTTTGGGACACGGGTCTCTGCTGTCCCTGTATATTCCTGCAGCAGTCGCTTCGCTTGTGACCTTCATTATGTACATAGGAGAAATGATACTTCTTAACGGCGAGCTTTACCGTTTTGATACAGGTATTGTATTTTCGGAGCTTGGCAGTATCATTCTCGCTCCTGTGGATATCTTTATCATATTGTTATCGGGAGTTATTACGGTTATAATACTCAAGGCTGCGGCATATAGGAACTGAATTCCATTATTTTAAAAATTTCCATGTATAAGATTATCCTTATGTGGTGAAAATACCCACATAAGGATTTTTTATTGGAGGCTAATATGAACGACGATAAGAAAAGGAACAAGTATTTCACAGAAAAGGGACTTTACATAGTCCTCTTTGTATGTGTGGCTATTGTAGGTATCGCATCCTGGGCGCTTCTGTTTCACGGCCTTGGCAATGACGAAACGGCAGTTCCTGTAAGCGGAACGGTTGACGAGGTGCTGGATGAGGAAAACGACTCCGAAACCGCTGAACCTGAAACCGAAGCACCTGAAGCGGAGGAAACAAAATCAGCCGAACCGGCTGATGAGGCTGTCAGCGTTTGGAAAGAGGTTGAACCCACAACCGAAGAGCCGGTAGAGGAACCCAAGGAGGACTCAACCGAAAAGACGGCTGATTATATCTGGCCTCTTGCAGGTGCGGTACAGGTTTCCTATTCCATGGACGAGCTTGTTTACGACAAGACCATGGCAGACTGGCGTACCCATGACGGCATCGACATCGAAGCACAGGTGGGAACCCGGGTCATGGCGGTAACCGATGGTACAGTTACCGAGGTTAATACCGATGATATGTACGGTACAACTGTTGTAATCAGCCATTCGGATGGTACTGAAAGCATCTATTCCAATCTTGCGAGTGTCCCGACCGTTGAAGTTGGTGATACGGTAAGCTGCGGCGATATCATTGGCTCCGTAGGCGATACTGCGGAAGCCGAAACAAGTGAGGTCAGCCATCTCCACTTCGCAATGAAGAAGGACGGCAAAAGCGTTGACCCCAACGAATTTCTCCCAAACCGCTAACTCCGGCTATAAGCTTTTTCATTTGTCAGCGCCTTTCTGTATTTTTACAGAGAGGCGTTGACTATTTTGTTGTGTGGATGTAAAATTCAATTAATCTTGAGTAAAGGAGATTGCTCAACATGAAAATCTACAACAGCATAGCCGAAACAATAGGCGGCACACCTCTTATCAGACTTACAAAGACAGAAAAGCTCCATTCCCTGAAAGCCCAACTCATAATCAAGGCAGAGTCCTTTAACCCGGGTGGAAGTGCCAAGGACAGGGTTGGTCTGGAAATGGTTCTTGACGCTGAGCACAGAGGAATTCTTCAGCCCGGCGGTACAATAATCGAGCCTACAAGCGGCAACACAGGTATTGGCCTTGCCGTTATGGCTGCTGTAAAGGACTATAAGCTTATTATCACCATGCCCGACACCATGAGCGTTGAACGTCAGAAGCTGATGGCGGCTTACGGTGCAGAAATAATCCTCACCGATGGTGTTCTCGGTATGAAAGGTGCTATCGCGAAGGCGGAGGAGCTTGCCGCTTCCATTCCAAACAGCTTCATTGCAGGACAGTTTGAAAATCCTGCCAATCCCGCCGCTCATTACAATGCAACCGGTCCTGAGCTTTGGGCGGACTCAGATGGAAAGGTTGATATTTTCGTTGCAGGCATCGGCACAGGCGGCACTATTACAGGCACAGGCCGTTATCTCAAGGAGAGAAATCCCGAAATACAGGTGATCGGCGTTGAGCCTGCCGATTCCCCAGTTCTCACGGAGGGGCGTTCAGGACCTCACGGCTTACAGGGCATCGGTGCTAATTTTATACCCGATGTTCTTGATATGTCCGTTGTTGACAGGGTGATGACACGAACCACCCGACAGGCGTACGCCGCAGGCCGTGAGCTTGCCCGGGAGGAAGGTATCCTTGTCGGCATCAGCTCAGGCGCGGCTCTATCCGCAGGTATTGAGCTTGCCAAATTAGAGGAAAACCGCGGAAAGGTAATAGTTGTACTTTTACCGGACAGCGGCGAGAGGTATCTTTCAACTGATATGTTCGATTGAATTTCAGCTTCTGTTTATACAGAGCCAATAATCAAAGCCCAAGTTGTCATAAAGACAACTTGGGCTTATTGCAAATCACAGGTTTTGTGTTGTATAGAGAAAGAGAGTTGCTAATGCACTGTACTATTTTCAGCAAAAAATATTGAGTCATAAAGACTTGAAGTTAATTGGAAATTGCCGAAATATATATCATATGGTTTTTAGAATATAAACGAAAACGACCCATAAACGCAAAGGAAAAATAGCATTATTATACCTGCAATAATATTCTTTTTATACTTAAGACCTTTTGCCTTTAATATAAATCCGAAAATAATTGATATAGTCGGAATAGGGGTGAATAAAAAGAATAACCACATATTTTCAACAAATAAGCCATTAAAACTTGATACAGCTCCCACTGTAGCCAATGCACCGAATATTGACAGAAGCGAAGCCACAAATAATAAAATAGATATTGTCCGCCATTTGTTTGGAACTGTATTTTCTATTGTTTTAGACGGATTCTTATACATGAACGAATAAAAAACGGAATTATCTTTCAAATCACTTTTTCGTACAATGAAATTTTGTCCACCAAATTGGAAGAACAACCAATTACCCAAATGTTGTATTTGTTCGATATCTGTATAATAACATTTTGAATCGCGAATTTTTTCGTTTTCGCGATATATATTTACACTTATGTGTTCGTCAAAAATCTTATATTCGTAAGTTGATTTACAAACCCTTTCGATACTGCTTTTAAAAGTCTTGCTGTATGCGAGAATCCATTTAATATGATAAACTAACCCAATAAAAAGCATTCCAAAAGCAAGGCCTATCATAAAGTCAGGTGCGTGGTTGAGAATAAAGAATATTGTGAAAAGAACAGATACTATTGTAAAAACAATAGGTCTTTTATAAATGCTTTTTCTTTGTAATCGATGCAATTCGTTCAATTCTCGTTTTGTGAAATTAAACTGATATGCTTCTATCGGTTGGGCTTCAGTGTTTTGCAGCGTGTTCTCAAAACCCAGTATTGCATCAACTGTAACACCAAAGATTTCTTTTAATCGTTTTAAATTATCGATTGTCGGAACAGTTTGATTATTTTCCCAAAGGCTGATTGTTTGTCTGCTTACAAGCATTTTTTGACCAAGCTCTTCTTGCGACATTCCAAGTTCTTTCCTGTGATTTTGAATAATTTCGCCAACTGTCATAAATGTCACCTCTTTTGCTTGGTTTAAGTATAGCATAAACACATTTATAAATAAAGAATATATCACTTGATCTTGTCAAGCATCACTTGCAAGGAGTGATATTGTTGAAATTTTGGTTCAAGTTTTCTAAAAAGTCAATTTAGACGGAAAATGGGTATTGAATTTCATTTTGAAAATTAGCAAGAAAAAGCCCGGAAACCGTTGCGGCTTCCGGGCTTGTTTTGTTTAGTATATGAAATTATTTGCCCTGTTCCAGTGCGAGGGTGATGGTTGTTGCGTCGCAAACTTCGGAAGGACCATAGTACTGAATAGCACCTGGGTATACGAAGCAGGTGTTTTCAGACCACTCAGCACGACGTTCTGCGAAATACTTGAATGGAGCGCCGTCCAGTTCAACAAGAGCCTTCTTGATAACAGGCTTGTCTTCGCCGTGTCTTCTTTCCATGTTCATCATCTTGGTGATTGGCATACCGCCTGCGATCCAGCTTTCTGCAGGTTCGGAAAGGTTGGAGATCTTGGACAGATAACCTGTGTAACCGTACTGGATGAGCATGAATGCATTGTAGCCAAGGGAGTAGCAGTAATCAGAGTCGAAGTTGGATGGGAATGCACAGCGGCCTTCGTAGCCAAGGAAGTGATGCAGAGCATTGAACTTGCCGTTGTAGGTTCCGTTAGCCTTTCTTGCTGCCAGGTTTTCCTTAACCATTGCGGAGAACAGCTTTTCGGATTCGATGAGAGATACCTGTACGTTGCCGTGTGGGTCTCTTTCAAGGAACAGCTGCTGCTGGATAGCCTGTGGAAGGATAGCAAATACTTCCATGGATTCAGCGGTGAGGCCGTTCTTAATGAAGTCATACTTTGCATCCCAGGAAGGAAGTGCATTGAATTCGTCTGCACGGCTGCCTGCGAGAAGCTCGTTGATCTCGTGGATGAGAACGGAGAATTCAGGAACGAATTCTACAACGCCTTCAGGAATAATAGCAACGCCGAAGTTTAAGCCCTTTGCTGCTCTTGCTGCAACGGAATCAGCAATGATATCTGTGATCTGAGCAAGGGACATCTTCTTTTCTGCAACTTCTTCGGAGATAAGGCAAACGTTTGGCTGGGTCTGGAGAGCACATTCAAGTGCAACGTGGGAAGCGGAACGACCCATAACCTTTACAAAGTGCCAGTACTTCTTAGCGGAGGTAGCATCTCTTTCAATGTTGCCGATGATTTCGCTGTAGGTCTTTGTTGCTGTATCGAAGCCGAAGGAACATTCGATATCTTCGTTCTTAAGGTCGCCGTCGATGGTCTTTGGACAGCCGATTACCTGAACGCCTGCATTGTTTGCTGCGAAGTATTCAGCAAGAACTGCTGCGTTGGTGTTGGAGTCGTCACCGCCGATGATTACCAGAGCGGTAATACCGTGCTTCTTGCAAACTTCAGCAACAATAGCAAACTGTTCCTGAGTTTCCAGCTTTGTTCTGCCGGAACCGATGATATCAAAGCCACCGGTGTTTCTGAACTGATTGATAAATTCGTCATCAAAAATAACGTAATCATCTTCAATCAGACCGCTTGGGCCGCCCTTGAAACCGTAAAGAACGTTTTCCTTATCGGTTGCCTTCAGTGCGTCGTAAAGACCGCAGACTACGTTGTGTCCGCCAGGTGCCTGACCGCCGGAAAGAATAACACCAACAACCTGCTTCTTTGCTTCGGAGGTGTTTTCACCCTTCTGGAAGGTGATTTCCTTCTTGCCGTAGGTGTTTGGGAACAGAGCCTGGATCTTTTCCTGGTCAGCAACGCTCTGGGTCTCGGAGCCTTCCTTTACGCAGATGTCTGCAATACCATTGCAGAGCATTCCTGGCAGTTTTGGCTGATATGCATATCTTGCATTCTGTAATGATGAAATTTTCATATTCAAACTCCTTTGTAATAGCTTTTGAACATAGCTTTAAACATAGCATATTTTAATACATTTTGTCCTTAAAGTAAAGCCCCCACCGAAAAAAAGAATACGCGATTTCCACTTTTTCAGTTCGCTGATTGCCGCAACGATGTCTGTTGAAGCCGATATCATGACGAGGACTAATATGATAAATAATTACCCCTGCCAAAGCATTGACTTTGGCAGGGGTTTGCTTCTGTGATGCTATGAGCAAAAACGATGCTTGCCTATTGTGACAATAAGCGGTCTTGACCATATCCAGGAGCTTGTTGCCGTGTTGGGATTGAAATAGTAAATCGCACCTCCCGATGGGTCCCAGCCATTGAGAGCATCTCTGGCGGCCTTATAAGCGGAATCCGCCACTGGCTCATCAAACTGCCCGTCCACCATGCAGGTGAAGGCTCCCGATTGGTAGATGACACCTGACAAGGAGTTAGGGAAGGAGGGATGCTCAATTCTGTTGAGAACAACTGCCCCCACAGCCACCTGACCCGAATATGGCTCACCTCTGGCTTCTGCTGAAATCAGTCTTGCCAGAAGAGCCACATCATTTGATGCTGTTGAAGCTGACGAATCATTAAGGCCCAATGCCTTAAGTGTACCCGAGCCTACCACCCCGTCGGCGGTCAGTCCGTTCTTCCTCTGAAATGAGATAACCGCTTTTTCGGTGCGGCTGCCAAAAACACCGTCCACCGTTCCGTTGTAGTAGCCCCAGCTTTTGAGCTTCTCCTGGATTTGAGTTACCATGGAGCCTGATGAGCCTCTTCGGTATGCCGCCCGGGCAGAGGGCATGAGCTGTACCATGGATATTATTAAAACGCAGACCGTAAAAAATACGATAAGGGAAGTTATAAGCTTTCGTTTTTCCTTAAACATAAAAACCTCCGTAAAACGTGTAAGTAGCTTACACATATTTTACGGAGGTTTTATTCAACTTATGTCAGGGAGATTTTTGAAATTAAATCAAAATTTGTCAATTATACCTTGAAGTTAACGGAGGTATCGCCCTGTGCGTTTGTGCCGAATTCATAGTCATTGCCCGGGAGAACAGCGTTAAGGAGAATACCAACGATAGCTGCAACTGCCAGACCGGAGAGCTTGATGGAAACGGATGCAATATGGAATACAACACCTGCATCAGCGCCTGTGCCGTAATTGATGCCGATTGCAAGAACCATGATAAGAGCTGCGATAAGAACGTTGCGGCTCTTTGTGAAGTCAACCTGGTTTTCAACTACGTTACGAACACCGACAGCGGAGATCATACCGTAAAGAACAAGGGAAACACCGCCCATTGTTGCGGTTGGCATTGCGGCAACGATTGCAGCAAACTTAGGGCAGAAGGAAAGAACGATAGCAAAGACAGCAGCGAGACGAACCACCTTTGGATCGTAAACCTTGGAAAGAGCGAGAACGCCGGTGTTTTCGCCGTATGTTGTGTTTGCAGGAGCACCGAAGAGAGCTGCGAAAGCAGTTGCGATACCGTCACCAAGAAGAGTTCTGTGGAGACCTGGATCTTCAATGTAGTTCTTACCTGTTGTGGAGGAGATAGCGCAGATATCACCGATGTGCTCAACCATTGTTGCAAGGGAGATAGGAGCGATGGTGATGATAGCTGTTACCAGCATGGAAACATCAAGGTCGGAGAAGATGGACATTGCTGTCTGTTCCCAAACGATTGGCAGACCGATCCACTTTGCTTCGGAAACGGCTGTTGCAACAGCTGCACGGGAAGCAGGGTCAACGATCATGGAGAATACATAGCTTGCGATAACACCAAGGAGAATAGGGATGATCTTTGCCATACCCTTGCCCCAGATGTTGAAGCAGATAACAACAAGGATGGCTACGATAGCTACGAGCCAGTTTGCGGAGCAGCTGGAGATAGCAGTACCGGAAAGTGTAAGACCGATTGCAATGATGATAGGACCTGTAACGATAGGAGGGAAGAAGCGCATAACCTTCTTTGCACCGAAAATCTTGAAGAGAAGTGCAAGAACAAGGTACATAAGACCTGCACAGACAACGCCGAAGCTGGAGTATGTGAGAGGGATGTCCGCACCGGAAGCTGTTACAAGACCGTAAGCACCGAGGAATGCGAAGGAGCTGCCGAGGAATGCAGGAACCTTTCTGCCTGTAATCAGATGGAACAGAAGTGTGCCGAGACCTGCAAAGAGGAGAGTTGTTGCAACGTTCAGACCTGTAATTGCAGGAACAAGAACTGTTGCACCGAACATTGCGAAGAGATGCTGAATGCCAAGAATGGTCATCTTGCCGGCACCAAGCTGTTTTGCGTCATAGATTGGTTCGTTGCCGACTGCTGGAGTTTTTTCTTTCATTAACCTGTTATTCTCCTTTTCTTTGATTATAATAATCGGACAAAGCTTATGATTGCCCACAATTATTTATTTTAATATATCATGTCAAATTTAGTTTGTAAAGATAAAAGATTACTGCATCAGTTTACTTTTTGGAGAATTTTGAGTATAATCAAAAAAACAGAAGGAGTGATGGAAAAATGCGAATTGGCGTTGACTGCATAAAGTGTCAGTTTGACAGACAGTACAGGCTTGCTGCCACTAAGAATGATCCTGAAAAGCAGGATTTATTCATAAAGGATGTGTGCCGCATTATTGCTGAAGCCCCTCCCGAATGGCCTTCCCCTGTGTTTACACCGTTATTTGGTGATGCTTTTGCAAAGCATTTCGGCTATTCCGATAGATTTGCAGATATAAAAAAGCGTTCCAATGAATACGTTCTGGCTATTGAAGAGGATTTAAAAAAGCGAATTGACTCCGCAGATGATCATATCCTTATGGCCTTAAAGCTTGCAAGAGCCGGGAATTACATAGATTTCGGAGCTTTGGGAAATACTGTAAATGACGCACAGCTTAATGCGCTTATCAGTGAAGCCGCTGACCAGCCGGTGGATATGACAGAATTTAACCGTATGCTAAATGAGCTTAATACGGCAAAATCACTTGTATACCTTGCTGACAATGCCGGCGAGCTTGTTATGGACAAGCTGCTTATCAGCGAAATCAAAAAGGCATATCCTGACCTGGATGTAACTCTCGCTGTCCGCGGCTATCCTGTTTTAAACGATGCTACTCTTGAGGATTGCAGGCAGGTGGGTATTGACAAAATCGCAAACGCAATGAGTAATGGCTCTCATGTTGCAGGAACATATATTCCTGATATAAGTGCTGAATTAAGGGAAAAGCTTCTTAGTGCCGATGTTATCATATCTAAAGGTCAGGGGAATTTTGAAACTCTCTCCGGCAGTGGGCTGAATATATATTATGTATTCCTTTGTAAATGTCAATTATTCTGCAGAATATTTGACGTACCACAGCTTACGGGTATGCTGCTTAATGAGAGAAGAATTAAGATAGATTAATAAGATTATCCAAAAAAATGGAGAATTACCGAAACGGCAATTCTCCATTTTTTTTGTACATGAGATTTTTTGTTATTAATAGTTTTCAGCCTTGATTTCAAAGTAGGACTGTGGATGATTGCATACAGGGCATACTTCCGGAGCATTCTTACCGATGACGATGTGACCGCAGTTGCGGCACTTCCAGATTGTATCACCATCGCGGGAGAATACCAGACCGCCTTCGATGTTGGCGATGAGCTTGCGGTATCTTTCCTCGTGCTCCTTTTCAATAGCTGCAACGCCTTCGAAGAGGGCAGCGATATCGTCGAGACC
The DNA here is from genome assembly GCA_015067795.1 of Oscillospiraceae bacterium. Classification (GTDB taxonomy): domain Bacteria; phylum Bacillota; class Clostridia; order Oscillospirales; family Oscillospiraceae; genus SIG495. The sequence continues at coordinate 68,919 of SVLU01000005.1, forward strand.
TTCTTCTCTTGCGTCGATAGCGAACTGATAGTACATATCTGTCCATTCGTAGTTTTCGCCGTCAGCGGCATAGCCCAGGTTTGTCAGAGTATCGGAAACGCTGCCGCCGTTAAGGAGCTTGTACCACAGCTTTGCGTGTTCTCTTTCATTTGCGGCGGTTTCTTCAAAGATAGCTGCTATCTGCTGGTAGCCATCCTTCTTAGCCTTGGATGCGAAGTAGAGATACTTATTTGTTGCCATGCTTTCGCCTGCGAATGCAGCGTTCAGATTAGCTTCTGTCTTTGTGCCTTTGATGTTTGCCATTTGGTTTTTCCTCCTGAAATTATTTTTGCAATGAACGTAATAGTGCGATCTCTTCGCCATAGCCTGCCAGGTCGTTTGGTGTCTCCAAATAGAAGGGGAGATCCCTAAGGGCAGGATGATTGATAATTCGCACCAAGGCATCCAAGCCTAAATGACCTTTGCCAATCAGTTCATGCCTGTCCTTATGGCTGGCAAATGGGTTTTTTGAATCGTTTATATGGATAGCTTTAAGCCTGTTAAGCCCCAGAATCTTATCAAATTCCTCCAAAACAAGCTCAAGATTTCCGACAATATCATAGCCGGCATCGTAAACATGGCAGGTGTCAAGACAAACACCCAGCCTGTCGCCTAAGTGAGTGCGGTCGATTATCTCACGAAGCTCTGTGAATTTAGAGCCGACCTCACTGCCTTTACCGGACATGGTCTCCAAAAGAACAGTTGTGGACTGGTCGGGTGTGAGAACCGTGTTAAGTGTTTCGACAATAAGCTCAATGCCCCTTTCAACACCCTGCTTTACATGACTTCCGGGATGGAAGTTATACATATTGCCCGGAACGTATTCCATACGCTTCAGGTCGTCAATAAAGGTATTTACCGCAAATCCCCTGATTTTTGGATCAGCGGAGCAGGGATTAAGAGTGTATGGTGCATGGGCTAAAAGATGGGAAATTCCGTGTTCTGCGGAAAATGACAGAAAATCAGATACATCCTTAGGGTCAATGGCTTTGGCAGAGCCGCCTCGGGGGTTTCTTGTGAAGAACTGGAAAACATTAGCCCCGATGCTTGCCGCTTCCTTGCCCATGGCAAGAAAGCCTTTGGATGCGGAAAGATGACAGCCTATTTTCATATCCTGCCTCCTTTTAGTTTAATTGTTTTTAGTATTATAGCACATATATCAAAAATAAAAAAGCGATTGTAAAAAATGTTTTTAAGTGATATTATTAACGTGTATGTCAGTTGGCAGACAGAGCAAATCATGTCATTCCGAGGAGCGAAGCGACGTGGGAATCTTACAGAAAAAGATTGCCACGAGCCGCAAGCGGCTCTCGCAATGACAAAATATTAAAATCAGAGGGTGTTTTAATATGAGAGAAATAGCCTATGAAAATATAGTATCCACCGTCCGTGAGCTGTGCATTAAGGCGGCTACGGTACTTCCTGATGACCTGTGCAGACTTCTTGACAAGGCAAGAGATACAGAGAAATCTCCGGCAGGCAAGAGTGCAATGGAGGATATAGTGGCAAACTACGAGTTTGCGGCTGAAGCTGAGCTTCCCATCTGTCAGGATACGGGTATGGCAGTAGTATTTTGCAATCTGGGACAGGATGCTCACATCTCAGGTGGTCTTTTATCCGATGCTGTGAATGAAGGCGTACGTCAAGGATATGTAACTTTGCGTAAGTCTGTTGTTGCCGACCCGCTTCGCCGTGTGAACACAGGGGACAATACCCCTGCGGTTATCCACATTCAGCTTGTGGAGGGTGAGTCTCTCGAAATCAATGTTGCACCTAAGGGCTTCGGCAGTGAGAATATGAGCAAGATGAAGATGTTCTTGCCATCCTGCAAGAGAGAGGATATTGAGAGGTTTATTGCTGAATGTATCTCCGTTGCCGGTTCAAATCCATGTCCGCCTGTTGTTGTGGGTGTAGGTCTTGGCGGTACTGTTGAAAAGGCGGCACTTTTGGCAAAGACCGCTCTTGCAAGACCTGTGGGCGAAAGAAATCCCGATCCCTTCTATGCCAAAATGGAGGAAAGCACACTTAAGCGTATCAATGCAACCGGTGTCGGTCCTCAGGGCTTTGGCGGCATAAACACAGCCGTTGCCGTTAATATTGAAACTTATCCGACCCATATTGCGGGACTTCCTTGTGTAGTTAACGTGGGATGCCACGTCACAAGACACGCTTCTGCAACAATTTAAAACATTAAAATATTTTTGACGAAAATCTCGAAGAAAGCTCTTCCATTATTGTGCAACTTGTGTTATAATTTGCCCAAGGATGAATATTCATCCGGACATATGAAAGGAGCTGAGACAAATGAGGTTTACATTTACTGAAAAAAAGGTCCCGATTTCCGACAAGCTGAAGGAATATTCCGAAAGAAAGATCGGCAAGCTTGATAAATTCTTCAAGAGCGAAGCCGATGCATATCTTTCCTTCTCTCTGGAACGCGGCCGTCATATTGCCGAGGTCACTCTGAAAAGCAATGGTATGTTCTACCGCGCAACCGAGTCTACCGGAGATATGTACGCCTCAATTGATTCCGCTGCCGCTGCTATTGAGCGGCAAATCCGCAAGAACAAGACTCGTCTGGCTAAAAAGCTGCGTGAAGGTGTACTTGATAAAGAGCCTGAAGTTGCTCCTGAATTCCCAATCGACGATACAGAAGAGAGCTTCGATCTGATCCGCACCAAGAAGTTTGCAATTAAGCCAATGGCAGTTGAGGAAGCCATTTTGCAGATGAATCTGCTGGGACATGAATTCTTCGCATTCAAGAACAGCGAAGATGAAAACGCCTTTGCAGTTGTTTATAAGCGTAAAAACGGCGGCTACGGACTTATTGTGGACAATTAATTGAATAAAAAGCAAAGGGAACGGCGATGCCGTTCCCTTTTTTCTATTCAGTTGGTGCAGGAGGCTCTGGATCGACAGTTCCGCCCTCTGTGTCACCGCCGGTATCAGGTTCATCAGTGCCGGTGTCACCACCATCGGGCTCAGGAGTGTCAGTGCCACCGTCGGTGTCACCACTTTCGGTATCTCCATCGGTAGTTCCGCCACCTGTATCTCCACCATCGGTGCTGCCGTCACCTGTGTCGCCGCCGTCAGGTGTGGTATCTGTTTCGGTATCAGGGATTCCGTCACCATCCAGATCACCTTCAACGATGATTTCTTCTTCCTCTTCGGGCTCTTCCACCTCATCGTGCCATGAGTCACGGGTGATGGTGACCTTACCCTTTTCAAACAGGAAGTTATAGTATGCGGTGTTCAGAATGTTGGAGGAAACCGAGAACTTTGTGGAGATGAGCTTTATCATATTGTCCAGATAACCCTCGGGCAGCTCACTTTCGTCAATCAGATATGTGGCTTCGCCTGTGTTGGCGTTGAACCAGACTTTGTCAGTAAGAAAGCTCTTGTCAATAAGAACTGCCATGTGGGTGCCATCGGAGAATACGTCAGTACCTGCAAGCAGTCTGGAGTCGTAGCTGAAGCCCCAAAGGTTCAGTATGGTTGGAAGAATATCAACATTACAGCAGTATTCATCAACTACGATATTTTCCTCAAGACCTCCCACCCAGAAGATGAGAGTGGACTTGTATTTGGAGAATTCGTCAATATCGTATCCCATAAGTTCGGAATACTGGCTGTCGGAAAGACCGTAGGGGAAGTGGTCACCGGCAAGAACGATGGCGGTCTTATCGGCGATGCCTTCCTCTTCAAGACGCTGCATGAGATATTCCAAAGCTTTGTCCAGCTCGATATTACAGCTCAAATAGCATTTTGATGCGTCGCTGAGATCCAGGTCCTTTACAAGATTCCAGTTACGCTTTGCGATTGGATTGATTGCTGTGTCATACTTATAATGACCTGAGAAGGTCATGTAGTAGGCATGGAATTGCTCCTGACCGATGTAATCATCAACGGACTGCTCCATCATTTCCAGGTCAGAAGCCGGCCAGCTGGATGTGAAATCCATGCCTGCCTTGGCGAATTTCATTTCGTAGCCCATGTTCGGATGGGACTCGTCGCGTCCGTAGTAGCTGCCCAGATAGTTGTGATAGCCGTAGGACTGAATGTCAGCCTGCTCGTTGAATATGTTGCCAAGAACGAATGGCAGGTAGCTGTCGCGGGATGCATAAAGACTGGAAACAGCCTTGCTTCGTGTCGTGTCGGGATAAAGACCCATGCACAGTGAGTATTCACCGTCTGTGGTGGTGTTGGGGAAGGTGTTGTAGAAGTTGTTGAATATGATACCTTCATTTGCCAGACGGTACAGAGTAGGCGTAAGCACAGGGTCAATAGCACCGGAAGCAAAGCTTTCCGCACAAAGCACGATGAGATTGTAATCATGAAGCATACCGGTGTATTCGTTTTTGTTTGTGCCGGTCAGGTTTGCACAGTAGGTATTGATAGCCTGAATTTTTTCGTTATCTGTCATTTCGTTGAGAGCTTCAAAGTCGATGTCCAGAACATTGTATTCAATTCTTTCTTCACCGATACTTTCGGCAGAGGAGCTTGTGGGAGTGGAGTCCTCTTCGATGACAGGCTCGTAGTAATATTCTTCCTCGGTTACTTCATCGGAGTCGAACAGCTCAAGTCGGATGGCGGTAATAAGACCAAATCGCTCGGCAGACTGGTCGATGGTTATGCCGCTTTCATAATAGAAATAGTAGTTTGTGAAAGGGCCTGTTCCTACAAGGCTGAGGCAAAGGATGAGGGAAATATGTATTACCACAGCGGCTATGGCTGTAATGATGCGGTAAACTGCGTTGGATGGGGCAAATATCTTGCCTCTTAATTTTTTGCAGAATATCTTTATAAGGATAAATGCGATTAAAGGGACAAGGAGAAGCAGTAGAAACAGAATGTTTTCCCACATGGTAAGGAGTGTTTCACGCCAGAAGGAGGTTATAGCATCGCCGCCCTGCTGTACCATAGTGGTGGAATACAGAGTGCCGAATATAAAGTTGTATACCAGCTGACTGCCGTAAAGGAGAATAAGTCCTGCCATGAGGATGATATCCACAGGGAAATGGGCTTTTTCAGGCAGAAAAGAGGTTAAAAGGGAAAGAACACAGGCGATAACTGCACTAAAGCCAACCGCAAATATGAAGTTAGCGGTAAATTTTTCAAAGACTATGGCGTGCAGGACTGTTTCCATATATACGATCGTTACAAACCACAGGGCAAAATTTGCAAAAGCGGAAGCAAGTGCCTGACGGTTCTTAAAACGCATTTTAAGTTTTTCTGCAAATGAGATTTTTTCTGCCGGGGAGACTTTCAAGGGATATGCACCTCCAATAATGCAAAAACAAATTGCTTATAAGTTTATTCTTTTACACGGTTTTCTATGATACCATAAATGTCGAATGATGGATGTTAATTTTTTCTGAATTATTTATTAAGAACGCAAGGGCAGGGGATGCGGGTATGTTTCCATAAACAGAAATACACTTGAAAATACGGCGGATAAATGGTATATTCCAAATGGAAATATAATTTGAGGTGATACCAATGAGTGAGATAAGAGATATAAATTTATACGAGTCCGGTGAACGCAAGCTTGAATGGGCAAAGCGTAATATGCCGATCTTAGGCTGGCTTGAGAAGGAATTTATTAAGGAACAGCCGTTTAAAGGTGTTAAGATCGCTCTCTCCATCCACATGGAGGCAAAAACAGCCTGCCTGTGCAGAGTTCTTGAAGCGGGTGGTGCGGAAATGCACGTTACAGGCTGTAACCCACTGTCAACTCAGGACGACGTTGCAGCGGCTTTGGCTCATGGCGGTATGGATGTTCACGCATGGCACGGTGCAACAAAGGAGGAGTATATCTCCCACCTGTGCAATGTTCTTGAGAGCCGTCCCAATATCATCATCGACGACGGCGGTGACCTTGTAAATCTTATCCACACAAAATATACCGATCTTATCCCTGAAATCTGGGGCGGCTGTGAGGAGACTACAACAGGCGTTATCCGCCTTAATGCCATGACCAGGGCAGGGGAGCTTAAGTTCCCAATGATTACGGTCAATAACGCTCGCTGCAAATATCTGTTTGATAATCGCTATGGCACAGGTCAGTCTGTTTGGGACGGTATCAACAGGACTACCAATCTTGTAGTTGCAGGCAAGCGTGTTGTTGTTGCAGGCTACGGCTGGTGCGGTAAGGGCATCTCCATGCGGGCTAAGGGATTCGGTGCTAAGGTCATCGTATGTGAAATTGACCCTGTCAAGGCACTTGAAGCTATGATGGACGGCTTTGAAGTAATGACAATGGACCAGGCCGCAAAGGTTGGTGACCTGTTTATCACAGCCACCGGCTGTCGTGACGTTATAACAGACAGACACTTTAAGCTTATGAAGGACGGTGCGGTTATGTGCAACGCAGGCCACTTCAATGTTGAAATTGATGTTGACTGGCTTGACAATAACTGCGAAAGAACACCGGGAAAGCCAAATATTGCAGGCTATACTCTTGAAAACGGCAGAAAGATCTTCGTTTTAGCTGAAGGTCGTCTTGTTAACTTAGCTTCCGGTGACGGACATCCTGTTGAAATAATGGATATGAGCTTCGGTATTCAGGCTCTCTCCGCAAGATATCTGGTATATAACCGCGATAAGCTGAAAAATGCCGCTGTTGCTGTCCCTGAGGAGATCGACCTTGAGGTTGCAAATTACAAGCTCAAGACCTGCGGTCTCGCTATTGACGCTCTCACACCTGAGCAGGAGGAATACCTCAAGGGTTGGGAAGTGTAATTTGAGTAAAATAAGGGGCTGTCTCTCTGTGTTAGTGAGACAGCCCCTTTGGTATATCAACGTAAAAACAGCGGCAAGTTTTCCTTACCGCTGTTGAGCGTTATTTCTGCTCCGTATCAATATGAATACTCATTATCATATTTTTATTAACTATCTGAATATCACCTTTTTTGGTTTTTATCTTCACCCATTCGGAATCGGCAGCCATAAGTTTGCCCTTAACACCGCCAACGCTGTTGAAGGTCCAAACGCTGCAATTCTTTCCGATGTATTCCAAAAGCATAGAATCACTCATATCCTTAATTTCCTTTCCGTTAATAATGACGGTCATCGCATTTGAAACCATCATTTCCTGCATCATCATAAGAGCTAAATAGCTTGTATCTATATCTCATCACCATCCTGCATATATGATCGCCTGTGAAGAACTCTCCACAGGCGATAAATCATCATATTACATAGTACCGAAAATTCTGTCACCTGCATCGCCGAGACCCGGAACGATATAGCCATGCTCATTCAGCTTTTCGTCCACATTGGCAACATAGATATCAACATCAGGATGAGAATTTCTTATTCTTTCAACACCCTCTGGTGCAGCGATAATGCACATCAGCTTGATGTTCTTGCAGCCGTATTCCTTGATGAAGCCAATAGCTGCTTCAGCACTGCCACCGGTAGCAAGCATTGGGTCAACGATCAGAACATCACGTTCTTCGATGTCGTTTGGCATTTTGCAGTAGTAGGTTACAGGTTCAAGAGTATCATGGTCACGGTAAAGACCGATATGACCAACCTTTGCATTTGGAACAAGGCGGTTCACGCCATCAACCATTCCAAGACCGGCACGAAGAATTGGCACAACAGCTAATTTCTTGCCGGCAATACGCTTTACGGTCGCCTTGCTGACAGGTGTTTCAATCTCAACATCCTCAACAGGCAGATCTCTTGTAGCTTCATAGCACATGAGCATTGCGATCTCAGATACTATTTCACGAAATTCTTTAACGCTGGTGTTCTTATCTCTGATTACAGTCAGCTTATGCTGAAGAAGAGGATGATCCAATACGTGCAGTTCTCCCATTTTTTGACCCTCCGATATTATTTATTATTCATTTTTTCAAGACGTTCTCTTTCAGCCTGAGAAAGCCTGAGATAATTCGGTGTAAGTGTGTCCGGAGCGACAAGCTCGCCGGTTTCCGCAGCCTTGCATACGCCCCATGCACTCTGCAGTCGCAGATGCTCCGGTGCAATCTTCACAGGCACACCTGCTTCCTTAAATTTATTATAACACAAGTCAGCACCGTCACCAACAAGAAAATAAATTTTTTCATCATTTTTTGCTTCGTTTATCAGCTCTTCCGCACTGATGGCACGGTCGTCGCAAAGACGCTTGAGACCTTCTTCACAAGCCTCAAACTTTGCGTTATAAACCTGACCGCGGCGAGCATCCATAACAGGGCAGATGACGACATTTTCTCTGTCGGCAAGGTGATATGCCATAGCCTCAAGAGTAGAAACTCCACAGGCTGGCTTATCGGCAGCCCAGCTGAGACCCTTTACGGCGGCAACGCCTATTCTGATACCTGTAAAGGAACCGGGGCCGATGCTGACCGCAACAGCGTCAACGTCATTGACCTTCATATCAAGATTTTTCAGCATATCCTCAGCCATCGCAAGAAGGGTCCTTGAATGGGTCAGGCCGCTTGCCTGCCAGTACTGGCACAGAAGCTTGCCGTTATCGGTAAGGGCAACGCTTGCCGCTTTAGCTGAGGAGTCAAATCCAAGTATTTTCATAAGTATCTCACTTTCTGTATATCAAGCAGGAAATTCAATCTTTATCTTTCTGGAAAAATCGTCGATCTTTTCGATGTAAATACGGATGGTATCGTTATAAAATGCCTCTTCAACATTCTCGCTCCATTCCACAACGCAGATACCGCCTCTTGTGATATAATCCTCCCAGCCAATCTCGAAAAGCTCATCTGCATCACCGAGCCTGTACATATCGAAATGGAAAAGAGGTATCTTTCCCAGGTATTCGTTAACAATGGTAAAGGTGGGGCTGGAAACCCTTGCATCAAGCCCAAGACCCTCTGCGAGACCACGGACAAAGGCAGTCTTTCCCGCACCGAGATCGCCGTACATGGCTATAACATTACCCGGTTTAAGCTGAGAAGCAAGCTCATAGCCGACATTTGACGTTTCCTTTTCACTGTGGGAAATATATTCCATATTGACCTCCATCGTTTTCGCTTTTTTACATTTTAGATTATAACATCTTTTCAAGCACAATTAAAGAGTTTTTCTTGGATTGTATTTTGTTTAATTACTGTTGCTTTTTTACATGCGGGCATATATACTGTTTTTCATGTATTACTGTTCCAAAAGGAGAGTTATTATATGAAAAATATGACAATGCTTCAATACTTTGAATGGTATCTCCCTAACGACGGCAAACATTGGGAACGTGCAGCAATGGATGCGGAAGCACTTGCAAAAATGGGTATTACCGATGTGTGGCTTCCTCCCGCTTATAAGGGCTTTCAGGGTATTAATGATGTAGGCTACGGTGTCTACGATATGTATGACCTGGGTGAGTTTGATCAAAAGGGCAGTATCCCCACCAAATATGGCCCAAAAGACGAATACATAGCTGCCATCAAAGCATTTCACGATAATGGTATCCGTGTTCTTGCCGATGTGGTAATGAATCACCGTATGGGAGCAGACCATGTTGAGATAATCGAAGCCGATTCCTGTGCTAACTGGAATCGCAATGTCGTGCTTGCTGAGGATCAGACCATTCAGGCATGGACCGGCTTTACATTCCCCGGAAGAAACGGCAAATACTCCAATTTCTGTTGGAACTACACCCATTTCGATGGTGTAGACTGGGATGATCGCACCAAGAAAAACGGCGTTTTTCGCTTTGACGGTCAGAACTGGGACAGTAATGTTGATTTTGAGAACGGCAACTACGACTATCTGATGGGCGCTGATCTGGATTTCAATAATCCCGAAGTAGTTGAGGAAATGATCCACTGGAGCAAATGGTATTTTGAGACTACAGGTATTGACGGTGTTCGACTGGATGCGGTAAAGCATATCAGCTCCGATTTCTATCGTCATTGGCTTTCCGTCATGCGTAATGCTTTGGGGCGTGAATTCTTCTCCGTAGGTGAATACTGGCACAGGGATGTAAACAAGCTTGCTGACTACATTTCCTCCTGCGGTGATATGATGCAGCTGTTCGATGTACCACTGCACTATAATTTCGTTCGTGCTTCCATTGAGGGTACATTTTTCGACCTGCGTACCATTTTCGACAACACATTGGTCAGCCGTAATCCTTGGCTGTCTGTAACATTCGTTGATAACCATGATTCTCAGCCCGGTCAGGCTCTGGAGAGTTGGGTTCAGGGCTGGTTCCGTGAACTTGCCTATGCCCTTATCCTGCTGCGACGTGATGGTATTCCATGCGTATTCTATGGCGACCTGAAGGGCATACCAAACAACGGTATTCCGCCAATGGGTACAGCACTTGAAAAAATGATTTCCATCCGCAACACCTTTGCCTACGGCGAACAGACAGATTATTTTGACTTCCCAAATGTTATCGGTTGGACTCGTGAAGCAGGTCTTGCTGTAGTTATGAGCAACGGCAACGAAGGCTGGAAGCACATGCGCCTTGGGCATCACGGTCAGGTATTTGTTGATCTGCTGGGTCACAGAACCGAAGAGATCGTAATTGACGAGGACGGCTGGGCTGATTTCACCGTCAACGCCAAAAGTGTAAGTGTTTGGGTTCCCAAAATTTAGCTCTTGGATTTCTTATCATTCATTTATTTACTTACGGACGAAAAGGTGTTACAATAAGCAGTAAGGCTTTTAAACCAGCCTTATATATGTCTATTATTCCGGAGTTGTAATTGTGAAAGCTGTTTTTTCTGCTCTGAAAAACTATATACGCAGATCCGACATTCTGCTTTTGTGTCTTTGTTTGAGCTGTTCCATTTTTGGCATCATCCTTATTGCCAGTGCAACAAATGTTCAGGACACAAGCCAGTTTGTTCTGGTTCAGTCTGCCGCTACCGTTATGGGTATTTGTCTGTACTTCCTTTTCTCACTCATTGATGTTGATATCATGGCTCAGAAATGGAAGGTGCTGTACATTTTCAGCGTGCTGTTCATTATGTCTCTGCAGATTTTCGGTGTCGCTGATAACACAGGTAACAAAGCGTGGATCAGATTTGCAGGTATCGGTATTCAGCCTGCGGAAATTGTAAAAATTCCGTTTATCATCCTGCTTGCCAAGCTGATGTGCCACCTGCGTGAGACACGAGGACTGAATAATATCTGGTCTATTCCTCAACTTTTGGCTCTCTTTGGATCCCTTTTTGTGCTTATTATTGTTATCTCCTCTGACATGGGCTCTGCCCTTGTTTACGCATTCATCTTTATTGTAATGCTTTGGGTTGGCGGTCTTAAGCTATATTGGTTTATTATCGGCTCAGGTGCGGTAGCGGCAATATTCCCCTATGTGTGGAACAACTTTTTTACCGAGCGTTACCGCCAGCGAATTCTTGCTCCTTACGACCCAACCATCGACCCTACCGGTATGGACATCAAGTATCAGGTTAACCTGTCCAGAACAGCCATGTCCCACGGTGGTCTCACAGGCAGCGGTCTTTTCAACGGCACAGAAACTCAGACAGGTACTATCTTCGCTCAGCACACGGACTTCATTTTCGCTGTTGCGGCAGAGGAACTGGGCTTCTTCGGCTGTTTGCTTATAGTGGGTTTACTTGCGGCTATCATTATCCGCTGTATCTATGTAGGATCCAGAGCCAAGGACAGCATGGGTATGCTGGTATGTGTGGGCATTGCCGCGATGCTTATTTTCCAGACTCTGGAAAATATCGGTATGTGTATCGGTCTTACTCCTGTTATCGGTCTTACCCTTCCATTCTTCAGCTATGGTGGTTCTTCGATCATCACCCTGTACGCCGCAATGGGCATTGTTTCAGGTATTAAAATGCGTTCAATGACCAGAAGATATTAATATAAAAGCAGAGCTTTTGCTCTGCTTTTCAGATTGTCAAAAAAGTATAAAATTTGTCATTGCGAGGTCCCAAAGGGACCGTGGCAATCTTAAAAAAGTATCTAAAAAATGTAAAGTTTCTTCAACTATTTTATATAAGATTCCCACGTCGCTTCGCTCCTCGGAATGACAGATTGGGGTTCTTTGACACGCTCAAAAGCAGAGCTTTCGCTCTGCTTTTAAAACATACACATCACGAAAGGGGAATTATAGTGTATTCCAACACCTTTGATACTGTACTCTATCACTCCAAATCACAATACAGAAAGCACACAACCAACGTAATTGGTATGTTATATTCCTCTATACTAAGTGGTCTTCATCCTACCTTTTCTTTGAATCAGGCTGTAGATTCTCTTGCTCTTCACAGCATTTTAATAGACGATTCCCAGTCTCAATTTCTCAAACTTGTGGAAAACAAGACCATCCGAATAGCACGATACAAAAAAGCTGATGAGAGAATCACAGATGCAATCGACGAATATCTCATACCAAAATTAACTAACCAGATGTATTGCGAGTTTTCCTCATTGCCATTTTTAAACAAAGACAACAAGCATTATTCTAACCAACAAAAGAAATTAATTCTTACAGAACTTAAGAACAACTTACTTTCTTCAGATCCTGTATCATTAACTGCTTTCCACGACACCGCTCCCGATCATGAAAAGTACCTGCGTTGTTGGATCGATAACATTAAGCGATTAAAACGTGCAGTCAACTCCGGATATAATCCAGGTTATATTCCACCGCCAAGCAAATCCACTGATAATGAAAAGCTTAGCGAAAAAGTCATAAATGTTATCAAAAGAACACGCACAGAAGCCGAGAGTATTGAATCAAAATTTTGTTTGGAAGAACTTATCGCCTTTGAAGAGTGCCTAAACAAAGCAAAAGGCAATAAGGATATCAATACCAGATCAAGAATGTATAGAATAATCCGAGAACTGGGATGTGACAAACCACAGCGGAACGAGCTTACCGCACTAATAGATATTTGTTATAATGAAATAGTTGCCAAAAGTATCGCTGATACTGAAGACGATATTATGATAAACAATCATAAAATTCAGTATGCAGGAAATTATTTAGAAGCCGAGAAGGTAACAGATAAAGAAAAGCAAAAACTTTCCTTAATCAGTAACTCCGCAAATTACAAGCCCAACATTCTCACCTGGTCCGACCTCAATGAAATTCTGGATATTGTCAATCGCAAATATTCCAACAATAAAGATTTGGCTATTTGGTATCAAATAATGCAAGACACCTTAAGCGAAAAAGGCATAAAACACGTGAAAACCAACAGAAACAAGCTGTTAACCGGCACTTTTGCATACATTTGTTCATTGCCATCAACTGTTTACGGTCTTCTGAACGGTCTCACGGATGGTGACCCCACCGGCTTTGCATTAGCCGGAATAAATTTTCTGGGCAGCACCCTTTTTAATATTGTTCTTTCCAGCTATCAAAAAGCATCCGATTTAACTGATGCTCAAAAAAAGCTTTCTGTATATAAGCATGCAGAAGAGCTTTTAACTCAAACAGCTCTGCTTAAACGCGACTATAACAACCCCCAAAAATAATAACGAAAGGTTGGATATCCATTGACCACATTAGGAATTAACGCATATCTCGCTCTTCTTGAAAAATACCCTCATCTGACAAATAACTCTGACGGCGAGCTTGAGATAATTACAGACAGAGAATTGTTATATAGGGAACAGGAACGCCTTTACAGGACGGCTGATGAAAAGGGCCGTCCCCGCACCTGGTACGACCTTGGGATTGTTGCGCAGGACCAGTGGACTCTTGTGCTTCGTGATCTTGTCCGCTTTCCAAACGGAACCTGCGGCGGTTATCTGCGTAAAATAAACAGGAACAGTCAGCTTGAGCTGTCCGGCAAGGATGTCTCGGTTTTGGTGACCATAGATGGCAAGGTGCTGCTGATGAAGCATTTCAGACACGATGACAGAGCCTGGCATTGGGAATGTCCAAGGGGCTTTGGAGAAGCGGGCCTCTCTCCTGAGGAAAATGCTTTGAAGGAGATTTCCGAGGAAACAGGTCTGACCGTTCTTGAACTCACACGCATTAATCCCGAAAACGAACAGATGGCGTTCTTCTGCGCCAAATGCTCAGGCAGCTGCACCAACACCGACGGCACAGAGGTCATTACCGAATTCGTGCTTGCTGATTTGGACGAGGTTGCCGAAATGATCGTTCGGGGCAAAATTGACGATCCTTATACGATCCGCTCTCTTGTGCTTGCTTCACTTCACTCCTGTCTGTAAATAATTTACAGTAAATTAATAATAATCCCAAGACTTTTTTACAAACAGGTGCTATACTTACCTTTTGTCAAAAATCATTAAAGAGGGGCAAACAATGATAACTCCATACGAAAAACAGCTTACTGTTCTGCTTTGCAGATCAAACGCGGCAAAAAAGATGGGTCCTGTTGAGGCTTTCGGTCTGTTTCAGGACATCGCCACAGAACATTCACGGTTCATGAATGCCGACTATGATTCCATGATGAGCTGCAATGCTTTCTGGGCAATCACAAAAACAAGAATTCACTTTAACCGTGAGCCTGAATTCTTTGAAAACATCACCGTAAAGTCATGGCCAAATGCACCAACCTCCTTTACGGGAAACAGAAACTATATTATTATCGGTGAGGACGGTCAGCCTGCGGTCACCGCCGTTGCTGAGTGGGTGCTTATGGACACGACTACACGAAGGCTCAGACGCTTCAACTCCACCTGCTATCCTCTTGATGCTGAGCATTGCCCTGAAAAGCTTTTTGAAGCTCCCTACCGCCGTTTCCAATGTGAATTCGGTGAAGATGATTTCGCATACTCCCACATCATCCGTGCTTCCGATACAGACATAGCAGGTCACACCAACAACACCGTCTATTGCCGTCTGATGCTGGATGCTTTCCCTGCAAGCTTCTTCAGGAAAAATGCGATCAGGGATTTTGAAGTCCGCTATGCCATCGAATCCAGAGAGGGCGAAACCCTCAGCATTTACAGGAAAACTGAGGGAAATATCCACTATCTTGCAGTAAAAAATTCCGAAGGCAAGGTCATGGTCACCGCTCTTCTGGAGACAGCCTGAGTAAACGCTGATTAAATGCACCTTCGGCATTTGCTTTTGGCGAATTAGTTATCGTTTACCTGAAAGGATATCTGAAATGTTCCGCAAATTCCGAGGCTCAAAATATAACAGACTGATATTCACCGGGCTGATGATTCTCTTTCAGCTTGCTGTGCTTTTCGTCTGGTTTTTCAGACTATACAGCCATTACAGATACATTCCTGTAATGATATCAGTGCTGGCTGTAATATTCATTCTCTATATCATCTCCAAGGATGACAATCCATCAATGAAGCTTGGCTGGGTAATGCTGATCCTGACCTTCCCCTTTGCAGGTGTGCCAATGTACCTTTTCTATGGCGACCAAAAGCCGTCCAGAGCTATGTACAACCGACTCCTTTCAAGTCAGCTTGTAAACCCGCAGAGGATCAAGCAGACCCCGGAGACTATGGAGGCTTTTTCCGGGCTGAACAGCAGGGCCGGCAGCACAGGCAAATATATTTATAAGAATTCGGGATTTCCTGTTTACAGGAATACTCAGGTGAAATATTACCCATTGGGCGAGAATATGTATGCCGATATGCTTACAGCTCTACGCTCCGCAAAAAGATACATTTTCCTCGAGTATTTCATTCTTGAGGACGGCAAAATGTGGAATTCTATTCTAAACATTTTGAAAGAAAAGGCCAGTCAGGGTGTTGAGATAAAAATTATCTACGATGATTTCGGCAGTATCGCAAAACAGCTTCCGCGACACTTTGACAAGCACATGGAAGCCCTGCACCCAAATATCAAGTGCCTGCGATTTAATCCCATACGCCCTCTGGCAATTATGTCCATGAACAACCGAGACCACCGCAAGCTCATGATAATTGATGGTGAGTTCGGCTTCACAGGGGGTATTAACATTGCTGACGAGTATATCAACAGCATTTCCCTCTATGGTCATTGGAAGGACACGGGCATCCGCCTGCAGGGTGATGCAGTCCGAAGTATGATCCTTATGTTTGCAGAAATGTGGAATGCTTTTCGTCAGGATAAGATATTTGAAAAGGAATACATCAAACCCGAAGGACCTTATTTTGAACCATATTCCGATGGCTTTGTACAGCCCTTCAGCGACTGCCCTCTTGATAATGAGTATCTTGCCAAAAACATCATTACTGATATGATCAATCAGGCAAAGGAACGTATTTACATTTTCACACCCTATCTCATCATCGACAGCGATTTGCGAACAAGTCTCTCTATTGCTGCAAAGCGTGGTGTGGATGTTCGTATAGTTACCCCGGGAATTCCCGATAAAAAGCTTGTATTCCGCCTTACAAGGGCAAATTACCGCCCTCTGATTGATGCAGGAGTAAAGATTTATGAATATACCCCGGGATTTATCCACGCAAAGAGCATCTCTGTTGACGGAAATTCCGCAGTTGTCGGCACGGTAAATCTGGATTACAGAAGTATGTATTTCCACTTTGAATGTGGTGTTTATCTTTATGACTCAAAATGCGTCAGGGCTTTGGAGGATGACTGTCGGGATACATTCAAAAAGAGCCATCAGATAGTTCACTCTGACTTGAAGCGGGGAATTCTCGGCAAAACCGTTGACTCAATTCTGAGAGCTTTTGAAACATTGTTATAAATCAAAACAGGCAGAGTTCTGCCTGTTTTTTGTTGCCATTACCCCTTGACAAACCATTCGCCATCTATTATAATACATTTAACAATTAGGTTAAATGTTAAATAAGGGGGGCGATGTGATGGCAATTCAGCATACACTTAAGGCGCTGTCCGACCCGATACGCCGTGAGATACTTAATCTTCTTAAAAAGGGACGAATGTCCGCAGGGGAGATAACGGAAAAATTCCCTGTAACGGCGGCATCAATATCACGGCATTTGTCGGTTTTGAGGGAGGCTGACCTTATAAGGGACACAAGAGAAGGGAAGTTTATTTTCTATGAGCTGAACACCTCTGTTCTTGAGGAGATCATGCTTTGGATAACTGATTTGAAAGGGGAGACTGATAATGATAAAGAGGAATAAATGGCGGCTTATAATATCCTCCGCTGTGATACTTATACCAATGCTTGTAGGTTTGCTGTTTTGGGATAAGCTTCCTGATGTAATAACAACCCACTGGGGTGCTGACGGCAATGCAGACGGATGGAGTGGAAAGTCCTTTGGGGTATACGTAATTCCGCTGATACTGCTGGCATTTCACTGGTTATGCGTTCTTATAACAGCAAAAGACCCGGGCAATAGAGAACAGAACAAAAAAGCCCTCAGAATAGTATTCTGGATAATGCCGTTTATATCTCTGTTTTGCTGCGGAATAATGTACTCGGTTGCAATGGGAACGGAATTTGATATCATAAGAATTATGCCGGCATTATTAGGACTTATGTTTGTGGTTATCGGCAATTATCTGCCGAAATGCAAGCAGAATTACACGTTAGGTATAAAGCTCACGTGGACTATACAGAATGAAGAAAACTGGAACAAGACACACCGTATGGGCGGCAAGGTTTGGGTAATCGGCGGAATTCTTGTGATGTTCGCGATATTCCTGCCGGCAAAGCTTATTCCCATTGTTGTTGTTCCCGGGATTTTGATAATTGCTTTCATACCTATGATTTACTCCTGGGCTTTGGCAAAAAAGCAGAAGGAAAATGGTGTAGTATTTGAAAAGAATGAAACCTTTTCAAAAATGAGTAAGATTTCTGCTGTAATTGTGCCGGTTGTTATTATAGCTGTTCTTTGCATCATGTTTACCGGTAATGTGAATGTAAAGTGCGGTGAAAGCTCTATGAGTATTGAAGCCACATACTATGAAGATATTGAAGTAGAATACGAGAATATTGACAGTATTGAATACCGTGAGGCGTTTGACGGTGGCGTCCGTGCATACGGATTCGGAAGTGCACGACTTCTCATGGGTACATTCCAAAATGATGAATTTGGATACTATACACGCTATTCATATACAGGCTGTGATGCCTGTGTTGTGCTGGCGGTTGACGGTGATGTGCTTGTAATAAGCGGTAAAACCGAAGCGGATACTCTTGCGATTTATGAGAAATTGCTGGAGCAGATTTGATTATTTTGCTGATTGGCTCCCTCTGACGAGGGAGCTGTCAGCGTAAGCTGACTGAGGGAGAGAAAAACCCGCAAATTACAGCTGTTTTATACAAAAATTAAACTTTTAAAGTTCTCTCCCTCCGTCATTTGCTACGCAAATGCCACCTCCCTCGTCAGAGGGAGGTTTTGAAAAAATAAAAAAACACCCCTGAAGCTATGCTTCAGGGGTGTTGTGCACTTGGTTAAGTTACTGAGCGATCTCTTCGTATACAGAAACTTTCTTTCTGTCCTTACCGAGACGTTCAAAACGAACTGTACCGTCCTTAAGAGCGAACAGAGTATCGTCCTTACCCTTACCTACGTTGGTACCTGGATGGATCTTTGTACCTCTCTGACGAACGAGGATGTTGCCAGCCAGTACGAACTGACCATCAGCTCTCTTAGCGCCAAGACGTTTAGACTCGCTGTCTCTGCCGTTCTTGGTGGAACCCATACCTTTCTTATGTGCCATCTGGTTTACACCTCCGTTTTGTAAAAAGTAGTTGTTGATTCTGAAGATTAGAACTTGATTGCGCTGATTTCTACCTTAGTGTAAGGCTGTCTGTGGCCCTGCTTTCTGCGGTAGTTCTTCTTAGGTCTCATCTTGTAAACGATAACCTTCTTAGCCTTGCCGTTCTTAATGACCTTAGCTTCGACCTTTGCACCCTTAACTGTAGGAGTGCCGAACTTGCAGTTGCCTTCGTCAACTACTGCCAGAACCTTGTCGAATACAACCTTGTCTTCAGCTTCAACATCGAGCTTTTCAACAAAAATTGTGTCGCCTTCCTGGATGCGGTACTGCTTTCCGCCTGTTTCGATAATTGCGTACATTTCTTTTTCACCTCTTGTTTTTTAGAGACTCGCTATCGGGGGCGGAGCAAAGCTCGCTTGCAAACCCATTCAACGCGGCTTTAGAAGTATATCATCCCTTACTGAATATGTCAAGGGAAAATACGACATTTTTTAAACTCTTTCTGTCATTGCGAGAGCCGCTTGCGGCTCGCGGCAATCTTTTGTGATAGGATTCCCACGTCGCTTCGCTCCTCGGAATGACAGATCAAATACTTACTTGGAAACGATAACCTTTGCATCTCTTGCGATAACCAGCTCTTCGTTTGTTGGGATTACCCAAAGACGAACTGCACTGTCATCGGTTGCGATATCAGCTTCACCGCGGCAAGCGTTGTTCTTATCTTCGTCCATAACTGCGCCGATAGCCTTCAGATATTTGCAAACTGCTGCACGAACACTCCTGGAGTTTTCACCAACACCTGCTGTGAAGATGATAGCATCAACGCCGCCCATTGCTACAACGTAGGAGCCTACTGTCTTTGCAACGGAGTAGCAGAACATATCGAGAGCAAGCTGAGCCTGATCGTTGTCCTTGGCATCGCCCAGGTCACGGAAGTCGGAGGAAAGCTCACTGACACCAACCATACCGGACTTCTTGTTGAGAATATTCATCATGTCCTTGATATTTACATCGTACTTGTTCATGATATATTCCATGATACCTGCGTCGATATCACCGCAGCGGGTACCCATTGGGAGACCTGCAAGTGGAGTGAAGCCCATGGAGGTGTCAACACTCTTGCCGCCGTCAACAGCACAGATGGAGGAGCCATTGCCCATGTGGCAGGTAACGATCTTAATATCTTCTGCAGGCTTGCCCATAAGCTCAGCAGCCTTAGCAGCAACGTATCTGTGGGATGTGCCGTGGAAGCCGTAACGACGGATCTTATCGTTCTTATAGTAGGAGTATGGAATTGCATACATATATGCCTTTTCCGGCATTGTCTGATGGAAAGCTGTGTCAAATACTGCGATCTGAGGAACATCTTCACCCATAACTTCCTGACAAGCCTTGATGCCTGTGATATTTGCAGGATTGTGGAGAGGTGCCAGAGGGATGCAGTCTTCAATGGCTTTCATAACTTCAGCAGTGATGAGAGTGCTTTCGTTGAACATTTCGCCGCCGTGAACAACGCGGTGACCAACAGCGTCGATCTCGCTCATGGAGGAAACAACGCCGTATTCAGCACTGACCAGCTTGTCGATAACAGCTGCGATAGCTACGGAATGATCCTTGAGCTCGATATCTTCGTTGTATACAACCTTGTCGCCAACAAGTGGAGTGTGCTTCAGATGGCCGTCAAGACCGATTCTTTCGCACAGACCCTTTGCCAGAACGGTTTCGGTGTCCATATCAAAGAGCTGATACTTAAGAGAGGAGCTGCCTGCGTTGATAACAAGAATATTCATAATAATCTCCAATCCGCCGTATTGTACGGCATTGTACTTGCATTAAATATAAAAATTAGCTATAATATTTTAATACAAATTACATTATTTCTCAACTGTTTTTTTGAATTTTTTAAAATTTTTCCAAGGAGACTTTTATGAGCACTGCGGGAATAGTCTGTGAGTATAACCCATTCCACCTGGGACACAAATATCATATTGAAAAGACCCGTGAGCTTTTGGGTGAGGACACCGGAATTGTCTGTGTTATGAGCGGAAATTTCGTTCAGCGTGGTGACTGTGCGGTGTTTGCAAAACACTCCCGAGCAAAAGCCGCGGTTTTAAACGGTGCTGACCTTGTTCTTGAACTTCCTATCCCTTGGGTGCTGTCCTCTGCTGAGGGATTTGCCTATGGCGCGGTCTCTCTCCTTGATGCTCTCGGTGTTGTAACTCATCTCAGCTTTGGAAGTGAAAGCGGGGATATAGGTGAGCTTAGGGAGCTTGTGAAGGGCATAAACGCATCAGAAAACCGCATTAGTGAGCTTATGGCGACAGGCATCTCCTATGCAAGTGCACGTCAGAAAGCACTTGACGGGAAGCTGAGTGAGCTTATAGAAAGCCCCAATAATATTTTGGGTGTTGAATATATAAAGGCACTTGAAAGGCTCGGTTCATCTGTTGAACCTGTAACTGTCAGCCGACACATGACAGACCATGACAGCGAAATTCCGTCGGATAATTTTGCTTCCGCTTCATTTATTAGAAATACTATATTAAATGGTACTCCCGAATGGAAATATGTTCCGGAAAGTGGGGCTGAGATTTTTGAGAATGAGCCTTTACACAGTCTTGAATACTGTGAGCGTGCAATTCTCGGAAAGCTCCGCAGTATGACAAAAGATGAATTCGATGCTCTGCCCTTTGGCGGTGAAGGTCTCGGTAACAGACTTATGAATTCCGTGATGACGGAAGCAAGTCTTGATGCCATCATGGAAAAAACAAAATCCAAGCGTTATCCTATGTCCAGAATTCGCCGCATGATACTTTGTGCATGGCTTGGTGTATCACCTGAGGACAGCAGGGGAGAGCCACCATATATACGAGTCCTTGCTGCAAGTGAAAGGGGTTGTGAAATGCTCCGCGAGATAAAGAAGAAGTCAGAGCTGCCTGTAATCACAAAGCCTGCTTCCGCAAAGGAATTTGAAATATTCAGGCTTGAAGCTAAATCCACAGCACTCTATAACCTCACAGCTGAGAATATTATTGAAGCAAATACCGAGTGGAATACAAGCCCATTTATCAATATTTAACACACAATTTGTTGACAGAATAACACAACGGTACTATAATTAAAATATAATTTAAGTTATGGAGGGAATACCATGATTTTACTCACAGGCGGCAACGGTTATATCGGTCTGCATACAGCCGTTGAACTCATCGCATCCGGATACGAAGTTGTCATCGCTGACAATTTCTACAACTCCAAGCCCGAAGCTGTCAAGCTGGCAGAACAGATCACAGGTGCATCTATCCCACTCTATCCAATAGACGTGGCTGATAAGGACGCTCTGCGTAAGGTATTTGAGGAAAACAAAATTGATGCCGTTATCCATTTTGCAGGTCTCAAGGCTGTTGGCGAGTCCGTAAGAATTCCACTTAAGTATTACAGAAACAATCTTGACACCACACTCACTCTCCTTGAGGTGATGAAGGAATACAACTGTAACAGAATCGTATTCTCATCCTCCGCAACTGTTTACGGTGTTCCTGAAACCGTACCTCTCGTAGAGGGTATGCCAACAGGCTGCACTAACCCTTATGGCTGGACAAAGTACATGATCGAACAGATCATTCAGGACGCTGCCAACGCTGATCCTGACCTCTCCGCAGTTCTGCTCCGTTACTTCAATCCTATTGGCGCTCACGAAAGCGGCCTTATCGGTGAAGACCCACAGGGTATCCCAAACAACCTGATGCCATATATCACTCAGGTTGCAGTTGGCAAGCTGCCTAAGCTGAATGTTTTCGGTGACGATTACCCAACTCACGACGGCACAGGCGTAAGAGACTATATCCACGTTGTTGACCTTGCAAAGGGTCACGTTGCTGCTGTAAAGTACGCTGAAAATAACAAGGGTACGGAGGTTGTAAACCTTGGTACAGGCGTTGGCTATTCCGTTCTCGACATCGTTAAGGCATTTGAACGTGTAAACAACATCGAAATTCCTTACGTTATTGCAGACCGCCGTCCGGGCGATATCGCAACCTGTTATGCAGACACCAAGAAGGCTTATGAGCTTCTTGGCTGGAAGGCTGAAAAGGATCTTGACGATATGTGCCGTGACTCCTGGCGCTATCAGCAGAATGCAACTAAGGCATAATTAATTGAAAATTGGAACTGCCATCGACTAAGTCGGTGGCAGTTTTTTGTTGCAATATTTTGTTCCGTATCTGTAGGGCAGGCAGCCTCCTGCCTGCCGTTTGATAAACGTAAAATCGGAAGGCAGAGGGCTGCCTTCCCTACACGGATATATCGAATTCTATTTGCTATACATTATATTCTCATCAACTTCTATTTTGCCATTATTCTTTTCATATTCATCAACACAAGTTTGAGCCAAATACTCAAGCTGTGCATTGAGAGATCTTTTATTTTGCTTTGCAACATAAGAAATTTTGTAAAGCAATTCAGGTTCAAATCTTATTCCAGTCTGTATTCTGGTAGTTGCCATGATAACACCTCGTAAATATTTTGATAACATAATAATAACATCATGCTTGCAAATATACCAACAATTTATTATCGTATTGTGGGTGATAAAAATGAATAATAAATATGTTTTAAAAATCTTTTGTAAAAACGTTAAATATCTGCGCATTACAAATAATCTTTCAAGACGAACAATGGCGAAGAAACTCGGTGTTGGCGTAATAACTCTGATGCTTGTTGAAAAAGGTATCGTACCCAAATGGCGTGGAGCAAATACACTTATACTTATACATCGCCATTTTGGGATATTACCTTCTGAAATGTTTATAGATAAATGCTGAAATATATCAAATATGTTGGACATAGTTAGTAGGGGCGGCTATTATGTCAAGTGTGACATGGTTTACAAAACGTCCGGGAACATAGTTTACAACTTTTCCCTTGGATCGTCGTGAAGAAGATAGACACGACGGGACATAACGGTTTTGGTACTTAGGTTAAGTTTGGCAACA
>SVLU01000031.1 GCA_015067795.1 Oscillospiraceae bacterium
CAGATGGCGAGATATTTTTCGTTGGAAAAAGGCACATTTTCGCAGGTAATACTTTGTGTATTTCAAGAAAATGTAACGCATTTCCGGCGGAAAATAGCCGCCAGATGCCGAAGGTGCATTTAATCAGCGTTTACTTTAATGCAAATAAATCAGGCGGCAACCAATGGTTACCGCCCGATGCAACGACAGAAATTATTCTTCAATAACTGTCAGGCTTCTTTACCGCCTTACACCTGTTCACCCTTAGTCCCATTCATTAAAGCGACGCTCGCCTTTCAGCTTGGCACAGGGGTCTTTCGACCCATTGAACGAGGCGGCTCCCTCATCTGTCGTCTGAGTCTATTATGTACGGCACTCACCGCTTTATTACTTACAATTTCTTACAGTCAAAATTTGACTTTTTGTATTACATAATATCCTGAAAGGAGTTAACCATGGATTATATAATTCATGCTGTTATTATCTTCATAATCTCCCTCATGGTTATCGGTGTTCTTAAAATCTTTAAAGGACCAATAAATTTCGCTTTAAAGCTCCTGCTGAACATACTTTTCGGTTACGTTTGCCTTTTTATCATCAATTTGGCAGGTGATTTGATCGGCATAACCCTTAGTATAAATGTTGTAACCGCAGGTATTGTAGGCTGCCTGGGAACACCGGGCGTTATCATACTGCTCATTCTCAAGTGGATAGCATTAATATAAATTTCTTTAACGGACGGTTAATATGCAGAAGAAAAAAGAAACAAAAAAGAACACAAGCATCCCCTCTAATGTTGCAGGCTTAAAGGCACAGGTCCTTGACCAGCCCATCACCCACACCTTAGAGACAAACTATATGCCCTACGCCATGAGCGTTATCGTGTCCAGAGCAATTCCCGAGATAGACGGCTTCAAGCCCTCTCACCGCAAGCTTCTGTACACAATGTACAAGATGAACCTGCTGACAGGTGCAAGAACAAAGTCCGCAAACATCGTTGGTCAGACTATGCGTCTCAATCCTCACGGTGATGCCTCCATCTACGAAACTATGGTTCGCCTTTCCAAGGGCCATCAGGCTCTGCTGACACCTTTCGTGGATTCAAAGGGCAACTTCGGCAAGGTCTACTCCCGTGATATGGCTTACGCCGCATCCCGATACACAGAGGCAAAGCTGTCCTCCATCTGCACCGAGCTTTTCCGGGACATTGACAAGGACACCGTTGACTTTGTGGACAACTATGACTCCACAACAAAAGAGCCTGCTCTGCTTCCAACCACTTTCCCAAATATTCTTGTAAGTGCAAACACAGGTATCGCCGTTGGTATGGCATCCAACATCTGCGGCTTTAACTTTGGTGAAGTATGCCGCACCACTATCGACTACCTTTCCGACCCTGATTGTGACATTATGGAGACTTTGAAGGCTCCCGATTTTCCAACAGGCGGAGAGCTTATTTTCAACCGAAGCGAGATGGAAAACATCTACCGCACAGGCAGAGGCAGCTTTAAAGTCAGAGCAAAGTGGCGTTATATCAAGGAGCAAAACCTCATTGAAATCTACGAAATTCCATACACCACCACCTGTGAAGCAATCATAGACAAGGTTGCCGAGCTTATAAAGGCAGGCAAGGTGAAAGAAATTTCCGATATGCGTGACGAAACCGACCTCAGCGGTCTTAAGCTTGCCATCGACCTTAAACGCGGTACTGACCCTCAGAAGCTCATGAACAAGCTCTACAAGCAGACTCCCCTGATGGACAGCTTCGCCTGCAATTTCAATATTCTTATTGCGGGAAGTCCAAAGGTTATGGGTGTTTCCGAAATCCTTGAAGAGTGGACAGCATGGCGCTGCGAGTGCATACGCCGTCGGGTTTATCACGACCTCTGTAAGAAAAAGGACAAGCTCCATCTTCTCAAGGGTCTTTCCCTTATCCTCCTTGATATCGACAAGGCAATTTCCATCATCCGCAGCACCGAGGAGGAAGCGGAGGTTATTCCAAATCTGATGATCGGCTTTGGCATTGACAATGTTCAGGCGGAATATGTTGCCGAGATCAAGCTGAGAAACATCAATAAGGAATACATTCTGAAACGCATTGCTGAGATCGATGCTCTTGAAAAGGAAATCTCCGACCTTGAGGACATTCTCAAAAGCAAACGCAGAATTAAGACCATCATCATTCGTGAGCTGAAGGATGCTCTCAAGAAGCACGACAGCCCAAGAAGGACAGATATCGTTTACGCCGATGAAATTCAGGATATGGATGAGCCGGAGGTTATCGAAAGCTATCCTGTAAACATTTTCCTGTCCCGTGAAGGCTATTTCAAAAAGATCACTCCTCTTAGCCTGCGTATGGGTGGTGAACAGAAGTACAAGGAGCTGGACGGCCCATTCTTAGCCTTTGAAGCCACAAACGTTAGTGAGCTTCTTGTTTTCACCAATAAACAGCAGGTTTACAAGACCCGTGCAAGTGACTTCCCCGATGCAAAGGCTTCCGTTTTAGGCAGCTTCCTCCCAACAGTTCTAAGTATGGACGAGGGGGAAAGTGTTGTCTATCTGATGGATCCGGGTGATTACAGCGGTTCCGTTATGTTCTTCTTTGAAAACGGCAAAGCGGCAAGAGTTGCTCTCTCATCATACGCCACAAAAACAAACCGCAAAAAGCTCACAGGTGCTTATTCCGATAAGAGTCCGCTGATGTCTGTACTGGAGCTTAAGGACGACATGGAAGTTGCCGTATACTCCACCGACAACCGTGCTCTTGTCTTTAACACCGCTCTCACGGCACCAAAGACCTCCAGAAGTGCCCAGGGCGTTGCTATCATGAGCCTTAAAAAGCGTTTCACTCTGAAAAACGCACGCCCCCTTGAGGAAACAGCCATCAGGAACAAAAGCCGATACAGAGTTAAAACCCTGCCGGCAGCAGGTGCAATCCTTAAAGAGGAGGATATGGAAGAGCAGCAGATTGCCATCAACGGCATGGAGGTAAACCCATGAAAAAGCTGATCCCTCTGATATTCGCAATGCTGATACTGTGTGGCTGTTCATCACTGCTGGAGATCAGCGTGGAGCAGACAACACCACACAATTCTTCAACAAATGTGGACACCTCCGATCCAACATTTATTGAAGTCTCTGACTATGATGACCTCCGACAGGCTATGTACCTTCTGATTTCCAACCACGAGGAGACAGGTATCATCCGTTTTTCCTCTTACGATGGTGATATTGAGCAGGATTTGAACAATGCCTGCATCTACATCGCAAACGATACCGCCATCGGCTCATACTCCGGTGCATACGTTGCAAGTACCTTGAACCGTCTTGTTACCTATTACGAGGCAACGGTTTCCATCACCTACCAGAAGGATGCTTCACAGGTGGAGGGTATCATCTCCGTTAACTCGATAGCCGATCTTGAGCCTGTTATCACCGAGGCTATGAAAAACTGCGTCGAGTCCTTTGCGATCAAGACCACAAGCGACGCGGTAGATGCCAACAGCATCAATTCCGTAATGCGGAGTCTTTATTACGCCGACCCACAGCTCATTGTTTCCATGCCTGCTATGGATATCATTAAACACTCCGACACAACTCAGATCGGGCATATCTACGAAGTCAACATGGAATACATCAACTCCGCCTCCATTATGAACGAGCGCAGAAACTTCCTGTTGACCTTTAAAACACAGCTTGACCCGGAATTCAGCAATATCCAAAATGAACCTCAGCTTCTTTACCAGCTCTGCCTGTACCTCTCCAACAGAACCGACTACATCGGCAATGTCACCGATGAGGAGTACAACCAGTCCGCAATGGTAAACACCGCTTACGGTGCACTTCAGCAGGTTCGTGCCTCCAGCGAGGGCTTCGCGATGGCTATGAAGCTTCTTTGTGACTGGTACGATATCGACTGCAAGGTCGTATCCGGCCGTTACGATAACTATATCCACACCTGGAATCTCATCAAGGTGGATGGGAATTGGTATCACTTCGATATTACAAAGCTTTCCTCCGGTGCGGCAGGCTCTGTCATGCGAACTGACAGCCAGATGATGGGCAGCTATTCATGGGACACCGCCGCATATCCTGTATGCAAAGGCAATTTGAATTACACCTACCTTACCGGCGCTCCCCAGTCTGAACAACCGGCATCAGTCACCGAACCGGTACGCTCACCTTCACCGAATGATCCCGAGCAATCCGAAGCTCCGGAAGATTAAACACCAGGCAACCTCCCAATGACAAGTTTTATATTCCTTCGATAGACTGCATTCAGCTCCCTTAACAGGGAGCTGAATTTTTACCGCAAATTTTAAAATTTTTCGATTTTATCCCTTGACAATTTCCGCAAATATGCTATAATACTCCTTGCTGATGCGGGCGTAGCTCATCTGGTAGAGCGCCACCTTGCCAAGGTGGAGGTAGCGAGTTCGAGCCTCGTCGCCCGCTCCAAAAAGAAAAGACAATTTCCTTGGAAATTGTCTTTTCTTTTTTGTACTATTCACTTTTCACTATTCACTCTTCATTCTTCACTAAAAAAACCAATGGCTTAAAGCTCGTGCTTTAAGCCATTTAATATTTTACTCACCAAACCTCGCAACCATCAGTTCCCTGAACTTATCGGCAGGAACAAATTCCTCGTCCGCACCGTCAACGGAAATTCTTACAGGCCACTGGCGGTTGAAGGTCTTGTTAATTTCAGCAGTTTTAAGAACACCGTTCTCAACGTAGTCATAAAAACGGCGGCCGTTAAGGGCAAACTTCAGCTGGATCTGGGTCATCATCATAAGGACATTTGTATCGTTGAGAGCAGTATGGCAGATGCCACCTGTCTTTTCAAACATTTTCTCGACGGCACGCAGCATTTCTGTATCATTTTCATATACATCGTGTATATAATTTGCCATCATATTACCGATATAATGCAGCTCGACCCTGCCCACATCCATGAGAAACAACGTGAACATACTTGCCATGTTCATGATCTGCATACACTTTTTGCCGTCAAACTCAAAATACTTTGCACTCCATTTTAAAAGCTCGTCACCGCCCTCGCGGTCAATAATAGCCTGTGCCGCCTCGTTCTTTGGATAGGGTAAGGACTGGGACATTTTTATATCAAACTGCTTTATGGTCTCTTTTGTGGAATATACGATCATTTTGTGCCTCCGTAATCAACATGAAATCCTTATCTATTATAAACGCAAAAAGAAGAAATTTCAAATACTATCAGCAGAATTAAATTAACTAAGGGATGTCCCTACAAAGCTTACCGAATTTCATCAATACCTAAATCCCCTCTCAGTCAGCCTTACGGCTGACAGCTCTCCCAAAAGGGCGAGCCAAGGGGTACGGATGAAAACGTTGAATTCATTATTCCTGATGACAGAGATGGTTTTGCGGTTCGTCGCAAAGCGACAAACCCTACGGCAGCTTGTTGTGACAGAGCCACAAAAAACGGCTCCCGATTTCTCGGGAGCCGATGTTGTTTTTCAGTTATTCAGAACTAAGGGTTCAGATTAGCCTCTGTTCTTCTTGAGTTCGTAAGCAGATACTACGATAGCTGCTGCAGCGAACAGGCAGAGTGCCATGTAGATGTAGAGGTTTGTGGAGTCGCCAGTTTCTGTGGTGTCGTCCTTCTTGTCCTCTTCCTTATCTTCCTTATCTTCTGGATCTGCTGGATCTTCTGGATCTGCTGGATCTTCTGGATCTGCTGGATCTTCTGGATCTGCTGGATCTTCTGGATCTGCTGGATCTTCTGGATCAGCTGGATCTTCTGGATCTACTGGATCTTCTGGATCAACTGGATCTTCTGGATCAACTGGATCTTCTGGGTCTACTGGATCTTCTGGATCTTCTGGGTCTACTGGATCTTCTGGATCAACTGGATCTTCTGGGTCTACTGGATCTTCTGGATCTACTGGATCTTCTGGATCAACTGGATCTACACCGCCAACAACTGTGAGAACAGCTGTGTCAGTATATGTAGCGCCTTCGTATGTTGTAACTTCGTCATCATTTGCGGATGCAACGTATGCAAAGTCTTCGCTGAAGAGAGTCATTGTGTATTCACCGTTAACTGCATCTGCAGGAACGCTGATTGTGATGTTAACGATATTGCCTTCGCCGAATTCAGCGAGGTCAACGTTGGAGGACTTGTACCAGTCAAATGTGCCGGTTGGAACGTTCTTTTCAACAGCACCGTTGTCTAATGTCCACAGGCCGTTAGCAATCTTGGTTACTTCGTAGTCGAGGTCTGCTACTGTGAGCTGGGAGAGAACAGCTGCGAGTTCGCCTGTTACCTTAATTGTTACAGGAACTACAACAGTTTCACCTGCTGTTACAGTTGCATCTTCGATTGTGAGGGTTGCCGGTGCGCTTTCAGCGAAAGCAGAAATACTCATGCAGCATACGAGCATTGTCAGTACAAGAATAGAAGCTAAAATCTTTTTCATTGTTTTGAAATTCTCCTTTCAATATTTTGAGTGCCATTATACATTGCGTGGGGGAAAACTAAACGTCGACATTGTTCATTGTGCCGTCGCCACAATATACACTGACGTTTCCGCTTTTCCGCCGCCGCCTGCTGCAATGCTGCGTCAAGTCAAGCTTTCCCGCCGCTGTGTATAGTGAACAGGAATCATATCTCCCTGAGCGGCCCATTTTTAGGGACACCGAAGGAAACACTTCTTCCATTAGTGTTCTAATATAATTTAGCCGAGATTTACCGATTTGTCAAGGGGTTTCAGAGTTTTTCTATAAGTTGCACAAAAATTTCGTCAATATTTCGCTATTCTGCCCTTTTTACTCTACCTCGACATTGTCGAAAACGCCTGCATTGCTCTCATGACATACGCTGATCATAACCGCATAGCCGTCTCCGCCTTCAAGAGCAACCAGCTTTATGGAGGCAAATACACCTACTCCGCTCTGACAGGTCATGTTTGCACCATAGCCGTAGATCTCGTTACCGGACGGTGTGATAGGGTATTCACCACCGAACTGTGTGATCTCGCCGTAGGTATCCACTACCATCTGAACGCATTTTTCGTATGCGTATTCGTAAAGGAATGTTGCCGCATCAGTGGACTCGGGCTTATATTCACCTGTTACATCGCGAATGTAGAGCCTGTCTGAGCCGTATTCAACAAGTGTTGTTCCGTCAGATTCCTCTTTAACGCTCATGCCGCCTGCGTAGCTGATATCCATGCCTGCACTGTTGGATGTAGACTCGGTGGATTCAGGGGCTTCTACGTTTGCAGGATCAACTACTGTGCCGGTGTTTTCGCCTTCTGCAGCATCGTCATTTACCGGAGTATTTTCGGTGGATTCTGTGCCTGGGTCTGAAATCTCACCTGCTTCGTTTGAAGCTTCATCGTCAGTTTCAGCAGCGTTTTCTTCATCTGCAGAGCCCGGGCTGGAAACCTCTCTGCCGCCGCAGGCACAAAGGCTTACACACATTGCAAGAGCCAGTAAAAGAGCAATAATCTTTTTCATTTTATAGAGTTCCTTTCTGATTCGCTTTGTTTATTCGTTAGGATCGCTTTCCCAATCCTTGACAATACGATTCATGAGATTTGTAAGAGCAATCGCACCTTCCCTTGTGAGAAGCACGCTTGCAACAGGCTCGACCACCTGTGCGGATACATCTGTGAGAACACCGTCTTTGGTGGTGAAGTTGTGCTCGGTGTATAAGTGAGAGAAGTTAAGAACTATCTCAGACTTTTTCTTGTTATGGGTGAGATTAATCGTATTACAGAATTCAGGCTTCATGCTGTATCTCCCTTTCTATCTCCACAAGAGCTCTTGCAAGCTGATCCGGACAAGAGGTTCCTCTGCCGTTGCAGTTTATGCCGCTGAGAAGTGAAATTATCTCGCTGACCCTGCGGCCCTTCACAAGGGCTGCTATACCCTGTCTGTTGCCGCTGCAGCCTCCTGAGATAAGGACTTCCTTAACAACGCCGTCCTCCACCTCTATATCCATTCGCCTTGAGCATACGCCCCTTGGGTAATATGTTTTAGTCATTTTGGTTCTCCTTAAAAATGCCTCTTAATTTTATACCAGGTTTTAATCCAATACAAGCATAAATTCCGAGTCCCGAAATATACATTATATATGTATACTAAAGGGAGGTGTGCTTAATTGAGAAAACACATCAGACGTTCAAAAAAGCAGCCCGTACTCAGAAGTGTTGCTGTTTTTGCCTCATTCTTTCTTATCATCAGGCTGTCCATCGGTCTTGGAGCGGAGGCCGCTGCCGAAAGCATCTTTAAAAACATTGCTTCCCAACCGGACTCCGTGACCAACATTCTCCGAATGGAGCTTGGAGGTTCAGGAGACGAAAGCTCCACCATTCATCTTTTGGCTTCTCAATCCGCCTTGCTGAAGGAAATAACCGCTCTGGATCTTCCTGATGAGGAAATAATTCAGGAGCCGGTGGTTCAGGAAGCGGTTCGGGAGGTTGTCATCCCCCCGGCAGAGCCCATCGCCGCCGCCTTTTACGAATATTCCCTTGACGCCGAAAACATCAAAATCAAAAACAAAACCGATTATTCCATCGACCCTTCCGCCCTTTTGTCCGATGATCTCAATATTCACATCGAACCCAACTCCCCTCAGGTGCTTATCATCCACACCCACGGAAGCGAAGCCTACAAGCCTGACGGTGATGATATCTATATCGCCAGCGATCCTTCAAGGACCGAGGATAAGAATTATAATGTAATACGTATCGGTGATCGCCTCACCGAGCTTTTGGAGGAGCGTGGTATTGCCGTTCTCCACGACCGGGAGCTTTACGACTATCCCACCTACACAGGCTCCTATAACCGCTCTCTCGACTCCATCGAGAGCTATCTCAGCGAATATCCCGATATCAAAGTGGTCATCGACCTGCACCGGGACGCCCTTGAGGACAGTAACGGAAATCAAATTCGCACGGCTGCGGAAATAAACGGCGAAGCCTGTTCTCAAATCCTGCTGATTGCGGGAAGTAATTTCTCAGGTCTTGAGCATCCCCAATGGCAGGAAAATTTGAAATTCGCTCTCCACCTTCAGGCGGACATGGACGAAAAATATCCCGGTCTCGCCCGACCCGTCACCATCTCCCAGTACCGCTACAATCAGCACGCAACCTCAGGCTCACTTATTGTGGAGGTTGGCTGTACAGGGAATACCCTGCAGGAGTCCCTCACTGCTGTGGAGCATTTTGCCGACTGTATGGGGGATGTGCTGCTTCGGTATGCCGAAGCTAACGGATCGTGATTTTATTTGTTGTTTGTTTAGACGTAACCAAGCCCGATTTTGTTCACGGTTTTTTAAATTTTTTCCATGTGACTTGATGCGGATTTCAGCATAAGTCTCTTTGGCCCTGCGGTATCGAAGTTTATTTCCACCAGCGCGTCACCGCCCATTGCGGTGATGCGTGTTATCGTACCCTCACCGAATGCCTTGTGATGAACTCTGTCCAGAGCCTTGAAATCAGGCAGAGCGGCCTTTTTCTGCGGGGCTGCTACATACCTGGGAGCAGGCTTCTCCTGCTTTGCCGGAGCATTATATCGGCTGCCGGAGGAGGAATAACGGCTCTCGTAGCTGCTGAAACCATAGCCCGAGCCAAAGTCAAAGCTTCTCTTTTCGGCAGGTCTGTCGATGTTTTCATCAGGTATCTCCTTGACAAATCTGGAGACAGGATTTGCCGCTGTTCGGCCGAAAAGCATACGCTGACGTGCGCTGGTTATATAAAGAAGCTTCCTTGCTCTTGTTATCGCAACGTAGCACAGGCGGCGTTCCTCTTCCATTTCCTCCGGCTCTCCAATGGCCTTTGTACCCGGGAAAATTCCGTCCTCTGCGCCTACTATAAATACATTATCAAACTCCAGACCCTTTGCACTGTGGATGGTCATGAGAACTACGCAGTCACTGCCATCCTCATACTGCTGGAGGTCGGTGTACAGGGCAACCTCCGCCAAAAATTCCGAAAGGGTCGGTTCGGTAACATCCTTCATGAACATGAGGATATTGGATTTCAATTCCTTGACGTTTTCCAGCCTGTCCCTGTTTTCCTCGTTGTCCTTTTCCTTTAAAAAGCGGACATATCCGCTCTTCTCTGCAACATGGTCATAAAACTCATCGAGAGGCACCTTGCCCAGCTCCTCCCGAAGCTCATTTAACATATCCGTAAAGGGCAGGATATGACTTGCGGCACGCTTAAGCTCAGGATATTCAAGGCAATGGCACAGCACATCAAAAGCCGACCTGCCGTCTCTTGCGGCTATTGCCTGAACCGTTTCGACAGTTCTTGCACCGATGCCTCTCGGAGGGCTGTTTATAATGCGGACAAGCCTCAGGTCATCATTGGGATTGTCGATGACACAGAGATATGCCAGCATATCCTTGACTTCCATACGGTCAAAGAACCGCATACCGCCGAACACACGGTACGGTATTCCGTTTCGCTTCAGAGCGTATTCAAGCTGGTTGGACTGGGCATTCATTCTGTACAAAATCGCGTAATCGCCCCAGCCTGCTCCGCCGGAGAAACCTGCAAGTATCTTACCCGCAACATACTGGGCTTCTTCATGCTCATTGCCGGCAATATAATGGCAGAGCTTGTCACCCTTTGGCTTTTCGGTCCAAAGCTCCTTGCCTTTTCTGGCGTAATTGTGCCTGATGACCGCGTTTGCCGCCTCTAAGATATTGCCTGTGGAACGGTAATTCTGTTCAAGACGGATGACTCTTGCGTTTTTATACTCATCCTCAAAGCTGAGGATATTTTCGATGGTTGCACCGCGGAATTTGTAAATACTCTGGTCGTCGTCACCCACAACGCATATATTTCCGTAACCGCCGGCAAGAAGCTTCGCAAGGAGATACTGAAGTCGGTTTGTGTCCTGATACTCATCGATAAGTACGTATTTGAACTTTTTCTGATAGTATTCGCGGACTTCCTCATTCTCCTGCAGGAGCTTTACCGTCACGAGGATAAGGTCATCAAAGTCCAGCGCGTTTGCCTCACGGAGCTTCTTTGCATAAAGCTGATACGCCTGACCGATACGCTTGCGGCGAAGGTCACCGCCTGCCTGCTGGATGAATTCCCCGGGGTTAAGCTGACTGTCCTTTGCCTGACTTATATATGTAAGCACAGTTCTCGGAGGAAATGTCTTGTCGTCCATTTCCAGCTCCTTTAAAACGTGCTTCATTGTGCTGATACTGTCGGAGGTATCGTAGATAGTGAAGCTCCTGTCATAGCCCAGCTTATCTATATCACGGCGAAGGATGCGCACACAGGCGGAATGGAAGGTCATTGCCCAAACATCCCCCGCTTCAGGGCCAATAAAGTTCTCAAGCCTTGTTTTAAGCTCGTTTGCCGCCTTGTTTGTAAAGGTGATGGCAATACAGCTCCATGGACGGGCCGGCTCTACGGCACAAAGCTCACGGACCCTGTGGGCATACTCGGGCAGAGGGTCATCCACCCAGTACTCCAGAAGCTGAAGATCCTCTTCCGTTGCGTATTCCGGTACTTCCCTGCTCTCGTAGCCGCTGCCGTATTTTAATATATTTGCCACACGGTTTATAAGTACCGTGGTCTTTCCGCTTCCTGCACCTGCCAGAATAAGCAGTGCACCCTGTGTACTCATTGCCGCCTCAAGCTGCATATCGTTCAGGTGGGAAAAGTCCTTTCTTATTATTGCCCGCCTTGCACGGATAAATCTTTCCTTGAAATTCATAGTATTCGTCCTTAAAAACTTGATTGTTCGATTATAACCTATTTCATATTCTTTTGCAAACAGAGTTGTCGATATATTTACTACGTTCATTCGATATATTTGCCTTACGGCAAATTCGATATGTTCTTATGAACTCGATATGATATAGCTTTTTCTCGTGCCGCAGCACATATCGAAGCTCTATAGGAGCTGTATCGACAGAAAGTGTCTCCGACACTTTCTGAAAAAACACATAAAAAATCAACGGGAGTCGCTCCAAACTCCCGTTGCTTTTATATTGAGGATAAAATGAAAAAGATTAATCTGCCTTCTTGCAATAACAATATTACCTGTAAAATATTAATTAAAAAACAGTCAAATGTTACAAAAGTATTAACTGCTAAAATTTTTTCAAAAAAGTTTTTCCAAAACCGCCATACATTGATGACGTCAATTTTTAATAACACAACATAATGGGTGTCTAATCAAAAGCGAAACCGAACCATGGGTATGGCAAAGCTCCGTTATACCTCTGCTTTGCCATTGCAAAGGGACGACAATTATTAAGATTTTGCACCGGGCATCGGACTGTGATTTCATTTCCGCCGAAATGATTTTTTATCGTAGCTGCTGATTTCTCAACATTGGAAGCAAGAAGCTCCTTGACGATAATCCTGCCACCCCAAAGCTCCACCGCACAGCAGCCGTCACAAACCCTGAACAGTCCGCCCCCCGTGAGAGCAGATATCCGCTCCTGATGGCGTATTGCTTTTTGATCAAAAACTATATGCGGTATGCCCAAAAGACGCTTCTCACGAAGCTCAGCGTACTCAGCGGCAGTTACGGAGCTAATGCTGCCGACACCCGAAATGAGATTACTATTATTAAATGTATACTCACTTACATAGAAGGCAGTTTCGTACCCTGCCCTGTCTCTGTAAAAGTCAAAAAGGCTCTTTTCAGCCGGGCATATAACAGCACCTTCACCGGCTATGCTCATAAGCTCACGGCTTATCGCCGCACCATGCCCCCTGCCCCTGAAGTCAGGCTCACAGGCAACAGCATAGGTCACCAAAGCCTCTCTGCCGTTATATTCACCCAAACGCACAAGGAAGCCCATAGCCGCCAAAGTGCCGTTGTCGTGAATTACAACGCCGCCATCGGGGTGGTGGAGATCCTCAAAAAACAGGTCAATATATTCATCCGTATCACCGAAAACCTTTTTCCAAAGGGCTTTCAGTTCAGGAATATCCTGAGCCGCCATACGCCTCATGGGTCACCTCCAGGCTGCAATATACTTTGTTGCCATCATATCGGGGAAATAGGACTGCTTTGCCTTACGGAGATTTTCAAGGCCCATGTCCTCCTCACGGTTTATCCACTTGATATTCGGATATTTTTTCATGATATATCGAACAAATTCCCTGTTTATCAGGGTATAGCCGCCTTGCATCTGTGGGTATGCCTTTTCAAAATGGATGAGATAAGTGTCGCTTGATAGCTGCTCGCCGAAGGTAAACGCCACCACTCTGCCCTCTGCACGAATGAGTGCACCATCGGGTTTCAGCACATTATATGCATCAAAAAGGCGGTAAATCGCTCTTCTCTCGCCGCTGAAATCCATTTCACGCTCTTCGCCCATCTGCATAAACCAGTCATCGCACATCGTCCGACATTCCCCAAGATTATCTTGGCTTATCAGCTCAAAGCTCCATTCATGCTCTTTATCAAAGCGGTTGATGTGATTTCTCTTTGCGTGAAGCTTTTTGCCCGCAAGAGTTGCCAGGCGTTCTGCGGAATAGATGTAATCGTTCCATTTATCGCTGTTTTCAAGGTCAAAGCAGCCGTTGTAATGCTTTTCAAGCTCAGGAAGCGCATCTTCGGATACACGCATCAAAAACGGTGCGTTCATGCCGGCAGCGTCAGCCTTGAGAGCCTCAACAGCCTCCCGAAGGTCCCCCGTGCCAACCGGAAATGCGTAGCATGGGGTATTCTCAAGGAAGCCGAAACGCAGGAAAAGCCTGTCCCCGTTTTCCGCCACCTGTCCCTTGAAGCCGCCTGCCCATGTATAAAGATTTGTGAAATTCATGTCGGAGGTCTTTAAATCTCCCTTACGGATAAGAGGGTCAATCCACTCTTTATCCGCAAGCTGTATGGGTCTGAAATTCAGCATTTAATGTTCTCCTGAAAAATGTTTAAAGTCAGCGTGTCACTCCGGAGCCGTTTACGACACGCGGCAATCCTTCAACATAAGATTCCCACGTCGCTCCGCTCCCCGGAATGACAAATTCGTTACTCAATCTTATTTATTATAGGTATCGCACCAGTCCTTAATACCCTGTTTCAGTGTCATTAAGTCCTCAAAGGTGTCGGGACGCTTGTGGGGGTCACGGAGAAGTGCCGCCGGATGATAAAGTGCCATGCACTTTCTGCCGTCCACATCGAACCACTGACCGTGTTCCCTGGTAATTCTGAAATCGGGCTTTATCATCTGCATTGCGGCAATTCTACCAAGGCATACGATGATTTTCGGGTTGATGAGTTCTATCTGCCGGTACAGCCAGTCAATACAGGACTCCTGTTCAGTACCCAATGGGTCACGGTTTTTGGGAGGACGGCATTTTACAATATTGCCGATGTAAATGTTCCTGCTTCTGTCAAGGTCAATCATCCTCAGCATATCGTCAAGAAGCTTGCCTGCCCTTCCGACAAAAGGCTCACCCTGCAGGTCCTCGTTTTCTCCGGGGCCTTCACCGATGAACATGACCTCAGCCTCAGGATTGCCCACGCCGAAAACCACATTGTGGCGTGTTTCCCAAAGAGGACACTTTTTACAGCTCATACATTCCTGTTTTAAAGATTTCCACATAGAGATTACTCCTTACATATCCTTTGTGAAAAAATAAAAGCAAGTCAAATGACTTGCCGTCCCATTTGAAAACAAAAATGGGATACGACAAAGTCGTATCCCACCTTCCCAACCCTGCCTGACGGCAGAATCCTGGCACGCCTGAAGGGACTCGAACCCCTGATCTCACGGTTCGTAGCCGTGCACTCTATCCAGCTGAGCTACAGGCGCTTATCACCAAATCATAATAGCATAACCGCAAGGAAAATGCAAGCATTATTTTTTCAAAATCAAAAATTTTTCAAAAGTCAAAAAACGAGCCGCATTGCGGCTCGTTTCCTCATTGGTTAGGGAAACCACCGGCTATGCCGGTGGAGGTACCCCGTAAAAAAGCTTTAGCTTCAAGCATCGAGCGAAGCGAGCTACTAACAAGCAATTTAGCAAGTTAGTACAAGCCCGGAAAGAAG
>SVLU01000032.1 GCA_015067795.1 Oscillospiraceae bacterium
CCAAACATTATAGCACAAGTTTCCGCAATTTACAAGGTGTAGCTGTCAGTTTTCTGCGACACCTGCTGTCTTTTTGCTATTCAAATCCCGTCGATTGCTGTTTTGCCAACTTCTTTGCTCTGTAAAAAAACGCGAAAAGTATTGTGCCTGTTTGACCGCCGAAAAGCAAAAAACAGGGCTGGCGCAGTCTGATCGACCGTTCCAGCCCCTGTTTCAGCGGTATTTTCCTATATTGAGGGCTATTTTGCCCCTAAATGCATGAAAAAACCTCTCTTGTCTTGGTAGACAAAAGAGGTTTCTTTCGTGGCACGCCCGACTGGAGTCGAACCAGCGGCCTTCAGAGTCGGAGTCTGACGCTCTATCCAACTGAGCTACGGGCGCATACATTAGGATTTTAGCACAAACTGCCATAAAAGTAAACAGAAAAACCTCGAAAGCTCCTTCCACCACCAAATTCGGAGATATTATTCTCTTTTCGACGTAAAAATCGTTGTTTTATCATGATTAATATGTTATATTATGTCATATAGACTACTGAAAGGCGGACACTGAAATGGCAGATGAACGTGGCAGCTTTCGCAGACGGCTCTTCGGCGGCTTTGACCGGGTTGACGTTATAAATTACATAGAGGACATTGCAATCGAGCGTAACAAGCATCAGGAGACGGCAGCCAAGCTACAGGAGGAGGTCTCTGAGCTTCGCGACCAGGCGGAAAGTCTTACAAAGCAGCTTGACGATAAAAATGCACAGCTTGCTGAAAAGTCAGACGAGCTGAGCACTGCCCACAACGAGCTGAACGAGGTCTGGAATGAGCTCCGCGACTCCTCTGACGAGCTTGAGGCCCTCAAAGCCCAGCTTGAGCAGACCAAGAAAGAGCTTGCCTCCAAAACCGCTCAGTATGATAATGACATTGCAGCGGCTCAGAAAGCTTTAAACGAAGCAAAGGCGCAGGCCGAGCTTCAGCGTCTTGAGGCCAAGCGCAGCGCTTCTCAGATCATTTCCACCCTTCGTGACAAGTATGAGGGCAGTATGTCCTCTATGAACACAGCTTTTGCAGATGCAGAAGCTGAGCTTGAAAAGCTTCTGTAAAATAAGGAGAATCAGCAAATGGAATTCCATCTTGATACAAGCACTCTTCGCGACCATATCAGCGAGCTTCACTTTGGCGACCGTGTATACCTCAGCGGTGTGTGCCACACTTCACGAGATGCGGCTCACATGGAGATATTCCGTCTTTTGGATGAAGGCGGCGAGCTTCCCTACCCCATCAAGGACGGTGTCATCTACTATGCAGGCCCCACCCCCGGTCAGAAGGGTATGGCTGTAGGCTCCTGTGGCCCTACCACCTCCGGCAGAATGGATGGCTTTGCTCCTCGTCTTTTAGACTTGGGATTGGGTGCAATGATAGGTAAGGGTGAACGCAGTCAGGCGGTCATTGATGCCATCGTCAGAAATAAGGCTGTTTACTTCTGTGCTGTTGGCGGTGCAGGTGCTCTTATTGCCAAGCATATCAAAACAGCCACAGAGATCGCGTTCCCGCATCTGGGCTGTGAGTCTGTTAAGCGTCTTGAGATTGAAAATCTCCCTCTCATCGTTGCTGTCGACTCCTGCGGCGGTAATATTTTCAATCAGAGAGATAAATATAAAACCGAAGAATAAGGTTCTTAATAAACTCAAACTCCCCGAAAGTTCACATTTCGGGGAGTTTTTGTTGTTTACTGATTGTCATTATCGCTTTCCGGAAGCTCTTCAACAGCCTCAGGAAGTTCTTCCTTTTCGTCAGCCTCCGGGAGCTTACCCGTGCTGCAGAGCTTTGCGAAATCCTCGCCTTCCATTGTCTCATGCTCAAGAAGGTATTCAGCCAGAGTGATCAGAACGTCCTTATGCTCGGTAAGGATATCTTCGCAACGCTTTTCGGCTTCTGCAAAAATTCTGCGAACCTCATCGTCGATCTGGCTTGCAACCTTTTCGGAATAGCTCTTGGTTGCGGCGAAATCGCGGCCGATGAAAATGCTCTGATCGCTGGAATCGTAGGAGATGGGGCCAAGGGATTCACTCATACCATACTTTGTGACCATTGCTCTTGCGATTGCACTTGCCTGCTGAATATCGCTGGAAGCACCGGTGGAGATGTCGTCAAGGAACAGCTTTTCGGCAATTCTGCCGCCCAGAGCGGTTACAATACGCTCAAACATTTCACTCTTGGAGCTGAAGGTCTTATCCTCAGTGGGGCGATAGATTGTCATACCACCGGCAGGGCCTCTTGGAATAATTGTTATCTGATGAACAGGGTCAACATTATCCAGCCAGTAAGCGGAAACAGCATGACCTGCCTCGTGATAGGCAGTGAGCCTTCTTGCCTTTTCAGGAACCTTGCGGCTCTTCTTTTCAGGACCAACCTGGACCTTGAGAATAGCTTCGTCAAGCTCAGCCATTGTAATAAACTTCTTACCTCGTCTTGCGGCAAGGAGTGCACCTTCGTTGAGAAGGTTTTCAAGGTCAGCACCTGTAAAGCCCGGTGTGCCTTTGGCAAGGCTTGCAAGGTCAACGTCATCACCAAGGATCTTATTTCTTGCGTGAACCTTGAGAATATCTTCACGACCCTTAACGTCCGGAAGACCAACGTAAACCGTTCTGTCGAAACGGCCGGGACGGAGAAGTGCACTATCGAGGATATCGGCTCTGTTGGTTGCGGCAACAACGATAACGCCCTCATTTGCTGTGAAACCATCCATTTCAACCAGAAGCTGGTTAAGTGTCTGTTCACGTTCATCGTGACCGCCGCCGAGACCTGAGCCTCTCTGACGGCCGACAGCGTCGATTTCGTCAATGAATACGATTGCAGGAGCAGACTTCTTAGCCTGTTCAAACAGGTCACGAACACGGCTTGCACCTACGCCAACGTAAAGCTCAACGAAGTCAGAGCCGGAGATGGAAAGGAACTGAACCTTTGCTTCACCTGCAACAGCCTTTGCAAGAAGGGTTTTACCTGTGCCCGGAGGGCCTACAAGAAGAACGCCCTTTGGAATTCTTGCACCGAGGTTGATAAACTTCTTTGGATCCTTAAGGAACTCAACGATCTCCTCAAGCTCCTCTTTTTCTTCCTTTGCACCTGCAACGTCGTTGAAGGTGACACGCTTTTTTTCGTCAATGCCAACACGGGCACGAGCCTTGCTGAACTTAACAGCACCGCCTGCACCACCGCCGGAGCGGTTCATCATAACTACCCAAAGAACAACAATACCGCCCATAAGGAGCAGATATGGGATCATGGACAGCCACCATGGAGCCTGAATGCCGATGTCATAGTCGTACTCGGTGAGAACACCGCTTGCAAACTGCTCGTCAATGGTCTCTCCCAGATCTTCGTAGAAAATAGACAGGTTATACAGCTCGTGGACAGCCTCGTCGTATTCGTTATACGGCTCGCGGAGCTCCATATATACCGTGCCGTCCTCGATGATAAAGGATTCAACCTTTTCCTCAGCGAACAGTG
The DNA here is from genome assembly GCA_015067795.1 of Oscillospiraceae bacterium. GTDB lineage: Bacteria > Bacillota > Clostridia > Oscillospirales > Oscillospiraceae > SIG495. Next base: position 3,498 of record SVLU01000032.1, read on the forward strand.
TCCGCATTTCGGAATATGTTACCTCGGTTGCACCGGTGTTTCCCGCAGCAAGCAGGTAAACCACAGCCATAAGGATCACAAATATAAAGACATAGAAACCTATATCGCGTTTTTTAGGGGTTTTTGCTTTCAATTAGCTTTCACTTCTTTCTTTATCAGGAATATACCTCAGGCTTAAGACCGCCTATGTATGGAAGATTTCTGTACTTTTCGTCATAGTCAAGACCATAGCCAACGATGAAGTCATCGGGGCAAATATAGCCAACGTAGTCAGCCTTGATATCAGCCTTACGGCGGGTAGGCTTATCCATAAGAGTACAGATCTTAATGGAAGCCGGCTTTCTCATGGACAGATACTGCTTCAGATAAGAAAGGGTAACACCGGAGTCGAGAATATCCTCGATGATAACGATGTGACGTCCTTCGATATCCTGATTAAGGTCCTTGAGGATCTTTACAGCACCTGTGGTTGTGGTACCGCTGCCGTAGGAGGAAACGATCATGAAATCTATATCGCAGAGGATATTGACTTCACGCATCAGATCTGCCATAAAAACAAAGCAGCCCTTAAGAACACCCACCATCAGAGGATGCTTGTCAGCATATTCCTCGGTGAGGACCTTGCCCATTTCCGCTACTCTTTCACGGATCTGTTCTTCTGTAAAATAAATCTTCTGAATATCATTATGCAGCATGTTTATTCTCCATTCATTTATAATGTTAATTATGGAAATTGCTGATTATTAACTGATTGTAATAATAAAAACCTCGTCACCCACATTCGGCACAGTTCCGGGGTCCTGCCCCATGCCAAAAGCGCCGATAACGCCCTTTTCGTCGCAAACGATCGGCACAATCTCCCGCTCGCTTGGAGGGATACGCTTTTCAATCATCAGCTTTTTAATGGACTTGGTTACGTTTCGGCCTGCAATAGTCAGCTTGTCGCCAACGGCACGAGGCCGGACTATTATTGTACCACACAAACCCGATCTTTTGAATACCAAAGAATTGAAAGATTTGTGAATTATTTCTGTGTAAATCGCTTTTTTGCACCGGATACTCATATCCAAAGCAGGAATGTGTCCGAAAAAGCCGTCATAAATGGCGAATGGCTCAAAGGTCGGCACTTCACATTCGGTCACAAAACGCAGAGTGTTATACTCACGAACAGCCCGGCAGCCCGGCAGACTCACCCTTCCCGAGGGTGCTTCGCTTTTGATTACACTTAGAACAGCTTCCGTCTGCTCCCTGGTCAGAGAGCTTCCGCTCAAACTGCGGATAACCCTTACCGCCACCGCCTTTGGTAAAGCGGCAAGAGCTGATACGGAAACGGTGTTGTTTTCAGTATGCTCACTAACGAAGCTCTCTGCCAGACTCTCCAGAAACTCGCGGTCTTCTGCAAGAGTCTCCGTCATGTTGGATACCGTATTCGCTAACCGGGGATTAAGCTCTCTCAAAACAGGCAGAACGTGATGACGAAGCCTGTTTCTTGTGTAATCATCGGAGGAATTTGTGCTGTCCTCCACATGAGGAATATTGTTTTCGGTCAGATATTCCTCAATTTCAGCACGTGTAACACAGAGAATTGGTCGGACTATCATGTCACGTCTCGGGGGAATACCGCAAAGACCACGAAGCCCCGCACCACGGGTCATGTTCATAATAACTGTCTCGCAATTATCGTCTGCATTATGGGCTGTGGCAATCCGCTCTGCACCCACACGCTCCGCTGTCTTATTGAAGAAATCATAACGGAGCTTTCTTCCTGCCTCTTCAAGACCGACATTATTCTCCATAGCCCACAGAGAAACATTTCCCGAACCGATATGGCAGGGAATTCCCAAAAGCTCACACTGCTCTTTTACAAAGGCTTCGTCCCTGTCGGACTCAGCACCACGGAGCCTGTGATTATAATGAACCGCTTCCAATTTAAAGCCCATTGTTTCAGACAGCTCATAAAGAACTGATAACAAGCACATGGAATCCGCACCGCCTGATACCGCGGCAAGGATAACGCCCTTTGGAAGCATATCATATTTTTCGGCAAATGCTTTGATTTTATTGATCATGGAATAAGAAATTTAAAACCATCCGCACAAGCGGATACCTCAATTATTCATCATTCATTATTCATTATTAATTGGTATCTTGCCTGATCTTCTATAAGTGGCACAAGAGCCGGATATACAAAGATTAAAAGTCATCCTCATCATGCCTGCGTTCAATGGAAGCGTAGGTGGTGAATTCCGGCAGCCAGCGGAGTGCTACTGTACCTGTCTCACCACGGCGGTTTTTCAGGATGATACACTCAGCCTCGTTCTGCTTTTCCGTCTCCTTGTTGTAGTAATCGTCACGGTAAAGACCGATAACGATGTCGGCATCCTGCTCAATAGCACCTGATTCACGAAGGTCGGAGAGCATCGGACGCTTATTGGTTCTGGACTCATTTGCTCGGGAAAGCTGGCTAAGGCAGATAACGGGAACATTCAGCTCCTTTGCCATGATCTTCAGCATACGGCTGATGTCGCTGACCACCTGCTGACGGTTTTCGCCTGCATAATTTGTACCGCTGCCCGAGCCCTGCATAAGCTGCAGATAGTCGATGACCACAAGACCAAGATTCTGTACTCTGCGGCATTGTGCGTTCATATCCGCAACGGTAAGGGATGGGTTATCATCAATACGCAGATCGGCATGGCTGATGGAATCGGCAGCCATTGCAACACGCTCCCAGTCGCTGTCCGTCAGACGGCCGGTCTGGAGCTTCTTGTTATCAATGAAGCTTTCGCCGGAAAGGAGACGCAGACAGAGCTGTTCTCTTGACATTTCCAGAGAGAAAACAGCCACGGTCTTGCCGGAGTTCTTCGCAGCGTGGAGAGCAATGTTCAGAGCGATACTCGTCTTACCCATGCCCGGTCGGGATGCGATGAGGATAAGGTCGGAGTCATTGAGACCCATGATGAAATTATCCAGATCGATAAGACCTGTGGAAAGGCCCGGGAGTCTGTCCTTGTTCTGTGCCGCCTGAGCAAGCTGCTCATAGACGGTTATCATGACCTTGGATACCTCCTCAAGACCGCCCTTGGAGCGACCCTGACGGAGAGCGTAAATACGCTTTTCCGCAGCCTCTAAAACATCCATCGCACTTCCGTCTGCCATTGCCATTTCATTTATACTTGCACCCACCTCGGCAATGCCACGGAGAAGCGCCTTATCACGGACGATGGCGGCATATTCCATAACATTTGCGGCGGTGGGGGTGATGTTCATAAGGTCAAGGACATACTGAGCGGACACATCCTCTCTGAATGTGCCGTTAACACGCATCTGCTCCAAAACAGTTACAGGGTCGATGACCATGGAGTAGCTGAACATGGAGTAGATAGTCTCAAATATTTCCTGATTTGTTTTGATATAAAAATCAGCAGGCTTCAGCTTCCCGATAACATCGGGGATGCACCGTGCATCAATAAGCATACTGCCTAAAACAGCCTGCTCCGCCTCGGTGTTGTGGGGCATCTGTTTTGCCAAAAGCTCGTCCAATGGATATTCCTCCCCAAAGAACAAAATGCTTTGCATTTTGTTCAGTGAATAGTGAAAAGTGAATAGTGAAGAGGTGAGGTGTCCGCTGAAGCGGACGGATTTAAATTCGTCCCGAAGGGACACAACTTCTCTTCACTTTTCTCTCTTATCTTTTATCTGAAACCGAAGGTTTTATTTCGCTTCAGTAACAATAACGTAAATTGTACCGCTGATCTCGTAACCCAGACGGCACTTCACCTCATACTTGCCGTAGCTCTTGATAGGATCATTCTGAACGATCTTGTTCTTTTCGATTTCAACACCGTACTGAGCCTTGAGAGCGTCGGAAATTTCCTTGGATGTAACAGCACCGAAAAGGCGGCCGTTTGCACCTGCCTTGGCAACGACCTTAACAGGCATTTCTGCCAGCTTGCCTGCCAGAACCTTTGCGTTTTCCTTTTCCCTTGCACGGGCAGCAATCTTTGCGTTTTCAGCAACACGCATTGCATTAATTGTATCAGTTGTTGCGGGAAGTGCCAGCTTCCTTGGAAGGAGGAAATTTCTGGCATAACCGTCGGAAACATCGATCATCTGACCCTTTTTTCCCTGACCTTTAACATCCTGCTGCAGTATGACCTTCATCTTGTGTGCCTCCTTTAGTTGTTGGTGTATTTTCTGCAAGGTATTCGTCCAATGCTCTCATGAGTCTTGGAACTGCATCCTGCATGGATAAGCCCTTAAGCTGTACGCCGGCTGTGGAACGATTGCCGCCGCCGCCCAGCTTTTCCAGTATGACCTGGACGTTCATTCGTCCAATGGAACGGGCTGAAATGTTGATTGCATCATTCTCACGGAACAGAACGAATGACGTCTGAATTCCTGAGATATTAAGAAGCTCATCGGCGGCCTGTGCCGCTATGACGCGATCTTCTTTGGTGTCTGTTGCGGCGATTGCAATGCCGTCTTTGTAAATCTTCGCCTTCTGAATGATGGCGTATCTTGCTGTTGCTGTCTTGAGGTCGGACTGCAGGAGTCTTTTTACCTCGGTAGTGTCTGCACCTGCACGTCTGAGGAATGCGGCAGCTTCAAATGTCTGGCTGCCTGTTCTGAGGGTAAAGCTCTTTGTATCAAGAACAATACCGGCAAGCAGTGCTTCCGCTTCATATCGCATAATATCGGATGGCTCCAAAATATACTGAAGAAGCTCCGTAACAAGCTCGGAAGCGGAGGATGCGTATGGCTCGTGGAAGGTGAGTACCGCATTCTGAATATAGGTTGCCGCTCTTCTGTGATGGTCAATGATAGCAACACGGTTGCAGGACATCAGCAGATTTTCCGCTTCAACCCTTTCGGGTCTGTTGGTGTCAACAACGATAAGTAAACTTCCGCTGTTTACCTCAAGCATAGCCTGATGCGGGCCAATAAATACATCGGCATATTCGGGAAGCGTGCGAATTCTGGCAATCAGCGCCTTTGAGGAGTTCTTTTCCTCGTCCAGAACAATTCGTGCCGGAATTCCCTTTTTGCGGGCGGCACAGCAGATGCCCACAGCAGATCCCACGCTGTCAAGATCGGCATATTTGTGACCCATAACATAGACTCCCGTGGACTCGCTCATAAGGTTGCTGAGTGAGTTTGCCATAACGCGGGAACGAACCTTTGTGTTCTTTTCATGGTCGGAGGTGTGACCGCCGAAGAACTCAAAGTTAATGCGGTTTTTAATTACAGCCTGATCACCGCCGCGGCTGAGAGCCATGTCAATACCAAGGGACGCAAACTGGAAGCTCTCGCTGAAATCGCTGCCGTCACGACCAATGCCGATGCTGACGGTGGCGGGGATGCCCTTCGGGTTTACAACCTCCTTCGCGGAGTCCAGAAGGGAAAACTTGTCGTTTACAAAGCCCTTAAGATGGCGTTCCTCAAAGAGGAAGATGTATCTGTCACGGTCATATTTATTGAGATAACCGCCAACGCCCCCTGCCCAATCGCTTATTCTGTCATCCAGGTCGGAGATAAGTGCCGACTTCTCCTTGTCGGTGATGTTCTTGATAAGCTCATCATAGTTGTCGATCATCAGGATGGCAAACACAGGCTGAGAATTTTTGAACTCGGCACTGATGTGAAAATGCTCGGTTTCATCCATCCAGTAGGTTGTGCCGATATATCTGAGCCTGCCCTCAGGGTCCTCACCGCGGACAACACTTCCGAATACACGGTACTGTCTGCCCTCGTGTTCAACAGGAGTGGGACATTCAGACTTGCTCTCCAGCATCCATTTGGATTCAAAATCAGGTACAAGGTCGGTGATCCTGCGTTCAAATACATGATCCTTGTCACCTGTCATGGACTTGAAGCTTTGATTTGCGGATATGATAACATTGTCATCCAGACTGATAACAGCCATGGGAAGCGGAAAATTCTGCAATGTATCCTTTGCCGCAGTATCCATATCCTGAGTTACGGATTCCAGATACTTCATGAATTCCTTTTTCCTGCGATGACCTGAGATCTTGGAGTAGATATACACCAGCGCTACCAAGCCCGCCTCTATGTAGGCGATCAAATGATTGCGATCATCCGCAAAGAAGGTAAGTATGGCAAAAAGCACCAGCAGTATAAAATAGAACCGTAAATTTGGTTCAAGCAGCTTTTTGATCTTCTTATTCAAACCGGAGAACCTCCAATCAGATAGTTACACTTCTAAGTAATTACTCATTATACCAAATATAATCAAATATAACAATAGGGACTATGGCGGAAAAGAATAAAATTAAGAATAAATCCGCGGCTTGTATTGAGGTTTTTTGTTGGGTCTGGTATAATGTATTTTGTGTAATTGTGAGCATTGACAAATGATTATTCGGAGGGCAGCTTACTGCCTTCCCCACATTATAGATTACAGAGGTCGTCATGAACGAAAGATACACTCTCCCCCACGAGGGGGGCATAACAATACAGGCTCATGCCGCCGATGCTTTGCTTCGTGCAAAAAGCGGTGATGCCGCCCTTATTTACATATGTATGCTGAGACACCGCCGCGGTCTTACCCCAAAGGATGCCGCCGATGTTCTGGGAACATCAGACACCGACCGGGCAAAAAGAGCGCTGGACACACTAAGAAGTCTTGGACTTATAAGCTACGGTGAGGAAAAAGCTCCCCAGCCCGAGGAGAGGCTTCCCCAGTATACATACGGCGATATCAAGCGCGAGCTTGAAAATGGCGCTGTTTTCCCAAGCCTCGTGGACGAGGTTCAGCGTGTACTCAACAGAATACTTTCCTCAGAGGAGCTTGTGAAGCTTTTCGGGATCTACGACAGCCTCGGCCTCCCTCCCGAGGTCATCCTCCAGCTTGTAAACTATTGTGTCCGTCTGTGCCGTGAGCGTTACGGAGAAAGCCGTCAGGTATATATGCGCTTTATCGAGAAGGAGGCTTATGCATGGGAGCGTGCCGAGATATTCTCCATCGAAAGTGCCGAGGAATACATTAAACAGCGTGAATTCATGAGAACGGCTCTGGGCGAATACCAGCGTATGCTCCAGATAAACGGACGAAGGATGTCTCCAAGCGAAAGAGGCTACGTTGAAAACTGGATAAGCATGGGCTTTTGCGCCGATGCTGCGGAGCTTGCCTACGACAAAACCGTTATGAAAACAGGCAAGCTTACCTGGAAATACATGGATGCTATTCTCCGTGGCTGGCATGAAAAGGGACTTCATACACCGGACGAGATACAGGGCGGAAACAGACCGTCAGGTAACGGTCAGCAGACGCAGGTTGCGGAAAATGATGATTACGAGCGTATGAAAAAGATGCTCAGAGACATAAAAGGTGAATAAAGAACTTCAGAGATTTTTACACACCATGTAGGGCAGGGGCTTGCTCCTGCCGGATTTGGATGATAATATTTGTCGATATATACGCATTTGCGTATTCGATATATTTGCCTTGCGGCAAATTCGATATGAGCTCATTTCATTCACTCTCGATATGATATTGCTCCATCTCGTGCCGCAGCACATATCGAATCCGCAGAATATATCGGGTGCATCGCACATTTCGATGCTTCCACAAGGGGAGCAATATCGACCCAAAGCGTTTAAACGCTTTGTATGGAAGGAGAAACGTCATGTCACTGGACGGCAAGATTTTATACAGAGCCAGAACTATATTTGAACAGAAAAAACAGGACCGTGAAGCTGAACTGAACCGTCGTATTCAGGCGGTCTATGCCCAAAATCCAAGGATAATGGAGCTTGATAGCCGGATAAGAGGTTCAATGACCTCCGTTATCGGTCTTGCCCTCAGTCGCGGGCAGAATATCAGCGAATCCGTAGCTAAAGTCAAGGAAGAAAATTTGAAGCTTCAGGAGGAGCGTAGGGCGGAGCTTGCCCGTATCGGCTGCTCCGAGGACTATCTGGATGACAAGCCCGCCTGCCCGATTTGCCGTGATACCGGCTATGACGGTGGTAAGCCCTGTGAATGTCTTATGAATATATACAAGGACGAGCAGCGCAAGGAGCTTTCCAAGCTTTTGAAGATGGGTCAGGAAAGCTTTGAGGCCTTCCGTCTTGATTACTACGATACTATTCCCGATGCAAATACAGGTATATCTCCACGGCAGACCATGTCGGTGGTATACGAATACTGCAAGGCCTACGCCCAGCGCTTTGGAGACAATTCCCCAAGCCTGTATCTCACAGGCGGCACAGGTCTGGGAAAGACCTTCCTTTCCACAAGCATTGCAAAGGTTGTGTCGGAAAAGGGCTTTTCCGTGGTTTATGAGACCGCAGGTACACTTTTTTCCAATTTCGAGTCCATCCAATTCTCCAAAGGCGACGGTGACGACAGCGAGCTTAAGCGTTATATGTCCTGTGATCTTCTCATTTTAGATGACCTTGGGACCGAGCTTACCACCGCTTTCACCATGAGTGCCCTCTATACTCTTGTCAACACCCGTCTTGCAGGTGGAAAAAAGACAATAATCAGCTCAAATCTCTCAAGAAGTGACCTTAAACGCAGGTATTCCCCTCAAATTGTTTCCAGAATTGAGGGTGAATACAAGACCTTGTGTTTCGTGGGTCGTGACATACGCATTATAAAGGGAAACACGTATTAAAATAATTAAATCACAGTAACATAATTCGACCACAGCCGTCATAATCAGAGTGTATATTCACTTGAGACGAATATTGAAAAGTCGAAATTTGTACCGCTGAACCCTGCGGAATGTGGAAAACTCATAAGTTTTACACATTTCCCACAGGTTTTTCCACAGGGTGCGGAGAATGAATAATCACGTTTTCACATAACCTTCATTTACATAACGCAGTTTACCGTAAAAGTTTATGGTTTGTCCCTTGATTTTTTGGTAATGCGGGTGTAAAATGGCAAGACTTTTGAATAGACTTATATATATTTGGTATACTGAGAAGCCGAGTGTTGTCATTGCGAGAGCCGCTTGCGGCTCGTGGCAATCTTTCTAAAAGGACTCCATTTGAAGCCCGGTGAAACGGGTTCAAATGGAAAAGGAGGAACAGCGGAGCGAGAGAGCTTTCTCGTTTGCGAGTAAGCGAGCTTAGCGTAGCTTGTGACGACGCTTCCACGTCGCTTCGCTCCTCGGAATGACAGAGATGCTTCTTGGTAGTCTGATAAAAACGAATTTTTACGGAGGACTCTCGCCTTGTCTGAATCAAGAAAACAAAACTATTTAAGCGGTGCGGCGATACTTGCCATAACCGTTGCCATCACCAAGATAATCGGTCTTATTTACAAGTATCCAATTCTGAATATTCTGGGCGATGCAGGTACAACTCATTTTGACGTTACCTATCGCGTATACAATCTGCTTCTCACCATTTCCACAGCAGGTATACCCGTTGCCATGTCACGTCTTATCTCCGCTGCAAATGCCACCGGCAGAAATGTGCAGGTCAAGCGGTATTTTCGTGTAGGTCTCGCTGCGTTCTCAATTTTAGGTGCTGTCTGCAGCAGTCTCATGATCTTTTTCCCTGAGTGGATCGCAAACCTTATGGGTGACCCCGGTGCAGCACCCGGTATTCAGGTTCTGGGTCCCGGCGTTTTCTTCGTATGTATAATCTCCGTATTCAGGGGTTATTCACAGGGCTTTTCCAATATGCTCCCAACAGCTATCTCCCAGATCATCGAGGTAGTTTTCAAGGCCATTATCGGTATCAGCGTTGCCCTGTGGCTGTCCTCCATGAATTATGACTCTGCCGCGGTTTCCGCCGGTGCTATCATGGGCGTTACCGTCGGTCTTGGTATCTCCATCCCTGTGCTTCTCATTGAAAAACGCAGGTCTGACAGAAAACGCGGTAATCTTCCTCAGGTCGATACCCCCATTTCCCGCAAGGAAACCCTTACTGAAATTCTGTCTATCGGTATTCCCATCACCCTCAGTGCATCTCTGCTGAATATCATCTCCGTTATCGACACAAAGCTTATTCTCGATTCTCTCCAGAACAGAGCAGGCTTTGACACCGATATGACCGAAATCCTTTACGGTGTATACGCAAAGGGCGTAAATGTTGCAAACATTCCATCAGCCATCATCGTACCGCTGACGGTAAGCATCGTCCCTGCAATCAGCGCGGCTCTCGCCAGAAAGCAGAGAGGCGAGGCAAAGGAGGTTATGGAGTCCTCCCTGAGAGTGGCTAATCTTATCGCCATGCCTGCGGCTATCGGTCTTTCCGTAATGAGCTATCCAATTTTCCAGGTGCTTTTCCCCGGTTCAAATGAAGCAGGTCCTGCTCTTCTCAGCATTTTGGGTATAGGAACATATTTTATCTGCACTCAGCTCATAATGAACGCGTTTTTACAGGCAAGCGGTCATGAAAAGTTTGCTCTTATCTCCCTGCCTGTGGGCGGCGCTGTTAAGATCATTACCAATTACATATTGGTAAGTAATCCTGACATCAACATCTACGGCGCTCCTGTTGGTACTCTTCTTTGCTACGTTGCAATCGTTATCATGGACATTATCTTCATCTCAGTGAAGATCAAGGAGCATCCAAACTTCTTCAAGGTCTCCATTCGTCCTCTTATCTGTGCTCTTGTGATGGGTGCAGGCGCATGGGCGGTATATGGTATTGTCTCCCGTTTTGCAGGTGAGCTCATTTCTCTTGCCTGCGGCGTGGCAGTCGGGGTAATTATCTACTTTGTTCTTATAATTGCCCTTAAGGCAATCACAAGGGATGACATGAAACTCCTGCCAAAGGGCGAGAAAATCGCAAATGTTTTGAGAATTAAGTAAGTTATAAATCATAAAAGCCTCCCTTGTGCAAAGTGAGGTGGCCCGAAGGGTCGGAGGGATTGTGCGGTAAGCTGTAACGAGTTCGCATCAGATTTTGGCGAATTAGTAGTGCTTGCTGCGACAATCCCTCAGTCAGCTTCGCTGACAGCTCCCTTTACACAAGGGAGCCTTTGGAGTAATCACATACTAAACAG
>SVLU01000033.1 GCA_015067795.1 Oscillospiraceae bacterium
TCTCCTTCCAAGGCATTTCCAACTCTCCTTTTTCTGTTGTTTTATGCCTCTATTATATATGAAAACTGTAAACCATGTCCCCGGACGTTTTGTAAACCATGTTACCAGACTCTACAAATCTGCCGCCAGTCCTGTTATTCACAACTGACTTTCGGGAGGCTGATAGACTCCCCTACGTTTTAGTGAAGAATGAATAATGAATAGTGAATAATTGTGGTGTCCCTTCGGGACGATTTGAAATCCATCCGCTTCGCGGATACCGTAATTATTCGTCATTCAATATTCATTATTAATTATTAACTAAAGTAAATCCCGGTAGGGGCGGCAATCTGCCGCCAGTCCTGTTATTCACAACTGACTTTCGGGAGGCTGATAGACTCCCCTACGTTTTAGTGAAGAATGAATAATGAATAGTGAATAATTGCGGTGTCCCTTCGGGACGATTTAAAATCTATCCGCAAAGCGGATACCTCTTCTTTTCTCTTTTCTCTAACGCCAAAGGCGTTAATTAAACTTCATGCTCTTGAAATCAAACTTATCATCGGCGCTTGTCTTTTCCTCAGCCTTTGGGACTTCCTTCACCTTTGGAAGGTCGCCTGTCTTGGTTTCGTTGAGAATTGTGGAGACGATGTCGTTGATCTCTTCTGCTGTTTCGGTATCTGTGCTGTCGTCAATGCTCAGGTCGATGTCAGGCTGTGGCAGTGGTGGAAGAGGTTTCTTTTCCTTCTTCTGGTGCTGCTTCGGTGCCTTATTCTGTTCCTGCGGAGCATTCTGCTGCTTTGGGTTTGCTGCCTTTGCATCCTCAGAGATCTTGGTAAGCTCCTTGAGGTATTCCTCCTGCTTGTCCATTACCTTGCGGATGGCTGCTGCATACTGGTCAGCGTTTGCACTGATGTTTGCAAGGCGGCGTTCCTCCGCCGCGATTTTCGCGTTCATTTCGGCAATTGTCTTTTTGACCTTGTCGTCAGTATCTCTTGTGAGTCTGCGGCACTTTTCGCGGGTCTCTCTGTACATTGCCTCGGTATTCTTCTGAGCTGTTGCAAGAGTTGTTCTCATTGACTGATCGGAAGCACGGTATTCCTCTAACTTTTCAACCAGAACCTTTATCTTACTCTTAAGAATTGCGTTTTCTCTGTAAAGGGCATAGTAATCTGTATAAACAGCTTCCATAAATTCGTCAACCTCTTCCATTACGAAGCCGCCGAATACTGCCTTGGTGAAGCCTTTTTCCTGAATTTCCTGTGGTGTAAGCATCTGTTATCTTCCCTCCAATGCAAACATCTTTTAGAAGTACAGGCCGTTGTTTTCCAATTCGTCGATCAGGTCGCCCATAAGATCAACATTGTACGGTGTGATAAGGTATGTGTTAACTGCTACCTTCTTGATTTTGCCGTCCTGTGCGTAAGCAACACCGCTGAGGAAGTCGATAAGACGACGTGCAATGTCCTTATTTGTCTGTTCAAGATTGAGAACTACTGTACGCTTTTCGCGGAGATGGTCTGCGATCTCTGCTGCATTTTCAAAGCGTTCAGGCTTTACAAGAACAACCTGAAGCTGTGTTGTTGCGTGGATATTAACTACCTTATTGTCACGTCTGTCATAACCGGAGTATTCTCTTTCTCTGGATGGTCTTGGCGGTGGGGTCGTTGCTCTTGGCTTTGACTGCTTTCTTTCAGGCTCCTGTGGAGCGAAGTCTTCAAATTCGTCCTCGTCATCATCGTAAGGTCTTGTAAGCTTCTTAAGTTCATCTAAAAATCCCATTAGATCGTCCTCCTATTTATCGTAGTGTCTCATGCCGAATATCGCCGAGCCTACGCGTACCATTGTGGCTCCCTCGGCTATCGCCTGGGCGTAGTCGCCGCTCATTCCCATAGACAAAATTCTCATATTAACATTATCGTATTTTTTTGCCTCAATGTCAATAAAAAGGTTACGCATTAAGCGAAAATAATTGCACAAAATTTGCCTGTCATCCTCGTATGGCGGTATGCACATTAGCCCTTTTACCGCAATTCCGGGATAATTTGCCGCCTGAGCTATGAGTTCATCGGCTTTCGCAGGCTCAATGCCCGACTTCGACTCCTCTCCGCCTACGTTTATCTCAATCAGAATATCCTGCACTGTACCCATGCTCACAGCGCGCTTTGAGATAAGCTCCATAAGTGTAACGGAGTCAACGGACTGTATAAGTCCGCACCTGCCTGTAACATACTTCACCTTGTTCCGCTGAAGATGTCCGATGAAATGTACATCCGCTCCATGGAAGGCATCCTGACTCAGCTTGTCTGTCAGCTCCTGAACACGGTTTTCACCGCAGATTTTTATACCTGCCCCGATTGCCTCCTGAATTCTTTCAGGGGAGTTCATCTTGGTCGCGGCCACAAGGCTGACCGCATCCTCGCTCCGTCCCGCTCTCAGAGAGACCTGCCGGATGTCATCCAGTATTCTCTTTGCGTTGTCGGCAATAATGCTCATTTATCTTACCACCTTACCATTGTAAAGGTCCTTTGCCTCCACTATAACTTCCATGCCGTCACGGAGATTGCCGGTTGCTTCAACCAGATAGTAATCATCATACTCCCCAACGACGGACGCATCAACCCTTAATGCCTGAACACCCGATATCACATATACATAGGTCTGACCTGTTTCCTCATCACGATGCATTGCAGCCGTTGGAATTCTTATGCCTGTGGTTAGGGAGAAAACGATGTCCGCCGTCAGCTCTCTTGCTGCTATGGTTTCAGTCAGGTCACGGTCGCTGACAAACACCACTACGCATCGACCGCCTGCCGCATTGCCGATGCTTTCAACTCTCATATTTACCGTTCCGTTGTAGGTATTGGAAAATTCCAGGTCGTAATACCTGCCCTCTTCCAGCTTTGCCGCATTTTCCGTATCAATTATCGCGGCGTATCTCCAGTCAATGCCGGTTACAAGCTTACCTGAAACACGGCTGTCATTGCTGCCGGCTTCTTTGAAAAGGTTTTCAAGCTCTGTGGGGCTTAAGCCCTGAAGCTGCTCTGCCGTTACGGACTCAAAGCCGTCTGTGTATGCGGAGTAGATACCGGGCACGGAGACAGTAAGACGCTCCATGTCCGTATCCTGATCATTCTCCATTGCTTCAAGCTCGGCTCTTGCACTCTCAAGCTCTGCCTGTATTTTGTCCTCGGTATACTCACCGTTCTGGAATACCGTGACGTTTATATCGGCTAAATTCTCCTGAATGTCGGAAAAATTGCCGCCTTTTGTGCTGTATGCAACAGCTCTGACGCTGTCCTTTGCCATAGAGTCTGCGGCGGTAGTGCCGTTTGCCTCCAGGGCCTCAAGCCACGCTATCCTCAGTTCAAGCTCACGGGTCCTGTCCGCAGCCTCCATGGCTTGGCGTGTCCGGAACTTATATGCGTATGTACTTCCGGCACTCAGCTTCTCGCACTCCTCCGCCGTTACGGATACCCTTGCAGAGCCTTCGCTGAGCTGTTCCTCGGTACGGACGGCGTACCCCTCGGTAGATGCCGTGTCCTTGATGGTGTACTCCATTGCAGACGCCGTCACTAACGGATTAAGCTGTGAATCGATGAAATAGTAGCCCACATAGCACATCAGCGCTATAAATACCACTACGGCTATTACCTTGATCAGCGTATCGGTTCTTTCCATATCTTTAGTCCTTTACTGTCAATACGCCAAAAAAGTGAGCAATTCCGGAATTTCTCGTTTCTCAGGTCTGCTCAGGCTTGTCCAAAGTGATGGATCTGAGAGGGACGATCGTGCTGATGGCGTGCTTGTATATCATCTGCTGTCTGCCCTCGGAGACAAGTATCACCGTGAAGCTGTCGAAGCCTGTGCATACGCCGCGAATCTGAAAGCCGTTCATCAGGAACAGCGTCAGGGGCATACCTGTTTTTCTGGCGTGGTTTAAAAATATATCCTGTAAATTCTGCTGTTTTGACATGGTTTCGTATCTTCCTTTCTGTTTTGCATTGTTACGAAACCATTATAATCACTTGCTTTTGAAAATTCGGTCGAAACCGGTTGGAATTTTAAAATGTGCGAAACTGCACTAAAGCCTCCCCTGTGTAAGGGGAGGTGGCTCGAAGAGCCGGAGGGGTTGTAAAACAGATTGTATGACAATCCCTCAGTCAGCTTCGTTGACAGCTCCCTTTACACAAGGGAGCCTTTTCTTCCTTTAATACTACATAACTACCGACAAAGCATCGTCAAAATTCGGCACATCGTCCCATTCTATCCACGTGATGCTCTTGTCGCGGCGAAGCCATGAGAGCTGACGCTTTGCATAACGTCTGGATTCCCGCTTTACAGCTTCGATACCCTCTTTCAGAGTACATTCGCCTTTTATTGCGGAGATTATCTCCTTATATCCGATTGCCTGCATCGCTGTTGAGGTCTCGCTGAGACCCATGTCCAGAAGCTTCTGAATTTCAGCCATAAGACCCATCTCAAGCATCATATCAACTCTGCGGTCGATGCGGTCATAGAGTCTCGCTCTGTCCTTAAAGGTGAGCGCTATGGTGCGGCTTCGGTATCTTGGGGGTATCGCCTTAGTTTCCTCGTTGTGCTGAGTTATGGTCTTGCCTGTTGTAAGATAGACCTCAAGGGCTCTTACAATACGCTTTTTGTCATTTGCGTGGAGTTTTTCGCCGCTAATGGGGTCAATCTCACGGAGTTTGTCCAGCATCGCCTCTCCGCCGAGAGCATCATATTCCCCACTCAGCTCCTCGCGCACCTCATTGCCCACTATCCCGGGTGCGAAGTCACGTCCGGAAAGGAGAGACTCAATATACAATCCCGTACCGCCGGCTATAATCGGAGTTTTGCCGCGGCTGATTATATCCTCACAGCACTTTGCCGCTTCCTCCACATATCTTGAAACGGAGTAGTCCTCAAAGGGAGAGCATACGTCTATCATGTGATGGGGTATGCCTTCCATTTCCTCCAGGGTGGGCTTTGCCGTGCCGATGTCCATATGCCTGTAAATCTGCATGGAATCAGCACCCACCACCTCGCCGCCTATGGCCTTTGCGGTCATTACAGCAAGCTTCGTCTTTCCCGTTGCGGTTGGGCCGGTTATTACTAATACTTCCGGTTTCATTCCTTATGTCCTTTTGAATTTTCTGTCCAGTTCGTATTTGGTGAAGATCACTGCCACAGGTCTGCCGTGTGGACAGTATTTTATCTCACCTGCCACCACCTTGTCGGCAAGGAGCGTTAGCTCCTCCTTTGTGGATGGCTTGCCTGCCTTTATAGCCGCTTTGCAGGCTACGGAATGGAGGACTTCCTCCCTTGCCGCCTCAAGGCCCTGTCTGCCTGAGGTGGAGAGTACTCCGGCAAGCTCCTCCATGTGAGCCGTAAGGTCACCGGCATCCGTATCGGCAGGGACGGCTCTTATGGCTATGCTGTCACCGCCGAAAGCGTCAATCTCATAACCCAAAGGCTCAAGAAGCGGTAAGTTTTCCAAAATCGTCTCTACATCGCTTCCGCTCATGCGGCATATCCACGGCTCAAGGAGAGGCTGGCTCATTACTTCACCCTTTCCCGCCTGAAGTCTGTCGAATATCATGCGTTCATGGGCGGCGTGCTTGTCTATGAAAAGAAGCTCCTCGCCCTGCTGGATTATTATATATGTGTTCATCGCTTCGCCGATGAAGGTGTATTCCGCCCTTGGAGTGGGAGGTGTGATCTTTATATATTCATTCGTGCCTGCGGAGAAGTCGTTAAACACCGTCTGCTGTGGCTCTGTGTCGAAATCCATGGTCAAATACGACTTCGTCCGGCTTGTTTCCGCTTTGGCGGGAATTGTTTTGAAGTAATCATCCTTAGGTTTTGCCAATGCTTTTGCAAAGCCGCCGTATGAAACACCCCTGTCGGAGGGTGCTTTTGCAAATCCGCTGAAGGATGCCGGCTTTGGCTCCGGAGCGGGCGCTGACTTTATAACAGCCTGAGTACCCGGGGAAATCTCCATAACAGGAGCTTCCCCCGCTCCGCCCAAGGCGGAAAGGGTTGCATAATAGACGCCGTCGAAAACCTGACGTTCTCTTAAAAACTTCACCTCAGTCTTTGCGGGATGTACGTTTACATCCACAAGACCGGGACTCATCTGGATATAGAGTACACAGGACGGAAAACGTCCCTGAAAAAGATTGTTTTTATACGCCTGCTCCAGAGCGGTCTGGAGAAGCTTGGATTTAACGCATCTGCCGTTTACAAAGAAGAACTGGCTGGAGCGGCTGCCCCTTGCATCCTTCGGAGCGGAAACATAGCCCTCAACCCTGACAGTACCGTCATCGGTTGCCGCAGGGATAAGATTAAGAGCAAAATCACGACCCATAAGGCTGTAAATACAGCTGTCCTGACGGTTATCGCCGGGGGTGTGGAATTCTTCCTTGCCGTCCTTGATGTAACGTATGGAAACATCAGGTCGGGAAAGGGCAATACGCATGGCAACGCTTGTTACAAATGAGCCCTCAGCCCTGTCGGTTTTCATAAACTTAAGGCGGGCAGGAGTGTTGAAAAACAGGTCACGGACTGTCATGGATGTTCCCTGGGGACAGCCAACAGGACCGCGTTCAACCACAGTTCCACCCTCAAGGACAAGGCGTGTTCCCATTTCCGCTCCCTGCTCCCTGGTCACAAGCTCAATTTTAGAAACGGCACTTGTGGCCGCAAGAGCTTCACCGCGGAAACCCAGGGTTTGGATGGCCTCCAGCTCATGCTCACTTGTCAGCTTGCTGGTTGCATGACGCAGAAAGGCAGTCTCCGCATCCTCGGGAGACATTCCGCAGCCGTTATCCGTTACACGGATATAGGTCATGCCGCCGTTTTTGATTTCTATTGTAACTGAATTTGCCCCTGCGTCGATGGAGTTTTCCACAAGCTCTTTTATAACAGAGCCGGGACGCTCCACAACCTCACCCGCGGCTATAAGGTCCGCAAGGTGGGGGGAGAGGGTTTTTATCCTTGCCATATACGTTAGTGTCCTTGTTTTTACTATGTTTGTTATTGAGTGAATAGTGAAAAGTGAAGAGTGAAGAGTTGCGGTATCCTTTGGGACGATTTTCATTTTTCTTCCTCACTCTACAATTACTCACATTAATTATATATTATTTGCATTGAAAATTCCACAATAAAATGATAAAATAATTTGAATTAATATCTCAGGATATCTGGAGGCTGTTTTGAAGAGAAAAAATATTGAGATCTCCCGGGAGGAGCTTGACCGTCAGCTTGAAATTATCGCCCGTGTCCGTGACATAAACTCCGCACGCAGTGACCAGCCCCTGGCTTTTGTGGACACCTACGGCTGTCAGCAGAACGAGGCGGACAGCGAAAAGCTCCGTGGTATGCTCAGCGAAATGGGCTACGGCTTCACAAGAAGCGAAAAGGAAGCTGACGTTATTGTTATAAATACCTGTGCCGTCCGTGAACACGCGGAAATGCGTGTTTTTGGCAATATCGGCGCACTTACCCATACGAAAAGGGCAAAGCCCGACCAGATCATCGCCCTCTGCGGATGCATGGCACAAAGACCCGGCGTTGCTGAACGTGTTAAACGCTCCTTCCGCCATGTCGATCTGGTTTTCGGCCCTCATGTTCTGTGGCAGTTTCCACAGTTTCTGTATGAAATTCTCAGCAAGCGGAAGCGTATCTTCTCCACCGAGGACTCCGATGGTGTCATTGCCGAGGGCATTCCTGCCCTGCGTGACGGTGGGGTAAAGGCATGGCTGTCCATTATGTACGGCTGCAACAACTTCTGCTCCTACTGCATCGTGCCTTACGTCCGTGGTCGTGAACGCAGCCGCCGTCCTGAGCTTATCATCGAGGATGCCAAAAAGCTCATTGCCGATGGTGCAAAGGACATCACCCTGCTTGGTCAGAACGTCAACTCCTACGGTAAGGATTTGGAAGAAAATATCGACTTTTCCGAGATTATCAAGCGTGTAAATGACCTTGAAGGGGATTTCCTTATCAGATTTATGACAAGCCATCCCAAGGACGCAGGGGACAAGCTTTTTGAGACTATTGCAAACTGCGAAAAAGCCGCTCATCACATTCATCTGCCATTCCAGGCAGGCAACGACCGCATCCTTAAGGTCATGAACAGACATTATAACAGGGAGGAATACCTGAGGCTGATTGAAAGTGCAAGACGGTATATCCCCGATGTTGTACTTACAAGTGACGTTATCGTTGGCTTCCCCGGGGAAACCGATGAGGAATTTGAGGATACTCTCAGTCTTATCGAGCAGGTTCGTTTCGATTCCCTGTTTACATTTATCTATTCCCCACGTCCCGGCACTCCTGCGGCAGAAATGCCCGACCCATTTACAAGAGAGCAGAAGCAGGTTCGCTTCGACAAGCTCCTTGATTTGCAAAACCGCATCAGCAGTGAAAAGCACGCTTCCTATGTGGGCTCCACAAGACGCGTTCTTGTTGACGGTCTTACAAACGATGAGATATACCCACTCTCTTCAAGAACAAACGGCGGTCGTCTGGTGCATTTAAGCGGCGACAAGTCTCTGGTGGGCAGCTACGTTGACGCGGAGATTATCGACAGTAATACCTGGGCTCTCTATGGAAAGTGTCGATGACACTTTCCGTCGATATAGCTCCTTTGTCGGAGCTTCGATATGTGCCATGCACTCGATATATCCTTCGGATTCGATATGTGCTGCGGCACGAGAAGGAGCTATATTATATCGAGTTCATAAGAATATATCGAATTTGCCGTAAGGCTAATATATCGATTGCATGAAATGCAAATATCGACTTATTCACTATTAATCCTTAAAGCATATTTTTTTGATTGGAGAAAACAATTATGGACATCTTTCCTATCCTTCTTGAGCTTTTCGTTCCTTTATACTGCCTGTATTACTCTTACAGAATTAAAAAGCATCCGCCAAAGTTAGGCGAAAAGGGTCTCGGCACAAAGCTTGCCATGCAGAGTCAGGCAGCCTGGGACTATGCCAACCAGTATGGCAGTAACCTATGCCTTATCTTCGGTGTTGTCACCGGTCTGATTTTCATTGTGGGCCGCTGCTTTATCATCGGTCTCAATACTATGAATTACGTTTACTCCGGTGTTGTTATGCTCATTGAATTCGCCTGCGTTGTTTCCCTTATTCCCCTTACAAATGCCGCCGTTAAGAAAAAGTACGGCCTTACAAAGCAGAAGAACGACAATAAGAAGAAAAAGAAAAAATAATATCCGCTTTGCGGATAGGAGCGTGTCGCAGAACCCCATTCTGTCATTCCGAGGAGCGAAGCGACGTGGGAATCTTAAAATCACAAGACTCCATTTGAAGCCCAGTGAAACGGGTTCAAATGGAAAAGGAGGAGCAGCGAAATGGGAGAGCTTTCCTGCTTGCAGGTAAGCGAGCTTAATGGAGCTTGCAACGACGCTGCCACGACCCCATTGGGGTCTCGCAATGACAAAACCTATACTTTTTCGACAGTCTGATATCCGCTTTGCGGATAAATTTAAATCGTCCCGATGGGACACCACAATTCTGCATTTTGCATTTTGCATTCTGCATTTCCGAAAGGATCATCACTATGGCTGAGATCACTCCCATGATGCGTCAATACACAAAAATAAAAGAGGAGCACAAGGATTGCATCCTCTTCTTCAGGCTGGGCGATTTTTATGAAATGTTCCACGATGACGCAAGGACCGCCTCTAAGGAGCTGGATCTCACCCTAACCACCAGAGACAGAAACAAGGAAAAGGAAGAGGACCGCACCCCCATGTGCGGCGTTCCTTATCACTCCGCTCAGAGCTACATAGCAAGACTTATCTCCAAGGGCTACAAGGTTGCTATCTGCGAGCAGACGGAGGACCCTGCAACCGCAAAGGGGCTTGTTGACCGTGAGGTAGTGAAAATCATCACTCCGGGTACTGTTGTTGACTCCTCCATGTTGGAGGAGGGTAAGTCAAATTATATATGCGGTATCTGCCTTGACGAAGCCGGCGGGGCTGTCTGTGCTGCGGATATTTCCACAGGCGAGGTCTGTCTCCGCTCCTTCCGGGAGGACCATGTTCAGCATATAATAAACGAGCTTGTGCGTTTTGCTCCCTCTGAGGCCGTCCTGAACGATGGTGCTGTTAACGATCCAAGGCTTATGGATTTCCTTACATCACGTCTTTTCAGCATGATACAGCGTGATGACAGCCGCTTCGAGCTTTCGGAATGTGTTCAGCGTGTCAGCACTCAGTTCGGCTGTAAGACCATGGAACAGCTTGGCATCAGCGACGAGCCATGTGCCGTAAGGGCTGTTGGCGGTCTTTTAAGCTATATCATTGACACTCAGAAAACCGATATTTCCCACCTTAATACCCTTGATTACACACGTTCGGGTAAGTATATGGAGCTGGATTACCAGACCATGCGTAATTTGGAGCTTGTCGGCACTCTCCGTTCAGGGGATAAGAAGGGCAGTCTCCTCTGGGTTCTGGATAAAACCAGCACCGCCATGGGTTCACGTCTTCTCAGATCATGGATAACCAAGCCGCTCCTCAATCCTGCCGCAATCATGCGTCGTCAGAACGGTGTCAGGGAGCTGGTGGATAACACCATGCAGCGTTCCGAGCTGATGCACGTTTTGAAGGGCATCGGTGACATGGAGCGTATTATAAGCAAGGTGGTCTGCGGTGCTGTAAACGCCCGGGATATGAATGCTCTTGCCGTTTCCATCCGCTATCTGCCAAAGCTTAAAGAGCTTCTCAGCCCTATGAAAAGCTCCCTTATGTGCACCCTCGCCAAAATGGACGACCTTTCCGATATCGGCTGCCGGATAGCAGCCGCAATCAAGGAAGAAGACCTTCCTTTCTCCATCAGAGAGGGTGGCTTTATAAGAGCAGGCTTCAATTCTGAGGTTGACAGACTCCGCAATTTGCTGGACAACAGCGAAGGTGCACTGAAAGCCATTGAAGCCCGGGAAAAGGCCCGCACCGGCATCAAGCTGAAGGTCAGCTTCAATAAGGTTTTCGGCTATTATATCGAAATTCCCCGCTCCTCTTCGGAAAATGTCCCCGGGGATTATATCAGAAAGCAGACCCTTGTTAACAACGAGCGTTTTATCACCCAGGAGCTTAAGGAGCTGGAAAACGAGCTTCTCACCGCTAAAGACAGGGTTTCCGAGCTGGAATACCGCATTTTCTCGGAGCTTAAGGATTTCGTTACTCAGAACACCCAGCGAATTCAGCATACCGCCCAGCTTGTGGCAGGCTTGGACGTTCTTTGCTCCCTTGCCCATGTTGCGGTTAAGAATAATTACTGTATGCCCGAGATAGATAATTCCGGAATTCTGGATATCAAGGACGGCAGACACCCGGTTGTTGAGATAACTCAGACCGAGTCCATGTTCGTGCCGAATGATGTGTACATCGGCAGTAAGGATTGTGCGGTTAACATAATCACAGGCCCTAATATGGCAGGTAAGTCTACCTATATGCGTCAGACGGCACTTATCGTGCTTATGGCTCAAATCGGCAGCTTTGTTCCTGCACGCTCCGCCCGCATAGGCATCGTTGACCGTGTGTTTACCCGTATCGGTGCTTCCGATGACCTGTCGGCAGGTAAGTCCACCTTCATGGTGGAAATGACCGAGGTTGCGGATATTCTGAAGAATGCCACAGGCCGCAGTTTGCTGATTTTGGATGAAATCGGCCGCGGTACCTCCACCTACGACGGCATGAGCGTTGCAAGGGCAATTCTTGAGTATTGCTGTAAGAAGCTGGGGGCAAAGACCATGTTTGCCACCCACTATCACGAGCTTACAGACCTTGAGGATCAGCTTCCAAATGCAAAAAATTTCCACATTACAGCAAAAAAACGTGGAAATGATCTTATTTTCCTCAGAAAAATCGTTCCCGGTGGAGCTGACGACAGCTACGGCATTGAGGTTGCCGCTCTCGCCGGTGTGCCGGAGTCCGTTATCAAAAGGGCTAAAGAGGTCCTCCGTTCAATGGAAAAGGACGGCACTGCGGTAACTCCCGTTAAGGCGGCGGAACAGCCTAAGGAGCAGTTATCCATGGATATGTTCTCGGGAAATGAGGCTGTTGAGATACTGCGTAACACGGATATCAACACAATTACACCGCTGGAGGCTCTGAATTTGCTGTACGAGCTTAAGAAGAAGATTTAATTATCTCTCTCAGCCAGCCTGATTGCTGACACGCTCCCGCATCAAAGGGAGCTAAGGTAGTAGTTTTTAGATTTGCGAAAAAAGCCTCCCTTGTGCAAAGGGAGGTGGCTCGGCGTTAGCCGAGACGGAGGGATTGTTTTTTATGACAATCCCCCAGTCAGCTTCGCTGACAGCCCCCTTTACACAAGGGGGCCTTTGGCATAAGATTTTACATCAGCATTTATAAGGAGTTCCCATTGAAAGATTTTACCCTTCCCATGAAAATTAGAGAAAAGGTCGCAGGCTGGATCTATCTGCCCATTCACACGGTGCTTATGTCCCTTATTATTCTGCCTGCCATTGCCTACGTTCTGGAGCAAAACGGCAATACATTGGACACCGTTGAGCTTAATACCATCTATTATGTAATCGGCTTTGCATACGTGCTGATATTCATGATGCCATATCTCCGTGAGAATTTCATCATGAAGAAAAAAGCGCCAATGCTCGCTACCGTGTTTATCGGCTACTTTGCAGTCAGAATAATGAGTGTGGTGGTGAATGTCATTGTACTTGTTCTAACAAGTCAGGTCACCAATCCTAATTCTGAAGCTGTCAGCGAAGCAGTTGCCATGAGCATCCCCACCATGGTGGCTGTCGCCTGCATTATGGGCCCTATCGTGGAGGAGGTTCTTTTCCGCGGCGTGCTTTTCGGCTCTATAAGAACTAAAAACCGCATTTGGGCGTACATCGTTTCTGTTGTGGTCTTTGCCGTTTATCACCTCTGGGGTTCAGTTCTGACTACCGGAGACTGGTCGGTGCTTATATTTATGATCCAGTATGTTCCTCACGGTATTATGCTTGCCTGGGCCTATGAAAGGACCGGCAGTCTGTGGACTTCCATTTTCCTGCATATGCTGATAAATACCGTTTCGGTTCTTGGTACTGTTTCGATGTTGTAAGTAATGCAGAAACCCCTCCGTTGAAAAATCTCAACAGAGGGGTTTTCGTTATGAAAATAGGCTCTATGTCAATAGTTGGGGTAGAGAAAAAATAAAGAAGCCAAGGATCGTGTCGGAGCAAAGTCTCCGGCACGATTTTTATGTATTGCAATGAAGAATCCTGTTTCTGAATCTTTTAAAATTA
>SVLU01000034.1 GCA_015067795.1 Oscillospiraceae bacterium
CCTGTGCATCTGGTTCTGCTACTGTGTACTTTACGTCTACTGCCAGTGCTGCGGAGCAGAGGCTGAAGAGCATTACCAGTGCGATGATAGAGGAAATAATGCGCTTTTTCATTGGAGTTCTCCCTTCATAAATATAAAAATAGTAATTGCGGGGGATAGGGGATATATTGGTTGGGTTTTATAAATTGCCTGTTTTTCCGACCACCTCTTTCTGTTTTAAACTTATAAATACGCAGCTGATTTGTACGCCGCTTATTTAATCATTATAGAGGGCTTCAACATCGAAGCTCTTTGCTGCCCTGTGGATATCCACATCGTAGCTTTCTGTTTCTTCCTGAATTTTTTCTTCATAACGGTCTGTCAGAAGAATATTGGTGATCTCAGAACGGTAGTGTTCAAGATAATAGTCATCAGCTAAAATGTCTGTACGCTGGGAAAGGACGTAGATATTACCTGCTGTGTCATCGTAAGGGATTATTGTGCCGTTTTCCGCTTCGAAGAGAGCTGTAACATAGTCAAGTGGGAAGCCGGAATTTGTGCCTGTGATGACGGTGTCTGTTCTGCCGTTGCCGGAAGCGGCGGAGGTTACGATAAATTCGTTATCACTTGCCTCCAGCTCCTTAACAAGAGCTTCAAGGCTCTTGCCGTTTTCGACCTGACGGCAGTAGTTTTCGTAATCCTCAAGAGTGGATTCGGAGTCCCCGTCAGTATAGGACATTGCAAAATAAATAACGGAAGCGTAGTTTTCAACCAGGTATGCTTCGATCTCATCTTCGGTGATGGACTGGCTCAACTCTTCGGAGAAGTATTCGGTAAGCTTTTCAACACGCTTTTCAGTGGTGTAAATATCGTTGTAAACGAGCTGGTCAACGCCAAATCCCTCATAGACGTTGCCGATGCCGCTGTAAAGCCACTTGTTGTTTACTTCATCATTGATGGCATAAATCTCTTCTCTTGTGAACTCAAGACCAAGCTCGTTGAAGAGCTTGTTTACAACCAGATAACGAACAGCCTGTTCGTTGGCATAATTCTTTATCCATTTCTCAGTCTTTGTGCCGTCGATTTCCTGCTCCCAAATGGTGTTGTCACCGATGCCTGTTTCGATGTAAGCGGCGTCAAAGCCCTTGGTGCAGTAGTAAATGTAGTGATCTTCTGTGACGGTGTATGTATCGAGAGTGAGATAGGCATTGCTGTCATCGTTACCAAGCAGGGTGATGCCGAGGACGACGCCCACGATGACAATAACGGCGGCTATCAGAGCGATTATTATTTTCTTTTTGTTCATTGGTATTTCTCCAGACTACAAGAATTTGCTGTATAACAGCAGAGATAATTTGCTCACATCTTATGAATATTTTATAGAATAAAGGTGTGAAAGATATTGTAATACAGTATAATTTAAACATATATTATTATGTTTGTCAACACAAGCGGGGATAAAGTGGCGAAATCGACAACTTTTGAGGATTGTTTTTGTACAAATGAACCAATGAAAAAATTAAGGTAAAATTTATGTGCATTTACAGAAAGGAAGTGTTGAAAAATCCTGTTACATTGAATATAATACTCGAGGTACGAGATATGCAGAATTTAAGATCGAAGAATTCCGATCGAAAAAATAGGCTGGAGAGAGAAAAATAATGTTTGATTTTAAGTACATACTGTTTATATTTGTGATTTTCACGGCGATGTTTATCCAGTCGCTGGTGGGCTTCGGCGGAAATCCAATAGCAATGCCTTTTGGCATCATCCTTGTGGGCGTTACTCTGGCAAAGCCGGTTATGACGATACTTGCGGCTGTTTTGGGCTTTGTGGTGGCTATAAAGGAAATTCGCCATATAAACTGGAAAGAGCTGGGCAAGATGAGTGCCGTTATGATAGTCGGTCTGGCTTTGGGCCTTTGGGTGTTCAAAACGGTGGAATTGGATTTCCTGCTGGTCATCTATGGTATTACGGTGGTTATCATTGGTGCAAAGAAGCTGTTCTTCCCATCTGAAAAAGAGGCACATCCCGCTCTCCAGTATACCGCCCTCGGCCTTGCGGGACTTATGCAGGGCTTGTTCGTTTCCGGCGGATGCTTCCTTGCGGTCTATTCCGTGGCAAGGCTTAAGGATAAGCAGGAGTTCAGAGCAACTTCAAATGCAATTTGGGGCGTACTCAACGCACTGCTTATCATTACATATTTCTTTGACGGCTCCATTACAGACGAGGTGCTTATCACTTGCGGTATCTGTATTGTGCCTGTGTTTATCATTGCATGGCTTGCGGGTATTCTGGCGAAGCGAATCAATCAGAAAACCTTCCTTAAGGCGGCGTATGTTATCCTGATGATATCAGGCTCGGTGCTTTTGGTTTCCAATTTATAATAATGAAAAATGCCTGCTGAAGCTTCAGCAGGCATTTTCTGGCTTTTGTGCTTTGAAAATGAATTAAGAAAGGGAGAAGACCATTCTGGATGAAAATGAAGAAAAGAAAAGAAATCAAAGCACGGATAAAAGGAAAAAATCTGAATGACTGGCTTGGCGATACCAATCATCGCATAATTTATTATAAAGTGCGGTAGTGGCTACCGGTCAAGAGGTTTTTTGTAAAATTATATATTTTTTTCATAAAAATAATACTATTTCTATGTTTTCGATCTGCAATGATTAATGTGTGATAGCTGTTCTTTTAAGATCGTAGAAAATCTTGACCATATTTATGTATTTCATGACAAGCCTGCCGTCGACAAGAACACAGCGATAGATGCTGCTGCCCTGCTGAAGCTCGAAATATTTACCGGGGCTGAAGGGCAGGGTGGGGATGTTGGCGATGGGAATTGTAAAATCAACCTCTTCATCTTTTATTTTGCCGGTGAGCTTGAAGTGATCCTTGCCCAACCTTACATGACCCTCACCGACTTCAAAGAACTTGTGCTTGTCGTAATCTATCATGTGTATCTTTGTGTTGGAGGAAAGTTCAAATTCAGGTTCGCGGATAAGCTTTTCACGGAGCTTTTCAAATATCACTCTGCTCCAGTCGGAAGCGTAGCGATATTCTCTGCCGATGCCGGCACTGTTGTGCATAAAGGCGTATTCATCAGTTTCCTGTTCATAGCCGCATTTTGTGCAATGGATGGTATTGCCGTTTTTAACCTGCATGGAAAACTCGGTGTGGCAATGGGGGCACATATAGAGAACGTGCTCAAGACCTTCGATATTTGAGTTGTTCCTGTATTTTACCAGAACCTCCTCCTGGTCACGGTAAGCGTCATAGAGAAGAGCGTTATCGGTTTTTTGCCTTATGGTGTCCAGGTCGGCTGCGGCAAGCTCCTCTTTGGAGAAAAGCTTGTAGACATCAATGTATGTACGCCCCGGACGCAGACCCTTTGCCCATTTGGGCATGGCAAAATATGTGCCGGTGGTTCTTGCCGCATATATATCCGCGTTGAGCCACTTGAGGAACTTGTAAGTGGCTGCGGGGATAGGCGTGGAGAGACCGTCCTCGCACATGAGTCCTGCGGGATAGATAACAAGTGGTTCGCCGTTGTCGATAACGGACTTCATTGCCTTCATATCCCGGATAGTTGTCTGGAATTGCTGCTTTGGGATAACGCCCATTTTGGACATGAATTTTGTCAGGGGTAGTGAATTATAAAATGAATTGCTGATGACAAAAGACATACGGCGTTTTGAAATGCCGATAAGATTGACGAAATCAAGTGCAGCCTCGTGATTTGCAATGACAACGAAAGGCCCCTCTTTACCTTTCAATTCATTTCTCAGAATTCTGCGCTTAAAGACGAGTTTTGCCACGAACCATGAAGCAATTCTGGCGATTCTATAATGAATCGGACTCGGTCTGTTGTAATGCATATTTACTTTCCCTCTTTTCTTATTATAACAGTATATCACTCCTTAGGTTATCAGTCAAAACCTAAATGTGCAAAAGCAAGGAAAACAGGAAAAATAATGCCGAAGCACATCGTACTTCGGCAAATAACAGGTATTAATCTAAATGGAAACGGCGTTTCAACTCAATTCTTGCTCTTCTGTCACCGATGATCATAGTTCCGAGGAAAAGCAGGAAGGAGACTGCAACCGGCAAAAACGCCATATAGGGATTGTTTTCAACATTCATGAAATAGAGAACCACCGGGATAAGGCTGAGAATTATCATCAAAATCTGCCACATAATGTAGCTTTGCCAGTTCCTGTGGTTGTAGATCATGCAGAAAATTATGAAGCCATCAACAAGCAGTATGCCTGCAGGCAGAACGTAATCAACAGACCAGCCCCGATAACCTATAACAACATCCACGGTTATGGCATACATTATAACAACGAAAGCGAGGAAAACGATTTTGCTTCTGTATCCCGATTTGCCCAAAATTGCGTAACGCAGTACGATATAAACAAGAAGCAGTGCTGCTATCGCGATTATACTCCAGAAAAACGGAGAATTTGTGAGAAGGTCGATACACAGAAGGACTATACCGGTTACGATAGCACAGAAAAGATAAATGCGGCTCGCGAACAGGAGACGACGCATTTTGAGCTTTGCGTTGGGGTACATATCCTCAAGGGTGTCTGTCTGTTCCAAAACGGACTGGCAAAGAGGGCAGCGTTCGGTAATATCCAGAATTTCGATTTTGCAGTTTTTACATTTAGCCATAGTTCACACCGTTGCTTTCTATTTCCACATTCAGACCATCGGCAGCAAGACGACGGAAAAATCCTCGCTGAACGGATGTGTCCATAAGGTCATAGCTGAAGGTGAATACGAGAGTGTCGTTATAGGAACAGACCGTGCCTCTGATATTCTGCCCCTTGGAGATGGCGATAAATGCGTGGAACATTTCAATATAAGGCTTATAAGCATCGGCGATGTCTATCTTACCAACATTTGTGATGGTGGTGGTGTTGGCAAGGGCAGAGCGGGTATATACGTATCGCATACCGAAGCTTTTAAGGGGGAGGGGAATGAGTCTTAAGAATTTATTCTTCTGATTTGAAACGTTATAGGAGAAGATATTCTCAAGATGCTCACTGTTAAGCTGACTGCGTAAGCTTTCCTGAACGATGCGGAGGATTTGATCAAATGCATAGTTGTCCTCCACGGGATCAAACTCCGCTGAAATCATAACGAAGAAGTTCTTTGTTGTGATGGAGTTGAAATATGGCCTGAGATTTACGGGTACGGCCACACGAATTGGTTTTTCGGAAGGCATACCATGGAGACATTCCGTGTAAACGCTCCATATAAAAGCCGCTACCAGATATTCGTTGATGCTGACACCGTAGCCCTTGCAGACCTCTTTGAGCTGAGGAATGTTGATGTAGCCATGCATTACGCCAAATTCGCCGGAACGGAGCTTTTCGCCCTTGATAAGGTAGGCTTTTTTGGACTTGTACTTATTTTTTGACGTTTTTTTGTAGTTTTTTAAGAAGCTGTCCTCGCGGTTCATGGTAGTACCTGTTGTGAGGGAGTCTCCCGTTACCTTGATAATTTCAGGGTGGAGCAGACGGAGATACTGATATGTGAGCTCACGCAGAAAGCTGAAGCCACCCATGCCGTCGGTAAGTACATGGAAAACTTCAAGATTTATGCGGCGTTTGTAGTAGGATACGGTGAAAAGGTAATTATTGTTCCTGTTTGCGTGGATAAAACGGCAGGGGAAGTTCTGCTCCTCTCTGACCTTGGGAGCGGGCTTGCCGTTTTCCTCAAAGTAGTGCCAGAATACGCCATTTCTCATTCTGAGATTAAAAGCATCGTACTTTGGCAGGATTATATCAAGAGCCTCCTGAAGAAGCTCGGGTACAACAGGCTCATTGAGGGTCACGCTGATGCGGTATACGTTTGTTGTGCGCTCTCCTGCTATAACAGGGAAAAGGTGGGCGGTATTATCCAGTTTATCCCAGCGGATATCCCCGGAACGTCTGGACTTACGAGCAATATCCTCATCTGCGACTTGTGGTGGTGTGTTTGTTCTCATGTTGACCTCTGTGGTAAACGCTTCTAAGTAATCATTGTTTACTTAAATGATTTTTGTCCACTCATTATAACATAAGTTTAAGGGAATTAAAACAAATTTGTGCGGAATTTCAGGGAGAATACAGCAGATGTGATAAAAATTGAAAACAGCGGGATAAAACACATAAATTTGCGTTTTATCCCGCTGAATTGTTATATTTATAGTGATACTCACGGCAAAAGCAGCCTGTATTTTTGCTTCTTCTCTCGTAGGGGCGGCTATCAGCCGCCAGTAAAATCCATTGCCAATGCTGTTTACAATAGTGTGTACAACATACACAGGATTGAATTATTTAAACTCTACGGACTCAGCCCATTCCATAATGAGCGGTACATATTCGTCTGCCATTACTTCAGGAGTTACGAATTCCACAAGCCAGAAGGCGTCGGAAGTCTTATAAACATAGATAACATACAGATAATTGTCACCTGCTGATGGGTCCTCATATGTATATGCAAAGTATCGGAGATCACCGTCGGTATCAAGATCAGAAGCCTCAAGACCGCTGCCCTGCATTACCAGACTGCCGTATTCCTCAATGGTGAGATCACCAAAGCCGTCCATTAAAGTGAAATCCTCTTTGAGTGCGATAACTGCAGCATTAGCGGAGTCGTAGCATACGGTGAAACCCTCCATGCTGGTTTCGGTGAACTCCTCGGTAAGGGTAATTGTCATGCCGTTTGAGGAAAATGTCTTTGCATCAGTTGAGCCTGATGAAGCAAAAAGGGAGCCAAGCAGATAACCGGCCGCACCGCCGATAACCAATGCGGCAAGCAGGATAACAAGTCCCTTACGCTTGTTCTTTTTACGGTATGCCAGAACTTCGGGGGAGTCGTTGTTATCGAATACGAATGCGTTTCCGTTGGCAAGATTGAATTTGTGCCTGCCGGAAAGGAAAATGTCCTCATCGCCCTCGGGAAGATCGAAAAACTCGTTGCAGTAATTCTTGCTGAGCTTATCACCGATTATAAAAACCTTTGCAGCTTCGCTGCCAATTTCAAAGGTCTGTTCATCGTTGTTTTTTAATGCACCCAACTTACGGCAGGGGATGCCGTTAATAATCAGGTCATGGGAATTGTGATCCTCGATGTAAACCTTGGATTTTGCAAGACTGGCAGTAAATGCCTTGTGTCGTTTAATAGTTAAGTTTCTCATTTCCGCACCTCCAATGGCTTGATTATAGCATAAATCTGTAATTTTGCAACAAAAAAAACACCGACTCGAAAGCCGGATGCACTCCCCGGGGAGCATCGGTAAAAGTCTAACAGGGAACGGAAAATCCCGTTCCCTGTTACCATTCCCAAAGTATCAGCTACTTTGTAAGACCATCCTCATAAGCCTGGATCATCTTCTTAACCATCTGACCGCCGATGGAGCCTGCCTGTCTTGCGGTGATGTCGCCGTTATAACCCTGCTTCAGGTTAACGCCCACCTCACCGGCAGATTCCATTTTGAACTTATCCATTGCTTCACGAGCATTAGGATTGAGAATTCTGTTAGAACTGTTGGATGCCATTTCTTTATTTCTCCCTTTTTTTGAACTAAAACACTTTTGTGTGTTTCGCTTATATCATTGCCGCATCTGTCGGCAATATTCCAATTTAACTCCTGTAATATCTTCTATTTTCGGCATATTTTAAAAATTTGCTCATTAATTGATATTTAACATTGATTTTTTGAATTTTTAATATATAATTTACAATAGTATTTTTCGACATTTTCCGCATGATTTAATTTAGGAGAATATTTATGGATTTCAGCATTTTTAATCTGATTACAATGATTGGCGGCCTCGCGATGTTCCTGTATGGTATGGAAGTAATGGGCGACGGTCTCAAGCAATCCTCCGGCGGTGCTTTAAAGCGTGTTCTCGGCAAGCTTACTCAAAATGCCCTGTTGGGCGTGCTTACCGGCGCTCTTGTAACCGCTGTAATCCAGAGCTCCACCGCCACCATCGTTCTCACCGTTGGCCTTATCGGTGCGGGTATCCTCAATCTGCGTCAGGCTACAAGTATCGTTCTCGGCGCGAATATCGGTACTACCATTACAGCACAGATCATCCGTCTGATGGATATTGAATCCGGTGGTGCATGGTTCCTTGAGATTTTCAAGCCATCCACTCTCGCACCTGTTGCTCTTATCGCAGGTATCATCATTCTGATGTTCCTTAAAAAGGAAAAGCTTTTCAGCGTTGGACGTATTTGCATCGGCTTCGGTCTGCTGTTTATCGGTATTATGACAATGTCTGATGCGGTAGAGCCTCTTTCCGAATCTGAGGCATTTGTCAATGCGCTTACCGCAGTTTCCAATGCTCCGCTTCTTGGCCTTCTGGTAGGTTTAGTCCTTACCGTTATCGTACAGAGCTCCTCTGCTATGGTCGGTATTCTCCAGGCACTTTCCTCCACAGGCGCTATCACCTTCAGCCTTGTATATCCTGTTATCATGGGTATTAACTTAGGTACCTGTGTTACAACCGCCATGGTCTGCTCCATCGGTACATCCAAGGACGCAAAGCGTACCGGTATGGTACATATTCTGTTCAATACCATCGGTACTATTCTTTTCATGATCGCCATGACCCTTCTCCGTCATTTCGGTGCTTTCGGTGATCTCTGGACAAGCGTTTCCAACAGCGGCAGTATTGCTAACTTCCAGACCCTCTTCAACCTGATCACAGCAGTCGTTCTTCTTCCGTTCACAAATCTTCTTGTTAAGGCTTCTCTCTCTATCATCAAGCCTGACAAGGTTAAGCCTGAAGAATATCCTGAACTCAATGCTCTGGATGAAAAGCTGTACATCGCTCCATCCATGGCACTCAGCGAAGCTACAAGGTCTGTCAGCGTTATGTGCAAGGCTGCAAGAGATAATCTGGAGCTGGGCTATCAGCAGCTTATTGGTTATACTCAGGAACGTGCAGCCGAGATCGATGCACGCGAAGAAAAGATCGATGGATTTGCCGACAAGGCTGACAACTTCTTTATCGGTCTTTCAAAGCATACCGACATTCCTGCGGATAACCGTCAGCTCAATATGCTGATGCAGTCTGTGCCAAATATCGAAAGAGTCGGTGACTATGCCACTAACTTCAATGAGCTTGCTGAAAAGCTGGCTCGTCAGGGTCTCAGCTTCTCCCAGCACGCTGCAGATGAGCTTGGCATCCTGTTTGATGCTGTAAATGAAATTCTTAAACTCACCATTGAGGCTTTGGACAAGGATGATACTTCCATCGCAAAGCGCATCGAGCCTCTTGAAGAGGTTATCGACGATATGGTCATCCTCCTTAAGGACCGCCACACCGAAAGACTTCGTCAGGGTGTATGTGCTATCAATTCCGGTATCGTTTTCATTGAGGTTCTCACCTATATGGAACGTGCCGCTGACCAGTGCTCCGGCATCGCAATGCTTATGCTGGCACGCAGCAATGAAACCATTCAGCTTAATCACCATGAATATCTCCGTTCTCTCCATGCAGATGGCGGTGCAAAATATAAGTCTGAATTTGAAAAGCGTCATGAACAGTATATGGTAAAGCTGAAAAATTTGGCAGATTGATGTAATCATGCAGTGGCTGTTGCATATCCGCAGCAGCCGCTGTTTTGTTTTATTTTTGCTCTTTGAACAATTTATTATTGAATAAACTTGGGTATTGAAATAATAAGAGATGTGTGCTATAATAATCAGGCTTTGAGCCGCGAAGCGGAGCAAGGCCGCACTAATCGGGGAGTTAGCGGTGCCCTGAATCTGCAATCCGCTATAGCAGGGATGATGCCCACCCCCGGTTTTATGATGTGTCGTCAGCCGCAAGCTGAAGGTGATGAAGAACCGGTCTTGCGCAACGCGAAACTGTGAACCATGTCAGGCGGGGAACCGAGCAGCATTAAGCAGAAATTCGCGTGTGCCGCGAGGCTGCCGGTTTGGAGCCGGAAGCTTTCGTAACGGGCGTATCATAATTATCAAAGGTGGGTGTGCGGTCTTGCTGCGTTTCGCGGCACTTATTTTTACCGTGAGGTGTGAGTTAAATGTATAAAGCTTTATATAGAAAATACCGTCCTCTCACCTTCAACGATGTGGTGGGTCAGGAGCATATCACCAGCACCCTGAAAAATCAGGTAAATGCAGGTCGTCTTTCTCACGCCTATCTTTTCGTGGGCACAAGAGGCACAGGCAAAACCACCTGTGCAAAGATTTTATCAAAGGCAGTCAACTGCCACAGCCCTGTTAACGGCGACCCATGTAACAAATGCCCTTCCTGTATGGGCATCAACAGCGGTTCTGTTTTAGACGTTGTTGAGCTTGACGCGGCTTCCAACAACGGTGTTGACCACATCCGTGCCATCAGGGACGAGGCGGTTTACACTCCGTCAGAGGTACGCAAGCGTGTTTACATCGTGGATGAAGTTCATATGCTTTCCACAGCGGCTTTCAATGCTCTGCTGAAAATTCTGGAGGAACCACCGGAACACCTCATTTTCATCCTTGCTACAACCGAGCTTCACAAGGTCCCTGCGACTATCCTTTCCAGATGTCAGCGTTATTCATTCAAGCGTATAACCGTTGAGGACATTGCAAAGCGTCTTGAACAGGTGGCCTTAATGGAGCAGATAACCCTGACTTCCGAAGCCTCCGCCCTTCTTGCCCGTCTTGCAGACGGCTCCATGCGAGATGCTCTGTCCCTTATGGACCAGTGCCGTTCCTCTCAAACCATCGATGAGGCTCAGGTAATGTCCTGTATCGGTCTTGCCGGTGCTGAGGAAACCATCAAGCTTCTGAAATGCGTGGAAAGCGGTGACACCGAAACCGCTTTGAATATTTTGGATAAGCTCTATATGGCAGGCAAAGACCCCGGCGGAGTTCTGGGCGAGCTTTCCGCAGTTATGCGTGACATCACCGTTATGCGAATGGCACCCAAAACAGGTGAAGCTCTTTTAAGCGGCACTTTTTCTTTGAAAATGCTTCGCGGTCACAAAATTCCAACCGAAAAGCTTTTGTGGTGTGTAAAGACCCTGCAGGAGTCCGTTGCCGCTTTGGATCGTTCTCCTGACAGACGCACAGCGGCGGAATTCTGCCTTATAAAAATCACAAACGATCAGTTTTTCACGGATACGGATGCCCTGCTCTCGAGAATAGCCTCTCTGGAAGCAAAGCTTGCGGGCGGTGCAGTCATCTCCACCCCTGTTCCCGCTCCGGCTCAGCCTGAGCCTGTTGAGGTAACGGAAGAAAAGCCTGCTGTCAAGCCTGTTTTCTCCGCTCCGACAGTAACCGAAAAGCCTGCTGCTCCAATAGTGAAGGAAGAGCCTGCACCAAAGCCACAGGCAAGTGCGGAAAATGGCGATACATGGCAGAAAATTCTGAAAGAGCTTGACCCGCCAAAGGCAAGACTCCTGAACGGACACACCCCTGTATTCGAGGAAAACCGAATTATCGTGAACGTGGGTACTGGCTTTGCGTATAACATTCTCAACAATCCGGACAATATGCGTATGCTTGAAGCTGCAGTAACAAAGATCATGGGCAAACAGATGCACGTTATAATAACAGACAAGGCAGTTGGCAGTCAGCCCAATACAGATAAACTCGATGAGCTTAGAAAATTCGGCAACGTAAAGTTCCGATAAATAATATACTATATACAAGTCATTGCGAGAGACATTTAAGCTCCCCTTGTTGCTTTGCTCCTCGGAATGACACTCTCACTATTAATTTTTGAAAGGAACGTGGTCATAAATGGCAAAAGGCGGTTTTAAAGGCGGCAATTTCGGCGGCGGCATGAACATGAACATGATTCGTCAGGCACAGAAGATGCAGCAGGATATGCTGAAGGCACAGGAGGAGGTCGAAGCTCAGATCTACACAGCATCCTCCGGCGGCGGTATGGTAACAGCATCCGTAAACGGTAAGCGTGAGCTTGTTAACCTCACCATCAATCCTGAAGCTGTTGATCCTGATGATGTTGAAATGCTCAGCGATATGATCGTTGCTGCTACCAACGAAGCTCTGCGTAAGGCTGAGACAGCTATGAGTCAGGGCATGAGCAAGATCACCGGCAATCTGGGTATGAATTTCAACTTCTAAAATGAAATACTGTTTTCCGTCTCCTATCGGCAATATCTGTCTCAAAGGCGATGGGAAAAACATAACCTCCCTTGAGTTGAACGTGGAAACGTGTGCATATTCAGACTCCCGGGAGGTTTTTTGTGTTGCCAAAAAGCAGATATTGGAATATTTTGCCGGTAAACGCAGAGAATTTGACATTCCCATCCACCCTGTCGGTACTGAATTTCAGCTTTCGGTTTGGGAACAGGTGAAAAACATACCCTATGGTCAGGTCATCACCTACGGCGATATCGCAAAAGCAATAAACAGACCCAACGCCTCCCGTGCCGTTGGAAATGCCGTAGGTGCTAATCCGCTACCCATTATCATTCCATGCCATCGTGTTGTGGCGGCTAATGGTATAGGTGGCTTTTCCTGTGGGTTGGAGCTTAAACGAAAGCTTATGTCTATTGAAGGAATAATGCTCTAATAAATCAAAGAAAGAGGCGTGCAGAATGATCTGCACGCCTCAGTTTGTTAAAAAACGTCCTCTAATGAAGGCTGCGGCATGGTTTTAGCCTTGACGGAAATGGTCTTACGGTTCGTCGCAAGCGTGTAGAGTCTGGTAACATGGTTTACAAAACGTCCGGGGACATGGTTTACAGTTTTCATATATAATAGAGGCATAAAACAACAGAAAAAGGAGAGTTGGAAATGCCTTGGAAGGAGAAAACTGTGG
>SVLU01000035.1 GCA_015067795.1 Oscillospiraceae bacterium
ATTGTGTTTTTGATGGACTGCTATACAGTTTTGGCGGCCAAACTGTCCAAGTACAAAAATCCAATAAATGATGTCGGTGTTACGGAGGTTTACGGTATAGATGATCCTGAGTTATTTCAGCATGGTGAGTTTGTTTATGTCAAGGAACACGCAATGACACCGCAAAAATACATAGATGAGTTGACGGGTATTGAGAAGTATATTTTCGGAAAACTGTATGCAGGAAGTTTTTCGAAAAAGTTATATCGATTGTTTGAATATAGAAAAGCGTAAAAATCCAACTTGTTGGTCAGTTTCAGCCTGGATATCTTTTTCGGTGCGACGTGCCAAAAAATCCTCGGAAGAAATTCCGAGGATTTTTTTGAATATTATTACCTTGCGGCAAATTGTGAACATTGAATAGATACTCTCCTGGTAGGCGAAGCCGTTTATTATAATTCTCACATTTTGCAACGCTTTAAAAACTGAATATTATTCATTTTCAGCGATTTTTATTTTTCGATTGTGCTTGCTTCTTACGGCAATAATTGCTATAATAACCTCATTAATTGTATAAATTAGGAGGCAAAATAAAATGGCAAAAACCACACAGGACATTATTGCCCTTATCAAAGAAAACGGTATTAAAATGGTTGACTTCAAGATGGTTGACATCAACGGTCAGTTCAGACACGTTACAATCCCTGCTGAGAATTTCTCTGAAGACACCATGAAGAGCGGCATCGGTTTTGACGCTTCCAACTACGGCTATTCCGTTGTTGAAAAGAGCGACATGGTTTTCATTCCTGACCCTGACACCGCTGTTATCGACCCATTCTGTCAGATTCCTACTCTGTC
Source organism: Oscillospiraceae bacterium (assembly GCA_015067795.1). Lineage (GTDB taxonomy): Bacteria > Bacillota > Clostridia > Oscillospirales > Oscillospiraceae > SIG495. Next base: position 838 of record SVLU01000035.1, read on the forward strand.
CATGACCGGTAACGCCATGATCATTGACAATCCTGAAAACCGTCCACTCCCACAGTATCCAAGAAATATCGTTCTTGCCGCAGAACAGTATATGAAGGACAGCGGCATTGCTGATACAATGTACATCCTTCCTGAGTTTGAATTCTATCTCTTCGATCAGGTCGGCTGGCAGGTTGAGCCTTACGGCGTGAGTGCATCTGTTGATGCTACCCAGTCTTACTGGAACAGTGCTGTTGAAGGCAAGGGCTGTGTTGTTGCAAAGCAGAAGGCTTACCACATTGCAAAGCCTTTTGACCAGTCCTATGAATGCCGCAGTGAAATGTGTATGCTCATGAAGGATGCCGGCATCGAAATCAACTATCACCATCCTGAGGTTGCTGCTTCCGGCCAGTTTGAGATCGAACCACAGCTTGGTAAGATGTCCACAATGGCAGACGCAACAATGATGATCAAGTATATCATCCACAACACAGCTCTCAAGTATGGCAAAACCGCAACCTTTATGCCAAAGCCGATCTACGGCGAAGCAGGCAGCGGTATGCACGTTCATATGCTCCTTATGAAGGACGGTCAGCCTGTATTCTCTGATGACAACGGTTACGCTCATCTCAGCGAAACTGCTCACTACTTCATGGGTGGTCTGCTGAAGCACATCCACTCCCTCTGTGCTATCACAAACCCGAGCACTAACTCATTCAAGAGACTTGTTCCGGGCTATGAAGCTCCTGTAACAGTTGGTTATGCTACCTCCAACCGCAGTGCTGTTATCCGCATCCCTGCTTATGCAAAGAGTCCTGACAAGCGCCGCTTCGAGCTGAGAAACCCAGACGCAACCTGTAACCCATATTTCTGCTATGCAGCTATCCTTATGGCAGGTCTTGACGGCGTTAAGAATAAGATCGACCCACACGCAAACGGCTGGGGTCCATACGACGTTAACCTCTATCATCTGTCCGATGAAGAAAAGGCAAAGCTCCAGGGTCTGCCGGCTTCCCTTGATGAAGCACTCGACGCTCTTGAAGCTGACCACGATTACCTGACTGCAGGCGGCGTATTCCCTGAAGAACTTATCAAGAACTTCATTAAGTCCAAGCGTGAGGATTGCCGTCAGATCGCTGCTATCCCACATCCTGCAGAATTCGATAAGTACTACAATCTCTAATCCGCGAAGCTTAAATACCGATACTGAAATATGATATGCTCCCCATAGAGCGGACACCCGCTCTTGGGGAGCATTTTATCATCAGAAAATGAAGTGCAGTTTTGTTTCTTATTCTGCCGGAGGTTCGGGCTCTGCCGCAGGCTCCGTTACGGTTATAGTAAAGGATGCCGTATAGTTGGAATAGGAGATGGTGATGTTGAATATACCGGCGGTCTCAAAGGGCTCGGTGCTGACGTTGAAGCCATCGGTGACAACTTCGGTACTGCCGTCGGAGTAGTTTACCTGAATTGCCAGACCTTCGGTATCCAAAGATTCACCAACTACATATTCCGTTTTGGATGGTGGGGAAGCAATTTCGATGCCTGTTACCGTGGCGGGTGCTTTTACGGTAACGGTGCAGGTGGCGGAAAGACCGTCCATGGTGACGGTGATACCTGCCATACCGCTGCCAACGGCAGTGATCTTACCGTTTTTGTTTACTGTTGCAACGTCCTCGTCGGAGGAGGTCCACTTCAGCTTACCCATCTCAGCACCGCTTGGGGAAACGGAAGCCTCAAGGGTGTGTTTGTCGCCGATCTCAAGCTCGAGAGTGCTTTCGCTGAGATTTATCTTTGTTGGTGTTACGTCCTCTTCTTCCTCTTCTTCGGCATCGGTATCGGTATCTTCAATGATAGGCTCTTCTTCAACAACCTCGTTTTCAACGATTTCTTCGTTGTCTGGTTCGTCATTATCGTTGTTGGAAAATGCACCGATACCGACGAAAATAAAGAAAAGCAGGAGAATAAACACAAAAATCAGACCTATAAGAAGCTTAATGCCAACGCCGTCCTTTTTCTTTTTAGGAGTTGAGGGAGGAGTCGGTGGGGTGTGAACAGGGGTGTTGTACCGCTGATACATAGAGCTTGCAGCGGCTGAGGCTGCCGCAGCTTTCTCAGCCTGGATACGCTTGGCTGTGGCTATATCAATGGTGGCATCGTCATCACCGAAACCGCCTACCAGGTCGAGGATTGCTGTGCCGGGACCATCGGGAAGCTGGGTCGGATCTGTATCTGAATACTGACCCAAACCAACTACACCTTCAGCACCAATGACCACCTTTTTCCCTGCAAGGGTGTCACCGGCAAGTAAGCTGTCAAGGAGAATACGCATTTCCGTTGGGGATGCAAATCTGTCGGCGGTTTTATATTCGGTTGCCTTTTTCACAACTGCCCAGAGCTTGTCAGAGCCGTTTGCAGGGCGGGGAAGAGGCTTGCCGCTCATGAGATTGCGAAGTGCGGCTTCACGGTCGCTGAATTTGATGGGCTGTGGACTTGGGGGCATAAAGGGGTGTCGCTTGTTGTTAAGGAAGAAGTACATCACCATGCCCAAGGAGTAGATGTCAACTGCTCCGTTGTAGGAACCGCCCCGGTATACCTCGGGAGCCATGTAGAAGAAGGTCCCCTTTTTTGAAAGACCGTCCATTGTGGCTTCAACGGTTCTTGCAATACCGAAATCACCTAACTTGTAATCCCCGTTGGGGGAGATGAAAATGTTTTCGGGCTTGATATCACGATGGATTATCTTCTGCTTTTCGCAAAGCTCCAGAGCCCTGCAAATATCAGCACCCATCCTGATAACATCACGTTCAGTAAGGGGATTTTCTGCCATGTGGGTCTTGAGAGAGGAAAGAAGCTCCATTCGGATGAGTACATCCCAGCCGATGCCGTCATCGTGGGGGATAACGAGATGATCCTCGTAGCTGACCACGTTTGCAGTTCCCTTGAGCTTGTTCATGAGGGCAAATTCCTTGACTATCTCATCAACAAGACTGCGGTAATAGGACTTGAGGCTTGCATCGTCCATACCCTCACCACGGGAGGCCTCGATCTCCGCATTGCTTTTGGGAATGGAGATGATCTTGAGGGCAGAACGGTATTCACCGAAATCGTGACGCACGATCTCGTAGACCTTACCGTATGAGCCTTCACCAATAAGTCCCTTTATATACCATGAGCCGAATAAAGGCTCGTATTTTTTGTACTTTTCGATCATTTATGTTCTCCTTTTGGAGGTGGTAAACGGATTATCTGTAACCGTGTTCCTTCTGATATTCAACTATTATCTCAATGTTTTGCTGCTCGGTATAGGTCATATTTGAATAAACCTCGTCCATATCGGAGGTGTATCCCTCGTACCATTCCTGAGAGTCGAAATGTGCCTGCAGGTTGGTGGAGCCGAAAATAAAGCCGTTTCGTGCGTAGATCTCGTTCAGCATAAGATATGTACCCTCGCTGTCAAGAGCATCCAGCTCTTCGGTGGTTACAAGAGCGTAGTCCATTGTGTATATGTCTTCCACGACGGGTACTTCTTCAACAACGGGTTCAATAACCTCTTCTTCAACTATGGCTTCTTCTGCTTCGGAATATCCTGTCAGAAGATAAGGGTCTTTGCTTATGGCGATTACGAGTGCAAGGGCGGCTAATTCCAAAATCAAAACAATGGTGATAAGCACCTTCGCGCCTTTACTGAGTCTGGTAGGACCTCCGTATTTTTTGATTTTCTTTTTAGCTTTTATGATAACCACATCCTCATCCTTTTTTAAAAAATTATACTCGCGATAATATTTTTAGTCAATGTGTTTGGCTTGATTTTCGTTCATAATTTGACAGGCGGCAGACAGCAGCGGCTCCCGGGAGTTGGGGATGGCTTCGGTACAGACCATGTCGAAAAGCCTTTCCAAAATTACGCCCATCGTTTTGCCCTCAGGTACACCTATTTTTATAAGATCATGACCGTTTACTGCCAGTTCCTTTATGCTCATGCAGGCTTTTGAGCTTTTCATATCCTCAAGGAGCTTTTCAAGCAGCTTGAGATCATCAAGCTTTGCCTCCAGCATATTGGGAGACTGAGCCTTTGTGTCGGCGGTCTTGACCAAAAGCAGACGGCGGAACAGATCCTCTCCCAAAGCTGCAATAAACTTCTTCACACGCACATCGTAAGGAGAGGGTCTCACATCGTGGTATTTGATGAGAGTCAGGATTTCCTTTTTTGCCGTATTGTCGCATCGCAGACGATGGAGAACTGTGTCGGCAATTTCAATGCTTTTCCCAGGATGACCGTGGAAATGATCTATACCCTTTTCGTCTGTTGTATGACAGTCAGGCTTGCCGCTGTCGTGTAAAAGCAGGGCAAGACGGATGTTTTCGTCTGGAATGGTGGAGCACAGGGCTTTTACGGTATGAGTCCAAACATCATAAATGTGATGGGGGTTGTTCTGTTTAAAACCATCCATCGGTGCAAGCTCAGGGATGATACCGAAGATAACATCACGATAATCCATCAGGATTTTTTCAGCACCGGCACCCACAAGAAGACCCTTTAATTCAACGAAAATACGCTCGGCGGCAATGTTGCTCAAAAGCTCCCTGCAGCTATGAACTGCCTTTGCTGTATTTTCCTCGATGTGAAAGCCTAACCTTGAAGCAAAACGCAAAGCACGCATAATGCGAAGTCCGTCCTCGTGAAAACGCTTTTCAGGTTCACCGACACAGCGGATAATGCCTGCTCTGATATCCGCCGCACCACCGAAAAGGTCGATAAGCCCTCTTTGAGGGGAATAAGCCATAGCGTTGACGGTAAAGTCCCTGCGGCTCAGGTCGAAGCGGAGATCGCTTACAAACCGCACATTTTCAGGACGGCGGTTATCAAGGTATTCACCATCAGTACGGAATGTGGTGATCTCAACGGGATGGCCCTCTGACATTACGGTTACAGTACCGTGTTTGATGCCTGTTTCAATTACATGACAATCGGAGAAGCACTCGACAACAGCATCGGGGAGAGCGGAGGTTGTGACATCGTAGTCGTGGGGTGTTTTGCCCATGAGCTGATCGCGAACACAGCCGCCTACAAGGTATGCCTCATAGCCCTGAGCCTCAAGACGGTCAAGGATGAATATTATGTTTTCGGGTATGGTGATGTGATGCATCGTGAACTCCATATATATTATAATGTATAGAAACATCATTATTATATCAGAAACGGCAGCACAAATATACAACAATTTATGAACTCTCATATTTTCGGAAAAAACTGTTGTATTTACAGGTGAATTAGTTTATTATTAGATGGCTGTGTTTTGGTTTTGACACAGAAAAAGAGTTTATGAGGGATAACTATGAGAGCCAGCGGAATAATTATGCATATCTCCTCCCTGCCGTCACCATACGGCATAGGAACAATGGGCAAGGAAGCTTTTCGCTTTGTAGATTTTCTTCACAGAGCGGGTCAGAAATACTGGCAGGTGCTGCCGATAGGGCCAACAGGCTGCGGCGATTCGCCCTATCAGTCTTTTTCCGCTTTTGCAGGCAATCCTTATTTTATCGACCTTGACATCCTTATTGAAAAGGGTCTGCTGACAAAGGAAGAGGTTCGGTCTGTGCATTGGTGCGACAGTGATGACAAGGTGTATTACGGCACTATTTACGAGAACAGATGGCCTGTTCTGAGAAAGGCTTACCATAGTTTTAAGAAGAGCGTTCCCGCTGATTACAGCAAATTCCTTGCAGAGAACATGGACTGGCTCATGGATTATGCCCTGTTTATGGCCCTTAAGGATAAGCATGAGGGCAAGTGCTGGCTTGAATGGGGTGAAGCCAAGTTCTGTGAAAGCGAAGCTACTGCAAATTACCGCAAAGAGCTTCGTGAGGATATGAACTTCTACTGCTTCCTCCAGTACGAATTCTATGCCCAGTGGAAGAAGCTCTCTGACTATGCTCACCACAAGGGGATTAAGATAATCGGTGATGTACCGATTTATGTACCGCTGGATTCCGCTGATGTATGGTCAAGACCGGAGCTGTTCCAGCTTGACGAAGAGCGTAAGCCGACAGGGGTGGCAGGTGTTCCGCCTGATTACTTCACCGCTGACGGTCAGCTTTGGGGCAATCCCCTTTATGATTGGGAGGTTATCGAAAAGGATAACTTCGCGTGGTGGACCGAAAGACTTAAAGCGGCAGGAAAGCTCTTTGACGTTATCAGACTTGACCACTTCCGTGGATTTGCAAGCTACTGGAATGTGCCTTACGGTGACAAGACTGCAAGGGGTGGCAAGTGGGTAACAGGTCCCGGCAAGAGGTTTATTGATGCCATCAACACCATTGAGGGTATAGATTTCATTGCGGAGGACCTTGGCGTTCTCACTCCTGATGTTGCTGAGCTTATGGAGTATTCCGGGCTTCCGGGTATGAAGGTCTTGCAGTTTGCCTTTGACCCATCCGGCACAAGCAGCTATCTGCCTCATAGTTACGAGAAGAACTGCGTTTGTTATACCGGCACTCATGATAACGCAACCCTTGCTCAGTGGATAGATGAAGCAGGTGAAGCAGAAATGGGATTTGCCGCCAGGTATTTAGGTCTCAGCGAGGCTGAAGGCAATATTTGGGGTATTATCAGAGGCGGTATGTGTTCTGCGGCTGAACTTTTTGTGGCTCAGATGCAGGATTATCTGGAAATTGGAGAAGAAGGCAGAATGAATATGCCGGGCTTCCTTAACGGTCAGAACTGGCGCTGGCGTGCCGACGGCAATATGCTCACCGATGAGCTGGCAGTTAAGATAGGTGAAATGACACGACGCTACGGAAGATAATTGTATAAATATAAGAGGACATGATAAGAAACACATATCATGTCCTCTTTTTCTTTTTCTTTCTTTCATATCCCTATTCCCTTTTGCTTATTTTGTTACGGTCTCTCTCAATATTACCTCCGTGGGAAAAGCTCCCGCGGAGGTGAGTTTTTTGTACTTGCAGCAGAGCAGCATAACACGGTTGCAGAGACGCGTAAGCCGGGAATACATTTTCACGGATTTTTCCGAAGGGAAAGTACCGCCCTTTTTAAAATAGTTGTCGGTCTTTTTGCGGTATGCTCTGACTAAGCTGTACCACAGGGCAATACGCAGTGCAAGAATATAACATTTGGTTTTTGTTCTCATAAAAAGCTCCTTTTTCATTATTTTGTGGTTGATGCGTTTGCTGACTACAATATATCACACCGCAATGTCGAACCATGCTGTAAGCTGGCGGAGAACTGAAAAAAAGCTTAAAATTTTGGAGAACCGTTGGGGAGTTTCGGATATAATCGGAGTTTTTGCTGTGGATAAATGAATAAAAGCCGCTGTTTTGGTATATAATTGTCGTACTGTAAACAAAAATGTATCATAATCTGAAAGCGTAAAAGGTGGATCAAATTGCTGTTGTCAATTGATGAAAGGTTTGATATAATGGCTTAAATATACGCTTTTTGTGCGTATTTCTGACAATGATCGATTTCGGGAGGCAAATTCAGTGAGAATTGTAATAGTAGGCGACGGTAAAGTCGGAAGCACTCTGGTGGCAAATCTTGCCGGAGAAAATCACGATATAATCGTAATTGATACCGACCCGCACGCACTCACATCCACAACGGACAGGTATGACGTTGTCGGTATTTGCGGCAACGGTGCGGCTTATGCCGTTCAGAAGCAGGCAGGTGTGGATAAGTGTGACCTTCTCATCGCAACAACATCATCCGATGAGAGAAACATTCTGTGCTGTATGGTGGCAAATCAGCTTGGTGCGGGAAACACCATCGCAAGAGTAAGAAATCCCGAATACGCCTCTCACATGAAATATCTCAAGGATAACCTGAAGCTGTCCATGTACATAAACCCTGAGCTTGAAGCCGCAGAGGAAATTTCCAGAATTTTGAGATTTCCAACGGCGATCAAGGTCAGCCCATTTATGTTTGACCGTGTTGAGATGATAGAAATCAGACTCAAGGAGGGCAGTCCACTCGTCGGTATGTCCCTTGTAAAAATGAAGCGTTATTATAATGAGGATATCCTTATCTGTACCGTTCTCAGAAATGATAAAGCCATTATTCCAAACGGCGAATTTGTTCTTGAAGCCGGGGACAGAGTGAGCATTATTGCAACGCCTGAGGTACTCAATTCCTTTGCAAGAAAGATTTTCCCAAACAGCCATAAGGTAAGGAATGTAATGATAATCGGCGGAAGCCGCATTGCACATTATCTTTCCAAACAGCTTGTGGATGTGGGTGTGAAGGTAAAGATTATCGACAATGACCTGAACCGCTGCAAGGAGCTTAGTGCTGAGCTTCCGGAGGCACAGATAATTTTCGGCAATGCCAGAGACCGCGAGCTTCTCCTTGAAGAGGGGCTGGAGAAAATGGATGCCTTTGTTACTCTCACAAGTGTTGACGAGGAGAATATTATAGCCTCCATGCTGGGCGTAACATATAATATCCAGAAGGTTGTTACAAAAATCAACGATACCGATATGGCGGCAATGATGTACAAGCTGGGTCTTGATGTTGCTGTTTCCCCAAAAGACATTACGGCAGATACCATTATCCGTTATGTAAGAGCTATGGCAAACTCCGGCGAAAGCTCCATGACAACACTTCACACAATATGCAACGCACAGGTTGAGGTTATGGAATTTCGTGTTGAAGGTGATATGCCGTTTTTGGGCAAGCACCTTATGGATCTGCACATAAAGGCACAGACTCTTATCGGATGCGTAGTCAGAAACGGTCAGGCTATTATTGCCAACGGCTCCACTACCATTGAGAAGAACGACAACGTTATCGTTGTTGCCGCAAAGGGTAAGATCAAGGAGTTAGGGGATATTTTGAGGTAAGAAGATGAATTACAAAGCAGTATTTAATATTATCTTCCGTCTGCTTCTGGTGGAGATGGCGCTGATGCTTCTGCCTGTGGTGGTAGCTCTGATTTACGGCGAGGATCCTTCGGCGTTCCTTATAACTATTGCCGCCGTTACTGCACTAAGCGGCATAGGCCTGTTTCTCAGCAGAGGCGATAAGAGAATATACCCCCGGGAGGGCTTCGTTATAGTAGCACTTTCCTGGGTGATAATGTCGGCGGTAGGTGCGGTGCCCTTTGTTATCTCCGGCTACATTCCGTCCTTTGTTGATGCCTTTTTTGAAACGGTAAGCGGCTTTACCACAACAGGGGCTACCATTTTGACGGATGTTGAAGCACTGCCCTTGAGTCTGCTCTTCTGGAGAAGCTTTACACATTGGGTAGGCGGTATGGGTGTGCTGGTGTTTATTATGGCTATACTGCCCCTTTCAAATGTCCGAAGCGTACATATTATGCGTGCCGAGGTTCCGGGTCCCACAAAGTCAAAGCTTGTGCCGAAGATGAAATCCACGGCTGTGATTTTGTACAGCATTTATGTGGTAATGACGCTGGTGGAAATCATCCTCCTTATTTGCGGCGGTATGCCATTCTTTGATGCTGTTGTACATTCATTCGGTACAGCAGGTACCGGTGGCTTTGGTATAAAGAACAACAGTATTGCCTATTATGATTCGGCATATATTCAGTATGTGATTTCGATTTTCATGCTGCTGTTTGGCGTGAATTTCAATCTCTACTATTTCCTGCTTATCAAAGATATAAAAAGTATTTTTAAAAGCGAAGAGCTGCGCTGGTATCTGGGTATTGCAGTAACAGCCGCGGCTGTTATTGCCATCAACATTTCCCACCTGTTTTCAAATTTTGGGGAAAGTGTTCGTTATGCGTTCTTCCAGGTCAGCTCAATTATGACCACCACGGGCTTTTCCACTACCGACTTTAACCAATGGCCGTCCCTGTCGAAGGGGATACTTGTTCTGCTTATGTTTATCGGTGCAAGTGCCGGCAGTACAGGCGGCGGCATGAAGGTATCAAGAATAATCATCGGTGTTAAGAGCGTATTTTCAGAAATAAAGCGTCTGCTTCATCCAAGGTCTGTCCGGACTATACGTCTTGACGGCAGTGTGCTTGATGATACCGCTGTTCGTGCATCAATGATATTCTGCTTTGCATATCTGGTTCTGACATCAATAATGTCTCTGATAGTTTGTTTCGATGGATACGATATGGTTACATCATTTACAGCAGTTGTGGCTTGCATATCAAATATTGGACCAGGCCTTGAATTGGTTGGCCCTGTGGGCAATTTTGCCATGTTTTCTGCACCGATTAAGGTGGTTCTGTCCTTTGCAATGCTGTTGGGAAGACTTGAGCTTTTCCCGATACTTATGCTGTTCCTGCCATCCACATGGCGTAGAACTTAATGGTTAAAACCGTCTGAGCGTGATGCTCAGACGGTTTTTGCTGTTATTCAAACAATTTGCGGAGCTTTTCAATGGCACGTTTTTCTATCCTTGAAACATAGCGACTCGCCTATTGTAAACGATTTGCCCTAAGAAATTGCTTCCAGTTCACGGAAGCGGAATTTAATGATGATTTGTTTGTCCTCGGTCAGTTCTACTCGCTCGATGAGACTGACCAGTAACTCTCTGCTGGTATAAGCGGAGTCCAAAAACTGCTGAACCAGTTCTCTTGCCCGATCTTCGGTACTGACTGGACTTTCCTTTTGCGCTTCCAGTTCTTTCAGTTTTTCTTCCAAAGAACTGCGCTCCATCTTGACCCGCTGATAGATGCGTTCGAAATCAGATTCTGCCAACAGTCCGGTCAGGCGATCCATATACATCTTATCCAGGTTAGCGGTCAGGCTGTCGATCTTGTTGTGCAAGGACTGGATCTCAGCTTCATGGCTTTCCGCCTGACGTGCTTTCTCCACGGCATCCGCCGCAATAGGCTGCAGCTTCTTTGGATCAAGATAGGCTTCACAGACTTCTCTCACTTTTGCTAGCACAGCTTCCGTAACTACCTGCTCCTTGATCGAGTGGCAAGAACAGACGCCCGCTTTCGTGAAGCGCTGATAGGTTCGGCATACGAAGAACAATCGATCCTCACCGGATACCGGAGGGCGGTTCAACACCGCCATGGGATAGCCACACTCGTGACAGAAGATCAAGCCTTTTAATAAGAAGTCGTAGGTTCTGCTGCGAGTATGCTTTCGGCTGTTGACCAGCATTCGTACCTTCTGAAAAGTCTCCCTATCAATCAGTGGTTCATGGGTGTTTTCAACGACTACCCAGTTTTCACGATCCTGCTTCAGACATTTCTTAGACTTGTAGCTGATCTTAACGGTACGTCCTTGAACCATGTTGCCCAAGTAGGTCTCGTTCTGCAGCATCTCAGAGATACGCTCACTTGACCACAGACCAGCATAAGGGCCTTTTCGCCCCATATTCCAGCCACAGTAAGTAGCCGGTGTAGGAACGCCTTCTTCATTGAGTGTTGCCGCAATCTTTCGGCAGCTCATGCCATCCAGTGCCATAGCAAAGATCCTTCGCACGATAGGCGCCACTTCCTCATCGATGACGATTTTGTTCTTCTCTGTCGGGTGCATCTTATAGCCATACATAGGCTTGCCGCCAATGAA
>SVLU01000006.1 GCA_015067795.1 Oscillospiraceae bacterium
TATTAACCTCCGTGTTATTGTTTGTTGTGGTGACTACATTTTACACCCTGGTTAATATGAGGTCTATATTATTTTTGTGTTGCACTTAATATTATAATCTGCCCTCCCTTGTGTAAAGGGAGGTGGCTCGGCGTTAGCCGAGTCGGAGGGATTGTGCAGTAAAAACAACAAATTCTCATTGCATTTCGGCGAAATGAAAATATATAGTATTACAATCCCTCAGTCACCTTCGGTGACAGCTCCCTTTGCACAAGGGAGCCTTTTACTGTAAACAACAATACTTACCTATTATAAATTCATACCTTGTTATTATATTATTTTCCAGCCCAAACGTCAACATTTATACTTCCATTTTCGTCAAGAATACTTGACATTCGCAGATAAGTAAAATATAATCAGTTATTGGTTGAATTATGTTAAAAAAACCGCTAACTCAGCCCTGAGATTATCTTGGGGCGTTTTTTATAGCAAACGAATCCCTTTTTAAGAAAGGAAAGTCATACCAATGATGAAAGAATTACCAAAAGTATATGACCCTAAAAATGTAGAAAAGAAAATCTACAAGATGTGGATGGACGGCGGTTACTTCAAGGGCAAGATCGACCCAGAAAAGAAGCCTTTCACCATCGTTATCCCACCCCCAAATGTCACAGGTCAGCTCCACCTCGGTCACGCCTTTGACGAAACTCTTCAGGACGTTCTCATCCGCTATAAGCGTATGCAGGGCTATGCTGCTCTCTGGCTTCCGGGCACTGACCACGCAGGTATCGCAACCCAGATAAAGGTTGAAGAAGAGCTGCGTAAGGAAGGTCTTACCCGTTATGACCTTGGCCGCGAAAAGTTCCTTGAACGTGTTTGGGACTGGAAGAACAAATTCGGCAGCCGTATCGTAGAGCAGCTCAAGACTCTTGGCTCCTCCTGCGACTGGGACAGAGAACGCTTCACAATGGACGAAGGCTGCTCCAAGGCTGTTCGTGAGGTTTTCGTTTCCCTGTATGAAAAGGGTCTTATCTATAAGGGCAACAGAATTATCAACTGGTGTCCAAATTGTACAACCGCTCTCTCCGATGCTGAAGTTGAGCATACTGAACAGCCGGGTCATTTCTGGCACATCAAGTACCCTGTAAAGGACTCCGACGAATACGTTATCATTGCTACCACCCGTCCTGAAACAATGCTGGGCGATACAGGTGTTGCAGTTCATCCTGAGGACGAACGCTATCAGCATCTGGTTGGTAAGACAGTTATCCTCCCTCTCGTTAACAAGGAAATCCCTGTTGTTGCTGACGAATACGTTGACAAGGAATTCGGTACAGGCTGCGTTAAGATGACTCCTTGCCACGACCCTAACGACTTTGAAGTTGGTCTCCGTCACAACCTTGAACAGGTTCTTATTCTGGACCAGAATGCAAAGATCATCAACGGCGGCAAGTACAACGGCATGGACCGTTATGAAGCAAGAAAGGCAATCATTGCTGACCTTGAAGAACAGGGCTACCTTGTTAAGATCGAAGATCACTCCCATAATGTAGGTCAGTGCTACCGCTGCGGTACAACCGTTGAACCTATGACAAGCCCACAGTGGTTTGTAAAGATGGGTCCTCTTGCTGAAGAAGCAATTAAGGTCGTTGAGGACGGACGCATCAAGTTCGTTCCTGAACGCTTCTCCAAGACATATTACAACTGGATGAACAATGCCCACGACTGGTGCATCTCCCGTCAGCTCTGGTGGGGTCATCAGATACCAGCCTGGTACTGTGACGAATGTGGTCATGTAACAGTATCCCGTGAGGACGCAACAAAGTGTGAAAAGTGCGGTAGCGAACACATCCACCGTGACGAAGACGTTCTGGATACATGGTTCTCCAGCGCTCTTTGGCCATTCTCCACTTTAGGCTGGCCAGACAAGACACCTGAGCTTGAATACTTCTATCCAACAAGCGTTCTCGTAACAGGCTATGACATCATCTTCTTCTGGGTTGCAAGAATGATCTTCTCCGGTATGGAACACATGAAGGAAGAACCATTCAAGACAGTTCTCTTCCACGGTCTTATCCGTGACCCACAGGGCAGAAAGATGAGTAAGTCCCTCGGCAACGGCGTTGACCCAATCGAGGTTATCAACACCTATGGTGCTGACGCTCTCCGCTTCAACATCATCACCGGCAACTCCCCCGGTAACGATATGCGTTATTATAACGAACGCTGTGAAGCTATGCGTAACTTCGCTAACAAGATCTGGAATGCAAGCCGTTTCGTTATGATGAATCTCACTATTGACAAGAACGAGCTCCCGGAAAAGCTTGAGCTTGAAGATAAGTGGATCCTTTCCAAGTTCAATGCTCTCGCTAAGGAAGTTAACGAAAACCTTGACAAGTTTGAGCTTGGCATCGCCGCTAACAAGATTTACGACTTCATTTGGGACAGCTACTGCGACTGGTACATTGAGCTGACAAAGAACCGTCTTAACGGCGAGGACGAAGAAGCTCGCATCGGCGCTCAGAAGGTTCTCCTCTATGTTCTTGTTGAAACTCTGAAGCTTCTCCACCCATTCATGCCATTCATCACCGAAGAGATCTGGCAGGCTCTTCCTCATGAAGGCGAAGCTATCATGATTGAAAAGTACCCAGAGTACACTGAAGCTCTCAGCTTCACTGCTGAAGAAGCTGCTTTTGAACTCATCATGAAGGCTATCAAGGCAGCTCGTGCAAGACGTGCTGAAATGAACGTACCACCTTCCAAGAAGCCACGTCTTTATATCGTAACCGAAAAGACCGACATCTTTGAAACAGGCCGCAGCTACCTTGGCAGACTGGCTTATGCAGGCGAAGTTATCATCTCCAGCGAAACTCCTGACAGTGCTGACAAGATGGTTACCGTTGTAACCGATGATGCTAAGCTCTATATGCCACTGGCTGAGCTTGTTGACCTTGCTAAGGAACGTGAACGCATTAACAAGGAGATCAAGAAGGCTAACGACGAGCTCACCCGTCTTGAAAGCAAGCTTTCCAACGAAAAGTTCGTTTCCCGTGCTCCTGAAGCAGTTGTTGCAGCAGAACGTGAAAAGCTTGAAAAGGCAAAGGCTCTCATCGAAAACCTCAATGAGGCTCTGGCTGATCTTGGCTAAATAAATCTCGTTTCATCTCCACGAAACGACAAAATAATAATCAAAAATAATATAAAATGCACTCATATAATAATATGAGTGCATTTTTTGTGCTTAATTATTTAGTGCACCACACCAAACAACGGATGTAGGGAAGGCAGCCCTCTGCCTTCCGAATGTAGAAATATAACCACATCAAAATAACAGTGAAAGTATATATAAAATTGTTGATAATAATAGTACAGATTTCCAATGCTTACTGACGGAAGGCAGAGGGCTGCCTTCCCTACATAGTGCGTTGCAAATTTAAATAAGGAAGTGAAAACATGAAAATCGACTCTGATTATAAGGACGGACGTCTGACGGTAAAGCTTAACGGTGAACTGGATCATCACGGAGCAAGACTTGCCATGTCAGCGATAAATGAACATATCGACCTTAACCTGCCCAGGGACTGCGTTCTGGACCTTTCAGGTCTCAGCTTCATGGACTCCTCCGGCATTGCCGTTGTCCTGAAAACATACAAGAGCATGAAGGAACTTGGAGGCAGAACATGGGTAAAAAACGTACCTCGCCAGCCTATGAAGGTACTTAATGCCTCAGGTATTGAGCGAATAGTGTCAATTTCTGCTCTCGTGAATTAGAGAAGGGAGAATACATATTATGAAGGAATCCAATATAATGAAGCTGGAATTCCCCAGCAAATCCTGTAACGAAGCCTTCGCACGCTCGGCAGCAGCCTGCTTTGCTTCACAGCTTGACCCCACTCTGGACGAGCTTGGTGACATTAAAACCGCCGTAAGCGAGGCTGTTACAAACTGCATCGTCCATGCTTACCCCGACACCATCGGCAAAATCAGCATGAAGGCACGGCTTTTTGACGACAACTCCATTGAAATTAAAATCAAGGACTGGGGTCGCGGTATACCCAACATCGAACAGGCCCGCCAGCCCATGTTCACCACAGGCGGTGACGAGCGAAGCGGCATGGGCTTTACCATTATGGAAAGCTTTACCGACGTTCTCAGGATAAGCTCCAAACCCGGTCGCGGAACAACTGTAACCATGAAACGGAGAATATCCGTAAAAGAGCAAAATGGCAGATAACATTGAACTCATTCGCCTTGCACAAAGCGGTGATAAGCAGGCTGCGGAAGAAATTATAGTGAACAACACAGGTCTTATCTGGAGTGTTGCACGCCGGTTTTTCGGCAGAGGTGTTGACCCCGATGACCTGTTTCAGCTTGGCTGTGTTGGGTTTCTTAAGGCTGTTGACAACTTCGATCTTGACTATGGCACTCAGTTTTCCACCTATGCCGTACCGAAAATTTCAGGAGAGATACGCCGTTTTCTCCGGGATGACGGCAGTATTAAGGTCAGCCGCAGTATCAAGGAACGAGCCCAGCTCATAAGAAACGCAAGGAGCGAGCTTGAGCAAAAGCTCAACCGTGAGCCCACAGTTTCCGAGCTTACCCGCGAAACAGGCTTCACCCCCGAGGACATTGCCATCTGCGAAACCGCCACCGCGGCAACTGATTCTCTGCAGCGTGAAACAGGCGACGACGGCTTTACATTGGAACAGGTTTTGGGAGACTACGGCATGGAGGACAAGCTCATCGAGCAGGTTGCCCTGCGTGAAGCGATCTCCGCTCTGCCCGAAAAAGAAAAATTAGCTATCCTGCTCCGCTATTACCGGGGACTCACCCAGGAGCGGGCATCACGGATTATGGGCATATCCCAGGTGCAGGTCTCACGTTTGGAGCGGCGTGCCGTTGAAAGGCTTCGGGGGATGCTGTAATTCTTTTCCAAAAAAACACGAAATTCTTCTTAAAAACTTGAAAATCCGCAGGATGAACTGTATAATTAACACCGACTTACATTAAACAGAAGGTGAAACAAATGAGAAAGAAATCACCTGTTCTCCTGCTGATTTTATGCCTCAGTATTCTTCTTTGCACCGTGGCACAGGCAGTCGAACTCGATGACACCGCAAGAAAGCAGGCTTATGAGCTTGCCGCCAATAACACACCCGAACTCTCGGCAGAGCAAAAGAACGCCCTTCTTTCCGCTCTTTATGAAGCCGACCTTGACGATATTTGCAAAGCTATTGAACTGCGTCTTATAACCTGTCAGGAGCTGACCGCGTACTATCTGAAACGCATTGAGACCTACAACGAGGATTACAACTGCTTTATCACCATCTGCGAGGATGCTATGGACATAGCCGCACAGAGAGATGCTGAGATCGAAGCCGGCACAGCCGATGGAGCTTTATTCGGTATTCCCGTGGTGGTCAAGGACAACATCCATGTTGCCGGCTACCCCACCACCAACGGCTACTCCAAAGAGAGCGTAAGCGTTTCCGACGAGAACGCCTATGTTGTTGAAAGGCTTCTCGAGGAGGGTGCTGTCATCATTGCAAAAAGCAACATGAGTACCGAAGCTCAGGATGCAAGAGCCAGTTACAGCAGTGCCGTAGGTCATACCAGGAACGCTTACAACACCCACCTCTCCCCGGGTGGTTCTTCCGGCGGCTCTGCCGCTTCCACTTCTCTTAACTTCTGTGCCGCCTCTCTCGGTACTGACACAAACTCTTCCCTGCGTATGCCTGCCGCTCTCAACGGCTGTGTTGCCCTTCGTGTCACCACAGGACTTATCCCAATGGACAACATTATCAAGCTCAACAGCTCCCGCGATGTTGTCGGTTCAATTACCAGAAGCGTTGAGGATCAGGCGATCATGCTCAGCATTCTCACAGGCGGTACATATTACGACAATCTCAATGCCGATGTTCTAAACGGCCTGCGTATCGGTGTTTTGGAAGAGCTTTCCTATGCTGTAAGCTATGACAGCGAGCGTTCCGAAGAGTCCATCGACGATGAAGTTGCCTCCGCCTTTGAAAACGCCATCACAGAGCTTGAGTCCTGCGGTGCTGAGGTGGTAAAGGTCTCCATGTCCGATTTCTTCTACCTGTCCGACAGAACATTCCCGGCAGGCGGTTATGAATACATAGACGACTTCACCTCTGAATTCGAGGAGTTTTTGGCAGAAAACAACATCTCCGCCGTTATTTATCCAACCTATCTGTCCACCCCTCTCCGTATGGGAACAGATGAGAACGGCACCTATTGGGATGTATACGAACAGGATTTCATTAACAACTGCCGCGCACTTGCTCCAAGTGCGGCAATTCCGGACATCACCGTTCCAATCGGCTCTCACTCATTGGGTGCAGGCATCGGTATGGAAATAGCCGCCGCTCCCAACAGCGAACAGCTTCTTCTTGATATCGCCTACTCATACACCCTCAGCTTCAATCACCGAGCCGTTCCAACAGGTGCTCCTGATTTATATGCCGCTTTCAACGCCGGCACTTTAAGCGAATATATCGACTCCTATCTTCTCTCCCTCCTCCCTGTTCAGGAGGAAGAAACCCCGCAGGTTGGTCCGAAAAAAGAACCTCTTTTCATTCCTGAGCCTGTACCCGAGGAGGAAGAAGAGTTTGAATTGTCAACAGTAAATATCATCATTATTTCCTGTGTGGGTATTGTATTTATTACGGCAATTCTACGTGGAATTCGCAATCTGAAAAGAAGAAGAAGGAAAAAGAAAAACTCCCACATTGAGGAAGATATCAGAGAGACTGTTGCAAAGTAAAAAGTATGAAAAAGCGGGATAAACGCAGTTTATCCCGCTTAAGTCCGTCAAAAAGCACACATTTTCGCAATACTTACTATGCAAATATCTTTCTGTTTTTATCTTATTTCTCGTAGGGGCGGCTATTAGCCGCCTGCAAAATCTTTGAATTTTTTTTGCGGAAGGAGCAAAATCCTGCCTTGCAAGCTATTATTTTACTGCAAAATAGATTTTTCATTGTATCGCCTACGCGGCGAGCGCCTACTTTCTATCGAAAGAAAGTAGACAAAGTTCGTTTAAAGGCGGACTCACATAGGGATTTATACGCTCCAAAATGGATATTTTTCCGTAATACTGCTTCAAAAGGACCCGTTGCAGAACAAAAAATCTGCGGCGGGTCCTTTTCTTATTTTGCAAAATAGCTGTACAGCACCACAGCCAGGATGATGCACACGCCGAAGCACGCTACAAGAAGTGCAAAGGAGAAGCCTGTTGTTATTCTGTCTGTTGCATCGGCAATGCCCTCATGAACGGCGGCTTTTCTTTCAGCTCTCAGAGTTTCCTCGTTGTCAAGGGCTCTGTGCTGACGTTTGCCGTTTGGAGCAAGGTCCTTAAATACCGTTTTTCTAAGCAGAAGTGTAACAGCATCAAGTGAGTCTGCCGCAGCTCTTGCACATATTCCGGATGCGGAGACCGCAAATCTGCAGACAGGGGCAAGCACCTTGTTTTCACCGAAAATTCCCGTTACGTATGATGCGGCCCTCATCCACAGCCTGCAGAGAGGTGTAAGCAATCTGTTTTCGCCAAACAAACGTATAACAGTTCCCACGGAATTTGGAAGAATTTTAGTGAGAAGTGGTCTGTAAACCATATCCTCAAGGTCAAACCATGCAGGAAGTCGGTTTACATAAACTTTTACACCATCTTCCTTTTTCATAAGGAATGTGCGTATCACAAGGAAATAGACCGCAGCACCAATGGCAATAGAGATCAAGGCACCCTTGAGGTTTACAAAACTGAAATAATGCACCTCATGAGCATGGCCGCCCATGATAAGACTCTGACCCATTTCCGCGATATGGTCCATCGTTCTCCATGGTGTACTGCCCAAAATCGGAAGAATTACCGCAGAGCCTATGAGAGCAAATGCAGAAGACGGTTTTAAACCGTTCTTAATTCCGTCGTATTTTTCCTGACATTCTGTATTCTTTTCCACAAAGATAGCCACATACAGCTTAGTCATATAAGCCACGGTAAGACCGCCCGCAAAGAGGAACAGAATTTCCGCAAGCTTTACTGCGAATAAGCCTGTTTCAGCGTAAAATTCAACGATGCTCTCATGAAGGAGAGTTTTGCTGATATAGCCGTTCCAGAGAGGAATACCGCCAATGCCCAATGCACCCATAAGGAACGCAAAATTCAGCACAGGCTTTTTTCTTCCGTAACCACGGAGCTTATTCAGGTCCAGAGTGTGAGTGTGCATATAGATCGCACCTGCTGTCATGAACAGCACCAGCTTTATAAGGGAATGGTTCATCATATGAAGCACCACGCCCCTTGCCGCCAGGGCATTATGCTCACCTAAAAGACAGCACATGGCAAGACCTGTGATGATAAAGCCTATCTGGGACATGGAGGAACAGGCTAAAGTTCGCTTCAGATTGATGGAGAACACACCGAGAACCGCACCCCAAACCATTGTAACAACACCGAAGCACAGCATAACCCAGCCCCAGGTGTGATCGTATCTGAAAATATGACAGCACAGGACGATTATACCGTAAACACCTGCCTTGGTAAGAACACCTGAAAGCAATGCACTGGCAGGGGCAGGTGCCACAGGATGAGCTTTTGGAAGCCAGATATGAAGTGGGAACATACCTGCCTTTGCACCAAAGCCAAAGAGGATACAGCCTCCTGCGGTGTAGAGCATACCACGGCTTGTTACACTTTTACAGGCATCATACAGCTTGTCGATAACAAGTGTGCCTGTGAGCCTATTAAGTAAGAACATACCCATAAGGGACACAAGACCACCGATCACCGCAACGGCAAGGTATGTGTTTGCCGCTTTTAGTGCCTCGGGAGTTTCGTCCTGAGCAACCCAGGGGAAGGACGCCAAAGACATTACCTCGAAGAACAGGAATGTGGTCAAAAGGTCGGTGGACATGAACACGCCCTGTGTCGCTCCAAGAGTTATCAAATAGAACAGATAATATCTGTTTCTCTTGTGATAGTGGGCGAAATACTGAGGACTCAGCATTGAGGTCATAAACCACATAAAGGCGGTAATCGTGGTGTAAATACACCTGAAACCGTCCATTTTCAGATTAATACCGCAAGCTGTGATGTGGAATACACCATCACAGCAGGTAATGCAGGCGTAAAGTGTGAGTGCAAGCTCAAGGAATGTTATGACCTGAACAAGGACATCTCTCCCCTTTTTGCTCCTTCTGCCCATGAGCCACGAGCCCACCGCACCAAGCATTGGCAAAAGGACGATGCCGATAAATATTATATTTTCCATATTAATTACATCATCCCTTTCACAAGCCTAAGAGAGTGTTAATACCGTCAAAAATCTGTCCGCCCATGCATCCCATAACAACACACATCACCGCAAACAGTACCATCGGCACGGTCATGTAACCGCTAACCTCCTTAATACGGCTGTTAAGTGTGAGATTTGCACTCTTTCGCGGGAAAAAGGCTCTGACAGAAACGGTGGTCATATAGATAGCCGTCACAAGAGCGGAGTAAAGCAAAACGCAGATACCGATGACGGACATAATACTGCCTGTTTCAACAGCCGCTTCCGCAAGATACCACTTGCTGATAAAGCCGTTGAGCGGAGGCAAACCCATAAGTGCAAGACCTGAAACGGTGAAGCAGGTGAAGGTCACCGGCATCCTTCTGCCCAGACCGTCCAGACTGTCAATATATTCCCGGTCGGTATTGTGGATAACGGCACCTGCGGCGAAAAATGCACCGATCTTGATAACGGAATGGAACAGCATATGCAGAACGCCTGAAGCCAAACCTATTGCTGACATCTGAGTTACACCAAAGAGAATATATGACAGATTTGCACAGGTGGAATACGCCAGTCTGCGTTTGAAATGACGCTCCTTAAGTGCCATAGTCGAACCGTAGATTATCGTGATAACGGTTATTGCCATAACGACCGTCTGTGCCCAGGTGCCTGTCAGGAATTCAGCGTTAAAGCAGTAATAGGTAAGGCGCATAAGTGCAAAAGCACCTGCTTTAACGACCGCAACCGCATGGAGAAGGGCGGTTACAGGAGTTGGAGCAACGGAAGCCTCAGGAAGCCAGCGATGGAGTGGGAAAACTGCCGCCTTAACGCCGAAGCCTAAGAACGCCAGAACGTAAACGGTCAGCGCAAGATTGGAATTAATGAACGCACTTGCATTCAGCATACCGCCCAAAGCAAACTCTCTGCCGCCCCAATATACGGAAAACGCAACAGCAACGAAGGCAAACGCCGCACCGCCGATGGAATAACACAGATATGTTATACCGGCTTTTCTGCTTTTCTTTGTCATGCCGTGAAGCACCAGCGGAAGTGTGGAAAGTGTCAGCAGCTCATAGAAGAAGTACATGGACAGCATATCCGCAGACATTGCGATACCAAGGGTAGCACACATGGACAGGATAAAAAATCCGCAGAAAGCACGCTGATTCATGTCGTGACGCATATATTCCACAGCATAAAGACAGGCAAACGGCCAAAGGGTTGCGGAAAGTCCTGCAAAAACCTTGCCCAAGCCGTCAAGCTTAAGTCTTATGGCAAGTGTCTGGGACATCTTGATAAGTGTCACGCCATCACCCTTGTAGGTGAGAATGACTATCCACATGGCCACCGCACTTGCAAATGCCGCAAAGCAGGTAAACAGATTTCTCTGCCTGTTTGATTTGAATTTAATGATAAACAGCATCAGTCCAAAGATTAGGGACATCAGCAGAGGAAGAGTCAAAAGCATATAAACTCCCCCTTAATTATCCTAAAAGCGATGCAACAGAGCCTGTAAATTCGGTAATACCGCCGGAGAAAAGACCGAGAAGCACAGCAAGAGCCGCAAGAACGATCATTGGGATCACCATTGGAGCAGGCTCCTTAATACGCCTGATCTCCGCAGTTTCCTTCCCCGGGAAAAAGCCCTGAACGGTGATTGGAAGCAGATAGCCTGCAGTAAGCAGAGCGCTGATAAGCAGCACAACAGGGATAAGCCACTGGAACACGCCGTTCATACCCTCAAGAGCGGCAGATGCCAGATACCACTTACTGTTGAAGCCGCCTGTGGGTGGAATACCGATAAGGGTCAGAGCCGCAAAGGTGAAGCACCAGATCGTAACAGGCATCTGTTTAGCTATACCCGTAAGCTGGTCAACTCTTGTCTTACCTGTAAGGAAGATAACTGCACCTGCTGTAAGGAACAGGCAGACCTTGCTGAGAACGTGGAAAATAACATGGAGAAGTGCACCCTGAACACCTGCACCTGACAGCATGAACAGACCAACAAGAATATAGGAAATCTGGCTGACGGTGGAGTAAGCAAGTCGCTTTTTGAACACCTTTTCCAGATAAGCCATCATGGAGCCCATGAAAACTGTTACAAGAGCAAGGATTATAAGGGTAGTCTGTACCCATGTATTTCTCAGATATTCAGTACCAACCATGTAATAGATAACACGGATAACCGCAATAACACCTGCCTTTGCAATAAGACCTGAAAGCAGTGCACTTGCAGGGGCAGGAGCAACAGGGTGAGCTGTTGGAAGCCAGCCGTGCATCGGATACATACCGGCTTTTGTTGCAAAACCGATGATGGTTACGAAGATCACAGGAAGCAGTACCTTCTGATTTTCAACAGCAGCAGCCATATCCAGAGTGCCGCCCGGGACAAAGCTCAGAGTGGATGTGTACTTATACAGGAAAAACATACCCAAAAGTGCAAGGAATGCACCTGCAATGGAATAGAACAGATACTTGAGAGCCGCAAGGATAGCTTCCTTGGACAGGGAGTGGAGTACAAGGGGCATACTTACAAGTGTAAGAAGCTCGTAGGCTGTGTAAAGTGTTGTCAGGTTTTCCGCCAGACAAACCATCAGCATTGCACCCTCAGACAGAAGCATGAACGCGAAGAAACGGTCCTCGTTTTCCTCGTGCTTCATGTAGATGCAGGCATAAAGACCTGTGAGAAGCCAGCCGCCTGATACAAGAATGATGAAAAGTCTGGACAAATCATCCACCTTTAAATCAAGACTGAGAGTCTCTGTCATCTGCCAGATATGGCATACGCTCTCACCGCCTGCCGCAAGTGCAACACAGGCAGCGGAAACAGCGGCCAAAACGATCATCATAAGTGTGAGCTTAACATTTCTGTTTTTAAGCTTCATCGGTATAATAAGCAGTCCTGCAATCATTGGCAGAAGAACAGCAAGCAAAATCATATCAAATTCCCCTTCCTTTCAAGAGAAATAATTTTTCTACAAAATTTCCAGTCCGGATCCGATAATATCCATCAGATAACCCGGGAAAATGCCAAGAATAAATATTACAGCGGAAAATGCGATAATTGAAATCAGGAACATGGGTCGTTCCTTATCCGTTTCGTCGGGGTGAATTTTGCGGCTGCCCTTGGAATAGAGGCAGATAACGGCCCTCAGATAGTAAGCCGCATTGAGAAGCGTGCTGACGGCAAGGG
Organism: Oscillospiraceae bacterium; assembly: GCA_015067795.1. Classification (GTDB taxonomy): domain Bacteria; phylum Bacillota; class Clostridia; order Oscillospirales; family Oscillospiraceae; genus SIG495. The sequence continues at coordinate 12,469 of SVLU01000006.1, forward strand.
CAAGAAGCACAGGAGCAAGGATGCTCATTGGTGCTTCCAGAGCGGCTTCGGCAAAATACAGCTTAGATGAGAAGCCGACAAGTCCCGGAATACCAACCATGGACAATGCTCCGATGGTAAAGCAGGCACCTGAAACGGGACAGCGGTAGCCTGAGCCTGCCAGGTCGGCAAATCTCTTGCTCTCACCTGACACCGCTGAAAGTCTTGACGCGGAGACGAAAAGCAGCGGTTTTGCAACTGCATGAGCTGTAATGTGGAGCATAGCAGGTGCGATGCCAAGCTCACCCATACCGATACCCATGTAGATATACCCAATCTGTGCCGCTGAGGAATAGGCTATCATACGGTCAAGCTGCTTTTCTCTGATAGCAAGTATCGAGCCTGTCATCATGCCGCAGATGCCAAATACCAGCAGCAGATACTGAATACCCATTGCGAAGAATACCTCTGCACCGATAACGCTGTAAATGACCTTGATAAGCAGCAGAATATATATCTTTGAAACAACACCCGACAGAATACTGGAAGCGTCGGGAGAAGCATAGCCGTAGGTATCCGGCATCCAGAAAAAGAACGGGAACATACCGCTCTTGATACCAAGACCTGTTACCATAAGGCCAACGGTAATATACAGAGGGAGTCTGTAATTCCCTGTTTCCCAAAGGACCGTAACGGCATCCTTAATATTCGGCATCAGAAGATGACCTGTGATATCATACAGGAGTATGACACCGATAAGGAAAAAGCCGGAGCCCAGCAGGGAGAAGATCATATATCTGGTGGCGGCAATTATCGTTTTGCCTGTGTCCCTTATCATAAGCAGACCGCAGGAGGCAATGGTGCATATCTCGATGAAAACGTATGCCGTGAATATATCGTTCGTATACGCAAGGGCTAATATTGCCGCCTGGATGAGGTCACTCATAACGAAAAACAGATTAAGCTTACTGTCCTCAATGTACTTTTCCTCCCGGATAGCCATAATACTGAGCATCAGTATAACGCTGAATATCATAGCAAACAGCGGCTCGATAAGCCCCGCTCTTATCTCGTTGCCCCAGGGGGCTGTGTAGTGACCCATGGTGTATGTAAATTCACCCAGGGTCAGATTACGTATAACCGTCAGCAGGGACATAATGATACACGAGAGGTTAAGCCCCAGCGTCAGTCTCTTAGCCGTTCCTCCCTTTAAAAGGAATGTTATAACGGCACAGAGCAGGGATAAAATTATGGAAATAAAAGGAAAATTCCAGAAAAACTCCATTATTTTGGTTCTCCTTCTGCAATTATTATCAGCTGCCAAAGGCTCCCTTGTGTAAAGGGAGGCTTTTAGTTACTGACTATTACTCGGACTCTCTCGCCATAGCATAGATCTTATCAAGATCCAGCGTTCTGTACTTCTTATACAGTCTGATGGTGAGGGCAAGCATCATCGCCGTAACGCTAACGGAAACAACGATACCTGTGAGAACAAGACCACTTGGAATGGGGTTGATATAAAAGTGGGGATTTGTTCTGCCATCCACGATAATCGGAGCGATATGTCCGTCAATATAGCCCATAGCGGCAAGAAACAGGTAAATACCTGTATCCATGATATTGAGTCCCACAACCTTTTTGAAAAGATTGCGGTTCAGAAGCAGCATTGTAAATCCGATACCGAAAAGCACGATCGCACACGCCTCTTCCACATTATTCAGTATGCTTATCAATCCAAATGCCCCCTTCTGAAAATAGTATAGAAGCTGTACATAGTGCAGGCAACTACCATACCAACCGCCAGATTAAGGGGCAGAATGATACCTGCACTGAATATACGTCCCGGCACACCGGGAGAGATGATGCTTTCCATGTGATTTGCACCTGTAAAGAAGGAATAGCTTTTAATCAGACAATAGAAAACCAAAGCACCAACGGTTATTCCTTTAATACGCTTTTCGGAGAAAACAACCGTTGCTCTTTCAAAGCCCATGACCTGTGCATACAGGATAAGTCCCGCACCTATGATAGCACCGCCGGCAAAGCCGCCGCCCGGTGAAATATGACCGTTAAGGAGAATGTAAACACCCAGCATCATGATGATGGGGATAACGGTCTTACAGGAAACTCTGACGATGGGGTCATCGAAAAGACGGCAGAGTCTGTCGCTTCGCTCATCCTTGCGGAGAGTCCGTTCGGATTTGTCCTCACGCATGAGAATAAGCACAGCACAGGTTGCGGTAAACAGAACGAAAGACTCGCCTAAAGTGTCAAATGCCCTGTAATCAAGTATCATACCCGTTACTATATTGACAGCACCTGTTTCCTCCATGCCCTTTTCAAGGTATCTTTCGGAAACCTCATTGATGGTTGGATTGTGTTCACCGCCAAATCTCGGCAGGTCGGTAATTGTGAAAAGCAGTACGGCAATAAGAACCACCGCAAACACAACGGACATGACCTTATAAACGGTCTTGAACAGATGTTCTTCACGTTCTTCCGCCTCATGGGCTATCCTGTCTTTAACACGCTGGGGATAGTGGATGCCCGCTTCCGGTCTTTCAGTTTTCTTTGGAGTCTCGCAGAAGCCGGAAAGCATATCCAGCTCCCCTGCTCTCCACTTCTCGAAGGGGGAATTGGAGCTTTTATTCATCATCCTCGTTGCCCTCCTCCTGAATTCTGTGTATCTTTCGCAGGGTTACAAAGAACAATACGCTGGTGATACCTGCACCAACAGCAGCTTCCGTGATGGCAAGGTCAGGAGCCTCAAGAAGCACCCAGATAATGGACATCATCAGACTGTATGCCATGAATACTATGATGGTAACAAGGAGCTTTTTGGAAATGGCGGTGATGATCGCACATAAGATCAATGCACCGAGAAGTGTATATCTAAGATATTCCATTATTTCTCCTTTCCCTTAATATGGTCGTTTCTGATGGTATCAAGGTCCTCTTCGCTGACCTTGCAGTGATGTTCGATCTCCTTGTCGGTTACAACCTCAAGCTTTGCCAGCATATGGGATGCAACAGGGTTTGTAAGCCACATGAACACCAAAAGTGCCAGTAGCTTCAAAACGCTGAAAAGACTTTCGGAGGAAATCATCAGACCGATGATTATAAGACCAAAGCCCAGGGTATCAGTAAGGGCTGCGGAATGAATTCGATTAAGAGCAAATTTGAAGCGATACACACCCAAAAGGGAGCTGATAATCACAAAAACACCTGCCGCCATAAAAACAGCCGTGAGAATAAGTCTGACGGTACTCAGCCAATCAGTCATGATGCTCATCCTCCTTTGCTCTCTGTCTGTCAAGGGAAATATAGATCTTGCACAGGGTCAGCACAGCAATAAAGCTCATAAGCACATAGATAAGGCAAACATCCAGCAGATAGCTCTGCTCCAGTCTCTGGGAAAGCACCGCAAAGGCTATCATTGTGAGAGTGCCGATCATGTTGATGCCGATGATCCTGTCAACAATACGTTTACCGGTGATTGCACGGACAAGTGCAAGGAGAATACAAACTCCCAGAAAAACAAGTATGATGGTATAAAGCAGTTTCATATCCATATTAGTACCGTCCTTCCATAGCACGCAGAAGCTTTACAAAACGGCTGTCCTCAATACCCTCTATCATCTCTCTGCTGAGACAATGGACGTAAAACTCATCACCCTGAACGGATGCCGTAATCGTCCCCGGGGTAAGGGAAATGGAATTCGCCAGAACTGCTCTCGCCACGTCTGTTCTGAACTCCACCTTCAGCTTTACAACAGCAGGTTCGATCGGTATGCGCTTGAACCATACTATTTTCATGACCTTGATGTTGGACTTGCATATCTCAAGAGCAAGCACCAGAAGATACACGACAGCAAGCGGAATTATCCTGAGAATAGTTATCTCCATCTTACGGTTGTACTTAAAGCAGATGCGGGCAAAAAGATATACAGCCAATGTAAGAACAGCACCTGTAAGGAGTATCTCAACAGTGATCCTGCCGCTCAGTACAAGCCAGAACACAAAAAATAAGACAAGCATTTTCATCCCACCTTGTCACAAATTTTATCGCAAAATTGTACTTATTATAAACCTTTCCTTAGGCATATTATAGATTAATTCTTCACAAAAAAAGTAAGATTTTTCATTCCAAGTTCGTTAAAAAATTATTCACAATTACACAAACTCCCTCCCGGCGGCAAACAACCTGCTTTTAAGCGAAAACAGCCGGATCATCGACCCGGCTGTTTGACTTTTGATTATCTTATTCATTTTTTGCGTAAAGCTTAAACATATTATCAATCTCAGGACTGTTCCCGGCTTTGCTAAAGAGGCTGACTATCGGAACAATGATCAAACCGCCCGCCATTGCCAGAACACCCGCATTGATCGGAGAAGCAAAGTAAGCATTAATAAAGGTTGTACCCGTGAATGTGCAGATCATATTGCCAATCATCACACCGATACCCCACGCAAAGGATGCCCAAACAGAAGCTTTGGAAACCCTTTTGCTGTACAGGCTGCACAGGTAAGGAGCAAGGAATGCACCTGCAAGCGCACCCCAGGAAATGCCCATGAGCTGTGCGATAAATGTTACGCTGGACTTGACCTGGATGATTGCAATGACAGATGAAATAACGATGAACACCACAATTAGAACTCTCATGGACACTATTTCCTTCTTTTCATCTGCCTCCGGCCCCCTGCTCTTTGAAAGAGGCATGATCATATCAAGGGTAAGAGTAGAGCTGGAGGTAAGTACCAAAGAGCTGAGGGTGGAGATGGATGCGGAAAGAACCAAAACCACAACGATTGCAATGAGGAAATCCGGAAGATTGGACACCATGGATGGAATGATACTGTCATAGACGGGTGTTCCGCTTGCGGAGTATTCGATAACATCTCCGTAAAGTCTGCCGAAGCCGCCCAGGAAGTAGCAGCCACCTGCAACGATAACAGCGAAAATTGTGGAAATAATTGTGCCTTTCCTGATTGCACTGTCACTCTTGATGGCATAGAACTTGCCAACCATCTGTGGGAGACCCCATGTTCCAAGGGATGTGAGCATTACAACGCCCAGGAGGTAGAGGGGTTGAGGGCCAAACCATGACGCAAACGCACCCTTCATGGTTGGATTTGTTTCTGCGGTAATTTCAGCAAGCTGCTGTACCGCGGATGTAAAACCTCCGTTGGAATGAAGAACTGCCAGCACAACTGCCACGATACCGACCAGCATGATGATACCCTGAATGAAGTCATTCCATGCTGTTGCCATGTAACCGCCAACTACAACATAAATTGCCGTGAGAACAGCCATTGCGATAACGCACCATGCATAGTCAATGCCGAATGCCATTTCAAAGAGTCTGGAAAGACCGTTGTAAAGAGATGCTGTATATGGGATAAGGAAAATAAAAACGATTGTGGATGCCGCAAGCCTGAGTGCTTTGGAATTGAAACGCTTTCCGAAATAATCAGGCATTGTCTTACTGCCAAGATGCTGTGTCATGTTTCTTGTGCGGCGGGCAAGTATCCACCAGGCAAGGAGAGAACCGATAACAGCGTTGCCGATGCCGATCCATGTGGAGGAGATACCGTATTTCCAGCCGAACTGACCTGCATAGCCAACAAAGATAACCGCAGAAAAATAGGATGTGCCATAAGCAAAGGCAGACAGCCATGGCCCTACATTTCGGCCGCCAAGAACGAACCCATCAACACTTTTTGCGGACTTGTGGTTGGCAACACCCACCGTAACGGTTATTGCCACAAATACAAGCAGTAACAGAATTTTGATCAACATGATAACGCTTCCCTTCGGTTTGTTTTCACAGCAAGCAGTTCACTCTACTTTAATGATTTTATGCTTTGCTGTGTTAAATTATTTCTGACGAGCATATTAAAGCACTATTAAGTCCATTTGTCAATAGTAATTTTGAAAATTTTTGTCTGTTTTTTAAAAATTTCTTTTTGTATTTAAAACACAAAACCCCTAAAGTGTAATTTTGTCTATGGTAATATTGAGAAAAAACAGTCAAAAATATGAAAAGAGCACCGCAAAAAAACATTTTTGCAGTGCTCATAAAAAAACAATAAATATCATATTCTTGTCGATATATGTGCTATGCACATTCGAGCGTGTCAAAGAACCCATATCTGTCATTCCGAGGAGCGAAGCGACGTGGGAATCTTATTAAAAAAGTTGCGTAAATTTTGTGCTTTTGAATAATTTAGATACTTTTTAAGATTGCCACGATCCCTTCGGGATCTCGCAATGACAAATTCTATACTTTTTTGACAGTCTGATATGTGCTTTGCACATTCGATATATTTGCCTTGCGGCAAATTCGATATAACCTCATTTTATTCGGTTTCGATATGATATAGCACCCTCTCGTTCCGCAGAACATATCGAGTGTGAAACACATATCAAAGCTCAGAATGAGCTATATCGACGGAGAGTGTCATTGACACTTTCCAATCAGCTAACCTTTACGCCGCCAACAGGACGGATGAACAGAACATGGCAATGTCCTTCACCGAAAACAGCTTCCATGGTGGTCTTGAAGGTATCAAGCATATCCAGAGGAACGAAGTTCTGGGTTGTGCCTGCAAAGCCGCCGCCGTGAACACGCCATGCACCCTTGCCCTTGAGAATGCTTTCTGCAAGGCACAGTGCCAGGGAGATACCCTGCTCTGCCGGAGCAACGTTTGCATATACGTTCTGAAGATACTTATAGGAGGATTCACCGGACTGAATTACAGTCTGGAGGAAACCGTCGAAATCATTTTTGCTGAGAGCTTCGATCTCAGCATCAACACGCTTGTTTTCATTAAAGAAATGGATAGCACGGAGAAGAGCTCTGTCGCCCAGCTTTTCACGGATAAAGGCTGCGTTTCTGAGAACCTCGGTCTCGGTTGTTTCACGGAGTACGGAGCAGCCCAGGAGCTGTGCAATACCCTTCATTTCCGCAGGGATAGCTGCGTAGTCATCGGTAAGATCAGCATGGTTGCCGCCTGTGTCAACGATGCAGAGAGCATAGCCTGTCTTTGTGAAGTCAAAGTCAACCTTTTCAATAACAGGTGCCTGAACATCCTTGAAGTCGATGGAAAGAATACCACCAACAGAAGCTGCCATCTGGTCCAAAAGACCGCATGGCTTGCCGAAGTATACATTTTCAGCATACTGGGAATACTTTGCCTGGTCAACAGGGCTTACCTTGCCTTCGTTATAGATTTCACTGAGAATTGTACAAACCAGGATCTCAAATGCAGCGGAAGAGGAAATACCGGAGCCCTTGAGAACATTGGATGTGGTGTAGGCATCGAAACCGCCGATCTCATAGCCTTCATCCTTCAGCTTTGCCGCAACGCCTCTGATAAGAGAAGCGGAGCTGCCAATTTCATTTTCCTTGATGGACAGATCGGAAAGTTCAATGGAGTCCATACTAAAGCCCTTGGACTTGATGCGGATAATGCCGCTGTCGTTCTTGGCTGCAACTGCAATAACGTCCAGATTTACGCTGCCTGCAAGTACCTTGCCGTTATTGTGGTCGGTATGATTGCCACCGATTTCAGTACGACCCGGTGCGGAAAACAGACCGATTCCCTGTGGTGTGCCGAATTCCTTGACGAATTCGTCGATTGCTTCGGAATATCTTGCCTTCTGGATTTCAATAGCATCTTCGCCGTAAAGCATTATAAGCTTTTCGTTAAGTTCGCCGTTTGCGAGTCTGTTCTTTAATTCGTTGCTGTTGTACATAATCTCTTATCCTCGTTTCATTTGGTGTGAATGAATGTCTCGGTTTTGTACCTTAAATTATTTTAACATAAGGTACATTGATTGACAATATTTAAAATGGATTTTGAACCATTTTTCGCATTAGGTACGTGCAAAATAAAAACGCAAAAAGGGCACGACAACGCACCCCTTTTTGCCTCAATATTCAATTATTTATCGAATATACCATTCCATCAAAAACGGAGTAATGAACCCCAATCATGTTCAGGATTATAAAACCTGAAATGCACAAAATCAGACAGGAACGGCTTGTTTTTCTGTATTTTCTTCCATTTTTCGTTCTTTTCTTGTCTGTTTAGAGTTTACTACACAAGTACCCGTATGTCAACAATTTTCGCTTCAAAAAGCCATTGTAAAAGTGACGAAAATTTTCTCCGTTAAAGTGCCGAAAAACCTTTGTTCATTCTGACAATTCAGCACATGGTACATTGACGAAAACATTTTGTGCATATTGGGAATTATAACCGTTACTATCAAATCTCATTTTCTGAAAACAAATAAATATTCATGTGCAATCAACAAAAAATTGTATTTCACACTACTTGTTTTCCAATAGCCTGTTGCCTTGCAGTTATGCTGTTCTTTGATTATTAATTCTTTTAACTTAAAACCTGCATCCTCAAAAATACGCATCACCTCAAAGGACATTGGTATCATATGCCCCTTTTGACGAGTGTCGCCCATAAGCACAGCACAGAACTTATCTTTTTTGAGAACACGGTAGCTCTCCGCCGCAACCTTTTTCATTTCTTCCAAAAAATCCTTTACCTTTAACAAAGACAAATCTTCTGGAACATCCTCACTGTACTTAATTATATCTGCATACGGAGGATGAGTGCAAATTAAATCAACACTGTTATCAGGCACAAAGTCAAGATTTCTCGCATCACCCTTATGAATATATACTTTACCGTTTGCTCCCTCGTGTTCAAACGCAGTTTTCTCTTTGCATCGTGCAAGAGCAACATCATTTACATCAACACCAAGGATATTACGATTAAGCAATTTTGCTTCAACAAGGGTTGTTCCTCCACCTGCAAACTGATCAAGAACTAAATCGTTTTCTTTAGAATAACGGAGCAAAATATTTCGTGGAATATACGGTGACCAATTACCACGCCATTTTGCATCATGTGTTGCCCAATCTCCTCTTTTTGGGAAAGACCAATGCGTGGTCATTTCTAACTCAAAATCTTCCGGCTCCCACTTAGTTATCTTTTTAGCCATTACTTAATAACCTCGCTTATAATACCATCTTCCAAGTCCTTGATATTATAGATGTGCTGCATAATGTCAAAAGTTTCTTCAAGGTTATTGCGAGCACTTGTCCATCCCTTACCATCGGTAAACCAAACAAATGTAAAACCATCTATTGTATCTGTTTCCAACGCTAATGTTTTATAACTTCTTGCCGTTTCGTTGAGTTTACTGCCACTACTACCATAAAAGTTAGTTTCAATACCATAAATCATATTAGAGGTCTTGAGCACAAAATCGAAACGCTTTTCCATTTTGCCTTGATTAGAAATGGCGGATAAGTCTATGTTCCACTTATCTGTAATTTGGTGAATATACATTTCTTTAAAATAGTTGACGCCTTTGACAAAACCTGATTTTTGAATAAAACTCTCAACCAAATCCTCCATAAGGTGACCACCTCGATTTTTACGACCATTGGAATCAAGACCTGTTTCAACACCCGTTGCATAGTCAACCAAATTGTTCACAATATGATTTTCCAACAAATCAAACAATCCAGTTTCACGCATAAAATATTTGTATCTCTCGTAATGAGCGTGACTATTTGGCGGATATTTTCCGAAGTCAAATTGGAACAAATACCCGCCATTTTCATCCTGACAATATATTTCATTCGCTCGAACTGCCAAAAGCAGAGGGATACACTTTAATACTTCGGGATATTTTCTCATCAAATTCTCAAAATCAGCCTCGATGTTTTTAGAGCCGATGAGCGAATTTAAGATATTAAGTTCAACCTTGATGCCATCCACATTCCTGTGAACCTTTTCAAAGTCTATGTAATAGCCATAGTCTGCAATACTATCACGAAAACCTGACATCCAAGCGTTAAAATCTCTACTCATAATTAGTCATCCTTTACTTTGCAAGGTTCTCCAGCTCTACACCGAGCACTTCTGCATTTTCTACAATATGATTGGGGAATGGTTTTCTCGTCAGGAATTCTCCATCCGAAAAGTTCTTCAATTTCGTCAATTCCATACGCAGTTTTTCCGCAGCAAGGACATTCAGCTTTAATTGTGTAAGGCACTATATTTCCTCCTTTTAATAATTGGATATTAATAATTCTTTGATTTTTCCTCTTGCTTCACTATTGCAGTTAATCATACGTGTTGCTTCAACTCGTTTGATTTTATGAGCAGCGTAAATATTGTCAAAAAAATCATCTTCTATATTTGAGTTCTTCGGATCGGAATTGCTGACAACAATCTTCGCACCTTTTCTGTGCATTTCATCCACAAACCTTGCAAGCTCAATCTGTTCTTCGTCATTAAATAAGTTTTCGGTATATGCGGTGAAGCTTGCTGTGTCGGTAATTGGTCTGTAAGGCGGATCAAAATAAACAAATGTTTTTTCGTCAATATAGTCAGCCGACTCTCTGTAATCTCCGCATACAATAGTAACTCTCTGCAACTTTTCAGATACTGCTCTAAGATTATTTTCATCACAAATCAAAGGCTTTTTATATGCTCCCATCGGAACATTAAACAATCCTTTTTTATTTACTCGGAACAGACCATTGAAACAAGTTTTATTTAAGAATATCATCAATGCCGCTTTTTCAATACTGATGTTCTCGTTTCCGTTGACCTTTAAATCATTAAAACGCTCACGCTTTTCTATATAATATGCTTTGCGATTATCCGTATCCAACGGAATAAAATCGTTCTGCATAGCGCAAAGCATTTCAATCAAAGCATCAATAGTATCACGGATAATGCGATAAGTATTGATAAGTTCGGCATTAATGTCACTGATATAAACTTCTTCTAAATCATATTTGCTGAGTATGTCAAATAAAACAGCGCCGCCACCAACGAATGGCTCAGCATATTTTGTAATATGACCGTCAGCAAAAGGATAATAGCGTTCAATTTCCTTAAGGAGCTGACCTTTACCACCTGCCCATTTCAAAAAAGGCTTGACTGCTCTCTCCTCGCTTTTATTATAACGAGTGCTTCTTGCATCAACAGGCTTTTTCGCAGTAGTAGGTATTATCCACATATTTCCGACCATAGTTGCTTCCGCAATTCTTTGTTCAGAACAAAGAACCGCCACTCTTCTTTGGGAAATCCCCCATTTGTCAGCGGCTTCTCTAGCGGACATAAATTCCATAATCATACCCTCCTGCATTTATATCAACCACTTATATGTTATTATATTCTAATCCTAGAACAATAGCAATATCATTTTTAAACAAGTATAACATTTTCTTGCAATAAACGGCATAATTATCCTATATCCAATCCGGCATGGCTTCAAACCGTCTTTCCTCCCCTTTATAGGGGAATGTGATACAGCAGGAAAACAGCTTAGGTGCTGTTGCTTTATCCCGGGAGCCGTATTTATGGTCGCCCATTAGCGGATAGCCCCTGCTTGCAAACTGCACCCTTATCTGATGACTTCTTCCTGTATGAAGCCGGATGCGAACTCGAGAAATTTCTCCTGCTGTAAGGCGCTTAAATTCCAGTCGTGCCGGCTTAACGCCTCCTCGCATACGCTTCACCACAAATACCTTGTTTTTGCGGCTGTCCTTCCAGAGAAGGTCCTCCCAATCTCCCTCTTCGGGAGGAGTACCGTGAACTGCCGCAACATATTCCTTAACCATTTTCCCCTCTTGTATGAGCCTTGACAGCATGGCTGCCGCTGATTTGGTTCGGGCATAGACCATAACGCCACCCACATTTTTATCAAGGCGGTGGACAGTATAGATTTCTCCGGATAATTCGGCCCTTAAAGCGGCGGGAACTTCCAATTCGGAATCCATGCCCACCGGTTTTATGCACACAACAATATCTCTATCTGAATACAATATTTCCATTGCAATTCTCCTGTTTGGTGAGTAACTTATTTATAGTTTATCAGAAAATTTGGAATTGTCCACGAAGAAAATGCACATTTTTAATATACTTACTTTTTTGCCTGCACGGCGAGCGCTTACTTTCTGACGAAAGAAAGTAAGCAAAGTTCGCCAAAGAGAAACCACTCTCTGGTCGTGGTTTCTCTTTGGAAACTTTTCCCTCATAAAATACTCTAAGCACCTGATTTTTCTGCCATCAAAACCGATTGGAGCAGACTTTAATTGTCTGTGCCTCACCACCGATTGGACGCTTTCTGCGGTGATTATTTTAGTCTTATGCCACTAACTATTTTTCTGCAACGCAGAAAACCCCTGTGACTTGCAAGCTTTCCAAAAGTATGTATAATAATATATGAGAAAAGGAGGCGAGTATCATGACAACAAAGGATTATCAGAAAAAAAGTCCTCTGATGATTTTTTTAAGCTATTTCGGAAAACACAAAAAGATATTCGCACTTGATGTGAGCTGTGCCGTTCTGATTGCGGCGATAGATCTGGCATTTCCTCTGATAACACGAAGTGCGTTATACGATATGCTGCCGAACGAAATGTACAAAACCTTCTTCACCGTAATGGCGGTGATAATTCTGACCTACATTCTTCGTGCGGCACTTAATTATGTGGTCTGTTTCTGGGGTCATACCTTCGGCATACGGGTTGAGGCCGACATTCGTGCTGACCTTTTCCGCCATATGCAGGAGCTTAGCTTCGATTACTACGACCGCAACCGTACAGGTCAGCTCATGAGTCGTCTTACCGCTGATCTCTTTGAGCTTACGGAGCTTGCCCATCACGGTCCTGAGGATCTTCTGACCTCAGCCATAACCATAATTGGCGCTCTTATAGTAATGGGCACGATCAAATGGGAGCTTGCGGTGGTCGTGGCTGTAACCATCCCTGTTTTCCTTGTCGTTGTGATGCTCATGCGAAAGAGTATGAGCAGAGCATCCAAGCTGACAAAAGAGAAAACAGGTCACATCAACACCGAGATCGAATCCAGTCTTTCCGGTATCCGCACAGCCAAGGCTTACGCCAACGAGGATATCGAAACAAACAGATTTGCCGCCGCAAATGAGCAGTTCAAAACCTCAAAGCGTCAATTTCACAAGGCAATGGGCAGGTTCACAAGCTCTATGGAGTTTTTCCTCACCAGCCTTAATGTGATCGTGATAGCCGTGGGTGGTTATCTTATCATGCGGGATGAAATGGATTACCGGGATCTTATCACCTTTACGCTTTATATCGCCACCTTCGTCACACCAATGCGTAAGCTTGCAAGCTTCTCTGAATTGTTTGCCAACGGATTTGCCGGTCTTAACCGTTTTGTGGAGGTAATGAGAACAGAGCCTACCGTCCAGGATAAGCCCGACGCAAAGCCGCTGAAAGCCGTCAAAGGTGCAATAACCGTAAAGAATGTTTCCTTTGCCTACGACGGTGATCTGGATGTACTCCATGACGTGAGCTTAAAGGTCACTCCCGGTGAAACCTTAGCTATCGTAGGGCCTTCCGGCGGTGGTAAAACCACCCTTTGTCAGCTTATTCCCCGATTTTATGACGTATCCTCAGGTTCCATCAGTATTGACGGCAGGGATATTCGGGATGTAACTCAGCGTTCCATCCATGAAAATATAGGCATAGTTCAGCAGGATGTTTTCCTTTTTGCCGACACTATCTACGAGAATATTCGCTACGGTAAACCCGATGCCACCGAGGAAGAGGTCATCGAAGCCGCTAAAAAAGCAGAGCTTTATGAGGACATCCTTGCCATGCCCGATGGCTTCAACACCTATGTTGGTGAGCGTGGTACGCTTCTTTCCGGCGGTCAGAAACAGCGTGTCTCCATTGCCCGCATTTTCCTCAAAAATCCGCCTATCCTGATTTTGGACGAAGCTACCTCAGCGCTGGATTCCGTTACGGAAGCTAAAATCCAGAAGGCATTCGATGCTCTCGCCAAAGGACGAACAACACTTATCATCGCCCACCGCTTGTCCACCATTCGCTCCGCCGACAGGATAATCTCCATTGCCGATGGCTACGTTACCGAAAGCGGTACTCACGATGAGCTTGTCAACGCAGGCGGTATCTACGCCAAGCTTTATAAAACCCAAAACACAGCGACTATCGAATAGAAGCACAGAAATACACAAAAACCTCCCTCATCACCAGAGGGAGGTTTCTCAGTCTGTCAAACAGTACACTTTTCAGTAAACTCACAATACGAACAGTTTTCGCTACGTATGATGTGTTATTATTGCCGCTGTGTCGCCTACGCGGCGGGCGGCTGCTTTCCGTCGGTGGAAAGGAACCAAAGACCGTTTAAAGGGAACCGCACTTTGGGTGTGGTTCCCCTTAAAAATCCCCTCCGCTACAATCATACTCACAGCTTCTCTTTTCCTGCGGAAACAGATTTTAATTGTCTGTGCCTCACCATCGCTTGGACGCTTTCTGCGGTAGTAGTTTTAATCTTTAGCCACTCAACTTGCCCGCACTTCCGGCCTCTCCGTAGGGACACCCGTCCTCGGGTGTCCGCAGGTTGTCGAAATCTCCCTCCTTGTTATTCCGAGCGGAGAAGCGCCCTCCCCATGTCATTCCGAGGAGCAATTCCCTCCCATTGTCATTCCGAGGAGCGGAGCGACATGGGAATCTTAAAATCACAAGACTCCATTTGAAGCCCGGTGAAACGGGTTCAAATGGAAAAGGAGGAGCAGCGAAAAGGCGGACTCACATAGGGATTTATACGCTCCAAATGTGAGGCCGCCTAATGGGAGAGCTTTCCTGCTTGCTGGTTAGCGAGCTTAATGGAGCTTGCGACGACGCTGCCACGATCCCTTCGGGATCTCGCGATGACAAATTTTATACTATTTCGACAGACTGGGGTTTCTTTGCAAAAGTCTGTGTTTAAATTATTTACAGCAATTCCTCATCGTAAACCGCTCTTACACCGCCGATAAATTTTGCTCTTGTCCGTGCTGCCAAAAGTATTGCTTTGCCCACATGGTCTATGCTGAGTCTGAGGGGTACTGCAACCTCCTTAAGATGCATACCTATAAGAGTACCGCCGATATCAAGACCTGCGTCAGCTCTGATTTTTTCAACGGCAATGGGATTTTCAAAGGTCTTATACGCCCAGGTTGCAAAGGAGCCGCCCGCCTTGGGCTGTGGAACAACATTCACCCTGTCACCTGTATGAGGACAGGCTTTTTCTATAATTATCGCTCTGTTCAGATGCTCACAGCACTGTGCCGCAAGATAGATGCCCTTTTCCTTTAAAACATCGTAAACGCCCTTAAAAACCTGCTCCGCAATATCCATGCTGGAATGAGAGCCGATCTTATCACCGCCCACTTCACTGGAGGAGCAGCCCACTACAACTATATCGCCCTCAGTAAGCTTAGCCTTTTCGCAAAGCTCAAATGCTGCTGTTTTTGCACTATTATATATTTCTATCATTATATGTCCATGCCTTTCTTAAACTGTCATTGCGAGAGCCGCTCGCGGCTCGTGGCAATCTTTCCTTTTAGGAGTCCCACGTTGCTTCACTCCTCGGAATGACAGTATGGAGTTCTATATAGTATATACCAATGCTCCCACCCTGTCAAAGCTTTTACATCTGTCAAAAAAACACTCTCGCGGCCAAGGAAGCCGCCATAAATCCAACAATATCTGCCACTAAAGCGGCTGGAACAGCGTACCTCGCCTTCTTAACTCCAGCCGCACCAAAGTACACGGCTATGACGTAAAATGTGGTTTCCGTTGAACCAAGCATGATAGAAACCGTCCGTCCGATGAGAGAATCCGCTCCGAAGCTATCCATAAGCTCTCCCGCAACAGCCGTTGCACCGCTTCCGCTTATAGGTCGGAGAAAAACGAGTGGGGCTGTCTCAGCCGGTATTCCCAAAAATGAAAACACAGGAGAAAAAAGCTTTGCAAGGGCATCGGCAGCCCCCGAAGCTCTGAACATATACACCGCCGGAAGAAGCACCACAAGAGCCGGGAAAATCCTTGCCATAACAGTCATACCGTTTTTAGCCCCTGTTACAAGACTGTCGTAAATATCAACCTTTTTCCAAAGACCTACCCCAGCCGCAAGGCACAGGATAATGGGTATAATAAGAGCAGTCATCGTTTCCATAGTTTACGAAATACCATTGCAGCAATAACGCCCGCTGTCACAGATAGGATAGAGGTAAACCAAACAGCGGGGATTATCTCAAAGGGTGTTTGTGCATCGTAAGCGGAGCGAAGTGCCGCCGCCGTTGTTGGTATCAGTTGAATTGAGGCTGTATTGAGTACGACAAGCATACATAAGCTGTCAGTTGCCGTATCTCCGTCAGCAAGCTCCCGAGCGGCAGCTATCCCAAGCGGTGTTGCGGCATTTCCAAGCCCCAGGAGATTAGCTGAAATGTTGGCTGATATGGCTTTTGATGCTTTATCGGAGATTTTTCCGGGAAAAAGTCTTGATATAACAGGCTTTAAAAACCTTGCAATTTTTGCCATTACCCCAGACTTTTCAAATATCTCCATAACTCCCGTCCAAAGGCAGGTCACGCCACCTATGCCGATGCACAGCTCAACTGCCGCCTTTGCACCATCTAAAGCCGCAGTACCCAGTTCATGAGCATTTCCCGATATAACACCAAACACCGTGGAAATAATCATTAATGCACCCCATATCCACGCCATTGTCATATTTATGTAAACCTCCTTTGGTGGGATATATTATAAATATATTGTATAGACGGTGGCATTATTCATTGTAGGGAAGGCAGCCCTCTGCCTTCCACTTTTCTGTAATGGAAATTTTTAGATACGGAAGGCAGAGGGCTGCCTTCCCTACATTAAATTCTTTATCTTAAATCACTTTCCATCTCCACCAAAATATGTTATATTACATAAATATGTATAAGAGAGAGGTAAACCCATGCGGCTTTTTATTGCGATAAATTTCACAGACGAAAATTTGGATATACTCACCCATGCTGCTGATATTCTGCGGGAAAATTCCAGTAAGGGAAATTTTACAAGAACCAAAAATTTCCACCTGACACTTGCTTTCTTGGGCGAAGTACCTGAAACTAAAGTTAGTGGAGTTCGTCGTGTAATTAACGAAGCTGTAAAGGGTATCGCACCATTTGATTTCAGTATCGGTGGTCTTGGACGCTTTAAGCGTACAGGCGGCGATATTTATTGGCTTGGTGTTGAGAGAAAGCGTGAGCTTTTTGCTTTAGCCGATAATTTGAAGCGTGGTCTTAAGGATAACGGCTATACTATTGACGATAAGCCATTCAAGCCTCATCTTACCTTAGGACGTGAAATGATACTTGATTGTGACCCCAAAGCCCTCACTATGCCGGAGCTTAACTGCCATGTAAGCAGAATAAGCCTCATGAAATCCGAGCGTATAAGAGGTATTCTCACTTATACCGAGATATTCGGAAAGGAGCTGAACTGAAATAGCAAAATTAGATACACCCCAGTCCGGAATAGTTGAAATAGATGTACACGGTTTAACCAAGCAGCAGGCAAAGGCTTGTATAGAGCAGAAACTAAAAAATGCCGCAAAAAGCACCTACCGCATCCGTGTTATCCACGGCTTTCACGGTGGTACTGAGCTTAGAAATATGATACGCAATGATTTCAAAAAACACCCCAAGGTCAAGAGGATCGAACTAGGGCTTAATCCGGGCAATACTGACCTTGTTATCAGGGAATTGTTTTAATGAAAATAATTTTATGAGAAAACCAAACAGATTGGCAAATTACGATTACAAAACAAGCGGTGCGTATTTTGTGACGATATGCACAAAGGAACGTGCAAATATATTAAGCAGAATCTATGTAGGGAAGGCAGCCCTCTGCCTTCCTATTCTGGAGTTATCTAACATTGGACGAATAACAGAAAAGTACATTAACAACATAAACGTTGTGTATGACGGTGTTACAGTTGATAAATATGTGATTATGCCTAATCACATCCATCTTATCATTATAATTGACAATTACGGAAGGCAGAGGGCTGCCTTCCCTACACTAAGTGATATAGTTCGTTCAATAAAGATTTTGGTTAGAAAAGAAACAGGAAAATCATTTTTCCAAACTTCATTCTACGATCACATTATCAGAAACGAACAAGATTACCTCAAAATCTGGCAATACATAGACACAAATCCCGCAAAATGGTCAGAAGATAGATTTTACATAGAATAAAAAGCAGTATGTGAATACTACACATACTGCCTGAGCGTGTCAGCACACAAAAGGCTGTTCTGTGGCACAGAACAGCCTTTTGCATTTGATTTTAGAATCTATCCTTAGAGCTTAGTGTAAACGTACAGCCCTCAAGATCTTTATTGGATAATCTGTATTCATACTTTGGGAAAACCGGGTACATTTCATATACCACATCTTCTCCGTCGGTTTCAACATAATTGATAGAACCGCCTGTACCATGAGTCTGAATAACAAACCCACTGCCGGGTACTTCATTACCATCAGCACCATTTACTTCAACAATTATCATCTGCAGGTCTGTTCTGAAAACATATTTTCCCAAATCCTCACCGGCAACTGTAAAGCTTTTCTCGGTAAGGTCGATAACCTCAGGACCATCCTCGCCGCCAACTGAATCACCTGCTTCTTTAAAGAGTTCTTTAAGAGCTTCATTTTCTATATTCCAGTTAAACCCTCCATAGAGACCGGGATTGTTCAATTCAAGGGATGATCCGCTTACGGTACTAAACATAAGATATATTTCTTCATTTTTGTATATGAACTGAATAAACACATCGTCACATGAAAGCTCAAAACGGGCATCAATGTCATCATACATATCGAGTATGGAAACGCTGGAAATTTTCAGAATTTCATCTTCCTTGATACCATTCAAAATACCGATCACTTTATCTGCATCAGCTACGTCATTCAATATGCTATAGCCATTTGTTTCAAGATGCAGTAAATCAATATCCTCTTTTGTGACCCTGCTGAAAAAGTCATAGGGAGTTTCCACCGTCTTAAACAGCACGTTCTTTTCAGGTCTTGGCACATCGTCAACGAGCTTGATTGGCTGTTCCTTTGTTTCTTCAACAGGCTCTGTTTCTATAAAAGAAATAGGGCTGTCCGATGTGCTTTCTTCTGCATTTTCAGCTTCTTCGGTTTCTTCTGCCTTAGGCGGATTTGTTGTGTTCTCTGGATTAGTACCACAGGCGACTGTGAAAAGCAGGCAGGAAATCGCAACGATTATACATATCCATGCTTTAGGTCTTTTCCAGTTTGCAAGGTTGATTATTCTGTGCTTTGTGTTTCCTTCGCTGAATGCAAGAGGTGTTCCTGCTATAATGCGTCGTCCAATTGTCAGGCTCAGGAGAGAAGCGGAATATTCCGCTCTGATGCCTTCGCCCATCTTTTTGATAACGGCTTCATCGCAGCTCATTTCCATGTCCTTGCCGGACTGGATGAACGCAACCCAAACAAGTGGATTAAACCAGTGTACACACAGCACACCAAAACCCAAAAGCTTGAACACATGGTCAAAGCGGCGGATATGATGCTGCTCGTGCATGATGATATATTCCTGCTCTGAGTCTGTAAGCGTGGAGGGGAGATATATCTTTGGTCGTATAAGCCCCATTACGAATGCGGATTCGATGTGGTCCGCAAGATAAATGTTATCTCTCAGCGGAACAACTGCAATAAGCTTACGACGAAGCTTTATGTAAGAAGTCAGGCTGTAACCCAGCATACCCACAACACCTGCCGCCCATACACAGGCAATAACAGTCATCGGGTCAATGGTTATTTTACGCTCCGGCTGGGTCTGTTCCTGTATGATAGTATCAGCCGCGTCCACAGTCACGGTATGAGGTTCTGTATAAACTACATTTGCCGGAACATATTCAATACTGCTTGTCCTTTCTGTCGTCTCCACCGTCGGAGTGTCAAGCATCCCTAAAAGGGATAATCCCGAAGAAAAGGACACAGGACAGATAAGTCTGAAAAGAACCACCGCCCACAGAACGTAGGAAAACACCTTTGGTATTCTCTTAATGCACTGCCTGAACAGTAGGACAAACAGTATTATCACACCTGCCGTCAGGCTCATATTCATTATCTGAGAAAAAATGTTATGTAAACTCATTTTCTCACCCCTTCATGCTGTCAATAACCCGACGCAGCTCATCGACCTCCTTATCAGAAAGCTTTTTTCTCTTACTGAAAGCCGCAAGGAATGCAGGCAAAGAGCCGTCAAAGGTCTCGTCCACAAACTTTTCACTCTGGAGTGCATAGAACTCATCCCTGGAGATAAGGGATGAAACTGTTCCATGCTCATTCTTGAATATTCCACGGTCGCAAAGTCTTTTTAAAATCGTATATGTTGTTGTTCTCTTCCATGTAAGCTCCTTCTCAGCCAGCTTTACAAGCTCACCGGAAGTGAGCGGCTCATTATTCCAGATTATATCCGCAAAGCGAGACTCAACTGCTCCTAACTTCATTTCACTCATGGGATCGCTCCTTTCTTGTCTACTGTTAGTAGTACATTCAGTCTACTATATGTAGACAATTTTGTCAAGTGTTTTTGTCATTCAATTGCATCAACATTTATCCACGAAGCATATATTCTGCCCAGTATGGGGTCCTCCTGTGCGACATATATAACATCGGGTTCATACGGATTAACATAATATTCACATCCCTCCAATCCTGTGCTGTTCGCCATTCCTTGTGTTATCACTCCTTCCATGAAATATCCCCGGGGCATTATTTTCACAGTCAGCTCGTGGCGTATGTATTCCTCACCATCAATGGTCAGGACCGGGGGTTCATTCAGGAGGTTTTCCTCCTGACATGGAATTTGGCTTGTCCTTATCACCCATACCACAAGAGCAAGAAGTATAACTGCCGCAACAATTATGAGGGGTTTATCTATCTTTTTTGCCATTTTCTGTCCTTTCTGTAATCGTTTATTTATCATAGTGGTGAACCGTATTTGTTGGCTTATAAAGATTTTCGGTGCAATTATCCCTTTTCCAAAATCTTCTCACTTACAGTAACCGTACAGGTATCCATCCCCTGACATATAAACGTATACGCTGTATTATGGTCAAGGTTATCAAACACGCAGAGATTATTACTGTCGTTTATTTCAACACTTTCAATTCGTTCTCCATCTGTAAAGGTTATTACTCCCTCAAAGCCGCCCAGCTTTTCGGCGGTTATCACTATCTGATGGGTAGAAGAATAGAAGCCGTATTCTGCCAGCTCCTTCCCTGTGGTTTTAAATGCCCCAACGGTGAGATAGATGTTTATCGGCTGATCGGGATAATAGTCAACATCCATATCCCATAACCAAAATACCACAACAGCAAGGCATATCATGAATCCCACTACCGAGGCTATAAACTTCCAATGCTTTTTAAGCTCTGCCATAACATCGCCCTCCCGCTTAGTCTACTGACTGTAGTCTTAGTCTACAATATGTAGACAACTTTGTCAACGGTTTTTTGCCACACAAAAAATGGACAGTCATCCAACTGTCCATATTCTATGATAAATCCTGCTATTTAATTCTATTAAGATACCCTTCCAAAATCAGCGTTGCGGCGACGGCATCAACGGTATTCTTTCTCTTTTTACCACGAGCACCGTTATCGGAAAGAATACGGTGAGCGTCAACGGTGGTGCGTCTTTCATCCCACATGACAACCTCAAGACCGGTTTTCTCCCTGAGAAGCTCACCGAAGGAAGCACACTTTTCGGCTCTCACACCTGCCGTACCGTCCATATTCCTCGGATAGCCAACCACAAGTGTTCCCACATTTCTGTTCTTTGCCTCTTCCGCGATAATATCAGCAACTTTCAAGGTATTTGGCTGATGAATTGTCCATGCATCACCGGCCAAAATCCCCATGATATCAGAAACGGCAACACCTGTTCTTGCATCACCGTAATCAACCGCCATAATTCTCATAGCCTCATCTCCCAGTTTCGTTATGCTGATACAATTATACTAAAAAATCTCCTGTAATCAAGAAAAAAATGTGATTTTTACGAAGAAATTTAGTTGACCTGGCAGGAAACATATGCTATAATAGCTTCACCTGTCATTAGAGAGGTTATTTTTTCGTGTAAAAAATCACCCACTCTGATATTTCCAAACAGGGAGGCAAAATGAATTGGAGGTGCCGTAAATGAGAGTAAAGGTTGTACTGAGATGCAGCGAATGCAAGCAGAGAAACTACAACACAATGAAGAACAAGAAGAACACTCCTGATCGTCTTGAAATGAAGAAGTATTGCCGGTTCTGCCGTAAGCATACTACCCACAACGAGACCAAGTAATCTGACGAAAGGACGTGTCGAGAAATGGCTGAAACAAAGCAGAAGAACTTTTTCCAGAGAACTGGCAAGAAGATTGCCAAGTGGTTCCGTGAAATGAAGAGCGAACTCAAGAAGGTTACATGGCCTACCAGAAAGCAGCTCATTAACAACACAATCGTTGCACTGACAGTTATGATCATTGTAGCAATCGTTGTTTTCGGCTTTGACTGGTGTGCAAACAGACTGGCTGAACTCCTCATTTCCATCAGCGCTTAAGTTATGGCAGACGAAGCAAGATGGTATGTGTTGCACACATACTCCGGCTATGAAAACGCCGTAGCGACAACAATCGAAAAATCTGCGGAAAACCGCAAAATGCTCGACCTTATCCACGAGATCAACATCCCTATGGAAACAGTCACCGAGATTACCGACTCCCAGACAAAAACTGTGGAAAGAAAAGTTTTTCCCGGCTATGTGCTCATTAAGATGATCCTTACCGACGAAAGCTGGCATCTTGTCCGCAATGTCCGTGGTGTAACCGGCTTTGTAGGCTCCGGCGGCAAGCCAATTCCTCTCACCGAGGATGAGATCATTGCTCTCGGCGTTGAAAAGCGAGAAATCAAGGTTGGCTTTGAGGTTGGCAACACTGTTAAGGTGACCGATGGTCCTCTCGAGGGCTTCAACGGTATCGTTGATGAAATCGAGATCGACAAGGAAAAGGTTCGTGTCATCGTATCCATGTTCGGTCGTGAAACACCGGTGGATCTTGACTTTGATCAGATCGAAGTCATCGAAAAGTTTTAGAAAATAACGAGAAATCGTTAGGCTGATGGAAAGTCATCAGCAAGTGGGAGGAGCATTGCTCCGCCAAAGCTATACGACGTCAGGTCGTATTTCACCACATTATTTATAGGAGGCGCACGAAAGTGGCACAGAAAGTAACAGGAATTATCAAACTCCAGATTCCTGCTGGCAAGGCTACCCCAGCTCCACCAGTAGGTCCAGCACTCGGTCAGCACGGCGTTAACATCGGTGCTTTCACAAAGGAATTCAACGAACGCACCAAGGGTGACATGGGCATGACCATCCCAGTAGTTATCACAGTTTATGCAGACAGAAGCTTTACCTTCGTAACTAAGTCCCCCCCAGCTGCAGTTCTCCTGAAGAAGTACTGCAACATCCAGAAGGGTTCCGGCGTTCCTCAGAAGGACAAGGTCGCAAAGATCTCCAGAGAAGACGTTCAGAAGATCGCTGAAACAAAGATGAAGGACCTCAATGCAAGCAGCATGGAATCTGCAATGAGCATGATCGCCGGCACAGCTCGCAGCATGGGCATCGTTGTAGAGGAGGCATAAGGTTATGTTTAGAGGTAAGAAGTATAAAGAGAGTACAAAGCTCATTGAAAAGGCAAATCTTTACGATCCAACAGAAGCTTTCGGTCTTGTAATCAAGGCTGCAAGTGCAAAGTTCGATGAAACAGTTGAACTCCACCTTAGATTAGGTGTTGACTCCCGTCACGCTGACCAGCAGGTCAGAGGTGCTGTTGTTCTCCCACACGGTACAGGTAAGACAAGAAAGGTTCTTGTTTTCTGTAAGGACGAACGCAGAGAAGAAGCTCTCGCAGCAGGTGCAGACTTCGTTGGCGGTATGGACATGGTTGAAAAGATTCAGAAGGAAAACTTCTTTGATTACGATGTAGTTGTTGCTACACCTGACATGATGGGTATCGTTGGCCGTCTGGGTCGTGTTCTCGGTCCTAAGGGTCTCATGCCAAGCCCAAAGTCCGGCACAGTTACACCTAACATCACAGCAGCTGTTAAGGAAATCAAGGCTGGTAAGATCGAGTACCGTCTCGATAAGACCAACATCATCCACTGCCCAATCGGCAAGGTTTCCTTCGGCGTAGAAAAGCTCGTTGACAACTACAACACCCTTCTCGATGCTATCATCAAGGCTAAGCCGGCAGCAGCAAAGGGTCAGTACATCAAGAGCGCTGTTACTGCTTCCACCATGGGCCCTGGCGTTAAGATCAACGCAAGACAGTCCCTGTAAGCTAAGTAATAAAATAATTACTGCGGTACGCAATGCGTACCGCAGTTTTTTATGAATTGATGGTTGTAATTGACAACTATATTAAATCATGGTATGCTTTTTTAATATTTTAAGAAAGGTGGAGATCAACCATGAAAAAGATTTCGGTTTTATTACTTATAACGCTTTCAATCTCATTGCTGCTGACCTCCTGTTTTTTCATCGTACCAACTGCCAATGTCTATGACGGTCCTGTTGATTCGGGCAAACCGCAGGAGTTCAGTAAAGACGGCATTACTCTCACACTGACAGATGAATTTATCGAAAAGGAAAGTGAACGAGGATTTGATGCCTATTATGTAGCCCCTTACGGTGCAGTCATGATACTTAAGGAAGAATTTGCACTGGAAGAAGGTCTGGAAGATCGCACTCTCGATGAATACATTAAGAATGTAATTGAGAATAACGGTTATGATTTTGACCCGATAAGCAACCACGATCTCTTGTACTATTACCATGATGAAACCATGATGGGTCAGGATACTCGTTACTATTCGTTTGTATATAAGGGTAACGACGCTTTCTGGATCGTTCAATTCAGCTGTTTTTCAAAGGATCTGCAGGAAATGGAACCTCAAATTATGAACTGGGCAAAAAGTGTTGTTGTATAAATTTCTGCGGTACGCATTGCGTACCGCAGTTTTTGTCTGATAAGAATATTCACAAGCTCTCTGACGAGGAATCTGTCTGTCAAAAAAAGTGTAAAATCTGTCATTGCGAGACCCCAACGGGGTCGTTGCAATCTTAAAAAGTATACAAAAAGCTCAAAACCACTACGTTTCGGCAATTATTTCAATAAGATTCCCACGTCGCTTTGCTCCTCGGAATGACAGATGCGGGTTCTTCGACACGCTATTGTTTTGTCTGCATTATGATAATAAATGTAGGGGCGACTATCAGTCGCCAGTCATTCTGAAACAGTTCAATATATGGTGTCAAAACACAAACTGCACCAAAGCCATATAACAAACCGTCCCCCCTGCTATCGACAGAATCATCTGCCTTTTCCACAGGTGCAGTCCCACGGTCACAAGTATTCCCATAAGTTCCGGCAATCCATAACTTCCCGAAAGCACCTCAACACTTTTCAGGCAATACACCACCAGCATACCGAATATTGCGGGCGGCAGAGCCTTGCCAAGATACTCTATGTATTTCGGAGCAGGCTTACCGGAGGAAAATACCGCAAAAGGCAAAAATCTCGTTATCATTGTTGCTAAAACGCAAATTGCGATAGTAACTATCTGCTGCCATAAGGTCATGCTATGTCACCGCCCTTCTCGATGGGTTTACGGAATAGCGTAAGGAGGCACAGTATGCAAATCATAGTCGGTATAAGAAATGAGTCCGCACCGAATATCATAAGACAAGCCACCGAACAAATTACACCAATAAGGGAGGAATAATGCTTTTTCTCCTTAAGCCATTGTTCAAGAAGAATTACCACGAACATGGCTGTCATTGCAAAGTCCAGCCCCTCAGTATTAAAGGAAATCAGAGAGCCAAGAAGCCCGCCAACAAGGGAACCGATTACCCAATAGCTCTGGTCAAGAAACGTCACAAAAAACATAAACCAGCCCTTATCCACGTCGTCAGGAACTTCAACGGAGCAGTTAATTGAAAAAGACTCGTCGCACAGGGCAAAAATAAGATACGGCTTTTTCCAGCCTGTATCTTTGTACTTACTCAGCATTGCAATACCGTAAAACAAATGTCTTGCCTGAATGAGGAGTGCAGCAAAAAACGTCTGCACCGGAGCAAAGGTGCTTAAGAGCATCGTGACCATAACAAATTGAAGCGAGCCGCCATACACCACCAGGCTTATAATTAGCGGATACCAAAAGCTAAAGCCGGAAACATTCATAATAATACCGTAGCTTATGCCTAAAAACAGAAAGCCCGCAAGTATCGGTATAGTGTTTGGAAAAGCAGCCTTAAGTGCTTTCATTCTGACTGATGAATTATTCATTATCCCACCTCATGGGTAAGTATATCATTTCTTCCACAGTAAGGCAATAAACAGCCGAAAAACGATCATTCTGCATTCTGCATTTTGCATTATTTCCTACCATATGGCTCCATTGCCAAAACACGCTTTTGATATTATAATACAGCTATCACTGATTGAGGGTGAGAATGTGAAAAAAGTATTTGTCTTTGACCTTGACAGCACTTTAGCCGAGCTGGGCAAGCCTATCCCCCGGCACGTCGTCAGCGGTCTCCGCAAAATTGAAGAAGCCGGTCATATTGTTGCTGTATGCTCAGGCAAGCCCACCTATTATCTCTGCGGAATGCTGCGTCAGGTGGGGCTTAACTTCCATGTACTCATCGGGGAAAACGGTGCAGCCCTTCAGTTTGGCGTTGACCTGCCTCCCGAAAAGTGTTACAGGGCACACTATGACCCCAATGCTGACCGCATCCTGCGTGAGCTTCGTGATATCATCCAGCGTGAAGCAGACTTTCAGGTCTGGTTTCAGCCCAACGAGGTGTGTCTTACACCCTTTTACCACACACCCCGGGAGGAAGCCGCTCTTGAGGCAATTTTCGCAAAATATCATGACCTTATCGAAGCTCATCTGGACTGCTTCAAGCATTGCGATTCCTTTGACCTTACGCCGAAGGGTGTTAACAAAGCCAGCGGCTTAATCCGCCTTTCCGAGCTTTTGAGCATACCCTCTGACCGTTTTGTGGCAATTGGCGACGGCAAAAACGACTACCCTATGTTCCGCTTTGCCGGAGCTTCCGTCGGCATCAACGTGGCTGACGAAGACGCTGTTGATATAAATTTCAGCAGCATTTCCCAGGCTATGGTATATATCAGCACGAAAATGCTGTAATAATCAAAATTTGGTGAATTTGTCACCTTGACAACGAGATAGTGTTGTATTAAAGTTATAATGTATGAGAATGTCTGAATATATGGATTTATCGGAGGAACCGATGGAAAAGTATAACGAACTCCAGCGTGAAATACTAAAACTGAAAAAGGAAAAGAATGCACTTATCCTTGCCCACTATTATGTGCCCGTTGAGGTACAGGCTGTGGCAGATGCAGTTTGCGACTCCTTTGCAATGGCAAAGCTGGCAAAGGCTGCCAAAGAGGATGTTATCGTCATCTGCGGTGTACGCTTCATGGGTGAAAGCGCAAAGCTTCTTTCCCCTGACAAGACTGTCCTGCTCCCCGCCGGGGATGCAGGCTGCCCGATGGCTGATACGATAACCGCAAAGGATGTTTTACACCTTAAGGAAAAGTATCCGGAAGCTGCAGTTGTGTGTTATGTCAACTCCTCTGCCGCTGTAAAGGCTGTCAGCACCGTATGCTGCACATCCTCCTCTGCTCTCAAGGTAGTGCGTTCCCTGCCGGAAAAGGAAATAATCTTTATTCCTGACAAAAATCTCGGCACATTTGTTGCCGAAAATGTTCCTGAAAAGACCATACATCTTTACGACGGCTGTTGTCCTATCCACAACAGAGTTACGGTGGAAGAAGTCCTTGCGGTAAAAGCCCGGCACCCGGAAGCTGTCTTTGCGGTGCATCCCGAATGCTGTAAGGGCGTTGTGGCTCTGGCCGATTTTGTGGGCAGTACAGCTGAGATAATCGACTTCGTTAAGGCTTCCGATGCCGGGGAGTTCATTATCGGTACTGAGTGTGAAATTTCCAGACTTCTTTCTATCGAATGTCCCGACAAGAAGTTCTACAACGCTTCTGAGGGTTTCATTTGCCACGATATGAAAAAAGTGGAACTTTCCGCAGTCAGAGATTGTCTAAAGAATGGTACGTATGAAGTTTGCCTTACACAGAATGAAATTGAAGGTGCAGAAAACAGTCTGGACCGTATGGTCAGGATCTGAAAGGAGCCATTATGGCACAGAAGAGAAGCCAAAAAAGCAAACCAAAGTCCACTAAAAACGAACGTGAACAGCGGCTTATTTATGAACAGCAGCAGGAAGCGAAGCTGCTCGAGGATATTCTTAACGAGTTTAAGAGCTTTGATGAAGCTGCGATACCACAGGTAGAAAATGAAGAACTGGAAAATGTAGAGCCTGAATACGGCTTTGAAATGCCCGATTATGTTAAGGCCCTTTTTTCCGGTACCGTTGATCTGAACGAGCCTCCACTTCCCACAGAAGCCGACTTCAAGCTTGACCCGAAGATGTTCGAGCCTGATCCCGAGCCTGAACCGGAACCCGAGCCCGAGCCGGAACCGGAGCCTGAGGTCGATTTCTTTACAGAGCTGTTCGTAAAAAGCTCACCGTCCGTTGAAGCCAACAGCGAAAAGACATCCGCAGTCGCCATCAGCGATATTGAGGCTGCAATCGATGCTGAACTCAACGAAGCAGATAAAACCAAGATAGTTCCGCCAATTATCGCGGAAAGTGCCGGTTTTGAGGTCACTGAGGAAGAAGCCGAACCCGATGAAGAGGCCTCTGAAGAAGAGCCTGAGTTTAAGGAAGAACCCGAGATCGAGCCTGAGCATTATTCCTTCGACGATGATGATGAGGATGAAGCTGACGATGAAGAGGATTTCTTCTCCACAAGAGAGCTTCGTACCGAATTCTTTACCGCCGAGTTTGACCAGAAATTCCGCGAGATGTTTGCCGACTCTCTGGACAATGAGGAGAAAAAGCTGGGCGGCAGAAAGATGCGTAATGCCAGGGTAATCACCGAAGATCCTTCCAAAAAGAAGAAGAAAAAGAAGGGCGTATGGATCTTCCTTATGATCCTTTTCGTCGGTGTATTCTTGTTTGCAGGCTATAAGTTCAGCAGTACATATATCTCCCAGACAAACGAGAGCAAGGCTCTTAACAACATTGCAAACGTAGTTGAAAAAGCCAAAAACGGCGAAACAGGCAAGATAACCGTCAGCGGTATCGAAATCGAGCTTACCGGTGAAGATGACGGCAGCGGCAAGCTTCTCCAGTATCAGCAGCTTGCGGCAGTCAACGATGATATGATCGGCTGGCTGAATGTTCCGGGAACAAACATCAACTATCCCGTTATGTACACTCCCGAAGATCCTGAGTATTATCTCCATCGCGATTTTGCAGGCAACTCCTCCAGCAGCGGTGTTATCTTTGTGGATGCAAATTGCGATATCGAAACCGGCGATAACCAGATCATTTACGGTCACAACATGAAGAACGATACCATGTTCGGCACTCTGGACCGATATTCCGAAAAGGAATTCTGGGAAAATCACCAGTACATCTACTATGACAGCCTGTATGAAGAACATATCTATCAGATCGTTTACGTATGCGAAGCACGTGTTCTGAATAAGGACGAGGCAGGTTTCAGATACTACCGCTTCTACGGTTCAGAAAACGAAGAGGAATTCAACGATTACGTAGAGGGTATGGAAAATCTCTCCCTTTACGATACAGGCGTTGATGTCTCCTACGGCGACAAGCTGATAACTCTTTCCACCTGCGCTTACTTCACCGACGAAGGTCGTTTCGTTGTCGTGGCAAAGCAGGTACAATAACAAATATTAAAGGAGCTGTGCACAACAGCTCCTTTTAGTCTGTCAAAAGGTATAAAATCTGTCATTGCGAGACCCCAACGGGGTCGTGGCAATCTTAAATAAGTATCTAAAATATTTAAAAACATAAAGTATCTGCAACTACTTCAGATAAGATTCCCACGTCGCTTCGCTCCTCGGAATGACAGATCAGAGTTCTTCAACACACTCGAATTGCCCATCGGATTTCCGATGGGCAATTTCATACTTTCAAAAGCGTTTTTTAATTGTATCGCCTACGCGGCTGGCGCCTACTTTCTGTCGAAAGAAAGTAGGCAAAGTTCGCAAAAGGGACACCACTCCGGCAAAGTCGTGGTTTCCCTTTTGAATCCCTTCCCTAAACTTTTAAAATAAAGCCACCCTCTTACTGCCATCATAACTAAAAGAAGCAGACTTTAATTGACTGTGCCCCGACATCGCTTGGACGCTTTCTGCGGTGGTTGTTTTAGTCTTTTGCCGCTCAATTTGCCAATGATTCCACAATGTTCGTAGGGTTCGGTGCTTTGCGGCAAACCGCAATCCTCTCATCGCTTGGACGCTTCCTGCGGTGGTTGTTTTAGTCTTTTGCCACTCAATATGCCAATGATTCCACAATGTTCGTAGGGACACCCCTCCGGGGTGTCCGCAAACAGCTACAGTATCATCAATTCATAGCAGCTTATCATAATGAAAGGAGCTGTTTCGCAACAGCTCCTTCTTTTAATTTCATTACTGTTCTTTTGGTGCCGGACCGTCTGTACCCTGGGGCTTTGGCTTGTTTGGCTTGTTTGGCTTGCGGTGGTAATAGCTGCGGTTGCCCTTGCCCTTATAGTTGTTATGGTGGTTATTGGGCTTCTTCTGCTCGCCGCCCTGTACAGGCTTCTCCTGCTTCGGAGCATCCTTGCGAACCTGCTCATTCTGAGGCTTGTTATGATTATTCGGCTTCGGTCCATGAGGCTTCTGATTGTGAGGCTTCTGTCCCTGTGGTCTTGGCTCACCGGACTTCTGCTCGTTTGGTTTCTGTTCAACCGGCTTCTGCTGACCCTGAGGCTTCTTTTCACCATCAGGTCTTGGTTTGCGGTTATTGTTTTTAGGCTTATTATTCTGCTTTGGCTTCTGTTCAGACTTTTCACCCTGTTCAGGAGCTTTTTCAGGCTTGGGTTTGTTCGGTTTCTGAGTCTGGGGCTTTTGCTGACCCTGCTGCTTCTGCTGTCCCTGAGGCTTCTGGCCCTTATAGTTTTTATCCTGCTTGGGCTTGCGGGGCTTGTTTTCCTGCTTCTGTTCCTGCTTTGGTTCTTCGACAGGCTTTGGCTCGGTCGGCTGCTTCGGCTTGCGGTCCTGCTTTGGACGCTGGTCGTTCTTTTTCTTTTCCGGCTTCGGTGGAACCGGCTTTTCTTCCTTTGGCTTTGCAAGCTCGCTCTTAACATCAAGCTTTGGTTCAGGCTTCTTTGGCTGCTTTTCAGGGATAATGCCCTCGGCACGAAGTCTCGCCTGCTCTGTGAGATATTCGGCACGCT
The DNA here is from genome assembly GCA_015067795.1 of Oscillospiraceae bacterium. Lineage (GTDB taxonomy): Bacteria > Bacillota > Clostridia > Oscillospirales > Oscillospiraceae > SIG495. Next base: position 43,794 of record SVLU01000006.1, read on the forward strand.
TTGCCTTGCCACCCAGCACTTCCAGCTCGTCAAAGCCGAAATTCTTGATGGCACTATCAGACGGGTCTTCCATGTGTACTCTTGCCTTGCGGCGGAGCAGGTTAACATCAACTACCGAACCCTTGCCTGCAGGAGTTTCAACGAACGCGTCAACCTTCGGAGCATCCTTAACAAGATCCTCATAGGCATCCTGCTCGTACTTAAGACAACACATAAGTCTGCCGCAGGTACCTGAAATCTTTGTTGGATTAAGAGACAGCCCCTGAGTTTTCGCCATCTTTATGGACACAGGCTGGAAATCATCCAAAAACTGTGCACAGCAGAAAGGTCTGCCGCAGATACCAAGTCCGCCCATCATTCTCGCCTCGTCACGAACACCGATCTGACGCAGCTCTATCCTTGTCTTGAACACGGACGCAAGATCTTTAACAAGATCACGGAAGTCAACTCTGCCGTCGGAGGTGAAGAAGAACAGTATTTTTGTGCTTTCAAAGTTGTACTCAACGTCAACCAGCTTCATGTCAAGACCGTGCTTCTTGATCTTCTCCTGACAGATGGCAAGAGCCTCTGCTTCCTTAATTTTGTTTTCCTTATTGTGGGCAATGTCCTCTTCAGTTGCAACGCGAATTACGGGACGAAGCGGGAGTACCAGGTCTTCGTCGGGAACCTCGTGATTGCCTCTGACACATTCGGCAAATTCCAGGCCCTTGGAGGTCTCAACGATAACGCTCTGCCCCTTCTCCGCCTGAATTCCGTTATTATCGAAATAATAGGATTTGCCCTTGTTTTTAAATCTAACACTGATAACTTCTGTCAAAATATTTCCTCATTTCCAATTCGGCACTACACCAGTCCCGCCATGAACAGTCCTGTGATATGGCCGACACCTACGTTATAGGTGGAATATATATCTGTTTTTTCAAGTATTTCTATAATATCCAACAGCTTTTCTGCGGCTTCCGCATCGTTGGCTATGGATGCATTTTTAAGTCTTGCCATTGCCAGGAGCTTCATATCCCCGGCGAGCTGAGTAAACTCCAATCTGGAAAGCTTATCAAGAGAGAAGCAAGCCTGCATAACAGCCTCCCTGTTCCCGGATGAAAATACATCAAGGATCTCAGCGGCTTTTGTGTTCTTCTCAGGATCCCGCACGGTCGCCGCAAGACGTACCTCAACACAGCGTGAACGCACCGTCTGCAGAAGAGAACCCGAATTTTCCGTCACAAGGATAAAGCAGCAATGGGATGGCGGCTCTTCAAGAAGCTTCAGGAAAGCATTCTGTGCCGCAGGATTCATAGTCTCCGCTTCGCTTATGATGTAAGCTTTCCTTTCGGAGTCGTTTGGTAAAACGGCGGCCTCCGCCTTAAGTGCCCTAATCTGATCCACATAAATGGAACTTTTATCCTTTTCCCGCTTTATGATACTGATATCGGGATGGATATTCTCCGCAGCCTTGCGGCAGTGGGAACACATCCCGCAGGGCTTTCCATCCCCGGAGCACACCACCGCAGCGGCAAGCTCATGGGCTAACCTGTCCTTTTCAGAGTCGGCAGACCCTGAAAGAATATAGGCATGGGAAAGTTTGTTATTTGAAAAATATTTCTTAAACACTGAAAAATAATTCATCGCAATTCAATTTTGTCACCCGGAAAGCCGTTTACGGCTCGTGGCAATCTTTTGCAATTAAGATTCCCACGTCGCTTCGCTCCTCGGAATGACATAGTGACTATTTGTGATAAAGCTTGCTTGACTGATACTCCGGCTCACAGGTCATGGTGATGCCCAGCTTTGACATAACGGAGCTGTCCACCCGGGAGAGAATAACCGTGGAATGGGCATCGCAGTTGCGAAGCTTTTCCAACTGTTTCATAGCTATTTCAGCTCTTGGATCTGTGGAAGCGGAAATTGAAAGTGCCACAAGAATTTCATCCGTATGGAGTCTGGGATTTTTACTTCCCATGTGAGTGGTCTTTAAAGCCTGCACAGGCTGAATGAAGCTGGTTGGGATAAGATGTGCCTTGTCATCAATACCGCCAAGAGCCTTGAGAGCATTCAGCAGCATCGCCGAAACCGCGCCGAGAAGCTCCGTGGTCTTACCTGTAATAATTCTGCCGTCGGGAAGCTCAATGGATGCGGCAGGCTCGCCTGTTTCCTCCGCCTTTTTAATTGCAGCACCAACCACCTCACGGTATTCGGAGGTGATACCCGCACGCTTCATAAGCAGCTCGATCTTAAGTATATCCGTACCGTCAGACTCACCGCGGCGCTTATTGCACAGAGCGGTATAATATCTGCGTACTATTTCACGCTTTGCCGCATCGCAAACTGCCTCGTCATCGGTAATGCAGTGACCAACCATGTTTACACCCATATCCGTTGGGGACTTATAGGGAGACTGACCGTAAATACGCTCAAACATCGCATTGAGAACAGGGAATATCTCCACGTCACGGTTATAGTTTACCGCAACCTCGTCATGTGCCTCAATATGGAATGGGTCGATCATATTTACGTCGGAAAGGTCAGCAGTAGCGGCTTCGTATGCAAGGTTTACAGGATGCTTGAGAGCAAGATTCCATACCGGGAATGTCTCGTACTTTGCATAGCCGGAAACGATACCTCTCTGGAAATCGTTGTAAAGCTGGCTGAGACATACTGCCATCTTGCCGCTGCCCGGGCCCGGTGCGGTTACAACGATAAGAGAACGGCTTGTTTCTATATATTCATTCTTGCCGAAGCCTTCTTCGCTTACGATGCTGGTAATTTCTGTTGGATAGCCTTCGATTGTATAATGACGATAAACCCTGATACCGAGACTCTCCAGCCTTGTCTGAAACATCTCAACAGACGACTGACCGTTAAAGCGTGTTATAACAACACTGCCAACAAACAGACCAAAGTGTCTGAATACGTCAATAAGACGCAGTACATCCTGATCGTAGGTGATACCAAGGTCACCTCTTATCTTATTCTTTTCAATATCCTCGGCATTGATAACAATGATGATTTCCGCCTGGTCCTTAAGCTGATGGAGCATATTCAATTTGCTTTCAGGCTGAAAGCCCGGCAGTACACGGGAGGCATGGAAATCGTCAAAGAGCTTTCCGCCAAATTCAAGATACAGCTTTCCGCCGAACTGGTCAATGCGGTCCATGATTTCCTTTGACTGTTCTCTCAGATACTTGTCATTGTCGAATCCCACTTTAAACACAAAGATACCCCCTCTAAGTTGCTGCTGCACACAGCTTTTCTATTATAACAAACATACATATCATTTTACCTTTTTTATATCTGTTTAGTCAATACAAAATATTTATATTTTTGGTAATGTTTGCAGAATACACAATACCCGCTCTCTTCACTTGATTGTACCGTGATAATATGGTATGCTTAACAGATAAATATCCCCACAGGAGGAACTCACATGGAGCCTAACGAAACTCGTGAAGAGATTCTTGAAATGGAAGAATACATAGAAACCTACGAACTGTCTGAACCAGCCACTCCCGTAAAACGCAAAAAGAGACTATCCGCAGGCGGTATTGTCCTTATCGTCCTGGGTGTTTTCCTTGCTGTCTGTGTCGCCCTGTTCCTTGGCGCAAGAGCAATGGTAAACGGCTGTCTTGGTGATCTTGGCAGAGAGGACATCTCCTTCTCTGAAATGGAATATGTCCGTCCTGATGAAAATGCCATCATTGCAAAGCTTGACGGCATCATCGACTCCATCGAAAGCAATACCGGCACCATCTCCGAACAGCTCGACTCCCTGCAGAATTTCAATTCAGACTATTACGACATCTACACCATGTACGTTCTGGCACTTATCAAGCACTCTCAGGACATGACCGATGAATATTTCACAGAAGAAGTGGACTTTTTCGGTGAATTCCTGCCGCTTTACTCACAGAAAACAGAGGAGCTTTTTGTGGCGTGTGCTCAGTCCCAGTATGTTGACAGCTTTGAGGAACAATACTTCGGTATCGGTGCTCTTGAAGATTACAAGGACGGCACAACCATGACCGACAAAAGCGTTGAGCTTTCTCAGCTCACCTCTGAAATCGTAAACGAATACCTTATCGAATTCGCCGACCCTACCGTCGAATTCCACGGTGAGGAGGTCTCGCTCTATGAGCTTCTGGCAAATACCGATATTTCCTATGAGGATTATTATTACGCGCTGGAAAGCTACTACTCCAAGTACAACGAAAAGTTCGGCGAAATGTACGTCACTCTCGTAAGAAGCAATATGCGTATCGCTCAGGAGATGGGCTATGACTCCTACGAGGAATATATGTACGAAACCTATTACAGGGATTACACCCCAGAGGAAGCCGATGAATTTCTGAATGATATCAAGGAATACATAGTTCCTCTCTTCAAGCAGCTCAACGCTGACGGCTGGTACGAAAGCAGCTATGCCTCCTTTACGGTAACCGAAGAGGATGTAATGAACGCTGTCCGCACCGCAGCAGTTGAAATGGGCGATCCAATAAGCTCCGTCTTCGACTATATGGAACGCAATGGGCTTTATGATATCTCCATGTCCGATGTTAAGGAGCAAAACTCCTATACTACATATATCTATAACTACGATGCTCCTTTCATCTTCATTAACCCATCGGGAACCGATTCCGATATTATGACTCTGGCACATGAATTCGGTCACTTTACGGAAAGCTATATCAACTACGGTTACGAAAGTGGTCTGGACTGTGACGAATCCGCATCACAGGCGATGGAATATCTGATGCTTTCATATCTGGACTCCACCCTCACAAAGGCACAGATGAATCAGTTATACGAAAAGAAGCTTCTTGATTCCGTTGAAGTTCTGATCACTCAGAGCTATTACAGCGAATTTGAATCCAGGGTCTATTCTCTGAACTATGCGGACGTTAACCTTGAAAATATCAATGCTATCGCAGGCGAATTGGCACAGGAATACGGTCTCACAATTATTGAACCATGGGAGAACTATTACTCCCAAAGCTGGTTTGAGGTTCCTCACCTCTTCCAGTCTCCATTCTATGTTATCAGCTACTGCACAAGCTGTGATGCAGCTCTTCAGATCTTTGATACCGCAGAAGAAGATCCCGAAAAGGGCGTTGAGGTTTATCTCGATCTTATCGACTGGGATTGGAATATGACCTTTGTGGAAAACCTTCAGCGTGCAGGTCTCGATAGTCCGTTTGAGGACGGCAGTATTCAGGATCGTGCAAATATCATCGAAGAATACTTCTATTAATCGGAGAAATATAATGGCAAAAACACTTGTACTGGCGGAAAAGCCCTCTGTTGGACGTGAAATAGCCCGGGTTTTGGGCTGTAAGCAAAACGGAAACGGATATATTGAGGGAAGTAAATATGTTGTCACCTGGGGTCTTGGGCATCTTGTGACTCTTGCTGACCCAGAGGTTTACGACAAAAGATACCAGCATTGGGAGATGGAGTATCTCCCGATGCTTCCTGAACATCACAAGCTTGTGGTCATTAAGGAGACCTCCGGTCAGTTTAAAACCGTTCAGAATTTAATGAAGCGTTCAGACATCTCTGATCTTGTAATCGCCACCGATGCCGGTCGCGAGGGTGAGCTTGTTGCCCGATGGATAATGATAAAGGCAGGCTGGAAAAAACCGGCTAAACGCCTTTGGATATCCTCCCAGACTGACAGAGCAATCAAAGACGGCTTTGCAAATTTAAAGCCCGCTTCCGATTATGATGCTCTGTTCAGAGCGGCACAGGCAAGAAGTCAGGCTGACTGGCTTGTGGGTCTTAACGTCACAAGAGCCCTCACCTGTAAATTCAACGCCCAGCTTTCAGCGGGCAGAGTGCAGACTCCGACTCTCGCCCTCATAGTTTCCCGTGAGGAGGAAATCAAACGCTTTGTTCCGAAGCCCTACTGGGGTGTTTCCGCAAAATTAGACGGTTTTAATGCCACATGGCGTGACAGCACAAATTCCGCAAGGACTTTTGATGAACAAAAAGCCGAAGCTATTGCGGCAAAAATAAACGGCAAAACCGGCACTCTCACCGCAGTTGTGAAAACCAAAAAGCAAACTCCCCCACCTGCCGCCTATGACCTTACAGAGCTTCAGAGGGACGCCAACAAGAAGTTTGCCTATTCCGCTAAAGAGACTCTTTCCATAATGCAGTCCCTTTACGAAAAGCATAAGCTTCTCACTTATCCAAGAACAGATTCACGGTACATTTCAGATGACGTTGTGGCAACTCTCCCTGAGCGTATCCGTTCAGTTATGGTGGATGAATATAAGCCTTTAGCCCAAAAGCTTCTGAAAAACCGTCCTTTGCAGACGAAATATATTGTAAATAACGCAAAAGTATCCGACCATCACGCCATCATCCCAACAGAGGAACAGCCTGAGCTGTGGCGTCTTACAGGTCCTGAACGCAATATCTATGACCTTGTAGTCCGTCGTTTCCTTGCGGTTTTAATGCCGCCTTTTGAATACGAGGAAGTCAAGCTCACTCTTAACATTGAGGGTGAGACCTTCTCCGCAAGAGGCAAGGCAATAAAAAACCAGGGCTGGAAGGAAGCCTACAACATGAGCTTCACTCTTGACGATGAAGATGTTGATGAGGATGAACAGGAGCAGCTTCTCCCCGATCTTAGAAAAGGTGATAAGATGAAAGTCCTGTCCTCCAAGGTCACTAAAGGAGCTACCGCACCACCAAAGCGTTATACCGAAGCCACTCTCCTTTCGGCTATGGAGCATCCCGGCTCTAAAGTTAGCGACAAAGCTTTGAGTAAAATCTTAGAGCAAACAAGCGGTCTGGGTACTCCTGCAACAAGAGCCGATATAATCGAAAAGCTGTTTTCAACATTTTATATTGAACGCCGTGGTAAGGAGCTTGTCCCAACTCAAAAGGGCATACAGCTTGTAAATATCGTCCCTGACGACCTGCGAAGCCCTGAGCTTACAGCCCTTTGGGAGGACAGGCTGGCTAAAATCGCAAAGAATCAGGAAAAAGACAGCCGATTTATTTCGGAAATGAAAGAATATGCTTCTAAGCTGGTAACACAGGTAAAAGTTAGTGAAGCAAAATATATCCATCACAATCAGACTAAGGAAAAATGCCCCGACTGCGGCAAATTCCTTCTTAAAGTCAAGGGTAAGCGTGGAGAAATGCTCGTCTGTCAGGACAGGGAGTGCGGCTACCGCAAGAGCTTGAGCCAGACCACCAATGCCCGATGCCCCAACTGCCATAAAAAGATGGAACTTCGTGGCGAAGGCGACAAGCAGACCTTCCACTGTGTATGCGGCTACCGTGAAAAGCTCTCCGCATTTAAGGAACGTAAGTCCAGTCAGGGTGCAGGCAAGGCTGATGTACGCCGCTATATGGCACAGCAGGAAAAGAAAAATGATGGGCCGTCAAATCCAATGGCGGCACAGCTTGCTAAGTGGCTTGAAAATAACTAAAATAAAATGTAATCGTAGGGAAGGCAGCCCTCTGCCTTCCATCCTCAAGCTGAGAAACAAAAAACGGAAGGCAGAGGGCTGCCTTCCCTACAAATGCTTACCGGAAAGAGATGACTGCATAATGGAACTCACAGATATCGGAACAATTAAAAAGCTTCTTGACCGTCACGGTTTCAGCTTCTCCAAGGCACTGGGACAGAACTTTCTCATTGCCTCATGGGTGCCTGAGCGTATTGCGGAGGAATCTGGCGTTAATAAGAATGACTGCGTTTTGGAAATTGGCCCGGGTGTGGGATGCCTTACACAGCAGCTTTCTTACGGTGCGGGCAAGGTAGTTGCAGTTGAGCTTGATAAGCGACTGCCTCCCCTTCTTGCCGAATCTTTAGCTGACTGTGACAATGTAGAGATTATAAGCGGTGATATTCTGAAAACCGACATTTCTCAGCTTGTAAACGACCGTTTCTGCGGTCTTAACCCAAAGGTATGTGCCAATCTTCCCTATAACATCACCTCCCCCATCCTCACAACCCTTATCGAAACAAAGCTTTTTGAAACCATAACCGTCATGGTGCAGAAGGAAGTCGCCCTCCGTATGTGTGCCAAGGCAGGTACATCGGACTACGGTGCTTTCACCGTTTTTGTTAATTACTATACCGAGCCTGAGATACTTTTCCACGTACCACCCGGATGCTTTATGCCTCAGCCTAAGGTTACCTCCTCCGTTATTACACTTAAGCGGAGAGATACTATCCCATGGGATATAAAGGATGAAAAGCTTTTCTTCCGTGTTGTGAAGGCAAGCTTTGCCCAGAGAAGAAAAACTCTTGTAAACGGTCTTTCCGCAGGCTTCTCTAATCTCACCAAGGATGATATTAAAAATATCATTGAAAGCTGCGGCTATGAGCCAAACATCCGCGGCGAGACTCTTGACATTCCGGGCTTTGCCAAGCTCGCCAATGCCATTTACGACCATGCGAATTGAAAGAGCATTTTTTGAACGTGACACTCTGACGGTTGCCCGGGATCTTATCGGTCAGGTGCTTGTACGGAATTCTCCCGAGGGTATCACAAAGGGTATAATCGTGGAAACGGAAGCCTACATGGGCGATAAGGACGCGGCGGCACACAGCTATAAACGTAAAACCGATCGTGTCAGAGTGCAGTTTGGCCCAAAGGGTGTTGCATATATCTATCTGATTTACGGAATGTATCATTGTTTGAATATCACATCAGGTGCAGAGGGATTGCCTGAGGTTATTCTCATCCGAGCCATTGAGCCTGTTGATGGTATTGAGATTATGAAAAGCCGCAGAAAAACAGATAAGCTTAAAAATCTCTGCTCAGGTCCGGGCAAGCTCTGCAGGGCGATGGATATTGATATGAATTATTACGGAGCTGACCTGTGCAAAGGCAACGAGCTGTACATTGAATACGGTGAAAAGGCGGAATGGGAGGCTTCAAAGCGGATAAATATTGATTACGCAGGGGAAGCTGCTGATTATCTGTGGCGTTTTACGAAAAAAGGTTCACCTTTTGTGTCAAAATAATCTCTGCTTTTTAAGCTGAGAAACGGTTTTTTACCTTTTGACCAAGATTATTCTGAGAATTTTTTGAATTTTTCTTATATTAATAGTTGCAAAATTTGGTAAAATCCGCTAAAATAATATGGTGACAGTATGGGCTTGGATAAATCTGAGTTTTCAGTAATTTTTCCCGTCCAAACTGGCACAATAAAAAGTATAATATACGCATAGCGTTTATTGTATAACGTAGTCGAATTATTTTAAGGAGGCTTTTAAAATGGCTTTAACAACCAATAAGGCTGTTCTGTCTTGGGTAGACGAGATGGCAGCCCTGACAAAACCTGAAAAGATCGTTTGGATCGACGGTTCTGAAGAACAGCTTGCTGAAATCAGAAACGAAGGTATCGCAACAGGCGAGCTCATTAAGCTCAACGAAGAAGTTCTTCCAGGCTGTGTATATCACCGCTCCGCTCTCAATGACGTAGCACGTGTTGAAGGCAGAACCTTCATCTGCTGCCGCAACAAGGAAGACGCAGGCCCAACCAACAACTGGATGGACCCACAGGAAATGTATGCAAAGCTGAACGGTCTGTATGACGGTTCCATGAAGGGTCGTACAATGTACGTTATCCCTTACTCCATGAGTGTTGTTGGCTCTCCATTCGCTAAGTACGGCGTTGAGCTTACAGACTCCATCTACGTTGTTGTCAGCATGGCAATCATGACCAGAGTTGGCGCTAACGTATACGAAGCTCTTGGTGACAGCCCAGACTTCATCAAGGGTCTCCACTCCAAGGCTGAACTGGACGAAGAAAAGAGATATATCGTTCACTTCCCAGAAGACAACACCATCATGTCCGTTAACTCCGGTTACGGCGGCAATGTTCTCCTCGGCAAGAAGTGCTTCGCTCTCCGTATTGCTTCCTACCTCGGTAGAAAGGAAAACTGGATGGCTGAACATATGCTCATCCTGGGCATTGAAGATCCAGAAGGCAACGTTCGTTACCTGGCAGCTGCATTCCCATCCGCTTGCGGCAAGACCAATCTGGCAATGCTCATTCCACCTGAAATCTACACCAGCAAGGGCTACAAGGTATGGTGCGTAGGCGACGATATCGCATGGCTCCGTGAAGGTCCTGACGGCAGACTTTGGGCTGTTAACCCAGAAAATGGCTTCTTCGGCGTTGCTCCTGGTACCAGCATGAAGTCCAATCCAAACGCTCTCCTGTCCACAATGAAGAACTCCATCTTTACAAACGTAGTTCTTAAGCCAGACGGCACAGTATGGTGGGAAGGCATGGATAAGAATCCACCTACAGGCGCTCTCAACTGGAAGGGCGAACCATGGGATCCAGCAGATGGCTCCAAGGGTGCTCATCCAAACTCCCGTTTCACAGCTCCTGCAAAGAACTGCCCATGCATCTCCAGTGAATTTGACAACCCACAGGGTGTTCCAATAGATGCTATCGTATTCGGCGGCAGACGTGCAAAGACTGCTCCTCTGGTATACCAGTCCCGCAACTGGCAGCACGGTGTATTCGTTGGCTCCATCATGGCTTCCGAAACAACTGCAGCTGCAACAGGTGCTGTCGGCGTAGTACGTCGTGACCCAATGGCTATGCTCCCATTCTGCGGTTACCACATGGGTGACTATTGGCAGCACTGGCTCAACATGGGCAAGCTCGTAAAGAATCCTCCAAAGATCTTCAACGTAAACTGGTTCCGTCTTGATGACGAAGGCCACTTCATTTGGCCTGGTTTCGGTGACAATATGCGTGTTCTCCAGTGGATCATGGCTCGCTGCTACGGTGAAGTTGACGCTGTTGAAACTGCTATCGGTTACGTTCCAAACCCAGACGACATCAACGTAGAAGGCCTCGACATCTCCAAGGCTGTTCTCGAAGATCTGCTCACAGTTGACAAGGCACTGTGGAAGGAAGAAGTTTCCGGCATCACAGAGTTCTATGCAAAGTTTGGCGACAAGCTTCCAAAGGAACTTGCTGAAGAACTTGAAACCCTCAAGGCAAACCTGGAATAATCTGATATTTAATATTCCCTATGGGGCTGTGTATCACAGCCCCATAGTTTTTAATAAAAATATGGAATTGCCTAAAAGAAAATTAAACAGATTAAAAAATTACGATTACAGCACAAATGGTGCGTATTTTGTGACAATATGTACAGATAATCGCAAAAGTCTGTTATCACATATTTATGTAGGGCAGGGGCTTGCTCCTGCCGCAAACAAATTGTCGATATATGGCAAAATTGCTGAAGAACAATTATTGACTTTGGAGAACAGATACCCAACAGTGACGATAGATAAATATGTAATAATGCCTAACCATATCCATGCCATCATATGGTTAAATAACGAAACGGCAGGAGCAAGCCCCTGCCCTACATTGTCGGACGTGATTTGTGCATTTAAATCATTAACCACGCGTTACTGCAAACAAAAACATAATATTCCTAAAATCTTTCAAACTTCCTTCCATGACCACATCATTCGTAACGAACAAGACTACCTGAAAATCTGGGAATACATTGACACCAATCCTCTCAAATGGAAAGAGGACTGCTTTTATACTGAAGAATAGGAGGTCTATATGGATTTTCTTTATTTTCTTGAATCAATCCGCACACCATTTTTAGACAAATTCTTTTCCCTTATAACACGCTTAGGGGAAGAAACAATATTTCTCGTTTTTGCCATCGCAATGTTCTGGTGCGTAAGCAAACGATATGGCTACTATGTTATGACCGTGGGCTTTGCGGGTACTGTACTTAACCAGTTTTTAAAGCTCGTTTTCCATATTCCACGTCCCTGGGTGAAGGACCCAGGCTTCACGGTAGTTGAATCAGCCATTCCTGAAGCTACCGGCTACTCCTTCCCAAGCGGTCACACTCAAAGTGCAGTTACCGTTTTCGGCACATCGGCACGAATGGTGAAGAATAATCTTCTCCGCATCGTACTTATCGTTATGGTACTGCTTATCGGTCTTTCACGTATGTATCTTGGTGTACACACACCGGCTGACGTTATCGTATCTCTTGTTATCGGTGCTGTACTGACTCTTGCCTTTTATCCTTTCTTCAAGGATGACGAGGGGCAGTATAAGAGAATACTCTGGCTCATCATTGGTATGCTCATTATGGTAATTGCCTATATGCTTTACACCGTTGTCTACCCATTCCCAGCCGATATGGACATTGCCAACATCCTTCACGGTCAGGAGAGCGGTGCAAAGCTTCTTGGTGCTGTTGCGGCAATTCTCGTAGTCTACATTCTGGATAATAAGTACATCCATTTTGAAACAAAGGCTCCATTCTGGGTACAGATAATCAAGTGCGTTGGTGGTTTTGCAATACTGCTTGCCATCAAATCCGGTCTGAAAGCTCCTCTCAACTCCGTCATGCCGGAAATGATAGGAAATGCTGTACGCTATTTCCTGCTTGTGATTTTCGCAGGTGCAGTATGGCCTCTTACATTTAAGCATCTGGCAAAGTTAGGCAAAACGTCATAGACCTGTCATTGCGAGAGCCGCTTGCGGCTCGTGGCAATCTTAAGATTCCCACGTCGCTACGCTCCTCGGAATGACATATAAATATACAATTTGTCGAAAAACCTCCCCTTTCCTCCCATCTTTTTGGAATGTCACACCACTTGACTTTACCATGTCGCTATGATATATTTTTTGTAGAAAAACAAAAGCCTTTGTAACTGACGGAATCAGTTTTAACTGATGTGGGGGAAACCACAGGGGAACAAAGGAATATTGAATGGTCGACCGTCTGGGCAGCTGATCCGCTTTGGATCTGCTGCTCATTTTTTATGTTTTGGTGTAAAATTGGAGGTAAAATTATGTTTTATTGGGAAAAAGATTCTTTAGCACGTCTTCTCAGCGAAAACGCATATCCAGGCCGTGGCATCGTTCTGGGCTGCACACCATCCGGCGATAAGTCTGCAGTAGCATACTTCATCATGGGCAGAAGCGAAAACAGCCGCAACAGAATTTTCTCTGCAACTGATGACGGCATCCGCACCGAGGCTTTTGATCCATCCAAGATGGTTGATCCAAGCCTTATCATCTATCACCCTGTAAGAAAGATCGACAACAAGCTTATCGTAACTAACGGCGATCAGACTGACACGATCCGTGACCACATCGCAGCAGGCAGCACATTTGAAAATGCTCTGGACACTCGCTGCTTCGAGCCTGATGCTCCAAACTACACCCCTCGTATCAGCGGCATCATTACCTATGAAGATGGTTCCTTCGGTTATAAGCTCAGCATCCTTAAGAGTGCTGATCCATCCGGCTCCGCTTGCAGCCGCTACACCTATTCCTATGCTCCTGAAAAGGGCGCAGGTCATTTCATCCACACCTACAAGTGCGATGGTAACCCAATCCCATCCTTTGAAGGTGAACCTGAAAAGGTAGCTATCCCAGAGGACATCGAAGAATTCGCAAACCTCGTTTGGGAAAATCTCAATAACGACAACAAGGTTTCCCTGTACATCTGCTACACAGACTGCAAGACAGGCGAACAGGACGTAAGAATTATTAATAAACACTAAAAGGAGTACCGAGATGAAAGAATTTGAACTGAAATACGGCTGTAACCCCAATCAGAAGCCATCCAAAATCTATCTTGAAAACGGCGAAGAACTCCCAATCGAAATCCTCAACGGCAGACCGGGCTATATCAACTTCCTTGATGCTTTCAACAGCTGGCAGCTGGTTAAGGAACTGAAGGAAGCAACAGGCATGCCTTGCGCTACCTCCTTCAAGCACGTTAGCCCAACCTCCGCAGCTCTCGGTAAGCCACTTTCCGAAAATCTCAAGAAGGCTTGCTTCGTAGACGATATCGAAGGTCTTGACGATTCCCCTATCGCTTGTGCTTACGCAAGAGCAAGAGGTACTGACAGAATGTCCTCCTTCGGTGACTGGATCGCTCTCAGCGACACCTGTGACGCTGTTACCGCAACTATCATTAAGAGAGAAGTTTCCGACGGTATCATCGCTCCTGATTACACTCCAGAAGCTCTTGAGATCCTCAAGGGTAAGAAGAAGGGTAACTACAACATCGTAAAGATCGATCCTGACTACATCCCAGACCCAATCGAAAAGAAGCAGGTTTACGGCATCACCTTCCAGCAGGGCAGAAATGAATTCAAGATCAACCGTGAACTCCTTTCCAATGTTGTTACAGCAAATAAGGAAATCCCTGAAGATGCAATCAACGACCTTATCGTTTCCCTTATCACTCTTAAGTACACCCAGTCCAACTCCGTATGCTTCGCATATGACGGTCAGGCAATCGGCGTAGGTGCTGGTCAGCAGTCCAGAATTCACTGCACACGTCTTGCAGGCAGCAAGGCTGACAACTGGCTCCTCCGTCAGTCCGACAGAGTTCTGAACCTGCCTTTCCTCGATACAGTTGGCAGAGCTGACAGAGACAACTCCGTTGACCTTTATCTCTCCGACGCAGACTGCGGCGACGTTCTTGACGACGGCAACTGGCAGAGAATCTTCTCCGAAAGACCTGAACCATTCACAGCAGAAGAAAAGGCTGCATACCTCAGCACAATCACCGGCGTAAGCCTCGGTAGCGACGCTTTCTTCCCATTTGGCGACAACGTAATGCGTGCTAACCGCAGCGGCGTTTCCTACATCGCTCAGCCGGGCGGCTCTGTTCGTGACGATCTGGTTATCGAAACCTGCGACAAGTGCGGCATCGCAATGGCATTCACAGGTATGAGACTGTTCCATCATTAATCTGATTTGTAAACAAAAAGCCGCTGGCATACAGCGGCTTTTGTATTGTGTTGTCTTACATTAAACCACAGCTCCCCTTGTCAGGGGAGCTGTCACCGAAGGTGACTGAGGGGTAGTCGTTCTCTCCCTCCGTCATTTGCTTTGCAAATGCCACCTCCCTCGTCAGAGGGAGGTTATAGTGCTATATAAATAATCACAACAACGGAGGAAAACTATGGCTGAATTACTTGAAATAACAATGATCGTATGCTTTGGCATATCATGGCCGATGAACGTAATCAAATCCTACAAGGCTCGCACCACAAAGGGCAAAAGCCTTGCATTCCTGTTTCTCATCTTCTTCGGCTACATCGCCGGCATCACCTCAAAGCTTGTAAACGAGGCATATATGGCAAGCATCGGCGAAAAATGGTATGTTCTTTTCTTCTATGTTCTGAATTTCATCATGGTTGGTGCTGACCTAATCATGTACATAAGGAATTATAAGCTGGATAAGGCAAACGGCAATAACATATAAAAGTTGACATTATATGCCGTGGATGTTAAAATATGCTTACCTATAAAGTAACTCATGAAGAAAGGTGGTACAAAATGAAAAAGCTTATTTCCCTCCTCTTATGTGCAGTGCTTATTTTTTCTTTAGTTTCCTGTGATAAAGATACGGTTGAAGAAACACCGGTAGAAACAGGTCCAACTGCTGGTGAAATTTATACTCAGGCAGCAGCTCAAATCGAAACTATGGATTCCATGAGTCTGGATATCGCCATAGATAGAGAAATGACAGTTGGTGTAAATACATACGTAACTCACACCGCACAGACATTAAATTTACAAAATATAGGTACCGAGACCTTTGCCGCCACTTTGGAAGAGACCACTTCAAACGGTCATCACATTCTGAAAGCCAGTGAAACCCTTACTGACGGCAAGCTTTATGCAACCTTTAAGCATCTGAACTATACGTCTGATGTCAGTGAAGAAGACTATCTCGCTGAATTTGCACCGGCAGTTATACTGAACTCCGAGCTTTACGGTTCTGTTGAGCAGCAGGAAGATGGTAACATTGTTTTCACTTCCGGAACAGCTCTTGAAAACTGGGTAGATACTGAGGACAGCACCCTTATCGACGCTTCCGGTTTTGCCGAGCTTGATGAAAACGGCAATCTGAAAAAGAGCAGCTATACTGCAAATTACACTAAAGGTGCGGCTGAAATCAGCATTGACGTTGCTGTAACGATAAATCAGCCTGATACCGCACTTACTATCACCGCTCCGGCAGATACAGAAAGCTACATTGAAATCGACGATTGGACAGCACCGAAGCTCCTTGCAAACGCAAATTCCTTTACCGTACAGGCTGAATCCATCGACAGCACATTGAATGAAACTCTTGTATCACAGGCTATAGGTGGAACTTACACATATAATACAGATGTTGACACATACATAAACGGCGAAGATGAACTTGCAAAAATCATTTATTCATCTCAGGCTGTGGATATGTCCTCCCGAGAACAGTTCACATACTCTGTGGAAAAAATCTTCCGTGATGGTTTCTATACCGCTATTGTGGATGGTGATGAACCTACCACAAACAGCATCATAACCTATGACACTATTCGTTCCGAATGTCAAAACTACGCAACATCTATAATGCCTGATCTCTCCACATTGTCTGAGATTGATCTGCTGGATGCAGGCAACAGCTTCCTTATCCAGTATACCGGCAGCGATGCATACGCTGAAGAACTTAGTATGCTTATTGCAGAGAATTTATTTGATGACGCAAACGCTCTCAACGATCTTGCATCTGAATACAGAACAGAGATACTTACAGGCTATGTTGGTATAGATAAATCAACAGGTCTGCCTACTGCGGCATCTGTTAACTATGTGGGCTATCATACCATCGACGGTACCGATTATCTTCTCAGCGATTCTGCATCCCAGACTCTCTACCTTGGCGGTACTGCTTCCTATGAATCCATCACCGGAGAAACATTACCTATGGAAGAGCCTGCCGAAAAGGCAACACCTCTCTTCTATCATGTCACAAGTCCTGAAGGTGAGGAAATGTGGCTTCTCGGCACGATCCACGCCGGTGACGAACGCACATCCTATCTGCCACAGGAAATCTATGACGCATTCAACGCATCTGATTCTCTTGCCGTTGAAGTGGATTTGATAGAATTAGATGAACGAATGGCAACTGATCCGGAACTGGCTGCAATCATGGCTCAGTCCTATTACTACACTGACGGCACAACAACACTCAATCATATTCAGGATGAAGAACTTGGCAAAAAGGCATTGCAGATGATGCAGGCAACAGGCAATTTTAACACCAACACTCTTCTTATGAAGCCATATCTGTGGAGTCAGACTATTGACAATTACTACATCCAGCAGGGCTATGAATTTTCAAGCGACAATGGTGTTGATATGCAGCTTCTGCAGCTGGCAAAGGAACAGGATAAGGATATACTTGAAGTGGAATCCGGCGAATTTCAGATACAGCTACTCACCGGCTACTCTGATGAGATTCAGGAAATGATGCTTGCCACATCCATCGAAACACCGCAGGCAACATATAACGCTGAACTTCGTGATCTTTACGAAAAATGGTGTAAAGGTGATGAATCCATTCTTTCTGAGGCAGTTAAGGACGATACTTCCGATTTAACTGAGGACGAGCTTGCATTATACGAAGAATATAACGAGCAGTTTATGACCGATAGAAACGCAGCAATGCTTGAAGCCGCAAAAGAATACCTTGAGAGTGGCAAAACAGTATTCTACGCCGTAGGTCTTGCCCACCTACTCAATGACGACGGTCTGGTAAACACCCTCAGAAATGCAGGCTATACAGTAGAGCTTGTAGCCTACGCATAAGTACAAAATTTAAGATTTTAAGCCGGAATTCTCATGTATTCCGGCTTATATTCATATTACACCAATCCACAGTTGCACTTTTTCTCTTGCCGTGATAAAATTACAGCATATACTAAATAAATGGAGGAAATAACATGGCACGTTTTACACTTCCCAGAGATTTATATCACGGCAAGGGTTCTCTTGCTGTACTTAAGGAGCTTAAGGGCGAGCGCGCAATGGTCTGCGTTGGCGGCGGCTCTATGAAGAGATTTGGTTTCCTGGATAAGGTTGTAGAATATCTTAAGGAAGCCGGTATGGAAGTTGAACTGTTCGAGGGCATCGAGCCTGACCCATCCGTAACCACCGTTATGCGTGGTGCTGAAGCTATGACAAGGTTCCAGCCTGACTGGATCGTTGCAATGGGCGGCGGTTCCCCTATTGATGCTGCTAAGGCTATGTGGATCAAGTACGAATATCCTGAAGTAACCTTTGAAGATATGTGCAAGGTATTCGGCCTTCCAAAGCTCCGTCAGAAGGCTCACTTCTGTGCTATCCCATCCACCTCCGGTACCGCTACCGAGGTTACAGCTTTCTCCGTAATCACCGATTACGAAAAGGGCATCAAGTATCCTCTTGCTGACTTCGAGATCACTCCTGACATCGCTATCGTTGACCCTGAGCTGGCTGAAACAATGCCAAAAAAGCTGGTTGCTCACACAGGTATGGACGCTATGACTCATGCCGTTGAAGCTTATGTTTCCACAGCTAACTGCGATTTCACCGATCCTCTGGCTCTCCACGCAATCAAGATGATCCAGAATGACCTTATCGAATCTTACAACGGCGATATGGACAAACGTGCCAAGATGCACAATGCTCAGTGCCTTGCAGGTATGGCATTCTCCAATGCTCTTTTAGGTATCGTTCACTCCATGGCTCATAAGACCGGTGCTGTTTTTGAAGACCTTGGTGCTCACATTATCCATGGTGCCGCTAATGCTATGTACCTGCCAAAGGTAATCGCTTACAACGCAAAGAACGAAACCGCCGCAAAGCGTTACGGTGTTATCGCTGACTTCATGGGTCTTGGCGGTGAAAATGATGCAGAAAAGGTTCAGAACCTTATCGCATATCTCCGCGGCATGAATGATGCTCTCAACATCCCACAGTGCATTAAGAACTACGGTACTGACAGCTATCCTTGCGAACAGGGCTTTGTACCAGAGGAAATTTTCCTTGAAAGACTCCCTGAGATCGCAAAGAACGCAATCGCAGACGCCTGCACAGGTTCCAACCCACGTCAGCCTGACCAGGAAGAAATGGAAAAGCTTCTTAAGTGCTGCTACTACGATACAGAGGTTGATTTTTAAGCTTTGATAAACACGAATAACGGAGAGCGAGCTGCTCTCCGTTATTTTTGCACTTTTATTCAGTATAAAATCTATCCTCTGACCATTTGGCAGGGTTTGTGTCAATATATTGCCAGATTTTCAGGTAGTCCTGTTCATTGCGGATTATATGATCGTAGAATGAGGTTTGGAAAAATGATTTTCCTGTCTCTTTTCTAACCATGATCTTTATCGAACGCACTACATCACTCAGTGTAGGGAAGGCAGCCCTCTGCCTTCCGTAATTGTCTATTATAATGATCAGATGGATGTGATTGGGCATGATCACATATTTGTCAACTGTAACACCGTCATAGACCACATTTATATTGTTAATGTATTTTCTACAACACGACCAATGTCGGATAATTCCAGAATCGGAAGGCAGAGGGCTGCCTTCCCTACATGGATGGTGCTTAAAATATTTCCACGTTCTTTTGTACATATCGTAACAAAATACGCACCGTTTGTGCTGTAATCATAATTTTCTAATCTGTTTGATTTCCTTTGAGGAAAAGCCATATTTATTTAACGGTTATAAGCTCATACTCCCTTGAACCCAGACCGATTTTTTCTGCGTATTCAGGACCGACTCTCCAGTTTGTTGTTGGGAACACCTTGCCGAAATGGTCTCTGTCCTGGTGTTTGCTCTCGCTGAGGAGGGTATTTGCAAGAATAGGCTGGCTGTTTACAGCGTCAGCACAGGCCATATCAAGAGCAACAGGGTCGAAGGAAGCAAACATACCAACGTTTGGTACGATAGCCGCATCGTTTTCAGCGTGGCAGTCGCAGTATGGAGAAACATCACGGACGATGCTGATATGGAAATTAGGCTTATCCTGGATAACAGCCTTGGAGTATTCAGCGATCTTCTTATGGAGGACATCCTTTGCCTCGTCAAATGCAGTTTCAACCGCATCTTTAGGACACACGCTAACACATCTGCCACAGCCAACACAACGGTCATGATAAATAGTTGCCTTACCGTTTTCAATAACAGCCGCGTCATGAGCGCAGAACTTAGAACACATCTTACAGCCAATGCACAGGTCTTCATTTACAACAGGCTTGCCTGCATTATGCATTTCCATCTTGCCACGGCGGGAGCCGCAACCCATGCCGATATTCTTCAGTGCACCGCCGAAGCCTGTCTCCTCATGGCCCTTGAAGTGGTTGAGAGAGATGAAAACGTCACAATCCATGATTGCACGGCCGATTTTTGGAGCAGGGCAGAATTCCGCACCCTCGATTGGAACTTCAACGTCGTCTGTACCCTTTATACCGTCAGCGATGATTACCTGACAGCCTGTGGACATCGGAGAGAAGCCGTTGAGATTTGCGGTGTCCAGATGCTCAAGAGCGTTCTTTCTTGAACCTACATACAGGGTGTTGCAGTCGGTAAGATACGGCTTACCGCCTAAGGACTTAACAATATCAGCAACGACCTTTGCGTAATTGGGACGCAGGAAAGCTAAATTACCCAGCTCACCGAAGTGCATCTTGATTGCAACAAACTTGTCCTCAAAATCTATCTGATCAATTCCTGCCGCACGGATAAGACGCTCCATCTTAACGAGGATACTCTCACCAAGCTTGGTTCTTAAATCGGCAAAATATACCTTACTTTCAGCCATAATGGGTTCTCCTTTTCTTTTGATACACACAATTATAATTAATATGTTCGCTTCTGTCAATCACCCTGTTTCCGTTGCAATTATTGGTATTATGGGTTATAATCAGACTGTATTAATATGTTTAACCAAGGAGGCGGTTTGATGATAAACCGACATGAACTAAAGCTTGACTCCAAGCGCATCATGAAAGAGGGTAAATGGAAGCTCCTGCGTTGTGTGTTTTTCTTCCTTGCCCTGACAGCCATTATCGGTATGCTCACCGGTCAGCTCACAGGCATTACCGCATTCACAAACAGAATAAGCAACGACTGGGAAGAGGATTTGAACGAGCTCTCCAGCCGCTACACCGAAGAAGAAATGCTTGAAAATGCCGATGAATATCTTGAGGAAGCTGTGGACATTCTGGCAGGTTACTTCCCGAAAGTTTCCACAGCCGCTGTTTTCATTGCGGCACTGCTGTCCGTTATGTCCAACATCTTTTCCGCAGGCTTTGACTGGTGGTGTCTGCTGAACGTAAGACGCAAAGAGAATGACCAGCGTAATATGTTCGACGGCTTCGGCTTTGCCTTTAAACTCCTGTTCCTGCTCCTTATAACAAACTTTATAGTTACAATGGGTCTGTTTTTCTTTATAATCCCCGGCTTCTATTTCTCATTATGCTTCAGCCAGGCAACATATATCATGTTTGAAGATCCATCCAAGGGTGTATTCCGTTGTCTTGCTGAATCCAATCGCATGATGAAGGGTCGCAAGGCTGAATACCTGGTTCTCCTTCTCAGCTTTATCGGCTGGGTTTATATCGGTCAGCTTGTAAGCACCCTTATCTCGACCCTGTTTATTGGTCTTGGTCTTGTTTCCCTCACCGCGATTTCGTCTATTTTCTTTAACCTTTGGCTCACTCCTTATATGGGTCTTACAAGAGCCGGTTTCTACAATAAGATTTCGGGCTGCACAGCTTCCGGGGAAGTACAGCCTGTCCAGGAGGATAACACATTATGATAACTGTTTCCAATTTAAGTCTCCAGTACGGCGGAACACCGCTGTTTTCCAAGGTTGATCTCCAGTTCACCTCCGGCAACTGCTATGGTGTTATTGGTGCAAACGGCTCCGGCAAGTCCACATTCCTGAAAATTCTGTCCGGTGAAATTGACTCCACCAGCGGCCACGTTTTCATCAAGCCCAATACCCGTATGTCCGTCCTTAAGCAGGATCAGAATATGTACGATGAATTCTCCGTTATGGACACCGTAATTATGGGCAACCAGCGTCTTTACGACTGCGGTAAAGAAAAGGACGCTATCTACGACAAGCCCGACTTTGACGATGCCGACGGTATCAGAGCTGCTGAGCTTGAAGAGGAATTTGCTGAATTAGGCGGTTGGGAGGCTGAATCAGATGCAAGTCAGCTTCTGCAGGGTCTCGGCATCAAAACCGATCTTCATTACGTACAAATGAGCGAAATGGACCCAAGAAAAAAGGTCAAGGTACTTCTCGCTCAGGCTCTTTTCGGTCATCCCGATATTATTCTCCTTGACGAGCCTACCAACAACCTTGACGTTAACAGCGTAGTTTGGCTTGAGGACTTCCTCATGGATTATGAGGGTACAGTTATCGTTGTAAGCCACGACCGTTTCTTCTTAAATACCGTATGTACTCACATCGTTGACATAGACTACGGTAAGATCAAAATGTATGTCGGTAACTACGACTTCTGGTACGATTCCAGCCAGCTTATGCAGAAGCTTATCAAAGAAAAGAACCGCAAGGCTGAGGATAAGATCAGAGAGCTGGAAGAATTTATCCGCCGCTTCTCTGCCAATAAATCCAAATCCCGTCAGGCAACAAGCCGCAGAAAGATGCTGGATAAGCTCACCTTGGAAGAAATCCCTGCTTCCTCCCGCCGTTATCCATGGGTGGGCTTCAAGATGGACCGTGAGCCCGGTAAGGACAGACTGTTCGTTACCGAGGTTTCCAAGACCATTGACGGTGTCAAGGTCATCGACAACGTAAGCTTCATTATGAACAAGACCGATAAGATAGCCTTTATCGGTGACAATGAGCTTGCGATAACCACAATGTACAAGCTTCTTGCAGGTGAGCTTGAGCCGGACAGCGGTACCATCAAATGGGGCGTTTCCACAACCCAAGCCTATTTCCCCAAGGACAATTCTCCTTACTTCAACGACTGTGAAGACTCTATCATCGACTGGATGCGTCAATTCTCCGAGGATAAGCGTGAAAGCTATCTCCGCACCTTCCTTGGTAGAATGTTATTCACAAACGACGATGTTTACAAGCCTGTTAAGGTCCTCTCCGGCGGTGAAAAGGTACGCTGTATGCTGTCTAAGCTGATGCTCAGCGGTGCAAGTATTCTGATGCTGGACCAGCCAACAAACCATCTTGACCTTGAAAGCATCGCCGCCCTCAACAACGGTCTCTCCGACTTCAAGGGCAATATCATCTTCACCACCCACGACCATCAGATGATCGAAACCGTAGCTAACAGAATCATCGAATTTACCGGCGATAAGGTTATCGACCGCTCCGTCACCTACGATGAATATATCAAGATCATGAAGGCTCAGGCGGAAGCCGCAGGTATGAAATAAAGCTTCTCCTAAAATTAATAGATGCAAAAAATCGGGCTACCTTTCGGTGGCACGATAGAGCTTGTCAAAGAACCCATATTTGTCATTCCGAGGAGCGAAGCGACGTGGGAATCTTATTTAAAAAAGTTGCGTAAACTTTGCATTTTTGAGTATTTTAGATACTTTTTTAAGATTGCCACGATCCCTTCGGGATCTCGCAATGACAAATTTTATACTTTTTTGACAGACTAATCGGGCTGCCTTTCGGCAGCCCGATTTTTGGTTTAACTTATCGCCTTGCGGCTGAAATTATGCAACGATAGCTCTTGCAGTCTTGATAAGGTCAAGGTTGCTTACTATGCCGTCTACGTCGTAGTCAGCTCTGATAAGCTGGCTTTCGGTAAATGCTTCAAGGTCAACGAGATATCTTGCAATAGCTATGACATCAGCGTTAGTCAGACGACCGTCTTCATTTACATCGCCCGGGAGTACAGGATTGTCAATAATTACCTTACCATCTACTACGTCCAGAGTGGTGAAATCTTCGAACATATTTGTTACTTCAATGAGTTCAACATCAATATCATACTCACCATTTGAAACATATTCGTTGGTCAGATCATAAGTGATTGTGAAGAGTACGGAGCCATCCATAATGCCTTCTTCAGCAAAAACGATCAGCTTGCCGAGTTCAGGATTGTACTCAAACTTGTATGCACTGTCGATTGCGTCGATTGGCAGGTCGGAGTCGATCTGTACACGAACAGTGGTTACATCTGCACCTTCTACAACAGCATTAACGTTTACAACGGAGTTGGAGGTTGTGGTTACTGTTTCTACTGTGAGAGTCTGGCTGAGGTCGTTGTAACGATAGCCCTTGCTCATTTCCATAAGGTCTGCGCTGTCTTCAGCAACTTCAGCGTCGTATGGAATGAGAGTGAACTGGAACTGATAGAGACCGTTGTAAAGTCTGTATTCAGGCAGTACGTTAGGACCGCAGCTTGCGTTACCATTGCCCTTGGAAACCATGTCGATGTTGATGTTGGTTTCGTCATCTCTTGTAAGATCGAATGGATGATATGCGTCATCAAGTTCCTTATCGGAGAAGTGGAGTGCGCTTGCTTCGAAGGAGTCACCTGCGATGAGGATGCCGAGACCTGCTTCGTTTTCAACTGCGATCCACTGTGTGCCTACAAGACGACCTACATCCTGTGTTTCAAGGAATGGATAGTACATATCGTCAACTGTGGATGTCCAGATACCCTGGTATGCACCGTGAATTCTGTCGCGGTAGGTTTCCTTGCCTTCGCCAATGCCTTCAGGCAGGGAGTCGTTATCGGTATAGCCGTTGCCGTACCATGTTACGTTTTCAAAGCCTGCTGCTGTGGTCATCTTTGTACCAACTGCAAGTGGGCCGCCAAGGTTCAGCCAGCCATAGCCCTGGTTGCTGTTTGTGGAGTCGAAGAGGTAGTCAACGATGACCTCACCGTTGGAGTTTACGGTATAGGTCATTTCCATGATGGAGCCGTTTTCTACTGCAAGGTCAAGGGATGTCTTAATTGCAGGCATACCTTCGCTTGTCTTGTAGATTTCATAGGAAACCAGTGCCGGATCGGTGTTGCTGATCGTTCTCCATGTGGTGTTGCCTTCTACAACATAGCCGTACCAGGAGTCGTTATTAAGCTGTGCTCTCCAGAAGTCAGGAGTTGGGCCTTCCTTAAGAACCAGCTGGCCGTTATAGAAGTAATCTTCCATAGCGCCGTTTGCCTTGTTGAGCTTGAAGCTGAAGTTTTTGCCTGTTACAACGATGTAATCTTCAGCACTGTCGTTAACGATGACGCCGCCTTCGTAAGCTGGCAGTGGAACGATTTCAACGTCAGCCGGAACTGCGATCTGTTCGTGAGCAACTTCGTGACCTGCAGGAACGAATTCTGTTGCGTTTTCTTCCTTTACGGTTACGGAGAAGTTGAGGTAGTATTCTGCACCTGCAGGTCTGTCTTCAACTGCAGGAATTTCAAATGGAACTGCAACTGTCTTTGTTTCACGAGGAGCGATGTCAACATTCAGAACGCCTGTGTCGATAACAACGCCGTCTTCAATGAGTTCCCAGGTGATATCATATTCGCTGAGGTTTGTGAAGCTGTATTCGTTGTAGATATCTACTGTGCCTGTGGAAATGTCATCAGCAGTTACCCATACGCTCTGGTATACATACTTTACTTCGTTGAGTTCAGGCTGTGGAGTTCTGTCTGCAGAAACAAGACCGTTCTGAGCGAAGTTACCGCTGTTGTTTCTGTCGCCCCAGTCACCGCCCATGCCGAGATAGTAGCCGTCAAGCTCACCTGTTTCGCCGAACAGATAGCTCTTAGCATAATCTTCGCCATAGTAGTTCCATGTGCCGTCTTCCAGCTTAACTCTCATAGACTGGTCAACCCAGTCCCAAATGCAAGCACCAAGCATATTGTCATAGCTGCGGAGGATTTCCCAGTATTCCCAAATGTTACCTACTGCGTTACCCATTGCATGGTCATATTCGCAGAGATAGTAAGGAATCTTGCCGGAGCCGCCCTGAGCTGTTACTTCGCTGAGGGATGGGTACATATTACTTGCCATGTCAACGCCGAGAGCATCGAACTGACCTTCGCTGTGTACCATACGGGTTGGGTCATTTGTCTTGAAGTAGTTGATCATCCATGCGAATACGCAGTTTTCAGTGTTGCCTGTGGATACATAGCCCATTTCGTTACCGATGGACCAGATAATGTTACAGGTCTGGTTCTTGAGTGTTTCGTAGTTTGTGATTGTTCTGTCAACAAGCAGATCCCAGAAGTAATAGGAGGTAGCGTGAGTTCTTACGCCGTCAACTGTTACATAGCTGCTCTGGAGAGCATGGGATTCAGCATTGGTTTCTGCTACAACGTACATACCATACTTGTCTGCTGCGTAGTACAGATATTCGTCGTTGGAATAGTGAGCTGTACGGATGCAGTTGATGTTGTACTGCTGCATGAGCTTAATATCGGTTTCATAAACTTCTGCAGGGATGTACTTACCTGTTGTAGGAACTCTGTCATGTCTGTTAACGCCCTTCAGGTAGATTGGCTGGCCGTTAACTGTTACAGGCTGGTAGGATTCTGTTTCATTTTCGCCTGTTTCATAGTTCCAGTTTGTGCTTGTGAATTCGATTTCTCTGAAACCAAGCTGCTGGGAAACGATAGCATAGGAAGCATCGGTTTCTTCATTATAAAGAGTAAGAACGAGAGTGTAGAGGTTTGGATCCTCTGCAGACCAGAGAGCAGGATCCTGAACGTCGATCTCGATACCGTCAACAGCTGTGATGCTGTTAGCTGCAAGCTCACCTGCATCAACCTTAACACCTTCGCCGAAGATGTTTACGCCTTCTGCGTCAAAGAGGCTTACGTTAACTGCCATGTCTGCGATCGCTGCATCGCTGTAGTTCTGGAGATCAACATCCAGCTTAAGTGTTGCGTCCTCGTAGTTATTGTAGAGGTCAGTCTGAACGGTGTAGTCCTCAATGTGAGCCGCATTTGTGGAATAAAGGAATACGTCTCTGAAGATACCGCCGTCATAGAGCATATCCTGGTCTTCAAGCCATGTGCCGTCGCTGAACTTATGTACCTGAACAACGAGAGTATTTTCACCGTCTACCAGATAATCGGTGATATCGAATTCAGCAGGACGGTAGCTGTCTTCGGAATAGCCAACTTCCTTGCCGTTTAAGTATACATAGTAAGCGGATTCAACGCCCTGGAAGGAGATGATAACTCTGCCGCCTTCACTCTTTGTAAGGAGGCTTTCATCAACTGTAAAGCTCTTGCGATAGAAGCCTACAGGATTGTACTGAGTTGCATCCTCATAGCCCGGAGCATAAGGAACACCAGGTGTTCTGCTGTTTGGCTGCCATGGCTGCTGAGTATTGGTGTAGATGGTGTAGTCATAGCCGTAGTATGTCCAGCTTGCAGGAAGCTGCTGTGTGCTCCACTGACCGTACTGTTCGGTTACTTCAACAGGAGCTACCTCATATTCAGGAGAGATAACACTTGGAGTAGCATTCAGATATTCCTGTGCGTTTGCCCAGTTTTCAACAACAACTACATCCCAGCTATTACCTTCGCCTGTGAGCATCTGAACATAATCGGAAGCATCCTTCTTGTAGTCACGAGCGCCTACAATAGCGGTTTCAACATCCTGATATGGAGCGGAAGCTGCTGTTGTATGAGCAGGGAGTCTGTTTACTTCGACAACGTCCTTAGCGGAAACTTCGTTGCCTTTTTTGTCTGTGTAGGTGTCACCTGTCCATTCACGGTAGGTGAACTTTGCTTCGTCTACGCCCCATTCACTTGCACTTGCGGTTACTGCACCGCTGCTGTCAGCAGGGCTCCAGTCTGCGGCAAGGGCCACCATGCCGCCCATGCTTGGCAGGATCATTGCAATGATCATAAGAGCTGCCAATAATGTTGCTTTGATTTTGTTTTTCATTTCATTTTTTCCTTTCTGTTAATATATGATCAAACCTTTTCTCTGAGCGAAACTGTTCCCTAAATCACCCCTTGCATTTTTTGTATTTTCACCAAACGCTTGCAAATTACGAAAATAATTTGGTGATACTTGACTATAATTCTATTACAATCTCTATTTATTGTCAATTACATTATAGTATTATTAATGATTAAAAATGATAAAAAAGCAGAGCGAAATCCGTTTTCGATTTCACTCTGCTTTTATAGTCGGATAATATTACTTATCCTGTGGTTCTGCGACACCCTGAATGGAGCTTACAAGACCTGCAAGACCCTGGATCTCGCTTGGGATAATGATTTTTGTTGCTCTGCCATCAGCAGCAGCCTGGAAAGCTTCCAGAGCACGGATCTTAATGAACTGATCGGATGGCATACTTTCATTGATCTTACGGATACCTTCAGCGGTAGCTTCCTGAACCTTCAGGATAGCCTCAGCCTGACCTTCAGCTTCAAGGATGGCAGCCTGCTTCTTAGCATCTGCACGAAGGATAGCGGATTCCTTTTCACCTTCTGCAAGAAGGATAGCGGACTTCTTTTCACCCTCTGCCTTGAGGATAGCTTCACGGCGTTCACGCTCAGCCTTCATCTGCTTTTCCATTGCGTTCTGAATTTCTCTTGGTGGGAGAATATTCTTCAGCTCAACACGGTTGATCTTGATGCCCCATGGGTCGGTAGCTTCGTCAAGAATGGAGCGCATCTTGCTGTTGATGATATCACGGCTTGTGAGAGTCTGGTCAAGCTCCAGTTCGCCGATGATGTTACGGAGAGTTGTAGCTGTGAGGTTTTCAATAGCTGTCAGTGGATGCTCAACACCGTAAGTATAGAGCTTTGGGTCGATGATCTCAAAGTAAATAACTGTGTCGATTTGCATGGTTACGTTATCCTTTGTGATAACAGGCTGTGGTGGGAAGTCAACTACCTGTTCCTTCAGGGAAACCACCTTTGCAACTCTTTCAATGAAAGGAATTTTGAAATGCAGACCTACGCTCCAGGTTGTGCTGTAAGCACCGAGACGTTCAACAACGTATGCTCTTGCCTGCTGAACAACTCTTACGTTCTTTGCAATAACAATTATCGCAAAAAGTGCAATGATCAGAATAGGGATTAATTTTTCCATTAAAGTATCCTCCTCTTAGTTATTATTATTTACCTGCTCTGCAGGTTCAACGATAAGCTTAACACCCTCGATGGTTTTCGGTCGGACGTATGTACCCACCTTGAGAATTTCCCCTGTGAGAGAGCGGGCTGTCCAGACCTTGCCGCCGATTGTAACTGCACCCTTAGCCAGAGTGTTGTTGATCTCCTCGGTTACAACACCAACCATGGAGAAAACTCTGTCAGCATTTGTTGCCTTGTGCTCAACGGTCAGGTACTTTTTTGCGATTGGTCTGACAACTGCAAGTGCGATACTGGAAACGACCACAAACAAAACGATCTGCCAAACAATCGAACCTCCGAATATGGCACAAAGCAGTGCGGCAAGTGAACCTGCCACAAACCAGATGGACGTGAGATTCATGGTGGATATCTCAATAACCGCAAAGGCTACAAGCAACACAAACCAAAGTATGGTCATGCTCATATTACCATTCCCTCCTTAATAAATGTTATATATATTATACCATAATATACGAACTAAGAAAAATTAAAATTTGGTAACATAATCAAGTAAATTTAAGTTACTCATATAGTAAACTATTTTTCGTGTGTTGTCAAGAGATATATTTACAATTTTTGATATTTTTGCGGACACTCGGGAACGGCATCCCCTACAACTCTGTAACTAATAAATTTTTGTGTATTGGCATGGAAGTTACAAAGGCTCCCTTGTGTAAAGGGAGCTGTCAGCCGTAAGGCTGACTGAGGGATTGTCAACAAAAATGCTGCGAATTCGCCAATGATTTAACAAATTAAATACATTGTACTGCACAATCCCTCCGAGCCGCCATAAGGGCGGCCCACCTCCCTTTACACAAGGGAGGGCAGATTATAATATTAAGTGCAACACAAAAATAATATAGACCTCATATTAACCAGGGTGTAAAATGTAGTCACCACAACAAACAATAACACGGAG
>SVLU01000007.1 GCA_015067795.1 Oscillospiraceae bacterium
CGATGCCGCTGTGAAGTATTGTGCTTCGCACAAAGTGAAGTTAAGTGTGCCACTCATGCCCGCAGGCACTTCACGATGCGAAGCATCACTTCACGCGCCGTAGATGCGCTTAACGTGCCGCAAGGCACACTTAGTTGAAAAGAACCCACACTTGTCGTAGACAAATGTGGGTTCTTTTCTGCCTAAGAGTAACCAAACGGAGCAGAATTGAGGTAAAAGTAAGCAAAAGTATGCTAATGCCGATGAAATAGTTTCTTAATTAGTTCGAGAAAAGAGCTTCTCTTGCTTTCAGGAAAAGGTTCATCCAACACCCACGGCAAATCTATGCCGTAAATGGTGACAGTAAAATATTCGTCTGTTTTTTGTTCGTTGGGAACATACCAATTGTCAATAACTATATTGAGGAAAAGACCTCCGTCAAACATATCAATTTCGTACTTATCAGATTCTAATATTTTACCGATTACGGTGTAAGAAACAAAATGATAGTCAATATAATCCTTGTCAGCACAAGATCCTATTTCATCGGGTCTTTCAATCAATAAGCCCAATTCGGCAAGGAATTCTTTTAGTTTAGGGAATTTTTCTGCGATTTGGGCATAAAGATTGCGATCCTCATCACAATCACATATATTGTGTTCCTGGGAATATTTTGAGGTGCCTTCAATATCAACATCCAGAACATAGCCGTGTTTGCGTATGATCATTTTGTATTCTCCCTTGCAGTTCGGCAAGCTTGTTTTCTTTCACATAATCGTCTCTTTTGGGAATTATTATATCATAAAACCTATGAAATTTCAATGATGCATCGACTTCGTCGATATGATGTATTGCGCTGTGCGCAATATGATGCTGCTCGCTTCACTCGCAATGATGCGATGTTTGCCACAAACATTAGGCGAAGCCGACATCATTAGCGTCAGCGGCAATCATTAGTGAAACGACATCATTTGCCGAAGGCAAACATCATTCAAAAAGACCACTTTTGTCCGGTAGACAGAAGTGGTCTTTTTGTTGGAGCAGGGTACGGGAATCGAACCCGCCTTAACGGCTTGGGAAGCCGCTGTAATACCGATATACCAACCCTGCGTTTTATATTATATTAATAGTATATCACAAAAAATATTCTAATTCAACATGAGGCGAACCACACCTTTCAACAAAAAACACAGCTTTTCTACATTTTCATAGCCGAGACTTATTGTTTGCTTTACAGCTGCTTTCGATGTATAATAATCACAAATATAAATCACAGCAAAGGAGTATTCTCATGGCACTCTTTAATTTTGGCAATAAAACCCCACTTACAGCCGATTCCTCTCCTGAGGAGATTTTCCTCACAAGCCAGATGGAACAGCACGTTTTTGAAGCTGTTTTTGATTATTTTGAAAACGGAAGCACGGGTGAAGAATATCTTGCCCGATGGAGCAATGCTCTGGAGCTTGTAGAACGGAGATTTATTGCGGCAAAGGTGAAAAAGGACGTTCTGGCCATTCCTCTCTACCGTTTTGTAAACGAAATCGCACTCTATCGCCGCGAGCTTTCCCAAACCGAATATTCAAAGCGCTACGAGCTGACCTACGACATATATGACAACTGGGGTATGAGCCGCTCCATGTTCTTTTATGCCGCAAATTACATTCGCAAAAGCGGTAATCATCAGAAATATATGGATACTCTCGGCCCTCGTTGCGGCGGTTATCGCTGCTTCCCATCGGCAGACACCTTTGCTTCCTATGGCAAAGCTGATAAAATTGCAAAAATCTGGTTAAAGCAGGCTTTGAAAACCATCAAAATCGAGACAGACAACGCAAAGCGTATGATCAACACCGGCATCCTGAATCCGGCTCTCGAATCCTGGCTCACCGATTGCGAGAAAAAATATCTTAAGTACAGAGGTCACCACGACGCAAAGCTTAATGCGGAAATTCAGGAACAAACCAGATATAAATACTAACTTTTCAGGAGCGGTTTTCCGCTCCTTTTTTGCCCTCTTCGGGAAATTTGCATTATTTTCTGCAAAATCTCCCCTATCCGCACCTTTTTATGATGACCGGAAAAAAATCATAAGGAGGCTCTCATGAAAAAATACTTATCAAAACTCAACAGCAGAAAGCTCTGGGCGGCTGTGGTGGGGCTTATCGCAGGCCTTGCGGTGGTTTTTGGCATTGATGAAAGCATCATCAACACCGTGGCAGGTGCTGTGGTATCGGCCGCTTCCGTGGTAGCTTACATCATCACCGAAGGTAAAATTGACATCGCCGCTCTCGGCGTAAACCGCAGGGAGGAGGAATGATATGTCCTGCACCGCTGACAGAATTCTGACCCTTGCAAAAGCTCAGATCGGCACTGCAGAAAAGCCCTGCGGCAGCAACACCGTGAAATACAACACCGCCTACTACGGCAAAAAGGTATCAGGCTCTGCCTACCCTTGGTGCTGTGTTTTCATCTGGTGGCTTTTTGACCAGTGCGAAGCCCAAAAGCTGTTTTTTGCAGGAGGCAAGACCGCAAGCTGCACCGCCCTCATGAACTACGCTAAAAAGAACGACCTGTGGGTCACATCGGGTTACAAAAAGGGTGATCTGATCCTCTACAACTTCGATGACGACAGCTCCGCCGAGCACATCGGCATCTGCGAAAGTGCGGAGTCTGACTCCGTGACCTGCATCGAGGGCAACACAGGCATCGGCAGTGAAGCAAACGGCGGCACCGTCATGCGCCGTACAAGAAGTATAAGCTTTGTTCTGGGTGCTTACCGCCCAAGGTATGATGAACCCGAAAGCGAAAATGTGTCCGTAACGCTTCCCACCCTTCAGGCTGGAAGTCAGGGCAGCTCCGTCAGGGCTTTGCAAATCCTTCTTAAGGGTCTCAGCCATAGCTGCGGAGCGGCTGACGGTATCTTCGGCAAAAAGACCCTTGCCGCTGTAAAGAGCTTTCAGAGTGCTGAAAACCTAATAATCGACGGCGTTGTGGGTATTAACACATGGACAAAGCTATTGTCATAAATCACGCAGAAAGGAGAAATTACTACGATTATAAATATTTCAATAAGAAACCAGAGAATTCGATGGCCGGAGGAGCACTCCGTTATCGCAGGCTCTGTGGGCTATGTTTATATCTCATGCAGCTTTGACAGCGACTGGAACGGTCTGGTAAAGCGTCTTGTTTTCGCAAACGGCGACATCTCCCGCTCCGTTCTTATTACAGGCACCGAGCCTGTACTCATCCCTCACGAGGTACTTATTCCCGGGAAAATGCAGGTATCCGCCATCGGTCTTTCTCAGAACGGTGAAGTGAAGATTACTACCCGGAAAATGATCCTTCCCGTCACCGTCCTTGAGGCAGGACCGCAGGATGGCGACGACCCTGAAGCCTATTCCCCAGCCCTTTGGGAGCAGGCACTAAGTGCCATGGGTGATCTCACCTCCCTTCGCACAACAGCTAAAACCGATCTCGTTTCCGCAATCAACGAGATTGCGTTAAGCGGCGGCACAGGTAATTCCGGCATCGGAGGTACGGTAAAGGCAATAACCTCCGTCTCAGTCAAAACAAGAACACCGGACGGCAGATTATTCGGTGATGCTAACGGTGACGGCGTTGTGAACGGTTCCGATGTTTCTGCTATGCTTAATACACAGGTAGGTCTTGGCTTCTCCCGCGATTTTGACCCGATAGTTGCAGACCTCGATGGCGATGGTATTGTAAGCGTTGCCGATATGCACAAGCTCAATGAGCTTGTGGAAAATCTTGAAGAGGGGCAGATCATTGCCAAAATAACTATCAACTATGATGACTACTCTTCATCGGTAATTTATGCCGCTGTGGATGACATCGTTGACGGCAAAGACGGCTATACTCCTGTCCGCGGTACTGACTACTGGACGGATGCCGACAAGGCTGAAATCAAGTCCTATGTTGACAATGCAATCTTAGGGGGTGCATGGTGATGAGCTTAAATTCCAAAATGACAGCCATCGCCGATGCTATCCGCAGCAAGACAGGGATTACAGAAACCCTGACCCTCGACCGGATGGCAACGGAGATTGCAGGCATTGAAACAGAACCTGTGCTTGAAGCCCTTACCATCACAGAAAACGGAACCTACGTACCGCCTGTTGGGGTGGATGGGTTTTCTCAGGTCGTGGCAAATGTGGCGGCGAGCGGCGGAAGTATGGAGCACGGTGAGCTGACAACTACAACCGCAAACTATTATAAGATCACTATTCCTGTATCTTCCAAAAAATCCCATATTGTTGTTTATCCGAAAGTGTTTGATGACGAAACACACAATACAGGTAGAATAAGCTATTGGCTCGTTGTTGAGGGATATACGCAAATCGAAATTCGACCCAGGGGTAGCGGCACTTATATGCGAGCAAATACAGATATGAGCACAACATTCAACGATACTTCTATTGTTTTTGATGGCGGTAAAGCCCCATACAATGTCGGTGAATACTACTGGTTTGCATGGTAAGGAGGGGTTTTAATGTTTGTAAAGAATAACACAACCGGAAAATATTATATTGACGGTACAGAAGTCACTGCCGGGGAATACGAAATCCGTCTTTCCGATTTTTGGGCAAACTTTGTACCGGAAGAACCTGAAGCTGACCCCGAAATCACTGACTCCGAAGCCCTTGAAATTCTGATGGGAGGTGCGGTATGAAACGAAGTGAAGCACTCCTGCATCGAAGCATGATTGAAAAATCCGTTCAATCCCTTGACAGCAGCGACGCTCTGAAGGTTATAGCCCTTTACCCCTCCTTCGACTCCATGATCGGGCAAACCGTAGAAAAGGGTTTCAGATTTTCTTACGGAGACAAGCTGTGGAGCGTCGTACAGCCTGAGCTTACGATACAGGCTCAATATCCGCCGGGTGTTGGCACGGAAAGCCTGTACGAAGAGGTGTGTGAAACACACCTCGGAACGCTTGAAGATCCAATCCCATACAGCGGTAATATGGCTCTTGAAAGCGGCAGGTATTATATCCAGGACGGCGTAATCTATCTCTGCACAAGAGATACGGTAAATCCGGTATACAACGCCCTCAGCGAGCTTGTGGGAACGTATACGGAACTCATTTAATAGCAATGGCACACCTTTCGGTGTGCCATTCGTGCTTTATCCGCAAATCTTTATAGGTTACAAATCAATTACAAATAAATTACAAAACTCTTGAAAGCCTCCGTCTTCTGTGTTATACTGAATTCAGTTATAAACTATGGTTCAGAAGGTCCATACTCAAAACCTGTCCCGGGTAAGTCTCTTTTCAGCAAACCCAACCGGAAAAAGGAGTAGTTTTAATGAAAAAGCATTTTATACGCTGGATTTCCTGCGCGCTTATACTTTGTATTCTGTTTTCAATACCGGTAACAGCCACAGCCGCATCCACGCTTCCCGACAGCATCTATCTTCAGCAGGAATCCGGCTTATGTACTCTCACCTCTGCCACAATGATGATCAGATCCCGTATGTATC
Source organism: Oscillospiraceae bacterium (assembly GCA_015067795.1). GTDB lineage: Bacteria > Bacillota > Clostridia > Oscillospirales > Oscillospiraceae > SIG495. The sequence goes on from SVLU01000007.1 coordinate 5,482, forward strand.
TCAGCAACAACAACAAATGGGTTCTGGTCACCACCAACGATGTAAGAACCTACGGCTGGCTCAACGGTGTCGGCCTTTACTGGAACTGGACATATACTCTTGATGACTGCCGCATAAACGTCCGTCGAGAGATCGTTGAGGGCATTACAACGGAAGATCTGAAGGCTGTTCTGGATGCTCATCCCGAGGGCATCGTTCTCTATGTAACATCTGTTCCCCATGCGGTATTCCTTACCGATTACGAGGGAGACACCTTCTACTGTGCAGACCCAAGCCCATATTACAGTGGTAAGCGTATTCCGCTCAGCGAATCCTACACCGCAAGCAGAGTCGGTGACCAGGATGCTGTTCTGGCGGCTACATATTCTTACTGGTATGTGAATTCCTATTCCATCCCCGAATACACCGACGAAGTCATACCTCCTATGGACATTCCGTCTGAATGTTCCTGCACCGAGGACCTGGCAGGTCAGTACAGATGCATTGCCTCCGATGCTCTGAATATCAGAAGCCGTCACGATACAGCAAGTCCTGTTCTTGGCACTATTCCATCCGGTGCTGTTGTTACAGTAACACGAGCAAACGGAGAATGGGCTCACGTTGAATACAACGGCATCTCAGGCTATGCCTATATGCAGTATCTTGAGGAGGTTGTGGTTAAGGGGGATATTGACGGCGACACCCATGTTTCCAATGCCGATATCGTCACTCTTGTCCGCTATCTTGTGGGTATGTACGAAGAGGGTTCGGAAACATATTACCGCGTTGTAAGATACGGTGACGTTAACAGAGACGGCAGGATAAACAACACCGACCTTTTGGAAATTGCCATTATCACCGTAAACTCATAATCGAAGCAAAATATAAAACGCTCAATCCGACCTGTGGTTAAGCACGGGTCGGATTTTTATGTCAGTATTCCGATGCAAAAAATTAACGATAAACATTAAAAATGTGTTGACAAAGCCGGTCGGTACTGCTATAATCTGTTTAACGATAATCGTTAAATAATTAACGAATAAGGAGGTTTTATTATGTCTGATAAAAAAATGGTAAACGCCGCAAAAAACTGGGACACAGGCGCAAAGGTCTGTGACGGTATTTTTCGTGCATTTGGGATCGTTTTTATTGTCTTTGCCCTGCTGGTGCTGATTTTCGGCAGCAAAATGTATGAGGCCGGCTCTTTTACTCTGGATCTGGATTTTATCAAGCTGTACCTTGCTGACGAATACCAGATGGCACCTGCCTCTATGCAGGTTTTCACCGTTCTGGGTCTTGCCGTGATGAGCGTAGTCTGCTTTCTCACTTCCTACGGTATCAAGCAGCTTCGTGCCATTTTGATGCCAATGAAGGAAGGACGGCCTTTTGAGGAAATAGTTCCCAAAAAGCTCAGAAATATCGCATGGACTGTTTTGGCAGGAGGAATTATTCTGCAGGTCATTGCCTTAGCGGAGCGTATGATTTTAACAAGTGCATATCCAATGGAGCAGATATTCTCATCACCCGCCATCGCAGGAATCGAGTATTCCTATTCATTTGATTTTACCTTTGTATTTATTTTCTGCATCATCATGTTCCTGTCCTATATTTTCAATTACGGTCAAAAGCTTCAGCAAGAGTCTGACGAAACATTGTAAGGAGCTGCTTATGCCTATTATTTTAAGACTGGACAGGGTTATGGCAGACAGAAAGATGTCGCTGAACGAGCTTTCCGAAAGGGTTGGTGTGGCAAACGTCAACCTTTCCAAGCTGAAGAACGGGCGTGTCAGTGCCATTCGCTTTTCAACGCTGGAAGCCATCTGCGATGTATTGGAATGTCAGCCCGGTGATATTTTGGAATACAAAAAAGAAAACGATTGATCCTTATTACAAAAAACAAAAAGGTCAACCGGAAAATCCTTCCGATTGACCTTGATTTATTTAATTAGCTTTTTACGCGAACCTGCATTGTGGCGGACTGACCACCGATGGTTACGGTAATATTTGCAGTACCTTCGCTGATTGCTGTTACGTCGCCGTTCTGGACAACAACTGCAACGTCTTCGTTGTCGCTGGACCAAACAGCTAATTCATCAGTATCAGCAGGATCAGTTTCGTAGGTGTAATTGTAGGTGTCGCCAAGGTAGAATGTAACATCTGTCTTGATTTCGCCGTTTCTCATGATATTAACGGAATTGATAACAACCTCAGGCTCTTCTTCAACCTCTGTTTCCATCTCAACTGTACCTTCAACAGACTCGACGCCTTCGTCGTGAACAATTTCCTGAGTTTCCTGTTCTGCTTCGTTTTCAGCAGAAACATCGCTGTTTTTTGTGGAAACGATTATAAGAATAACGACTGCCACGATAAGTGCTATAAGAACGATACCGCCAATCAGGAATTTTGAATTGGACATTTCCTCCTGTTCCTTGCGAACAGTCTTTTTGGAGCGGCCTGCACCGCAATATGGACACTTAAGATGCATACCGGAATAGTTGCGGTCGCATCTGCTGCATTTTACTCTTGCCATAATTAGCCTCCGATTAAAAAGTTCACTCTTTTTATTTTACAACATTCGTTGTTTTTCGTCAATAATTTTCTATAAACAAAGCAGGACCGCTGACTGATATTTCGCAGCAGCGGCCAATTCCCTGTATTTAAACCGTAATAAACGGTAATTTTTGGTCTGCCCTTTTTTATCACGTGCCTTGTCAGGGATGAGGGCAGCGAACCCGGATAATTAAGTTTGAAAGGGATTAGAAGAAAAGAAAAGAAAGAAAAAATCAACAAACCGTCTGATTTGGGAGGTTCGGGAAGCACGTTTTCCCGATGGCATTATAATACAACATTTGGCAGCTTAATTAGTGAACAGACAATGAACGGACTCTTAATTATTTTAAAACAGACCATGAACAGGAAATTACGACTTTTTTCTTGAATGTTACAAGCGGACACCCGGGGACGGGTGTCCCTACAAGGTATCATTTGAAACTCAGCTCTTATCGGATACCTTCATTCTGCATTATGCACTCTGCATTTTGCATTCAGATGCATTGACCTTTAAATGACTTTTTGATATAATACCTAATTGTAGTAAATTTAAAATCCAACCGCCAGAGGCGGAGAAAAGGAGCTACTTTTATGGCAAACGAAGTCAGCACACCTGTAACTGAAAACAAGAATTTTATCCACACCTTCGTGGAAGAAGATATGGGTCCCGGCGGACGCTGTGAGGGCATGAGAGTCCACACTCGTTTCCCACCTGAACCAAACGGCTATCTCCACATCGGTCATTGTAAGGCTCTGATCATCGACTTCGGCACAGCCGAAAAATTTGGCGGTATCTGCAACCTGAGAATGGACGACACCAACCCAACCAAGGAAGACGTTGAGTATGTTGACGCTATTCAGGAGGATATCAAGTGGCTGGGCTTTGACTGGGACGACCGCTTCTACTATGGCAGTGACTATTTCGACAAGACCTATGAGCTTGCCGAGGGTCTTATTCAGAAGGGTCTTGCATACGTCTGCGAGCTTACCCCTGAGCAGTTCAAGGAATACCGTGGCGACACTTCTACCCCCGCAAGAAGCCCATATCGTGACAGACCAATCGAAGAGAGCCTTGACCTTTTCCGCCGCATGAGAAACGGCGAATTCCCTGAGGGCAAAATGACCCTTCGTGCTAAGATCGACCTGGAAAGCGGCAACTTCAATATGCGTGACCCTGTTATCTACCGCATCAAGTATGCTCACCACCACCGTCAGGGCAACAAGTGGTGCATCTATCCAATGTACGACTTTGCTCATCCAATCCAGGACGCTCTTGAGGGCATCACCCACTCCCTCTGCTCCCTTGAATATGAAGACCACCGCCCACTTTACAACTGGGTAATTGAAAATACAGACGTTCCTTCCACTCCAAGACAGATCGAATTCGCTCGTCTCGGCATCAACTACACCGTTATGTCCAAGAGAAAGCTCCGCCGTCTTGTTGAAGAAGGCTTCGTTTCCGGCTGGGACGATCCAAGAATGCCAACTCTCTGCGGTCTGAGAAGACGTGGCTACACTCCTGCTTCCATCCGCAATTTCTGTGACCGTATTGGTGTTGCTAAGGCCCCAAGCACCGTTGAGTACGCTTTCCTTGAAAGCTGTCTCCGTGAGGACCTGAACGCTCACGCACCACGCCGCATGGCTGTTGTTCACCCTGTAAAGCTCACCGTTACAAACTACGAAGGCACAGAAGAATTCGATATCGAAAACAATCCTGTTGACCCTGAAAGCGGCACACATCCTGTAAGCTTCTCCAAGAATCTCTGGATCGAGGCTGACGACTTCATGGAAGAGCCTGTTAAGAAGTATAACAGACTGTACCCGGGCAATGAAGTTCGTCTTAAGGGTGCTTACATCGTAAAGTGTACAGGCTGTGTTAAGGACGACGAGGGCAACGTAGTTGAAGTCCTTTGTGAGTATGACCCTGAGACCCGTGGCGGCAACACTCCTGACGGCCGTAAGGTTCGCGGTACTATCCACTGGGTAGACGCAAACAACTGCCTTGATGCTGAAATTCGTCTTTACGACAATCTGTTCAGCGATCCTGACCCGGACAGCAGCGAAAAGGATTACATCGATTGCATGAACCCTAACTCCCTTGAAATTCTCAAGGGCTGCAAGGTGGAAAGTGCATTAAAGGATGCTGTGGCTCCGATGAGCTTCCAGTTCCTCCGCCAGGGCTACTTCGCAGTTGATAACAAGGATTCCTCCCCTGAACATCTTGTATTTAACCGTGCAGTTGCACTGAAGGACAGCTTCAAAAAGTAATAGAACGAAACAATGAGCCCTTTGGGAAATCCCAAAGGGCTCTCAGACTGTCAAAACCCACCAAAGCCTCCCCTGTGTAAGGGGAGGTGGCAAAATCGAAGATTTTGACGGAGGGGTTGTTGCAAAAATTGTTATGAATTTGCATATAATTAAGGCATATTTGTAACATTTTCACGAACAATCCCCCAGTCAGCCTTATGGCTGACAGCCCCCTTTACACAAGGGGGCCTTTGAGAAGTTCTTTTTCGACAAATTCAGAGCCCTTTGGGAAAATCCCAAAGGGCTCAGTTTATTGTCCTGGCATTAGATTATGTAAACTACAATCCTACAATAACTCTCGCAAGAGCTACAAGGTCAGCATTTGTTACGCTGCCGTCATCATCCATGTCGCCAATACTTGCAATGATCTCAGCATCTTCGCTTTCGGCATCAATCAGACCAACTATGTAACGAGCCATCATGATGAGGTCGGCGTTTGTGATGTCAGCATCGAGATTTACGTCACCCTGAGCAACTAATACGATTGGTTCATCCGGATCATACGCTTTCCATGTGATCTCGCCGCCATAATTCTCCAGATCATCATCTTTCCATGTGTTGTTGTCCATTGGATAATATGCCGTCGTTTTTACTCCAGTAAATGCACTGTCGTTTATAGCAGGGGAGCCTCCTCTAAATATGATACCAACAAGATTTGTGCACCTTCGGAAGGCATTTTTATCCAAACGAGTTTTACCCATAAATTCAACACTTATAAGTGAAGAACAATCTGAAAACGCAGCATCTTCAATTAAGGTGACACTTGCAGGGATTTTTATGCTGACAAGTCCAGACTCACTGAAAGCATAATTCGCAATTTCCGTGACACTATCAGGTATTTTAATTTCTGCAAGACTGGTACATTCAGAGAACGCAAAGCGCTGAATACTTGTCACTTTATTTGGAATTGTGACATCAACCAAGCTGACACATTCAGCAAATGTATATTCTTCGATACGGGTCACGCGACTTGGAATAACAATACTGGTAAGGGCACTGCATTCAGAAAAAGCATTCTCAGAAAGAACAGTAACAGAATTAGGAAGATCTATGCCTTCCAGTGACTTACAGCCGTTGAATGCATAATCGCCGATGCTGGTAACGGTGTTTGGAATGATAATACTTTTAACTGCAGTACAGTCAGAAAATGCATGATTACTGATGCTGGTTATACTCCTCGGAATAACGATCTCTGTGAAAGATTCACATCCATCGAAAGCATGTTCATAAATGATAGTCACACTGTTAGGAATGGTAACATTTTTAAGGCTGATACAGGATCTGAATGCTGATTCTCCAATAGATGGAATACCATTGGAAATTACCACATTAGTGAGACTTTCACAGTCCATAAAAGTCTCATCAGCAATATATTCCAATCCTGCCGGAAGCACTACCTCCGTAATTCCGTCACAGTTAAAAAATGCGCCTCTTTCAATACATGTAATATTTTTTGAAATATTGACATTTTTCAGAACATCGCAGCCACGAAATGCTTCTAACCCAATAATAGTTACGCTGTTCGGAAGCTCAACATTAACCAGCTTGTCACATTCATAAAAAGACTCTGCTCCGATAATGCGAACACCATCTGCAACCGTTGCATCGGTAAGGTTTTTGCAATAGTAGAACGCACCGGAACCGATCTTTGTTACACCTTTCTCAACAGTAACGGTGAGTATTTGATTTCTGTAATCATACCAAGGGGCTGAACGAATGCCGGTATCATACATATCGCCCTGGCCGGAGATAGTTAGTTTACCATCGTCCGTAAGTACCCATTTAACATTCTCTCCACATTTACCGCTTGCAACTACATCAGCCGCAAGAGCACTCACCGCCATTGCACCGATAACCAGCACAAGGCAAACGAGCATTGCAATTAACTTCTTGCTTGTCTTTTTCATTTTTCTACTCCTTTCTTGCGTTAATATTCCAGGTCAGGCAGGCAGAGGGCTGCCTGCCCTACAGGTTTGACCTTTAGTCCACGATGCCTACAATAATTCTTGCAAGAGCTACAAGGTCAGAGTTTGTTACCTTGCCGTCCTCATCTATGTCACCGAGACTTGCAATGATCTCAGCCTCCTCGGAATTCGCATTATACTGACCGACAATATATCGTGCCATCATAACAAGGTCTGCATTTGTAATATCGCCGTCCAGATTTACATCACCTAATAATACATATCCGACCCACTGAATTGTGCCGGTATAGTCCTGCATAACCTCCTCAGTCCATGTATCACTATATATCGGAACATAAACCGTAGCCGTAACAGATGAGAATGCACGGTAATTGATTTCCGGTGCATCACCTGCAAAGTATATTTCCCTCAGTGCGTAACAGAGATAGAAAACAGTACCCTCAATTTTCTTCACGCTTGCCGGGATAGTAATACTTTCCAAATCATCACAGTCATAAAACGCATATTCGCATATCACCTCAAGGGTGTTTGGCAAATAAACATATTCCAGAAATCCGCAGCCGCCAAATGTACGGTCATTAAGCTGTGTTATATCGGCAAAAACATAGGCTTCCACAAGTCCACTGCTGTAAAATGCATAAGGTGCAATATATGTGACACTTTCAGGAATGATAAGCCGGGCAAGTGCATCACATTCACGGAAAGCATTCTCTCCAATGGATGTTACATCATCTGTGAGGGTAACTTCAACAAGACCCCTGCAATTATAGAACAAACCGTTCGGGACATCTACTGCCACCTCTGCTTTTTCAAGAGCTGTACAGCCCCAGAATACACTCTCGCCTAACTCTTCAATGCTTGAAGAAAGCGAAACGCTTGTAATAGCAGTACACCCGCTAAAAGCATAAGAACCGATTTTAGTTAAGCTATCCGGGAGTGTAATATTGGCAAGCTTTGAACATCCTACGAACGCATTGTCTCCGATCTCCTTAAGGCCATCAGGGAGAATAACTGTAATAAGCTTTCTGCAGCCGCTAAACGCATTGTCACCGATCACGGTAACGGTCGTCGGTATTGCATAGACTCTCTCCATTCCATTTGGAGCAATAATAAGTTCAGTCTTTCTCTTATTGAAAAGCACACCCTGATTGTTGCTGGTATAATACGGGTTTCCCGAGTCCACTTTGATCTTTTCAAGATTGTTGCATTGGTTGAACACGAGCGGACTGATTTCGGTAACACCGGCATGAATATTTACCTCTCTGAGAGCACTGCAGGAACGGAATACCTCATCATTTAAAACCGTTACTCCTGCGGGAATTGTAAAGCTTGAGAAAGAACAGCCGTTAAAGGCTCTTGCACCAATAGAGGTAACAGCATCACCTATCACAAATTCGGTGATTCCGTCACAGGTTGAAAACGCACCTTCACAAATGGTGGTAACAGAATTCGGAAGCACCATGGTTTGAATGGCCCTGCAATAGTCAAATGCAGACTCTCCGATAACAGTTACACCTTCAGAAATTGTAACATCTTTTAATTTCAGACAATTCTTGAACATTTTTGCACTGATTTCACTCAGGCTTCCGGGTATGGTCGCACTCTCCAGCTCGCCGCATTTTGAAAAAGCTCCTTCGCCAATCATTGTCACGCCTTCAGGAATTACTACACTTTTCAGAGCGGCACATTCTTCAAAAGCCCATGCTCCGATTTCAACCACACCTTCGGAGATTTCAACTTTAACCATCTTCTCGCAGCCTCCAAAAGCACTCTGTCCAATGCTTTTCACGCTGCCGGAAATGACAACATTCTGAAGATTTCTGCAATTTCCAAACGCACGTATTCCGATAGATTCCACGCCGTCAGGAATGATGACTTCTGTAAGAGCATAACAACCGCCAAAAGCATTGTCTCCAATACTTTTCACACTGCCCGGAATAGTAACACTTTCAAAATAGTAAACATTCATAAACGCGTGTTGGCCAATGCTTGTCACGCCGTCTTCGATAACAACGGATTTGATATCATCATCGTACTCTTTGAATACCGAGTGATCTTCATAATCGTCCATTTCTCCCTGGCCGGAAATAGTGAGAACACCATCATCTGTCAGTATCCAGGTCAAATTTTCACCACAAGTCCCACTGGCAACTTCCTCAGCCGCAAATGCACTTACAGTCAATGCCGCAACAACAAGCACAAGACAAATACACATTGCTATTATCTTTTTTCTCGTCTTTTTCATTTTATCTACTCCTTCCCCCGTTAATGTTCTTCATCAGGCAGGCAGAGGACTGCCTGCCCTACAGGTTTGACCTTTAGTCCACGATGCCTACAATAATTCTTGCAAGAGCTACAAGGTCAGAGTTTGTAACCTTGCCGTCCTCGTCCATGTCACCGTATGTCTTTATATTCTCATCTGTTTCGGCACCTACTATGTAACGAGCCATCATAACAAGGTCGGAGTTGGATATTTCGCCGTCAAGGCTTACGTCACCCTTTATGTAAGGCAGGTCTTCACCGGGAGTATATGGGATCCATGTGATATTTTTGCCTGCATTCAGCTCCAGTTCACGTTGCCATGTATCAGTGTTGTCGGGGTAGTAACCAATAGCTGTTACGGTTTCAAAGGTATAATCGTTAATGCTCGGTGCATCACCCAGGAACTTGATGGTTTTCAGATTCTTGCAGTTCATGAACGCATAATCTTCAATTATTTCTACACTTCCGGGGATAGTGATCTCGGTAATACCTGTACAGCCCTTAAAGGCATGATCTCCAATATATGTAATGCTGTCAGGAAGGTTGATCTCTGTAAGCTTGTCACAGTCAAGGAAAGCAAATAATGAAATGCTGTCAGTGCCATCTAAAACTGTATAGCTTCCGGACAGGCCACCCGGAACCTGTTCCAGGGATATTATGCCCTTTCTGTAAAGAGCTCCACTTTCATCATTGGAATAATTCGGATTATCCTCATGGACCTTGATGGCTGTCAAATTCTCACAACCACCAAATGCAGAATAATCAATACTTGTAACACTTGCAGGGATCGTTACATCTGTAAGTGCATCGCAGTTCTCAAAAGCACAATTATAAATTCTGTTTACGCCCTCAGGGATCACATAGCTGCCTTTGAGTTTGCGTGGAGCTTCGATCAGTGCGGTCTTGTCCTTATTGTAAAGCACGCCACTTTCATCGTTCATGTAATTTGGATTGTCCCCATAAACGATAATTCTTTCAAGACTTGTACAAGAACCGAAGGTATTGAAGCTGTTAAGCGCTGTTACACTTGCCGGAACAATAATTTCAGCAAGACTTGCACAGCCTGCAAAAGCACCGTTTTCAACATTGGTCACGCCATTTGGGATCACATAGCTACCTGTTAATCCGCCGGGAGCCTGAATAAGTATAGTCTTATCCTTGTTGAACAGTACGCCCTTCTCATCACTGCAATAATTTTCATTACCCTCAGCAACGGTTATCTTTGTCAGACCATAACAGTTTGAAAATGCCTCTGCTCCGATGCTCTTTACTGCTGCCGGAATTGTAATTTCAGTAAGACTTGCACAGCCCTCAAAAGCATAGATACCGATCTCGGTCACACCTGCCGGAATAACGATGCTCTCAAGGCTGCTGCATCCTTCAAACGCCATACTCTGAATATTGGTAACTGTTTCCGGAATGGTTACGCCGGTAAGAGAAGCGCAGCCGGAGAATAAATATGAGCCTATTTCGGTAAGGTCATCAGGAAGTGTGACACTGATAAGCGAAGCACAATTCTGGAAAATACCATCTTCTACCGTGGCAACATTTTCCGGAATAACAAAGCTTGTAAGAGAAGTACATTCTGCAAAGGCATAGCTTTCGATCACTGTCACATTTGCAGGTATGGTAACATCGTTCAAGCCGGAACAATACCAGAACGCACCGCTGCCAATAACGGTAACATTTTCAGGAATCGTGACATTCTTAAGAGATGTACAGCCATAGAAAATCTGAGCTGGAAGCTCGGTAAGGCCATTTGGAAGGGTAACGCTTTCAAGCTTTTCGCAATATAAAAATACACTGATGTCCAGCTCTGTTACACTATTTGGAATAGTAATATCAACCAGACTTGTACAATACTCAAAAGCATACCTTTTGATTTCAGTCACACTGTTCGGAATTGTAATATCAGTCAGTTCGGAACAGCCGTAAAACGCATTTGTACCTATTGTTGTTACACCGTTTTCAATTACAACTGTCTTTATCTGTGTTCTGTATTCATACCATGGAGCCTGAACCGGCTTTGGCAGAAATGCCGGCGGCGCAATAACTGACGGTGCATCATAATTGCCCATCTCTCCCTCACCTGAGATAGTAAGAACACCATCATCAGTAAGTACCCAAGTTAATGCATCACCACATTCGCCCCTTGCAACTGTTTCCGCCGCAAGAGCACTCACTGCCATCGCACCGATAATCAGCACAAGGCAAACGAGCATTGCAATCATCTTTTTGCTTGTCTTTTTCATTTTAATACTCCTTTCATAAGCACAGCGGACGTGTTCATCCGCCTGTAAGTCTTCCCCCACGAAACTCTTACCTGCTGACTCCCACGTCCGCTGCATATATTGACGAACAGCACTGCAAGGTACTGTACATCAGCTTGTCACTACCCTTTAGACGTTAGATATCAGCAGTTCGTTCCATGAATCTTCTGTAATAAACACACCATCATTTGGAGTTATCACCAAAATCAGTACGGTATTGAGTAACATTTTATCACACTCAATAAATACCGTCAATCAAATTTGGTAAATTTAAAAAAATACGGCAAAAATTGTATTCAGACTGTAAATGCAGAAATTTTATTCTCACGTGACAATATATAACACAACCACATTATATAACAAAATGTTATATAATGCAATATAACATTTTGTTTTAGCTATACTTTTTGTGAGCATAATTTTTAAGAGAGGGTTTCACACAATGTATAGACGCATTCGGGATTTAAGGGAAGATAATGATTTGCTGCAAAAAGACATTGCAGAGTATCTTCGCTGTTCGCAGGTGTGCTACTCCTATTACGAAATGGGCAAAAGAGACATTCCAACGGATGTTTTGATCAAGCTTGCGGCTTATTATGAAACAAGCACGGATTATCTTCTGGGTCTTACAGACAAAAAAGCACCATACCCAAGGTGTAAGACTATTAATTGAGATGCTTTTTTGACAGACAGAGAGCCCTTTGGGATTTCCTAAAGGACTGAGCGTGTCGCAGAACCCCATTCTGTCATTCCGAGGAGCGAAGCGACGTGGGAATCTTATCTGAAATAGTTGCAGATGCTTTACGTTTTTAAATATTTTAGATACTTTTTTGACAGACAGAGAGCCCTTTGGATTTCTCCAAAGGGCTCATTTGTGATATTGAATTCCAAATTATGCACCAACGATGCTTCTTGCGATCATAACCAGGTCAGAGTTTGTAATGTCGCCGTCCTGATTCAGGTCCGCTGCAGCTCGAATATCATCGCTTACTTCAGCATTATCTTCATACATACCTACGATAAAACGAGCAACCATTACAAGGTCAGAGTTGGAAACTTCACCGTCGCAGTTAACGTCACCCGGGACGATTTCTTCAATAACATAAATTGTCAGGTAAATAAAGCCTGTATATGGTTCGATGGTGCCTGTATCTCCAAGGAGATCGCCCCATGTCTGAGTCATTGCACCAACACCTGCAACCTCTACACCCTCTTCAGCTTTAACAGCATAGCTGAAGCCTTCGTCACGAACATACCAGTAGTTCTCAAGTCCATCGAACTTTGCTAAAACGGACTTCAGCGGAGTACCGTCTTCTGTTACAAATTCAGTACCTTCTGCTTCTTCAAGGTATACCGCACTGTAAATCTCTGCAAGCTCTGTGCCATCCATATCAAACAGTACAAGGTCGGAATAATAGTATACCAGTTCGCCTGTCTCTTCGTCTTCGTAATAATAGTCTTCCTGAACAACGAAATAATCCGCCTTTGTGTAGCCCAGTACCAGGAAGTCCTCTCCGGTGTATTCAACGGTAACAGTTACAGCCTCAAGTATATTAACAGCGTATGTATCGTCCACATACTCGTCATATATGTATAAATAGTCAACGTATTCTGTACCTTCCGGTTCACATGGCTCCGGATCCAGAACGAAGCCTGTCAGGGTGTATGTATTTTCGTCTGCAAATGCATTGAGGAGCATCCACTGCCAGCCGCCAATACCGCCGGCAAACCATCTGACCATATCTGTTTCTTCATCTATGTATTCATGTTCAACGAAATAAGCTCTCATGTCAGCGTGGTTTGGAATGTAGCTGTCAACCAAAGACATATAGGTATCATAAGAAATATTGAAGTAGCCTTCTTCATCCATATAGTCGGAAAGCTTACTGCTGAGCTGCATACACCAGAATACAAGTTCTGCAGGTGCCTGTTCACCCGGTTCAAAGTACCTGTTCGCAATTACTGCAGCAAAGCTTACCCGCAGGAAGATGTCTGCAAGCTCTTCATCTGTTGGTGTACCGATGCCAGGTTCTGTTGGTTCTTCTGCCGCAAAGGCTGTTACGCTCATGCAGGAAATCAGCATGATCACAGCAAGAAGAATGCTAAAGGTTTTTTTCATCATACGAATACCTCCTATATTAGTTATGACATTATTTTGCCTTAAACTCGCCCGGTTGTCAACAATCAAAAAACTATTTTTCATTATTGCCACTCCCCACAGCTATTACATATTTTTGCATCAAAAAAAGGATCATCAAGCAGAAAACTCTGCAGATGATCCTTTTAAATTTTATGAAGCTTCTGCTTTTCTGATAACGATACCCTCGTCACCGGCTGTGATATTCAGAGCATCCCCCTCCTTAACCGTACCGTCAAGGATCTTTTCGGCAATGCCATCCTCGATCATGGACTGGATAGCACGCCGCAGAGGTCTTGCACCGTACTTGGGGTCAAAGCCCTTTTCAGCAAGAATTGCAACCGCACCGTCGTCCACATTCATGGCGAAGCCCATAGCCTCCACCCTTGCGGTAACGGTATCCAGCATCTTGCGTGCGATCTCGTGAATGTCATCCTTTGTAAGCTGATGGAAAACGATAATATCATCAATTCTGTTCAGGAACTCAGGCTTGAAGGTGCGGCGAAGTTCATTCATAACAGCATCCTTGATCGCAACATCCTCCACATTGTCCGAAACGAAACCCAACTTCGTGCGTTTTTCGGTGATATTCTTTGCACCCACGTTGGAGGTCATAACGATGATCGAATTCTTGAAATCCACCCTGCGTCCATGGGAGTCGGTGAGAATACCGTCTTCCATGATCTGGAGCAGGATGTTGAACACATCCTCATGAGCCTTTTCGATCTCATCAAAAAGCACCACGGAATAGGGCTTTCTGCGGATCTTCTCCGTAAGCTGACCGCCCTCGTCATAGCCCACATAGCCGGGAGGAGTGCCGATAAGCTTGGAAACTGTGTGTTTTTCCATGTATTCAGACATATCCACTCTGATCATGGCGTTTTCGTCACCAAACATCGCCTGTGCAAGTGCCTTGCAAAGCTCGGTTTTACCCACACCGGTAGGACCTAAGAACAGGAAGGAGCCTATCGGACGCTTAGGGTCTTTAAGGCCCACTCTGCCTCGCCTGATGGCTCGGGCTACTGCGGATACCGCCTCATTCTGACCCACCATGCGCTTGTGGAGAGTGTCCTCCATTCTGAGAAGCCTCTGGCTTTCGTCCTCGGTGATGCTTGTCACCGGAACACCGGTCCAGTCGGAAACAACCGACGCAATATCCTCGGCAGTCACGCGCTTGACACCTGTTACATACTGGTCTTCCCAGTCCTTTCTGAACTGCTCAAGCTCTTTACGCTTTTTCTTTTCGCTGTCCCTGATACCGGCGGCACGTTCAAATTCCTGATTTTGAACAGCTGCTTCCTTTTCGGCAGTAAGGGCGTGAAGCTCATCCTCCATCTGCTTAAGCTCCGGTGGAAGCTTCATTGTTTCCATCCTTACTCTTGAAGATGCTTCATCAATAAGGTCAACTGCCTTATCGGGCAAAAATCTGTCATTAATATATCTTGTGGACATGGCAACTGCCGCTTCAATGGCTTCATCAGTGATCTTCAGCCTGTGATGGGCTTCATATTTATCACGAAGTCCCTTGAGAATAAGAACGGATTCCTCCCGGGACGGCTCATTCACCGTTACAGGCTGGAAACGGCGTTCAAGTGCCGCGTCCTTTTCGATGTGCTTTCTGTACTCGTCAAGGGTGGTTGCACCGATTATCTGTATCTCACCTCTGCCCAACGCAGGTTTGATGATATTTGCCGCATCAATGGCTCCTTCCGCTGAACCTGCCCCGATGAGGGTATGCACCTCGTCGATAAAGAGGACAACGTCCTTTGCCTTTTTCACCTCGTCTATGGCATTTTTAATGCGTTCTTCAAAGTCACCTCTGTACTTCGTGCCTGCCACCATGCCTGTAAGGTCAAGGGAAACAACACGCTTATCCCTCAGAGTTTCAGGTACATCGCCGGACTCTATCTTCTGTGCAAGACCTTCGGCAATGGCTGTCTTGCCAACACCGGGCTCACCGATAAGCACAGGATTATTCTTGGTTCTGCGGCTCAGTATCTGAACAACACGCTGGATTTCCTTATCACGACCGATCACCGGGTCAAGCTCGCCCTTCCGGCTTGCCTTTGTAAGATCACGGCTGAACTGATCCAGAGTTTTTGTGTCGCTCTTTTTCTGCCTTTCATGCCCCACAGCCGCCATGGGACGGTACTCCACAGAGCGGAACATATTCAGAAGCTCGGTGTACATACTGTTCAGATCTGCTCCCGTGGATACGATTATCTTCGCGGCAACACTCTCGGTTTCACGAAGAATACCCATCAGGAGGTGCTCAGTACCCACGTAGTTATGACCTAAATGTGCCGCATCTGCCGCAGAAAGCTCCACAATTCGCTTTCCTCTTGGGGTCAGACCCTGGGCGGTGGTTTCTGAACGCTCACCTCTGCCAACGTATTTTTCAATGAGAGTCACGATCATTCCATCATCCAGGCCCGCCCTGCGGAGAGTTCGGGCGGCTACCCCCTCCTTCTCTCTCATAAGTCCAAGGAGGATATGCTCACTGCCAACATAGCCATGCCCCATCTCCGATGCGGCATCGTGTGCCAGGTTAAGTGCAAGCTTTGCTCTTTCGGTAAATCTGTCTTCAAATCTCATGTAATTCCTCCTTTGTGCAGGGTTTTTGCACTAATTCACTTTTACACCGTAATGGACGGTTCTCCCCGTCTGTTTGCAATTTCGCAAGCACTACGATGGTGAACGTAGGGGAGGATATTATCCTCCCGTATATCATCCTCGTATACGTAGTTTTTCGGGAGGCTGATAGCCTCCCCTACAAATAATATCTTATGTTTCCATATTTAATTATAAATCATTTTTATCCGTCAGCTCTGTTATCAAGCTCTCTGATCTTATCCCGAAGCTCAGCAGCCTTTTCAAAATCTTCATTGCTTACCGCCGCCTTCATCTGCTCACGGAGGGCGTTGATCTCACGGCGTCTGCTCATTTCCGGATCGATCTGCTGTTCGGTTTTAACATCATTCTTTTCGATTTTCCTTGTGTCGTCCATCGGTTCAAGAACGATACGCATTCTCGGTCTCAATGTTCTCTGAACGCCTCTCCAGGGACTTAACATCATCGGAGTGAACATACTGCCGAACATATTGAACATATCGTTATACATATCATTAAAAACCTGATCCATATTCATCATACCCATTTTGTCGGACTTTTCCGCACATTCGGAGCAAAGATTCATTGTTGTCACCTTGCCGTTGATGTTGGATCTGTAATGGAAGTTAGCTTCCTTACCGCACTTTTCACACTTCATGATATTTTACTCCTTTCAGGTAATGGATTTAGTCGTGTTTTGTATCTACTGAATTGTCTTAAGAAGCATCTGCTTAAGGATGCTGGCTCTAACTATACCACGCTCAGAGGGTGGAACAGGTCGGAGTGCCTGATTGCCAATAGCCGCAAGCATCATGTGAGCGGTTTTGTCATCTATTGCACCTCCCGATGCGGCATTTGATATGAGTGCCGCTGCACTCTGGAGATCAATGGAGCTGCCTATCGCATTTATTGTATGCATCGCAAGGGCCTGAGGCCCCATACGAACACGGCTTATGCGAATATAACCGCCGCCGCCTCGTCTGCTCTCTACTATATAGCCCCTCTCGGGAGAAAATCTCGTTGAAATAACATAGTTTATCTGACTTGGTACACAGTTGAATTTTCCCGCAAGCTCAGAACGCTGAAGCTCCGTAGTTCCGTTTTCCTCAGCAAGTGCCTGCTGTATAAATTCGGCTATAAGATCGCTTATTCCCATGTGTTACACTCCTTGATTTGATTTTGACTATCTTTGACCTTTCTGTGATTATAATACCTCCGACATCAGAATTAATCAAACCTTGTTTTGACCTTTCCTGACCAATTAGAAAATCAAATTTTCATTTAGCTCTTGTTTGCTTTTGTTTTCTTTGAGTTTTGAAGTTTTTCGTTGATTTTCATATTTTCTGACCTTTTTGTCTTTTGCTCAAATCTATTCTCGTGTGCTTCTGACCTTGGTGCCATATTAAGACCCGGGCAATCTCCGAAGGAGGAAAATTTCATCATTTGTCATCTCCGTGTTTTTTTTGATTAGTATTCACCGAACAAGGGGTTTATATGTAATAATTATTCAAAATCATGAAAATCCGTAACCTGTCGGCACAGAATGACGATAACTCTTTTGGGCAATCAGTCATGTCTGACGGTATTGGAATGAAATTTTTCAAATTATTTTCGCATTTTCCAAAAAAACCATTTGATTTTTAAAAAATTCATGATACAATAGGGCTTGTAAAATGCCGGACGGCAAAAATAATTATGGAGGTACATATCATGGCATACAAGATTAGCGACGAATGCATTTCCTGCGGTGCATGTGCAGAATCCTGCCCAATGAACGCTATCGCAGAAGGCGATGCTCATTACGAAATCGACGCAGATGCTTGCATCGACTGTGGTGCTTGCGCTGAAACTTGCCCAATTGGTGCTATTTCCGAGTAATTCTCAGATTTATCGAACCTTTTAAGGCGACAAAATAACAAGCTGCCATCCTGACCGGGATGGCAGCTTGCTTTTTATATCCGAGCATTTTCTCTGTCATTGCGAGCCGATGTTTACATCGGCGTGGCAATCTTTATCTATAGGATTCCCACGTCGCTTCGCTCCTCGGAATGACTGTATTATTACATTGTTTTTGATATTTGACATTTATACCTTTTATATTATATAGTATCTCTTAGCAACAAACATGGAGGCAGTATATGACTATCGACCTGCTGTGGCCTGACGGCCCGAAGCTTATACGCGATCCCGATGTTTTCACTCTGGGTACGGATGCCGTACTCCTGAGTCACTTTGCATCGGCTAAAAGGGCAAAGAGGCTTCTTGACCTGGGCACAGGCTCAGGCATCATTCCCCTGCTTCTTGCATGGGGTGACAAGCGAATAACAGCGGCAGGTGTGGAGATACAGGAAAAGTCCGCACAGCTCGCCAAAGAAAACATGGAGATTAACGAACTTAGTGACAGAGTTGAGATAATAACAGCAGATATGCGTCATTGGCGTGAGCCAAAGCTATCGGGATATTTTGATCTGGTGGTTTCCAATCCGCCGTACTTCCCTGTTATGAGCGGCAAATCCACGGATAATCCCCATATCGCCATCGCCCGGGAGGAGCTTATGTGTACCCTTGAGGATATATGCAAAACCGCCGCGTATTATACAAAATGGGGCGGCAGCTTCTGTATGGTACACCGTCCCGAGCGTTTGGGTGAGGCTATGCACCTTTTATCCGCAAATGGTATTGAACCAAAACGCCTCCGTCTTGTTCACAGCCGTCCGGAAACCGCTCCCAGCCTTATTCTCATCGAAGCCAAGAGAGGTGCAAGTCCGGGACTTGTTATCATGCCGCCTCTTGTGCTTTACAATGCTGATGGCAGTGACAGTGATGAGGTAAGGGCAATTTATCATCGTTAGTGAAAATTACAAAAGCATTGTCGATATATGCACTAATGCGTATATATCGACACAAAGCGTTATAACGCTTTGTACGGAAGGAGATAACGCCATGTCCGGTACATTATATTTAGTAGGAACACCCATCGGCAATTTGGGTGACATATCCCCCAGAGCGGCAGAGACCTTTGAGGCCGTTGATTTCATTGCCGCAGAGGATACCAGAGTCACCGTAAAGCTTCTGAACCATCTGGGCATAAAGAAGCCCATGGTCAGCTATTATGAGCATAACCGTGCAGAAAGCGGCGAAAGAATTCTCGCCAGACTGCTGAACGGTGAAAGCTGTGCTCTTGCCACCGATGCCGGTATGCCTGCCATCAGCGACCCCGGCGAGGACCTTGTGGCACTTTGCGGTGAAGCAGGCGTTCCTGTAATCGCAATTCCCGGTCCATGTGCCGCTGTATGTGCTCTTGCCCTTTCGGGACTTCCAACAGGTCGCTTCACCTTTGAGGGCTTCCTCTCCACCGTTAAAAAGAACCGCTACAAACACCTTGAGGAGTTGAAAAACGAGCATCGCACAATGATCTTCTACGAAGCTCCCCACAAGCTCAAGGCCACCCTCTCCGATATGCTGACATATTTCGGTGACAGACCTATAACCATTTCCCGTGAGCTGACAAAGCTCCATGAGGAAACTCTCCGTTTTACCCTTGCAAAGGCAGTTGAATATTACGAATCCACACCGCCAAAGGGTGAATTCGTACTCATCATTCAGGGAGCACCAACAGACGAAGAAACACCCCTCACCATGGAAGAGGCTATGGAGCAGGTCTCCGCTCTTATGGATAAGGGGCAGTCTTTAAAGGATTCCGTAAAGCAGGTGGCAAAGTCCACGGGCTTTGCGAAAAATAAGCTTTATGATGCTGTACTCAAGGCTCAGAACTGAGTTAAAAACTCCTCCACAGCTTTGTTGAATTTTTCGCTGTTGTTTACGGCGATGAAATGATCGCCCTTGAGGGTCACCAGCTTACAGTCGGGAATGTTCTTTGCTATGAGCTTTGAGTGACCGGCTTTTATCATGTCTTTATTTCCCACGATAACGAGAGTTGGCACTTCAAGGGATCGCAGTTCGTCCGGGTCGATTCTCGGCTCTTTTACCATCAGGCGGAACAGATCTCTTCTCTTAGCCGCCTTTTTGGAAAAGGGTGCCTGAATGCAGTAAAGTATGTACTTTCTTAAAATCCATGCACCTGTTCCAAGGGTCAGACCTGAAAATCTCAGATTTGCACCGTTTAGTATCAGCCTTCTCACATTGTAAGGGTGCTGCAGAGCAAACATCAGTGCCACATTGCCGCCGTCGCTGAAACCTAAAATATCAGCGTTATAGATCTCCTTTGACCTCATAAACTTCACAAGGTCCTCCACAAAGGTATTCAGAGTGAAGGGCTTTGTGCCTCTGAGAGACCTGCCGTGACCTCTTGTGTCAATGGCAATGACCCGCCTTGTCTTTGAAAAATAATCTATCTGGCTTCGGAAATACTCGTGGTCCTCTCCATTGCCGTGGAGCAGTATCAGAGGTTCACCGGAGCCTTTTTCTACATAAAAGAGAGATATATCCATTTCTTCTTCTCCTGTAAATATGTCGTTTAATATTTAATAATTATAACCTGTACACGGATATTTTTCAACGATTGGGAATACTATCAGCAAGAAATTATCCAGGAGGTCATTATGAATAAGATGGATTTTATCAAGGGCGTAGGTCTCGGTATGGTGGCAGGAGCAGCGGTAAGCATGATGTGTACGCCAAAGAAAAAGCACGCTAAAACTACCGCAGGCAAGATGATCAAAACCGCCGGCAGAATTCTCAATGACGTTCAGGACACAATGTGTCTGTAAGTTAATACTGTTAGGAAAAGGAGCTGATTGTCAATCAGCTCCTTCTTTTTTGCAACAGCAAAAATCACGATATATCCCACACGATTTATCGCAAATTCGGGTAAACTTTTTCTTAATGATATATCGTAAGGGAGAGTTTAAATGAACACAAAAGAAGCTGTTGCGTTGAGAATAATTGAACTTTGCGACAAAAATAATATCGCTATCAATTCTCTCGCCAATATTTCGGGAGTATCGCCGTCAACAGTCTACAGTATGCTGAATGAGAAAAGCAAAAATCCCGGTGTTGTTTCTGTCAAGAAGCTGTGCGATGGGCTCGGCATAAGTATAAGAGAATTCTTCGACAATGACATATTCGATAATTTGGAGCAGGAAATAAAATAAGGCAAATCTGCACCGCTGCATTATGTTAACACAGCTCAAATAAAAGGAGGTACGGTAAATGCTGTTTAAACGTGAAATACTCATTTCAAGAGACTTAAATCATGTGAACCGCACCAGGGATATTCTCGGAGAACACAATATTGAAACCACCGTTTCCACAGGTTCAAAGACCAATCCCGGCAGGTACCATGGCATACCATACATTGATGCCTCCACCGCCTATGAACACCGTGTCTATGTCAAGCGGAAGGACTACGACAGGGCAAAAGAGATTTTGAGGAAATAGTATAATTCCAATCATCGCGCAGCGATACCGCAATTATTCATTATTAATTATTAATCATTCATTATTCACTAAAAAACCACAGTTGCTGCTGCAACTGTGGTTTTTGTATTACTCGGCTTCTCTGTTACGCTCCAGAGCTCGCTGAGCACGTCTTTTTTCGCACTTTTCACGTCTTCTCTTTGCGCTTTTTTCTTTCAGAGTAAGCTTTCTCGGCTTTTCTTCCGGAGCGAAGAACTCGGGGATAAAGTTGTCCTCAAGGTCAGGAACAATTTCAGGCTCAGCCTCAACAGGCTTTTCTTCCGGAATTATCTGCTCTTCCGTCACACCCTTTACAGGTCTGTCCTCGGGAATGAAAAACTCGGGGATAAGAGGCTCGTCAGGATTATAGGTGATCTCAGGTTCAGAGTTAACAGGCTCTTCCTGCTTCAGCTTCCTTGCTTTTCTTGCGGAGATCCTATCCTTTTCAGCCTTTGCTGTCTTGACCTTTTTAGGCTTTGCCGGCTTCTTTGGAGCTTTCTTTCCTTTGCCCTTCTTTCTGTTTCGGAGCATAAGGATGATGACCATAACAATACCGATTACCGCCACAACAAAAATTGCGATAAGAAGCACGATCATCATGTAGTCGGGTCTGAAGCAGAATGTGCCGGATGTGCCTGTCATGCTTATCTGCAGATACTGACCGTCACGGGTGGTGTCAAGCTCAACCCATTCGCCGTCGCGAAGCTGCCAGATCGAGGCAAGCTCTTTGGTCTGGTTCAGAAGCTTGATGGTGGTTACAGTTTCCTCGGTGACACCTTTATCGGTGAAGTAAACATCCCAAACACTCCACGCATCATCGGAAGGAGCGGCTTCTTCACTCTCATATACATTGAGCTTAGCATACTTGGTGAGCTGACCCTCGGCTAAAGCAAAGGCTACACCGTTATCCAGCTCATCGCTGGAAACCACGCTTATATACTCACCGTACTCTGCGTAAACGGTCTGGTTGATGAGCATAAGCTCAGTTGTGAAATCGGACCAGCTGCCGTAGAAGCCTTCTCTTTCAGGCACCTCAGGCATTTCCACCTGAGAAAGGTCTGCACCGTATTCAACGGTTACTTTATGGAGGACTTCGCCGTCATTAATACAGGTGATGGTGAAATCCGCAAAGCCTGCCGGAACGTCTGCTCTGGACTTCATGCTTGCTACTGCAAGAGGCTCCGCAACGCCGTGATAGCTGATGCCATCAACAGCGGCAACGCCGTTGTCGATGTAATAGTTATCCGTTACAAGCTGACCTGTGGTATCGCCCCAGCCTGCAACCGCACCAACGTATTCAGTACCGTCGATAACTACAATAGCATAGCAGGCATCAACGCGGTTACCCATGCCCACAATACCGCCAACATAGCTTTCGCCGGAGATGATGCCCTTGGAATAGCTTTTGCGGACTGTTGCATTGGAAAGACCGGCAATACCCCCTGTATACTTGCCGTTGCCTTCAACTACACCGTAGTTTTCGCAATCAACAACAGTACCAAGCTCCATTCTGCCCGCAATGCCGCCTGTGGATTCCTTGGTGCCCACAACCTCACCTGTATTCTGGCAGTCGGTTACGATCGCCATAATTTCATACTGATTGTCGGCGGAGAGAGTGTCGCTGTATTCGTCCTCATGGTCAAGCTCGTTCTGGATGGACATTGTGCCAACAACGCCGCCAACGTCCCTGTCACCTGTTACCACACCTGCATTGGTGCTTGCCATGATCTTACCTGTTGTTGCACTTGCCGCTTTATCATCGGAAACATCGGTTACGGAGCCTGTTTCCCCTGTTTCCTCAAGGGCTTCCACAACAAGACCCATGACCTTGAGAAGCTGGTCATTGATTGCCTTTGTATTTGTGGAATTGTCTTTATTGCCTGTGCCAATGCTTGTGCTGATACCTGTCAGCTCAGAGGACAGACTTACGATGTTTCTGTACAGGGTCTGGCTCTGGGTGGTAAAGGAGGAGCCCAGAGAGGTTGCCGTATCGGATGGGTCTGCTTTTGAAAGGTCTGTGAGATAGCTGTCGATTTTGGAGAGAGCTGTGGAAAGCTCCTTGAATGTATCTCCGTATGTTTCCGTGGCTGTGGACAGCTTCTTCATCGGGTCACCAAGCGCTGCAACACTTGGTTCAAAGTCGTCAATGGCATCTGAAATTGCCGCACAGGAAGTTTGAACCTTACCTGCGGACTTGCCCATTTCTTCGGCGGCTTCGGACATATCTCTGAGACAAATCTGGAGAGGAATCCACTTTACGTCAACTGCAGCATCGATCTTAGCTGCCGAAGCGGACATATCATCCGCACTTTCCGCCATATCGTCAAGGGTGTCCACGATGGTCTTGAGAGCGTCCTGAACCTTCTTCTGGTTTGTGGAGTCACTGCTCATAAGACCCGCAAGGTGCTTTTTCAAATCAGAGGTGGCTTCCGAACTCTTTTCAAGGGCATCGCCGAGAGCGGTGATGTGTCCGCAGAGGTCCGTGAGAGCCTTTTCCATTTTTTCCTCGTTTTCCTGGAGGACAGCGTTTCTCAATGTGCTGATGTCATCGGCAATATCCTCAACAGCTTCGCCGATCTCGTTAACGGCTTTATCAAAGGCCGTTGCCGCAGTCTGTGCCTTGCTTATGGAGGAAGCACCGTTATTTGCGATGGATGAGATTGTTTTGAGAACAGCGATCATATCTTCGGATGCATCTGCCATATCGGAAAGAGCAGAGGTCATATCGTGCATAACCGCAGAATAGTTGCCAAGGCTTGCATAGATGATCGCTGTGGATGAATTCAGATCACTGCCGCCTGCCACCGTACCGGAAAGCTGACTGAGGAGAGTATTCGTGCTGGTGCTTGCCTTACTGATGTAATCGGAGGCATTTTTCAGTCTCTTCTGAATGTCAGCGGTAAGCTTATCGGAGTCCTCAAGGGAATCCGTAATGAGCTGATAGAGGTTTTTAAGCTCTGTATTCAGCTTCTCAAGGAGGTCCTCTGTGAAAATGATGTTGATGGTTGGCTCAGCCTGACCCACGATACCGCCAACATCCTTGCGGCCATAGACCTCGCCCTCATTCTTTGCACCGTTTACAAGACCATCCTGACGGCCAACAACGCCGCCCACATTATAGCCTGTGTGGAGAGTGCCTACCACACCCACATTGGTGCTGCTTTCAATAGTACCCGTGGAATAACCGGCTATACCGCCAATGTCATAGCTGCCGCCCTCCTGTGGGTCTGTTCCCACAAAAGCGTGGTTTGCACACTTTGTAAGTGTACCATAGTTGATGCCCGCAGTACCGCCAACGGAGGTTACGCCGTCAACATTACCTCTGGTGGTGGATTCCACGATCCTGCCGTCCTTTTCGTTTGTGCCTGCGATACCTCCAACGGCTGTTTCGCCCACAACAGTACCCTCAAAGGTACATCTCTGTACAGTACCTGCATTGCTGCCGGCGATACCGCCGATGTTTACGGCTTCTCCGCCTGCGATAACAGTACCCTGAACTGTCAGGTCAATAACACTCGCACCCTTGCAGATGTATCTGAAAAGGCCCTGATTTGCACCCGAATCCGCAATGAGTACACCGGAAATTGTGAAGCCCGCACCGTTGAATGTACCGCTGAATGCCGGAATTGTTATGTTATCATAACCTGTCAGGTCAATATTCGCCGTAAGTGTAACGGTCTTGCCCTGACTCCAGGTATCAAGGGAGCAATTATGGGTGAATTCAATAAACTCCTCCGCTGTACCGATGCTTACAGCGTTACCGGTAGTATCAGCAAAGGCAACGCCCATGTTGGGTAAGATAAGGAGAAGTGCCAGAAGCAGGCTTACGATCTTATTTCTCAGTTTCATCAGACTGCTCACCCTCCTTTTCCCGGAAATTTGCTTCGTCAGGCTGTTCGGCAATTTCACCGAATATATCAAAAACTATCGTTTCTTCACTTACAGCCTCTTCGGAAACGTCAGGCTCTTCAGCGAAGCCTTCAAAGTCTATGGACTCTTCCGGCGGCTGTTCTGCCGCTTTCAGCTTTTCGATAGCCTCAACGATGTCCATACGCTCCTCAACAGGAGCCTTTACTTCACCTGTGATGTCAACATCAGACTTTGTTATCTTGCTGTCGATGATATCAAGAGCAAGCATAGTCTGAGGTGCAACGCACAGGGCAATAAGCATATTGATAACACCGCCTATTGCGGCGATAAAGCCAATAGCCATACCGTCTGCGTCAAAGGACAGCACACCCAGCACAACGCCGCTGAGGATAAGGAGACAGCCGGTAACTACTATCAGACTGTAATTCTCCTTAAGGGCCTTGCCGATTGCCTTCTTGAGAGGCTCTGTCTGCTTGAACTTCTTATAGCTGTTTGCAACTGCCGCAGTAAATGTGACACCTGCAATCATCTGAATGGTATATCCAACCATAATTGCAACATGGCTGAAGAAGCCCGGGAAGAGATACGGCACAGCCATTGTGAGCCATACGCCACCCTGTACCAGAATTACCAGAACGATCGCAAGTCCCGATGCTTTCAGCAGTACGGCAAGCAGGACGCTAAGCAGAACTACCGTTAGCGCCGTAATAAGGATCATGTCACGAACCCAGGCATCCTCAAGGTCAGATGCAGCACCGGCTTCACCTGTGACGTATACTGTCTCGCCGTAATGAGCTTCGCCAACGGCTCTGATATTTTCCATAAGCTGAGCTGCCTTCTGGGAATCGTCAGGCACGGAAACCTCGATGACAATTCTGTCGTGGTTTTCGCCACAAAGCTCAAGGTCCGCACCTGAAAGCTCGTATCGGATGCTGTCCAGGGTTTCGGCAACATCGCTCTTTACCGTGAGAGAGCCTTCCTGGACTCTGTTATATGTATAGGTGAAAATTTCAATAAACGGCACTTCATATTCCCCAACGCCGCCTGCGGCTTCAACACCAACAAGCTCGCTGTGGTCGGAAAAGATATTCCACACCGCATCGGTATTAAGACCTGTAATATCGGCAAACTGCCAGATATTCACGCTGTCGGTGAGGATATAGGATGCTGCACTACTGTTTGAAAGGGCTTTGACGGAAACGACCTCCACCATATTACCCACTTCATATACAGTAGCTTCCTCAGCCTCGTAATTGCCGCCGGGAACGATCATATAAACTTCACTTGTGTCCTTGTCAAAGTCACGGTCAGCCCTGTATTCGATAACCTGACCCGGAGACTTGATAAGCGGCAGACCTTCCCCATCAAAGCTGTAAGGCTGAACGGGGTATACTATTATAAATGTAAGAGCCGCAATGGCAAGGAGAAGGAAAATAATTGGGAAAGCGTATCTTGTCTTATAGGTGACCTTGCCGCTTTCTCTCCTTATTCTCGGCAGGAGAGGCTTATGACGGCTGTCGTCCATACGCTTTGCAAATATTGTGATAAGACCCGGGAGAAGTGTGAAGCAAAGGATAATAGAAATCACAATACCCTTTGTAAGTGCAAGAGCAAAGTCCAGACCAAGCCTGAGCTTTGCACAGGCAAGAATCAGAAGGGCTGTCGCCGCAATGACAACGGCGGCAGTCAGCTTTGGCATACTGCCCGCAACCGCTGTGATAACAGCAGGACGGACATCCTGTTCCTTGCGTTCCTTTGTATAACGGCGGCAGATAAGTGCCGCATAGTACATGGTGAATGCCGCCTGGAATATGCCGGAGGTCAGGCTTGTAATTTTGGACATACCAAGACTTGTGCCGTAATTCAGAATAACGGCAACGATCATGGTAAAGAGCATCACCCATACATCAGCGTATGTACGGGAGGCATAGATAAGTGCCACGATAAGCAGAGCAGCTCCGGCGACCATAAGGAAGATCATACCGAAGTCTATGTTCCACCACCAGCCCGAATCCAGAGAGCTTGTAATGCCGCCGTCAAAATTGCTTACAGCAGCCTTGACTGCATCGTATGCAGCCTGTGCTTCCTCCGACTCGCCGTACTCAAATGTAACATCAAGAACACCGGTGCCGTCAGCATAGCTCTTTGAGTCAAAGTCAACGGCATATACACCGTCGATATCAAGAAGCTGCTCCCTGACAAGCTCACACTGCTTTTCCGAAACATTGTCCAAAAGCACCTGTGCTGTGGCAAGGTCGGTGAACTCTTCGGTCATGACAGCATAGCCTGCACCGGAATTGGTGGAGGACGGCAGATAAGCCACAACGCTGTCGGTAACCTGTACATTCCATGCAAAGAACAATGCCGCGATAGTCAGCAGGACGCAAAGTAAATATACAGGTTTCTTTTTGTCAATATAAAAGCCCGCTGTCCGCTCAAAGCTCATGGGCTTTTTTTCCTTTTTAACGGTTTCCTTCAAGGGGTTACTCCTCCTCACTCGGGGTTTTATCTCACTCCTGAAGCCCTTTTCTGCCGATGGGGACTCCAAGACCATAGTATCACATCATAGTTAGAGTCATTGTACCACAAATCACGGGATATGTACATTTTATTCTGAATTTTTTAATAAAATTTTTTCGACGAAATGTGCCCCATCGCTGCAAACATATTTGCCCGGCAATTATCACCAAAAGTAGTGTCCAAACGACAAAACCTCCTATTTACAATTCACCGGAGAAGCGTTATCATAATATCACAGCTTATCCAATGGCATGAGGATGCCTCAGTTCCTGAAAGGACTGTAAGCTCATATCTTTATCCCACAACCCTATTTTTTGGCGGACTGCATGGTCCGCCTTCTTTTTTTGACGTTTTCGTCCGTCCTTTTGTTCCAATGCCCGGGGTTCTTCAATCAATTAAATCGAATAATGCCTATTTGCCCATTATTTTGAAAAAAGCCCATGTTTTTTCGGTGTTTTTCCCATTGAAAATCACTCCATGAATGAATATAATGTAAATTGAACTTTTTCTGAAAAAAACACTACGGAGGATTATAATGGTACAGGAACTTATTAACATCGTCGCCGCTCAGGATAAGGAAACCGCGGATGTTATCGCCGCCGAACTCAACAGACAGCAGAACAATATCGAACTTATCGCTTCCGAAAATATCGTAAGCCCTGCAGTTATGGCTGCAGCAGGCTCCGTTCTCACAAACAAGTACGCAGAAGGCTACCCCGCAAAGCGTTACTACGGCGGCTGTGAATACGTTGACGTAGTTGAAAACATCGCTATTGAGAGAGCCTGCAAGCTCTTCGGCTGCAAGTTCGCAAATGTACAGCCACACAGCGGTGCTCAGGCAAACTTCGCGGTTTATCAGGCACTCTGCCAGCCCGGCGACACCGTTATGGGCATGAACCTTGACCACGGCGGTCACCTTACCCACGGCTGCCCTGCAAACTTCTCCGGCAAGCTTTACAATATCGTACCTTACGGCACAAACGAAGACGGCGTTATCGACTACGATCAGCTTCGTGAGCTGGCTCTTGAATGTAAGCCAAAGATGATCCTTGCCGGTGCTTCCGCTTATCCACGCACCATCGACTTTGAAAAGTTCTCCGCTATCGCAAAGGAAGTTGGTGCATATCTCTTCGTTGACATGGCTCACATTGCCGGTCTCGTAGCAGCAGGCCTCCATCCATCTCCATTCCCATGGGCAGACGTTGTTTCCACCACCACACACAAGACCCTCCGCGGCCCAAGAGGCGGTATGATCTTCACCAACGACGAAGCTCTTGCAAAGAAGATCAACAGCGCGATCTTCCCCGGCGAACAGGGTGGTCCTCTCATGCACATCATCGCTGCAAAGGCAGTTGCAATGGGCGAAGCTCTTACTCCTGAATTCAACGCATATCAGCATCAGGTTATGAAGAACTCCCAGGCTCTGGCTCAGGGTCTTCTGAAGCGTGGTCTGAAGCTGGTTTCCGGTGGTACAGATAACCACCTTTGCCTCCTCGATCTCCGTGACACAGGCATCACAGGCCGTGAGCTTGAACAGCGTCTTGACGAGGTTCACATCACAGCAAACAAGAACAAGGTTCCAAACGATCCACAGCCTGCAACAAAGACAAGCGGTGTTCGTCTCGGCTCTCCTGCAGTTACAACAAGAGGCTTCCTTGAAGCTGACATGGACGAGGTTGCCGAACTGATTTATCTGGCAGTTACAGACTTCGAAAACAGCAAGGATAATATCAACGCAAGAGTTTCCGCTCTCTGCAAGGCTCATCCAATTTACGAATAAAAAACATTATCGCCGTTCGGACTTCCGAACGGCGATTTTAATTAACTCTGTAAAAATGCAGAACACCCCATTCTGCATTTATCCCTTCGCCGCTTTTCTCTTGCCGCCGGCATTTCTTGCCAAATGTGCCGCAAGTATATCAATAAACTGCGAAGCAGAGGGCGGCACGCTCATTGGGTACTGGGCAAGGCTGATGAGCAGCTCGGGATTGCGGTTCCACGCCACCCTCGCCACAGTCCGTATGTTGCGTTCCACAGAATACACCGAGCAGTTGCACTTCTCCGCAACATCCGGGTACAGCTCCTTGGTCACAAACAGCAGCCTGTCCAAATCCTTAAGCACAAGCTCCACGGCCGCGGCTGTTATCTGGAACCCATAGTAATTTGAGCCTATTCCCAGTCTGCGTAACAGATTATCAATTTCTTTCATTGATCATTCCTCCTAAAAAAGTTATATAATGAATGATAATGAAAATTTTTGCAAAAGTTGAAATTTACGATTTTATTCGACATTTTCTGCGGAAAAATTTTTTGTTTTCTCAGATTTTAGCTGTTTTCAAGGCAAAATTGCAGAAAAACGCCAAACAGGACCGAACTCCGAAAAAGTTCGGTCCTGTTTTTGTTACAGTGCAAATATGAACCTGTACAGTACCTTTGAAAGAACTCCCTTTTCGTTTTTAAGCTCCGTCACAAGGTCGAGATACGCCCGCATCACAAGCTCCAGCTCCGCTTCCGAAATGTCATGCTGACTGAAGCGTGCCTTCATGGCCATGGTCTCAACCTCTTCCAAAACAGGCTTTTTCGCCCTTTTGGACAGTAACAGGATATGCCGATAATACTTCACCGTCCGCCGGTTTGCAGTTCCCTTTTTCAGCACCGATGTCCTCACCTTTCGGACAACAGGTACCCATAAAATCAGCACAGCCGCAAATCCAATGCACCAGAAAATCCATGCAAAGCTTTTTTCATCTTCAACAGGTGGGATTTCCCCTGTATTTTCCTTTTCGGTTTCCGGTACTTCCTGTTCGTTCAGATACTGCTCTTCTGTTTCTGTTGTTGTTTCACGGCTTGCGGCAGGTGTCACCTCAAGGGGTATCCAGCCATAGCCGTCAACATAGTATTCCACCCACGCATGGGCATCGTCCTGAGTAACGGTCACCCAATCTCCGGCTTCCGCCTGCACCAGATAGCCGTTAACGTACCTTGCAGGAATGTCAAAGCACCTGAGAAGCACCGTCGCCGCAGTTGCAAAATGCACACAGTAGCCTGTGTCGCTTTCCGTCAGAAACCATTCGGTAAACTCCTCTCCCTCAGGCACTCTTCCGGTTTCAAGGCTGTAAGCTGCGGAATTTCTGACGTAATCTGTTATTTCAGAAACATTTCCCGACAGCTCTTCCAAAATCCCCGAAAGCACCTGACGCGTTTCCTCCGGGACCTGCGTGTATGTCTCATGGACAAATTCCTCATATCCATCGCTAAGTCTTGCATTATCCGCACCCTCCACAAATGCCACAGCATACTCGAACAGACCCTCGCTGTTTTTAACGAAGGCATCGTAGTAAATCTCGGCACCTATGGGCAGATTATTCGGCACATAGGGCAGATAGAATATAGAGCTTTTTCCATAGGTTCTGACCATCACCTCATGCCTTGCGGCATTGTTTGTGGTCCACAGGTCACTATTGATATTAAGACCGGCATATTCCGATTCCTCCACCATGCTCCAGCGGTTGTCCTGATACACACCGAGGGTATTTCCCTTTAAATATATCGTCCCGCCGTCATCAGACAGTACTGACATAACAGCCCCGCCGGTCTGAATTTGGGGCCCGATTTTATCCAGATCAGTTTCGGAAATATCGCTGTTCCAGGACATCTTACCCAATGTGTCCTGTAAAAACGGCGACATATACACCGTTTCCCCTGTTACAGGATCCTGTTGTGCCATTGGTTGGCTGAAAGTTTCCCTGAAATGCGTTCTGATATTCTCAGCCCACACCGGTCTTTGATGCTCCGTCGGTGAAATGAACGCGGCAAGAGCAAGGCTGAATATGACCACGGGTACGGTCAGCATCGCCATAAGGCTGTACCGCCCTTCCATATCGTGCCATCTCTGGGACTGTGTAAGAAGCAGCATCCCATACGCACCCATCAGAACTACAAAGGGCAGCATATCGGGCATGGAATTGATTATCAGCAGGCAGGGCACAAGGAGCAGAATACTAAAAATCGCCACACCCCACAGGCGACCTCCCTTTGCCACCGTTCTCACCGTGAGGTAACCAAGCATACCTCCCAGCACCGCCATAAAATACGTTGCCGATGCATCATCGGATACATTCACAATAAGCTGAAGTCCACGGAATGTATTGTAGGACTCCATAAATTTCTGAGCTATGATCTTAAAGGCTATCAAAAATCCGTCTCTAATCAGCTCAAACCGCCAGTAAACAAGCACCGCCAAAAACAGCCAGAATACCGCAGATCCTATCCACGAACGCTTGAATATAAATATCACAGAACAGAAAAGGACTGCCAAAACGCACAGAAAAATCAATTCTTTTCCATCAACAGGCACATTAAATGCCGTTATCAGGCAAAAAAGATTGCCTGTTACAAGAGCAGAACCCCACAGGAAGGACATCACGGACCGCCAAATAATCTCACGTTTTTTCATCCGCATCCCCCTTTCTGTATGGGTCGATGTGGTATCGCCAATCCGCATAAGGACAGCGTCCGCCGCTCATAACTGAAGCACCGCTTTTTACAGGGCGGCTC
Organism: Oscillospiraceae bacterium; assembly: GCA_015067795.1. Lineage (GTDB taxonomy): Bacteria > Bacillota > Clostridia > Oscillospirales > Oscillospiraceae > SIG495. The sequence continues at coordinate 37,887 of SVLU01000007.1, forward strand.
ATAATATCGCGAAAAACCTCATGCAGGTCCTTTTCGGACTTCACCGAAAGAATTCTGCACTCCTCCCCTGCCGGATAGCAGATATCGTGAGGTATCTCCATTTTCAGAAGCTGCTGCGATACCCAGCAAAGCTCATCCAATACCGTGTCCAGCCTTTCCCTGTCGTCAGTCAGGTCGACCGTCACCTGAACCGGTCTGGTCTGAGGCTCCTGAGGATCTCTTATCATTAAATCATCGGTCTTTGCCGAAAGCTTCCAATGTATATTTTTCAGAGGATCACCCGGACGATACTCACGAATTTCATGAATTTCAGAAAAGCCCCCGCCCGCTTTGGGCTTAAAGGACTTTGACCGGAAGCCTGTGAAATCAGGATGACGTGCCGGCTCAGCACCAACAGGCTCAACCACCGCCGTACATCCACCCGGGAGCTTCACGGGAAATCTGAAAAGACCCAGAAAATCGTAAACGTATCCCTTAACCACACGATATTCGTACACACCGCAATGGTCGCAGGGTACGGAAACAGTGTGCTTTGGATTTAAAAACACACGTTCCCTTGCGGTTTTGCCTTCTAATTTGTCTGTAATTTCAACGAACACTCTGCAAACAGGCACAATACCGCTTTTGCCTGTTTTCAGGGAAACAGTTATACTATTCTGCTGTTTTCGTGGAAATACCACACTTTCCGATATTCTTATCCGCCTGTGTCTGACAAGAGGCAGGCTGCACAGCAGCGACACCGCCGGCAGTATAAGCACCATTGCCAGCATATACCGGGAGACCCATCCGTTGTGGTCGATGAAGAATATCACCACGCCAAGCAGCAGCAAAAGATACAGCACTCTGTTCTTCCACATAGCTATACCTTAGGTGCAGGAACGCTCTTCAAAACGTCCTGCAGTACCGCTCCTGCCGTAATTCCCTTTGCCTCCGCTTCGGGAGTCAGCAGAACTCTGTGAGCGATGGCACGTTCAAATACCATCGTCACGTCCTTCGGAATAACATAATCCCTGCCATAGATATACGCAACAGCCTTGGACAGAGAGGTTAACGCAAGGGTTGCTCGCGGGCTTCCGCCTCTGCTCAGGCTCTGATGAGTGCGTGTTGCACCTACAAGACTTACGATATATGTAATCAGCTCGTCCTTGATAAAGACCCTTGCGGCATCATTCTGCATTGCCACAAGCTGATCGCAGGTCACAATACGCCGAACGGTATCAAGAGGATTGCCGCTAAGCCTGTTTGCAACCATTTCGTATTCAGCCTTTGGTGACGGATAGCCGATGGACAGACGCATGGAAAAGCGGTCCATCTGGGAGTCCGGCAGAAGCTGTGTGCCGGAAGCGCCTGTCGGGTTCTGGGTCGCAAACACTATAAACGGCTCAGGGAGCTTGTGAGATATTCCGTCTACCGTGACCTGCCCCTCCTCCATCGCCTCCAAAAGTGCGGACTGAGTTCTTGAGGTTGCACGGTTCAGCTCGTCCGCAAGGAACAGATTGCACAGCACCGCACCCGGCTGATAGTGCATTTTACCTGTTTCCTTCTGATAAACGGAATAACCTGTGATATCCGACGGGAGGACATCGGGCGTGAACTGGACTCTGCCGTAGTCCAGACCCAATGCCTTTGAAAATGCCAGAGCAGCGGTGGTCTTGCCCACCCCCGGCATATCCTCAAGCAAAACGTGTCCCTTTGCCAGTATCGTGGTCAGTATCCATGCAAGCACCTGATCCTTGCCGGATACGGCTTTCTTGACCTCATTCAGTATTCCATTAACGTAATTCATTCTGTCCACCTCCAACGGTTTCGGTGTGTTTATTATAAGTCATTAATCTGCCCTGTTCAATGGCTCGCAGATTAGGATTGTCTTAATATATTATTAAGACAGCTTAAGAAATTTTTTGTTCCGTCGAGTTTAGTCTACCACCAGTAGACAGATTTGTCAATCGGCTGCGAAGATTTTCGGTATATACAAAGCAGAGGCGGCTATCAGCCGCCAGTCCTGGTTTTCCCCATGAGGCACTCCAAAACCAACAAAAAACCAGGGTGGCCGACGGCCTCCCTGGTAGAAATTGAGCAAAAACAGAATGTTTTCACAGTAATGAATAATATACCTTTATTTTCTTCTGAGCTTATCACGCCAGAACTCTCTGTAAACCACAGCCTCCGCCAGCAGACAGACAGGCAGAGCCGCAAAGAAATCCATTGCGGAATGCTGCTTGATAAACATAGTGGACAGGCAAATAAGGATAACCGCCACCACCACAAAGCCACGCCAGGCGGCGGAAGCGTCCTTTTCTCTCAGCCACACCGACATGATACCCAGGGAATATGCCACGTGCAGAGAGGGACAAACATTCGTATCTGTATCAAAGGCATACAGGAATTGGACACACTTGGTCAAAAAATTATCCCTTGGGAACTCTGTGGGTCTTAAGTCCTGCATATTGGGGAATACGATATAAATCACCATTGCCACAACCTGCGTGATGATGATATATGTCTGGAGTTTTCTGAAACCGTCGATATTATACAGTGCAAAGTATAAGAGCGATATCACGATAAGCAGGTACCAGAACACATAAGGAATGAGAAAGCCTTCATGGAAGGGTATCAAATCGTCCAGAGGGATGTGTACAACATAGCATTTCTCAGCAGGTATCAGGTTTTCGGTGATAAAATACAACGCAAAATAACCTATCCAGCCGGCAAGAAGCTTGAGATGGGAAAAACGAGGCTCATTCAGGCGGGACAGACGGAATTCTCTGTAATCAACTACCGGTTTTTTCATTGTTTGCTTGCCTCACACGGGTCATTGTATGGATATTCTTTCTTTGAAACATTATTATATGGAACAACTATATGCCGCGGAAGTCCACAGGCGATATCTGTTATCTCATTCATTAAATGCTCACAGATACGCCGACGCTCGATGTCAATGGGAGCATCAGCGGAAAAGCGAATTGACTTTCCAAGGTGCATCTCACTTAGCTTGGGTGCGATATACATGGGTACAAAGTTCAGTTCTCTGCCTGTTTTCCTGTAATACATCTTTGCAATGTCAATAAATCTGTCCTGAAAATCGCAGATTATGTTGTTGCGGGGTACGCTGTGCTCGGGAAAAACCACAACGTGTGCACCCTCGCAAAGCCGCTCGATCGTGTCCTTAAAGGTTGACATAATTCGAGTGTCCCTGTATACGCCTATTGTGTCGGCGTTGTTGAAAATCAGTACCGACAAGGGGGCAATGATGTAGGACAGCATTTTATAAAACCAGCGGCTATGTTTTGGCTTCTGTGACCAGAAGTCCTGATACGCATAAGCCGGAACATCCTTCAGGTGCATCATCTGCCCCGCGCACCAGGTGTAGCGTTTCCCGGGAAAATACAGCTCGCAGGAGATAGGGCCATACATATGACAGTGGTTCGCAACTATAATGGATGGTTCATCCGGAAGATTTTCCACACCAAAAGGCTTGAATTTTGGTGAAAAGACCTTTACCAACCACTTTACGACCTTATATAACGGCGAGACCTTTTTTTCGCCCATACAGTGGTCTCCTTTCTGGAATATGAGGGAAATTATAGCATAAGGGGTGAGAAAGATAAAGTGTGGAAATGTTAAATTTGTGATAACGTTGTTAAACTTATCCGCGTTTCCAATGCTGCTTTAACAAACGAAGGGCGGCTGTCAGCCGCCCCATGATTTTTTATATATTTTGCGATCTGCATTTGACTGCAGCTTATCCGCGAAAGGAGCTATCCCTCCAAAAATTCTGATAGCACCCGGGAGTGACCTGCGTTGTGGATCAGACGTCCCGCACTTTTGCCACGCAGGAAGCTAACGGCATCACAGCGGGCAAGTGCCATACGAAACAGAGGTTTTTCCGCAAGCTGTTCATCCGAAATATAGATTATTTCACGGCGAGAGCCTATTGCCTCCATTGCCTCCCTCAAACGGCAGGCAAAAACAGAGTCCTCTTCCTGATAACGGTAGAGATATGTAGCAGAATCATCGTGTGTAAAAAGCTCCACGGCACACCTGCCGTTTTTGACAGCAGCAAGATAATATTCGTCTGTCTGAGCCGTGCGAAACAGACCCTTTTCTGTAAAAGGCGGCCGGACCTCATGCTTTGACAGCATCCGGCTTCGCCTGAGCTTCACATCCTGACTCGCCTTGATGCAGCGTTCGGCAAAGGGCTTTGTATCGTACCCCATTTTCCCAACGGTATATCTTCCCCCTGACTCAAGAGTGATGCTCAGCTGATAGCCTTTCAGCGTAATGTCAGAGGCAAAGCACAGGGGTATCCTGACGGCATGGCAATTCTGCGGCAGTATACAGACCGCATCGGGCATCAAAACGATCAGTCCCCGGCCGTGCTCACTGCCAAACTGATATTCCCCTTCGCATTTCATGAGAGGAGCTTCCTCTGCGAAAAGAGCCTCCATGCTTCTGTCGCTGAATTTTTGCATCAGCTCTTCCCAGAAGCCGTCATAGGAAAACCCAAGCATGGATATTTCCACAGTTTCTCCGCCCAGCATTTCAATAAAGATGCGGTGATTTACCGGACGCATTAAACTCACGTCGGCAAAATCCAGCAGTCTTTCGCCGATCTGAACACCTTCCCTTTTAAGCTCTATCTGTCTTACGGCTCCGAAAGCCTGTGCTTCATATTTCATCAGAGCTTTGTTCCGCATTCACCGCAGAATTTCATTCCCGGCTGGTTTTCATATCCGCAGCCCGGGCATACGCCGCTCTTCTGCATGGAAGAGCCGCACTCTCCGCAGAACTTCAAGCCCAGAGCAACCTGCGCACCACAGTTTGGACATCTGTTAGTTCCGAGAGGCGCCCCGCAGTTATTGCAGAACTTTCCGTTTCCGGAGGGTTTTCCGCAATCAGGGCACACGGTCGTGCGGGTTTCAATTTTGCCCTGCCATACAACCGCAGAGTCAGCGGCTTCGTCAATATTACGCTGCATGGCACGGCTTTTAGCCTTGGCAACGTAGCTTGCTTCACGAGGTGCACAGCTTATGCAAAGACCTTCCTCTTCATTCCAGCATTCCGAGCATACCCATTTGTTGCAGCTTGGACATTTGCGAAAATATGGGCGTATCTCATTTTGAGCCTCATCAAAAGCCTGTTCATGCTCTTTTCGCCATTCCGGCGACTGACCGCTGAAGCGCTCGTTCAAAAGATTGCTTCCCCGCTCTATTGCCCAACCGAGATTGTTTGCTTTTCCGCCGAGAAAGCCACCTATCGTAGACGCCATGCGGCCGAAACGCTCGTTGTTCTTCTGCTGTCCATAGGTGCGGGACTCCTTGAAGGTGCTTTTAAAGCCGTTGTGACAGCAATCGCAATAAAACTCAAACTGAAAACCTGCGTTGGTAGATCGATCATCATGATTTCTGGTAAATGAATGTAACATACGCTCCCTCCTATTTGTTATCCAATGTTATTTATAAAGGATATTTAAGCGGCTTTTTTTACAAATATATCATACCATATTGTCTATTTTTATGCAAGATGAACATAGATTTTCAGTAAAATAAATCCCCTCACGCCCGCAGGCACTTCACGATGCGTAGCATCACTTCACGCACCGAAGGTGTGCTTATCGTGCCCCAGGGCACACTTAGTTCCGCCAAATAAAAAAGACATCCTAATGGATGTCTTTTTTATTTGGCGGAGAAGGAGGGATTCGAACCCTCGATACCCTTGTGGGGTATACACGATTTCCAATCGTGCGCGCTCGACCGGGCTACGCGACTTCTCCAGATCGTGTGTTCAAAGAACTATTAACTTCAAAGCTATTGCATTATAATTTATTTTTCTCCTAAAGTCAATACCTTTTCTCAGATAATACGAAAAAATTTTTTAAATCCTTGATTGCTGTTGAAAAAAGGGACAAAAGCTGCGGAGAATTTTCATTGTTTTCGCGTAAAATCAGAAAAATTCACGAATAATTAATTTTTTTGAAAAAATGTATTGACATAGCAGATGGTTTATGATAAAAATTACCTTGCAATATTAATAGAGGCTAAATGAAGTGTGCAGGAAATTACGAAAGTTCCCGAAGGAGTAACACTCTCAGGTGTCTGTTACGCAGGCGAAACTGCACATGGATAGCGCTCCGGAGAAGTCCGTTTATCGGGTGCCGAAGGTGCAAGGCGAAAGCTAATCTCTCAGGCAAAAGGACGGAGAACAAAATTTAAAACGTGCTTTATTTTAAGGTCGTACTATGCGGCTTTTGAAATAGGGTCGCTTGATTTTGTCCGGAGCCGAACTTTTCGTTTGGCTCGTTTTATTTTTCATTATTTTCATTAAAAGAAAGGAAATAAACAACTATGTGGGAAAACATCATCAGCGCCATTGAGGCCGGCAACAACTGGCTGAATGGTATCGTATGGGGCTGGCCAATGATCATTCTGATCCTGGGCACCGGCATCATCATGACCATCAGAACAAAGGCAATGCAGGTTCGCAAGCTTGGCGAATCCATCAACTCCACTATCGTTCCAACCATCAAGGGTCTGGGCAAGAAGCACGCTGAAGACAAGGGTGCAAAATCCATTTCTCAGTTTGAAGCATTTGCAACCGCTATCTCCGGTACAGTCGGTACTGGTAACATCATCGGCGTTACCTCCGCTATCCTCACCGGCGGTCCCGGTGCTGTTTTCTGGATGTGGATCTCTGCTTTCTTCGGTATGATCACCAACTACTCCGAAAATGTTCTCGGTATGTACTTCCGTAAAAAGGACGATGAAGGCAACTTCTCCGGCGGTACTGCTTACTACATCTCCGAAGGTCTCGGTTGGAAGTGGCTTGGCTATATTGCAGCTCTCTTCTGCGTTCTCGCTGCTATCGGTATGAGCGGCGTTCAGACAAACAAGATCTCCGGCACTCTGGCATCCGGCTTTGCAGGCTTCGACGGTACAACCGTTAAGCTCATCGTTGGTATTATCGTTGCTATCGTAGCAGCTCTCGTTATCATCGGCGGCATCAAGAGAATCGGCCGTGTAGCATCCATCCTGGTTCCATTCATGTCCCTTCTCTTCCTTGTTCTCGCTATCATCGTTATCTTCATGCATATCGGTAATGTAGGCACTGCTTTCGCTTCCATCTTCAAGTATGCATTCAACTTCAAGGCAGCAGGCGGCGGTATCTTTGGTTATACCTTCTCCAAGATCATCCAGAAGGGTATGGCTCGTGGCGTATTCTCCAACGAAGCAGGTCTTGGTTCTTCCGTTTACGCTCACTGTGCTTCCGAAACAAGAGAACCTGTTCGCCAGGGTCTCTGGGGCATCTTTGAAGTATTCTTTGATACATTCATCATCTGCACCATCACCGCTCTCATGATCCTCTCCTCCAACGACCTTACCGCTCTCACAGGTGCTGAAGGCGACGCTGCTCTCTCTCTTGCAGCATTCTCCAACAACCTGGGCATCTTCGGTACAGTTTGCTTCTGCGTAATCCTTCCTCTCTTCGCTTTCACCACCATCCTCGCATGGAGCTACTACGGTGAAAAGGCTGTTGAATTCCTGTTCCAGAAGGCAGGCAAGAAGGGTCAGAAGATCGCAACAATGACCTTCAAGGTTATCTACGTTGTTCTTATCGTTGCTTCCGCTGTTATCAGCAGTGACCTTGTTTGGAACATCTCCGATACAACAAACGGTCTTATGGCACTTCCTAACCTTATCGCTGTCATCGGTCTCAGCGGTCTTACAGTTAAGATCACCAAGAACTACTACGACAGAAAGAAGGGTCTGGACGTTAAGCCTATGCTTTCCGCTTACCCTGCACAGAACGACGAGTTCATTAAGGATATCAACTCCGGTAATCCAATTTACAGATAAGTCTATAAGAGTTCAAAGAGCTGTGGATTCATTTGAGTCCACAGCTCTTTTTTGCTTTCCCCACTCTGCAGAGGACGTAGGCAGCCTTTATTCCCCTCCCCAGCCGTAGGGTTCGGCACTTTGTGACGAACCGCAAACCTCTCTCCGTCTCACTTCGCGAGCCACTTCTCCCAACAGGAGAAGCGGCACGGTGCAAGCCGTGACGGAGAGGGGCATAATTTAAAGCCGCATTGGAAACATGGCTAAATTGAGTGGCAAAAGACTAAAACGATCACCGCAGAAAGTCAGAGGCTGGTGCGTATGATTATAGCGGAAGGGATTTTTAAGGGAAGCAGTTCCCCTTAAGTAAACGGTCTTTGGTTCCTTTCCACCGACGGAAAGGAACCGCCCGCCGCGTAGGCGGTACAATGCTTAAATCTGTTTTGAAGCAAAAATATTCAAAAACGTATATTTTCTTTAGCTATTTTAGAGAAGATTCCCACGTAGCTCCGCTCCTCGGAATGACAATGGGAGGGAATTTCTCCTCGGAATGATATGGGGAGGGAGTTGCTCATCGGAATAACATGGAGGGGAGCGACAGTCTGCGGACACCCGAGGACGGGTGTCCGCAACCGCACCACCTCGTTTGGCTTGACATTCTTATACATTGTGGTACAATAATAGTTGAGTATTTGCTCAACTATTAAACTTCAAGGAGGCGGACGGAATGACAAAACAGCCATTTTGCGACTGCGAAATAATTCACGAGGAAACAGTAAGCGACACAAGGAGCAAAATGCAGTCCAGAGAAGCCTATATGAAGCTGGCATCCCTTTTCAAGATGTTCGGTGACGGAACGAGGGTTCAGATACTCCATGCTCTGGAGCAAAACGAAATGTGCGTCTGCGACCTTGCGGCTCTTTTGGGGGTTACGAAATCCGCCGTTTCCCATCAGCTCAAGGCTCTTCGCCTTTCAAATCTGGTAAAATTCCGCCGTGAAGGGCAAATCATTTTCTATTCCCTTGCCGATGACCACGTAAAGGAAATAATCGACATGGGTCTTGAGCATATATTTGAATAATATATAATAGAGTCTTTATTTTGAAATTCAGGAGACCGTTATTATGGAAAAGATATATTTACTTGATGGTTTGGATTGCCCAAACTGTGCAGCAAAAATAGAACGTGCTGTGGGTGAGCTTCCAGAGGTCAGCTCATCTGCAATCAATCTCATGAATCAGACCCTCACCATCCACACCTCTGACGATATTACCGAGAAGGTTACAGCCATCGTCCACAGCTTTGAGCCTGAGGTGGAGGTTTCTGAACACGGTGAACACCATCACCATCATCACCACCACGGCGAGGGTGAACAGAAAAGTATAATAATCCGGCTTGCGATCGGTGCTGTGCTTTTTTTCTGCGGCATTGCTTTTGATGTTTTCACAAGCCTCCCACTTGCGGCGGAGCTTGCTTTTCTGATTGCGGCATATATCATTCTGGGCGGCGATGTTGTACTGAGTGCTGTGCAAAACATCGCCAAGGGTCATGTGTTTGACGAAAACTTCCTTATGAGCATAGCCAGCATCGGTGCATTTATAATCGGAGAATACCCCGAAGCCGTGGCTGTTATGCTTTTCTATCAGGTTGGTGAGTTCTTTCAGGACCGGGCTGTCGGCCGTTCACGGCGTTCCATTGCCGAGCTTATGGAAATTCGTCCCGATTCGGCAACAGTCATCCGTCACGGCGAGCTTGAAACCGTTTCACCCGAAGATGTCAAGGTTGGTGAATCTGTCATAGTAAAGCCTGGTGAGCGAATTCCCCTTGACGGTATTGTTATCGAGGGAAGCTCCATGCTCGACACCAGGGCTCTCACAGGCGAGTCCGTACCAAGAAGCGTTTACAAGGGTGACGAAGCTCTTTCGGGCTGTATAAGCGAGACAGGTGTTCTGACTATCCGCGTCACAAAAGCCTACGGTGAGTCCACGGTTTCAAAGATTTTGAACATGGTGGAGAATGCGGCAAGCCGGAAAGCACCCACAGAAAACTTCATCACCTCCTTTGCACGGTATTACACACCAATCGTGGTGATTTTGGCAGCAATACTCGCGATCCTCCCTCCCCTTGCATTCGGCGGAGAGTGGGCAGACTGGATTCACAGGGGCTTTGTGTTTCTTGTAATTTCCTGTCCATGTGCCTTGGTGATATCCATTCCCCTGACCTTTTTCGGCGGTATCGGTGCGGCTTCAAAGCACGGCATATTAGTCAAGGGTGGAAACTACCTTGAGGCACTGAATGATCTCAGCATTGTGGTTTTCGACAAAACAGGAACTCTGACCCGGGGTGTTTTCAAGGTTACCGAGATAATCCCGTCACAGAGCTTTACAAAGGATGAGGTTTTGCAGTATGCCGCAAAGGCGGAGAGCTATTCCAATCATCCAATCGCAAAATCAATCCTAACAGCCTTCGGCAGGAGCATAGATAAAAATGAGATCACCGATTATAAGGAAATTTCAGGTCACGGCATAAGCATTACCTCCGGCAATATCCACATTTTGGCCGGTAACGGAAAGCTTATGGACATGGAAAATGTGTCCTATATCCCCTGCAATAAGGCTGGCACTAAGGTTTATGTTGCCGCTGACGGACAGTTTTCAGGCTGTATTCTGATTTCCGACGAAATAAAGGCTGACAGCAAAAATGCAGTTTCCAAACTCAAGGCTTCAGGTGTTGAAAAGACGGTAATGCTGACAGGTGATGACGAGATTATCGCAAAAGCTGTGGCTGATGAATTGGGATTGGATGAATATTACACCGAGCTTCTTCCCGATAAAAAGGTCGAAATTCTTGAGCAGCTTGACAGCGGAAAACGTGAACGCAGTAAACTGGCATTTGTTGGCGACGGTATCAACGATGCTCCTGTCCTGGCGAGAGCCGATGTGGGTATCGCAATGGGTGCTTTGGGTTCGGATGCCGCCATTGAAGCGGCGGACGTGGTACTGATGACCGATGAGCCCTCAAAGCTCATTGAAGCCATCGGCATTGCAAAGGCAACAAAGCGAATTGTAATTCAGAATATCGTCCTGGCTCTGGGCATTAAAGGCGTATTCCTTATCTTAGGTGCCTTCGGCATCGCCGGTATGTGGGAAGCGGTGTTCGGTGACGTTGGCGTTGCCCTTATCGCTGTTTTCAATGCCATGAGAATAATGAAGAAGTGAAAAATAAAGCTTTTCCCTCGAGGGGAATGTGTCACGCCTACAGGCGTGACGGATGAGGTGGAAATGTTGCACTTTCCTGCAATTCGTTCAAAATCGAACATTTTACTGCACACCTCATCAGTCACCTTCGGTGACAGCTTCCCCTCAAGGGGAAGCCTTTGGTTGTTCATTTCGTACCTGCCTGTGATTCGTCACAAGCGCCGAACCCTGCAAAGCTTCCCATAATCGGCAATACACAAAAAATCATAAAAATTGTCTTTACACAGTTCAAAAGTCCTCTTACTTTTTCAGGTAAGAGGACTTTTAATTTTTCAAGCATTTAATTCAAGAACCGTTTCTCTAAGCTCATGAACATTCTCTTCAATCATATTCATAATTTCCAAAAATTTTTCATCGCTCTGCCCCGATGGATCTTCCAACCGCCCGCAAGTTGTATTTTATAAATAGTGTGATATCTTTTCTGCCCATATTCCGATTCTCTTATAAGAGATACATTTGCATAAAAAATCTGTAATTTTACCCCATTTCCTGTAAAATAAATTGAACATAAGATATGCAGCCCGCTGACTTTTGGCTTCGGGCATTCGTTTGATTATATTTTTAAAACTGTATACATTACGATATATCCACAAATATCCATCCATCAATTCCTGCGATGTCATATTCTTAGGTTGGAACACAACATTGGCTGTGTTATACAGTGACAAATCTTCCGATGTAATGCGATTCTCCTCTTTCATCCTGCGATATAATGCTGTTCCGGGATATGGCGTTAGAATGTGTGATGTAACTGTTTCAATTTTATTCTTCACAATCCAATCCAGGGTTGTTCTGAAGGTTTCTTTTGTATCCCCATCCAAACCAAACACAAAGCTTGCATTTATCATGATCCCTCGTCTGTGAATCTCGTAGACAGCCTTTTCGTATGTTTCTATATGATTCTGTACCTTATGAACATCTTTTATAGAGTCTTGACTGATGCTTTCAAAACCAATAAACAATCCCTGACATCCGCTTTCTTTCATTAAATCAAGAAGTTGTTCATCCAATGCCGCATTTATTGATGCAGCCGCATTCCATTTAATTTTCAATGGTTTTATTGCTTCTAAGAATTCATAAGTCCACGCTTTGTTTCCAATAAAATTATCATCAATAAACATGATATGTTTTGTGTTGATTTCCTTGATTTCCCGGATAACATCATCAATTTCACGGTTCAGAAATAGCTGTTCTGCTCCACTGTTATAGCAAAAGTCACATCGAAACGGACAGCCTCTGCTTGTATGTATCACATTACAATACAGATATTTCCCCTTCTCAATAAAATCATAGGCAGGCGGAACTAAATCTCGTCCTTTCAAATTCTTCTTACAACGGTAAATATATTTTAATGTTCCGTTTTTGTGATCTCTTATGATATCAGGCCAAGTGCCTTCTGCAGCTCCTACACAGAGCACATCAAAGCAATCAGGGGGAATTGTATCTGTCGCTGTTGTGATATGAATACCCCCTGCCACCACAATGCAGCCTTGTTCTCTGAACTTTTTTGCAATTTTAATTGCTCTCGGAAGCACATCAACTGTAATGGATATTCCCACAATATCAGGTGCATCATATTGAATATCTTCTACATTTTCGTTTTCCAAAACGACCCTATGATCATTTCGAAGCAGATTCACAATTGTAAGCAATCCAAGTGGCGGTGCCATATGTATTTTTATATCTGTGTCCATCGGCCTCTTTTCCATTTTGGGCTGAATCAATTTAATATACATGATTATACCTCGTTTTGTTATTATAGCACCTTTTTTGAACACTCAATAAACAAGCTCCCAGATCTGATTATCCGGGCACTTAAGGGAGCTTTTTTGATATTCTGAGTCATGTATTCATTTCAAGAACCGTATCTCGGAGCTTATGAATATTCTCTTCGATCATATTCATAATTTCCAAAAACTTTTCATCGCTCTGCCCCGATGGATCTTCTAAACCCCAATTCAAATTTAATTTACCAGGGATATAAGGGCAAACCACATTGCATCCCATGGAGACTACAATGTCTGTTTCAGGAATATCTTCAAACAGCTTTGAATACTGGCTTTCCTCCATATCAATACCATGAACTATTTTCATGAGACGCACAGCATCCTGATTTATTTGAGGCTTTGTTTCCGTTCCGGCAGAGTAACACTCACAAATATCCGAAAGGTACTTCTTACCGAGAGCCTCTGCCATTTGGCTTCGGCAGGAATTGTGAACACATATAAACGCAACTTTTACTTTTTCCATCTTACACCTCCGATTTATTGAACGGGCATCTATTTTGAATACACTGATTATTCATGGATGAACGGGAACAGGAAAAAACATCTAATTCCATGGAGATACCCAATTTTTCTTTCGTAAAGATGACCGCTTCAATTACAGCAAGGTATGAATCCCTTTTGCAGCAGCGTGGGCCACCGACCTCACCAATTCTCCCCAATGCTCTGGAGGTCATTTGATTGGAAATCCCCCATGCTTCATTTGCCAGTGGTGTTGCTTTTGTCACGATGGACATATACATTCCTGCACTGATACCCGCTCCGCAGGCACCCCAAAATCCGCATACACCACCGGGAACAGCCTTTCCTCTGTTGTACATTTCTATAAGGGCTTTGTTTAAGTCAATATCTCCGCCTGCATTCTTATAAGCTGTCAAAAGTGCTGCACCAACCATCACATGGTGTTCCGGCCCATGCATATGGCAAAAAGACATTGACATTATTTTTTCCAGTATCTCAATGGGATTCTTACTTGTTTCATGTAGGCACACAGCGATAATACCGTACATACCGCTGGTATGACATTCATTGCAAATATAATGACCGTTTATACATCCGGTTTTGCTATTCTCTTTTCTATGACAAATCGCACATTCCATCAAAACATCGTTTTCCATATATTCCAACGGTGCTTTGCAAATTAAACACTCATCTCTCAACCGTATCCCTCCTTTATACAGCCAAAACATACGCCACCGCAGAAGTTGTCTCCTGTGGTGGCGGTATCAAAGCTATTTTATCTCATCTGTCTCCGGCGGGCGATATTGATAGTACCCTCTTCCATATTATTGATATTGGCAAGGGCCTTGGAAACGCCGTAGGCAACACAGAGCTCAGGGTCGTCGGCAATTCTTGTAGGAATGCTTGTCCTCTCGGCAACAAGCTGATCGAAGCCCCAAATCTGGCTTCCGCCGCCGGTGATGGTGATACCGTTTTCAGAAACATCTGCAACCAGCTCAGGCGGTGTGTTTTCCAAAACCTGCTGAATAGCTTCTAAAATCTGCTCGGTTACCTCACAAAAGGCTTCGCCCATCTCCTGTGTGCTTACCGACACGATACGTGGGAGTCCCGTCATAAGACAGCGGCCCTTGACTTCGATGGAGGCTGCATCATTTCTTGGCTTAACACAGCCGATGCTCTTTTTCAGCTCCTCGGCGGTAACGTCACCGATGAGAACATTGTGCTTTCTCTTTATGTGTCTGATAATAGCGGCATCGAAGGCGTCACCTGCCACCTTGATGGACTCGGACTGGACTACACCGTTAAGACTTATAACGGCAATATCAGTAGTACCCGCACCAACGTCAACTACCATGTGACCCTCGGGCTTGGAAATATCAAGACCTGAACCGAGAGCTGCCGCAACAGGCTCCTCGATAAGGTAAACCTTACGCGCACCTGCCTGCATACCGGCTTCGATAACCGCTCTTTCCTCAACCTCGGTGATACCCGATGGGACGGAAATAAGTATTCTCGGCTTAATAAGGCTGAAGGAAGTAACCTTTCTGACCAGTTCACGGAGCATTCGCTCGGTCATATCGCAGTCGGATATTACGCCTGCATTAATGGGCTTGATAGCCACAATATTGCCCGGAGTTCTGCCGAGCATACGCTGTGCTGCCATGCCAACCTTCAAAAGCCTGCCGCTGTTTTTTTCCATGGCTACTACGGAAGGCTCTCTGGTGACTATCCCCTTGCCCTTTACCGCCAAAAGAACGGTGGCGGTACCAAGGTCTATTCCTATATCTCTGGTGAAAAGCATACTGACCTCCTGCACTTGATGTGCTGTTACTCTGACAAAATCATTATATTATCTGTTAATAATTGCTGTTTCATTCAATGGGGTACTCCCCAAAACGTACTTTTCCGCCTCTCCCTGTGGGAGAGGTAAGCCTTAGCTGTTTTTCTTCATGGCAACAGTACAGGCTAAAACATCCTCAGCACCTGCCATGAGAAGCACCCGGGCACATTCCGACATTGTTGCCCCTGTGGTTATTATATCATCAATGAGAAGAATTCGCTTCTCCTGAATTTCGTTTCCATTCCACCGAAACGCACCGCTGACATTGGCTCTGCGTCGTGCAGCCTCTGTAAACGTGGACTGGGGTGGTGTATGGCGGATTTTCTTAAGGGTTTTGACGCATGGCACTCCCAGCTCAAAACTTATAGCCTTTGCCAAAAGCTCTGCCTGGTCGTAACGGCGTTTCCTTTTTCGTCTGCGGCTTACAGGTACCCATGTGATAATATCGAATTTACCCGAAAGACGCTCTCTTATAAGTGCTGAACAGTATCGGGCATAGACCTGTGCATAGGAAGCCTTGCCGTGGAATTTAAACCTCAATATGGAGTCCCGGACAATGCCAAGATAGTAAAAGGGTGCAATGCACTCATTAAAAAACTCACCGCTTTTTGCGGTCCGCTTTCCTGTTGTTTCCGGCAGTGCGTCACAGCACTTTTCACATACTCTGCTTTTATCTGTAAGCTTTCCGCAGAAAACACATTTGTCGGGAAAAAGCAAATCGAGTATGCCCATGGTTAATTCCCCCTGTGGTAGATGTCATTGCGAGAGTCGATTGCGGCTCGTGGCAATCTTTTCTTTTAAGATTCCCACGTCGCTGCGCTCCTCGGAATGACAGTTAAATCTATTTTGCCAGCTCCTGTAATCTCTCCCTGAGTCCCGAATGCCGCTTTTCCCTGCGTTCGTTCATGGTCATAGTGCGTATTATCTCAGCGTCACCAACCATAATAAGCAGCTCCCTGGCTCTGGTAAGGGCGGTATAAAGAACGCTTCTTGTTAGAAGCATCGGCGGGCTTTTGGTTGCGGCAAAGACAACGCATTTATACTCACTGCCCTGGGATTTGTGTACCGTCATGGCGTAGGCCGGCTCAAGCTCACTTAGCTGTCCGAATTCGTACACCGCAACCTTGTCCTCAAAGTCAACGGTAACGGTCTGACCCCGCAGGTCGATTTCCAAAATCCTGCCAACGTCACCGTTAAACACCCCGAAGCCTGCTTTCGTCCCACTTTGCCACATTATATCATAATTATTCCGTATTTGCATCACTCTGTCGCCCTCTCGGAAAATAAAATTTCCATAGGCTTTTTCTGTTTTGTCCTCAGAGGGAGGGTTCAGAGCCGCCTGCAGTCGCTTATTAAGCTCAACCGTTCCGCATATGCCCTTTCTTGTGGGGGTAAGTACCTGTATCTGCTCCGCTTCAAGGCCCATTGTCATAAGCCTTTTCGAGCAAAGCTCAACTATTGTCTCGGCGGCAGCCTCGGAAGCAGCTCTCCTCATAAAGAAGCAGTCGCCCCCATCATTGCGAAGCTCCGGCAGCTCACCACAGTTTATGGAATGGGCGTTTTTTACTATACGGCTGTCACGTGCCTGACGGAAGATTTCCGTAAGCCTGACCACGACCACAGCACCGCTTGCGATAATATCCGAAAACACCGTTCCCGGGCCAACAGACGGAAGCTGGTCCGCATCCCCTACCATAACAAGACGGCATCCGTAGGGCATGGCCGCAAGGAGCGCCTTCATCAGCATGGTATCAACCATTGACGACTCGTCCAGTATCACCGCATCGCAGTCAAGGGGATCACTTTCGCATTTTTCAAAAACGGTGCCGTCCCCTTCCTCGGGGTATCCTGCACCCAAAAGCCTGTGGATAGTGCTTGCCTCTTCCCCGGTTACCTCGCTCATGCGTTTTGCCGCTCTGCCGGTTGGTGCGGCGAGAACGGTTTTCAGTCCCATCATCTGGAAAAGGTCCAGAATTCCCCTTATGGCGGTGGTTTTGCCTGTACCCGGCCCCCCTGTTATCGCCAGAATATCAACAGCTCCCGCAAGGGCAACCGCCTTTCGCTGCTGACCTGCGTATTCAATTCCCCTGTTCCGCTCAATGGCGGCAATGAGTCTGTCAAGCCCCTCGTCAACCACGGGCGGACGGGAAACCATATTGGCTACTCTATCTATAATATACTGTTCCGCGTCGAAATAATCATATAAATATATAACCGTTCCGTCATTAAGCTCCTCCCGGACCACATCGCAGGTGTCCTCCAAAAGATACAACCCCTGCTCTATCTCGGCAGGGTCAATACCCATACCCTTTGCCGCAGTTTGTATCAAAGCATCCACCGGCAGGCACACACTTCCCCTGTCAAGACCAAGACGCAAAGTGTAAAGAATTGCACCGCGTATTCTCTGGGGAGAGTTTGCCGCAAGACCCAGACCCACTGCCAGCTTGTCCACCTCGGCAAACCTTGCACCGAAATAGCTGTCCACCAGAACGTAGGGGTCATCTCTCAGAGCATCCATCG
The DNA here is from genome assembly GCA_015067795.1 of Oscillospiraceae bacterium. Lineage (GTDB taxonomy): Bacteria > Bacillota > Clostridia > Oscillospirales > Oscillospiraceae > SIG495. The sequence goes on from SVLU01000007.1 coordinate 55,582, forward strand.
CGTTTTCACCGAAGCAGTTATACGCCAGAACCGCATACCGCGGATTGAGACCGTAACCGCTGAGAAACTCCGAAAGAGTGCGGAGTCCTGTTCTGCTCTTAAATGAACGGCCTATTTCAGCCGCCTTTTTGGGGCTTATGCCCTTCACCTCAGCCAGTCTTTCAGGGTGGAACTCAAGAATATCAAAGGTGTCCTCACCGAACATCTCCACAATATTCTTCGCCGTAACCTTGCCCACACCCCTGATACCGCCGGATGCCAGATACGCCAAAATCTCAGCACTGCTTTTCGGCAGAAGATGGCTTACGGCAGTCACCTTAAGCTGAGGACCGTAGGAGGGGTGGGTCACCCATTCCCCCTCCAGCTCCAGCCGTTCACCCTCGGCAGCTCCGGGAATACACCCCACCGCCGTTATCAGCTCATCATCGTCATCGTTTTTAAGGCGCAGAACGGTATAACCGTTTTCGCTGTTTGCGAAAACGATCGATGCTATTGTGCCTCTGATTCGTTCCTGCCCTTCTGCCATGTTATATCTCCTAAACCGTCGGGAGTGCAATAGATCGCATCCCATTTTTCTGCGGAAACAAGCCGCTTCCCCTCGTCACCCATGCCGCAGTCGCATACCACGAGAGTCATGGGTATTCTGCCTTCCTCCCGTATCCATTGAAGGCTCTGTAATGTCTGCTCCAAGCCTTGCGCGTCACCTTTCGCGGTGACTACCATGTATAATTCAGTATCCCTGTCCGTTGGCACAGGAGTGACCAGCAGACTCTTAAGAAGCCAAATAAGTAATAAGAATGTGCCGCATACTGTCACTACGGCGGTAAGCTCCAACAGGTGTTCCATCTATGTATACCTCCTATAGCATAGTGTATGCTGACAGGAGTACTGGTGTGTCGATATTGCTCCCTGCGGGAGCATCGATATGTGCCATGCACTCGATATATCCTGCAGATTCGATATGTGCTGCGGCACGAGAGGGGAGCAATACCATATCGAAACCGAATGAAATGAGGTTATATCGAATTTGCCGCAAGGCAAATATATCGAATGTGCATCAGCACATATATCGACAAACATCATTACTTATTCATACCACGCAGTTCAATAATCCTGTCACGCAGTATCGCCGCATACTCGTATTCCAGCATCTGGGAGGCTTTCCGCATCTCCCGCTCAAGCCGCAGTATCTCCGCCTGACGTTCCTTCGGGGACATTGGGCGGTCCTCGACCTTTTGTTCCTCAGGTGCGGAGGATATTTCAATGATCTCTCTTATGCTCTTTACTATGGTTTTCGGCACGATACCGTGTTCTTCGTTGTATCGCATCTGCTTTTCACGTCTGCGTTCAGTTTCAACGATCGCCGCCTTCATGGAGCGTGTAACAGTATCGGCGTACATGATTACCATACCCCCGGCGTTTCGTGCGGCTCTGCCGATGGTCTGGATAAGGGAAGTCTCACTTCGGAGGAAACCCTCCTTGTCCGCATCCAAAATAGCAACCAGGGAAACCTCAGGCAGGTCAAGACCCTCACGAAGGAGGTTAATGCCAACCAAAACATCGAATTTGCCAAGTCGCAGGTCGCGGATTATCTCCATACGCTCGATTGTTTTAACGTCATGGTGAAGATATCTGACCTTGATACCTGCGTTTGTGAGATACGCCGTAAGGTCCTCTGCCATCTTCTTTGTAAGAGTGGTGACAAGAACACGCTCGTTCTTTTCAATTCTTGCGTTTACCTCACCGATAAGGTCATCTATCTGACCTTCAACAGGCCGAACCTCAATTTTCGGATCTGTAAGACCTGTGGGTCTGATGATCTGTTCAACTATCTGTCCCGAACGCTCACGCTCATATTCCCCCGGGGTGGCCGAAACGTAAACCACCTGATTGATACGCTCTTCAAACTCGCTGAAATTCAGCGGTCTGTTATCAAGGGCCGAGGGCAGACGGAAGCCGTATTCCACAAGGTTCGTCTTTCTTGCCCTGTCCCCGGCGTACATTCCCCTGACCTGAGGCAGGGTAACGTGGCTTTCGTCCACAAACATAACGAAATCCTTTGGCAGATAATCAAGAAGTGTCATCGGAGCAGAGCCGGGTGCTCTGCCGCTTATAACACGGGAATAGTTTTCAATACCTGTACAATATCCAAGCTCGTTTATCATCTCCATATCGTACATGGTACGCTGATGGATACGCTGAGCCTCGATAAGCTTGTCGTTCTCTCTGAAGAATTTTACTCTGTCGTCCAGCTCCTCCATTATCTCACGAACTGCACGCTTCATCTTCTCGCCGCTTGCCACATAATGGGAAGCGGGATATATTGCAACGTGGGCAAGGTCCCTTACAGGTGTGCCTGTAACCACGTTTATCTCGCTGATACGCTCCACCTCATCACCGAAGAATTCAACTCTCACCGCGTGATCCTTGGCGTAAGCCGGGAAAATCTCCACAGTATCGCCGCGAACACGGAAGGTGTTGCGTTCAAATGCCATATCGTTTCTGTTATATCTGATCTCCACCAGCTTTTTCAGAAGCTGATCTCTGTCCCGCTCCTGACCGACTCTTATGGAAATAACCATATTTGCATAGTCGATAGGGTCGCCCAGACCGTAAATACAGCTTACCGAGGACACAACGATAACATCCCTGCGTTCAAAAAGGGATGATGTTGCCGAATGTCGCAGACGCTCGATCTCATCGTTTATTGCAGAGTCCTTCTCGATATATGTGTCGGTATGGGGAATATATGCCTCAGGCTGGTAGTAGTCATAGTAGGACACGAAATACTCAACGGCGTTTTCGGGGAAAAACTCCCTGAACTCACTGCAAAGCTGTGCCGCAAGGGTCTTGTTATGAGCCAAAACCAGCGTGGGGCGGTTAAGACGCTCAATGACCTTTGCCATTGTATAGGTTTTGCCTGAGCCTGTTACACCAAGGAGTGTCTGTTCATTTAAGCCAAGCTCAATGCCTCTTGCGAGAGAGTCAATAGCCTCCGGCTGGTCGCCTGATGGTTTGTATTCAGAATGTAAAATGAATTTGTTCATATTATTGTCCTTAAATCCCGATGGAAATCCCTAATAGTTTATTTTATCAGATGCTGCAGGGTTTTTAAAGTACCTTTACGATTTATTTAATGATTATCCTTTTCCTTGACAATCCATCCTGCATTTTTTATAATCCTTAATAGTATAACCTCAGAAAGGACTATAAAAATGAAAAAGATATTCACCCTGCTTCTTGCTTTTGTAATGCTCCTGAGCCTTGCCGCCTGCGGATCCGGCTCCGGCTTCATGCGCGGCGAAACCGCCGACACCGTATACACCAACGAAGCTATGGGCGTAAGCTTCACAGCTCCCGATGGCTATATCTTCTACACCGACGAGCAGATTGCCTCCTTCTACGGCGCAACCGCCGAGGTACTTAACTCCAACTCCGCAATCATATATGATATGCAGTGCGGCAATCCTGCAACAAACGGCTCCATTTCCATAACATTTGAAAATCTTACAGCTCTTTACGGCTCCGCAATCTCAGATGACTCTTATCTCGCCCTTACCACCGCAAGTCTCCGCAGCTCCTTCAACAGCACAGAGGGCGTTATCCTTTCCCGACTTGACCAGGATGTTATCGAGCTGGACGGTGTTGAATACAGCTGCGTTTACGTTACCCTCAAGGTAAACGGTACAGAATTTTATGAAACAATAGTTATCAAAGAACAAAACGGCTACATGATGGAATGTACGGTTGCGGCTTATGACGAAGCTGAGATGAATTCTCTCCTGAACGCTCTTGACATCGCGTAGAAAGGAATACGAACATGAAAAAGCTTTTTGCCCTTATTCTTGCTGCATTGATGCTTTTTGCCTGTACCGCCTGTGCCCAAGAAGCAGTTGAGACTGCTGCTTTTGAAGGCGGCACTATCGAAGGACGCGTATACACAAGCACAATGGGCGGCTTCAGCTTTACCGCTCCCCAGGGTTACGAATATTTCTCCGAGGAAATGATCGCGGAGGCTTTTAATATCACTACCGAAACCCTTGAGATAGAGAGTGACGAAACCACGGTTTACGATATGTACTGCTTCAACGGAACGGAAAACAGCTCTATCAATGTAAACTTTGAAAATCTGGTACTCACTCACGGTGCTGATTGTACCGTGGATGAATACATCGAAACCTGCATGACAAGCTACAAGATCACCTTCAACAGCTTTGAGGACGTTGTCCTCATGTCCATCGAGGACTCCACAATGGAGCTGGACGGCATGGAATTCGGCTGTATTGAAATGGTTTTGGATAATGACGGTACTGAATTCTACGAGACTCTTTTGGTAAGAAAGGTCAACAACTACATGATGACCTTTACCGTTGCCGCTTATTCCCGGGAGGAGATGAATAATATCTGTTCCGCTATCAAGGCTGTTTAATTTGATAATACTGTTAAGAGGACCCGTCGCAGAATAAAAAATCTGCGGCGGGTCCTTTTTGAAGCAGTATTGCGGAAAAATATCCTTTTTGGAGCGTATAAATCCCTATGTGAGTCCGCCTTTTCGCTGCTCCTCCTTTTCCATTTGAACCCGTTTCACTGGGCTTCAAATGGAGTCTTGTGATTTTAAGATTCCCATGTCGCTCCGCTCCTCGGAATGACATAGAGAAGAATATCGACAGTCAGCGGACACCCGAGGACGGGTGTCCCTACGCAGCTTAATGGATAAATTGAGTGGCGAAAAACTAAAACAATCACCGCAGAAAGCGTCCAAGCGATGGTGAGGCACAGACAATTAAAATCTGTTTCCGCAGAAAGTCAGAGGCTGGTGCGTATGATTGTAGCGGAGGGGATTTTTAAGGGGAACCACGCTTTGGGCGTGGTTCCCCTTAAACGGTCTTTGGTTACTTTCTTCCGAAAGAAAGTAACCGCCCGCCGCGTAGGCGGTACAATGCAAATATTTGTTGAGCGTTAAAAGTATTCAGAAGAATGCTATTCCCCTCTCAGTCGCCCTCCGGTGACAGCTCTCCCCAAGGGGCGAGCCGTGAGAGGTGGCATTTGCAGACACCCAAGGATGGGTGTCCCTCCGGTCGCCTATTTGGATGTGAGCTTGAAAATATCCTCATTCCTGCCAATGAGAACGATATGGTCATTTTCCCGGAACACATAATTTGCACCGGGGATAGGCTGCAAAACATCGTCCTGCTTGATGGCAATGATATTGACATGGTGCTTGTTGCGAACGTCAATGGTAATAATAGCCTTGCCTATCCAGTCTCTGACCACAGGAATTTCACATATTGAATACTCTCCGCTGAGCTTTATATAGTCAAAGATATTCTGCTGGTTATAGCGAATAGCCAGGGTTTCCGCAACCTCTCGTTCAGGATAGATGACCTCGTCAGCACCGATCTTAATGAGCAGATCATGCTGAATATCCTGATTTGCCTTTGCTATGACCTTCTTTGCACCAAACTGCTTTAAAAGGGAGGTAATTACAAGAGAGGATTGGAAATCCTCACCGATGCTGACGAAATACAAGTCAAAGTTATTCGCCACCAAAGCCTTGACAACCTGTTCGTTGGTGCAGTCACCGATATATGAATCGGTGAAGCGGCCGGAAAAGCGTTCTACAATTTCCGCATTTTTATCCACCACCATAACATCATTGCCTAACTCCAGCATTTTGCTTGCCAAATGACGGCCGAAACGACCCATTCCGATTACAAGAACTGATTTCATAACAAGTCTCCTTTTCTAACCTATGAGAATTTTGCCCATTGGACGGTCAAGAGGAACTCTTTTTCGTTTTTCCGCAAGGGCAAGAACAAAGGAAAGTCCGCCTATACGTCCGGCGTACATCAAGAGTATAAGTATCATTCGTGCGGCACTGCCAAGGGATGGCGTTAAACCCATGGAAAGACCCACAGTACCGATCGCAGAGCCTGTTTCATACAGAGCCCGAATGAAGCTTACAGGCTCGATAATACTGATCGCAATAGCACCTGCGATAGCAGCCGCAAAGTAGATGCTGACAATGGCACTGGCCTCGCGGACCACATTTGGCTCAATACTTCTTTTAAACATGACGGTTTGCTCCTCATTTCGTGCGCAGCAGAATGTGCCTACCACGAGAACGGCAAAGGTTGTTGTCTTAAGACCACCTGCGGTTGAACCCGGAGAGCCACCGATGAGCATGAGAATTACGGTAACAATGGAGCTGGGTTCGCTGAAGGCCGCCTGGTCTACGGTAGCAAAACCGGCGGTGCGGGTAGTTACGGACTGGAACAGGGCTGCCATGACCTTCTCGCCCTCGCTCAGTGCCCCAAAGGCATTTCCACGTTCAATGAAATAGAACACTGCCCAGCCTGACAAAATAAGGATAGCGGTGGTAACAAGAACCACCTTAGTGTGGAGAGCGAATTTTTTAAATCTGAAACGACAGTTAAGGATATCCTCCCAAACAAGGAAGCCCAAACCACCGACAACTATAAGAAACATGATGGTGAAGTTCACCAATGGATCATCCACAAACATTGACAGGGATGATGAACCCAGACCGCTGAGAATATCAAAGCCTGCATTGCAGAATGCGGAAACGGAATGGAACACCGCATAGTACAATCCCTCGCCAAAGTCCAGTATTCCGCAGAAGCGTATCATCAGAAGCACAACGCCAACACCCTCAAAAAGGAGAGTGCCAAGGAGAACCTTTTTCAGGAGCTTTGGAATACCGCCGCCGTCATTGTTGCCGGTGGACTGACGAAGAAGAAGCTGGTCGTGGAGGGAGACCTGCTTGCGGATAAGCATGGTAAAGGCGATCATAAGTGTCATGAAGCCAAGACCGCCTATCTGAATAAGGCACAGGATAACCACCTGACCAAATCTGGACCAGTATGCAAATGTATCAACCACCGCAAGACCTGTTACACAGGTGGCACTTGTTGCGGTGAAAAGACCATCGAGGAAGGGTGTCCATTGTCCTTCCTTCGATGAGATAGGCAGACAAAGCAGGAATGCACCAATAAATATGGTCACAAGAAAGCTGAATGCAATTTTTTGTGTGTAGGTTAGTTTTTTGAACATCGTGTTGCTCCATTTTTGTATCGAACCTCTCACTCAACCATTTGCAGAGCAAATGAGGTTGAGGGTTCTATCTATCCTCAAAGTACTTCTTCAAAAACAGCCCTGTATAGCTGCCTTCACAATTACAGCACTCCTCGGGAGTTCCTTCAAAAACAATACTGCCGCCCTGGTCGCCGCCCTCAGGGCCCAGGTCGATAATGTGGTCGGCTGTTTTGATAACGTCCAGATTGTGTTCAATAACCACAACCGTGTTGCCAACATCGGTAAGACGGTTGAGCACATCAATGAGCTTGTGAACGTCCGCCGTGTGGAGACCTGTTGTAGGCTCGTCCAGAATATACATGGTATTGCCTGTTGCACGCTTTGAAAGCTCAGTAGCCAGCTTTACACGCTGTGCTTCACCGCCCGAGAGTGTCGTGGAGGACTGGCCAAGCTTTACATATCCCAGGCCAACATCAGAAATAGTCTGAAGCCTGGTCTTGATCTTTGGAATGTTCTCGAAGAATTCCAGCGCCTCATCCACAGTCATGTCAAGCACATCGAAGATGCTTTTGCCCTTGTACTTGACCTCCAGAGTTTCGCGGTTATATTTCTTGCCGCCGCAAACGTCGCAGGGAACGTAAACGTCAGGCAGGAAGTGCATTTCGATCTTTACAAGACCGTCACCGCCGCAGGCTTCGCATCTGCCTCCCTTGACGTTGAAGCTGAAACGCTTTGCGGCGTAGCCTCTTGTTTTGGCATCCTGAGTGGAGGCGAAAAGCTCACGAATATCCGTGAAAACGCCTGTGTATGTGGCAGGATTTGAGCGTGGTGTGCGGCCTATGGGAGACTGGTCAATGCAAATGACCTTGTCCAAATTTTCAAGACCCTCGATGGAGTCATGCTTGCCCGGATGAGTTCTCGCCCGGTTAAGCTCCGCCGCAAGGGATTTGTATAAAACCTCGTTTATCAGAGAGGACTTGCCGCTTCCCGATACGCCTGTAACGCATATCAGCTTTCCGAGAGGGAAGCTTACGTCCAGATTTCGCAGATTGTTCTCTGCCGCACCCCGCACGGTAAGGAGCTTACCCGAGCCCTCACGTCGTGAAGCCGGAACGGGAATTGACTTTTTGCCGCTTAAATACTGACCTGTAATGGAATTCTCACAGCTCACGATCTCGGCAGGCGGTCCTGCGAACACCACATTGCCGCCATTTGCCCCTGCTCCCGGGCCGATATCCACCACATAGTCTGCCTCTCTCATGGTATCCTCATCGTGTTCAACCACTAAAAGAGTATTGCCCAAATCACGGAGACGCTTCAAGGTTGCTAACAATTTCTGATTGTCACGCTGGTGGAGACCGATGGACGGCTCGTCAAGGATATACAGAACACCCATGAGAGATGCCCCGATCTGGGTTGCAAGGCGAATTCTTTGAGCCTCACCACCGGACAATGTCCCCGCTCTGCGGCTGAGAGTGAGATACTGGAGACCCACATTCTTCAGAAAGTTCAGTCTGGACTTTATTTCCTTGATTATCTGTTTTGCGATTATAGCTTCCTTGGGTGTGAAGGTCAGGTTTTCAACAAACTCCAGAGCGGAGGAAATGGAACGGCTGCAGAATTGTACGATATTTTCACCGCCCACGGTAACAGCCAAAACCTCATCCTTGAGTCTGTTTCCGTGGCAGACGGGACAGGTATGCTCCGTCATGTACTGCTCAAGCTCCCAGCGCATCATGAGACTTTGGGTCTCCTTGTGTCTGCGTTCCAGATTGTTTACGATGCCCTCAAAGGGCTGTTCGATAACACCTCGTCTGCCGCCGCAGTCCATCGTCAGCTTTTCGCCCTTTGTGCCGTAGAGAATGACTTCAAGAACCTCCTCCGGCAGGTCGCGGACAGGTGTTGCAAGGCTGAAATCATACTTCTTTGCCAGGGCATTGAAGTACATGAGAGCAATTCTGTCGTCCTTGACGCTGCCCCAGCCCGATGCACGGATAGCCCCCTCGGCAATGGAGAGACTTTTATTCGGAATGATAACATCAGGGTCAACACGGAGAAGAGTTCCGATGCCGGAACATTCGGGACAAGCGCCGTATGGATTATTAAAGGAGAACATTCTCGGTGCAAGCTCTTCAATGGATACACCGCAGTCCTCGCAGGCGTAATTCTGGGAGAACATCATCTCGGTATCGTCACTTATAAGATGAATGATAACGATACCCTCAGCAAGTGAACTTGCAGTTTCGATGGAGTCGGTAAGGCGGCGGGTAATGCCGTCTTTAATCACAAGTCGGTCAACAACAATTTCTATATTGTGCTTTTTGTTCTTTTCAAGGCTGATAGTCTCGGAAAGGTCGTAGGTGTTGCCGTCCACTCTCGCGCGGACGTAACCGCTGCGTTTCGCACTTTCAAAAACCTTTGTATGCTCACCCTTTCGGCCTCTAACAACAGGAGCGAGAACCTGAATTCTCGTTGCCTGAGGAAGTGCCATAACCTGATCCACTATCTGGTCAATGGTCTGCTGTCTTATCTCCTTGCCGCACTTATGACAATGCGGAACACCGACTCTCGCCCAAAGAAGACGCAGATAGTCGTAGATCTCCGTAACTGTACCAACGGTGGAACGGGGATTTTTGCTGGTGGTTTTCTGATCTATGGAAATAGCAGGAGAGAGACCGTCAATAGAATCCACATCAGGCTTGTCCATCTGGCCCAAAAACTGCCTTGCGTAGGAGGACAGGGACTCAACGTATCTTCTCTGCCCTTCGGCGTAGATGGTGTCGAAGGCGAGAGAGGACTTGCCGCTGCCGGAAAGACCTGTGAGAACAACAAATTTGTCTCTCGGTATCTCAATATCAATATTCTTCAGGTTGTGTACCCTTGCACCCTTAACTGAAATGCTGTCACGCATAATATATTTTACTCCATTCGGAAAGTGTACTGGACAAAAGTGTCTGTCGCACATTATAATATCCATGTTAATACATTATATAATTTTACAACAGCGTTTTCAACACATATTACAGAAAGCAGGTAAAGATATGGGCTTACAGGATGGACACAGAATCAGGCTGAGAGAGCGCTTTTTAACTTGCGGTCAGGATGCGCTGAATGACTTCAATCTTCTTGAACTGCTTTTGTTCTACGCAATACCCAGGAAAAATACAAATGACACCGCCCATGAGCTGATAGAGAGATTTGGTACCCTCAACAGAGTTTTCGAAGCCACCGTTGAGGAGCTTTGCCAGGTTAATGGCATCACCGAAAACGGCGCTGTACTCATCAAGCTGATGCTCCCCATTGCAAGCAGATATGCAATACGCAAGGCAGAACACGAATTCAACAATATTATCCCGGACTCTGTCACCGCCGGCGAATTCCTCAAACCATACTTCGCCGGAGAGCGGGATGAAGTGGTATATATGATAAGCATGGACTCCAAATGTAAAATCCTTGAGACCCTACGTCTTTTCCGTGGAAGTGTAAATTCAGCAAGTATCAGTATAAGAAAGATAGTAGGCAATGCCCTTAAGAATAACGCCACAAGGGTAATCTTAGCTCATAATCACACAAGCGGTATCGCACTCCCCTCCAATGCGGATATTGAAACCACCGCAAGAATAAAGGAGGCTCTGGCTGCCGTGGACGTTATTTTAGTGGATCATCTCGTTATGTCCGATAACGATTTCGTGTCCATGGCGGACTCCGGAAACCTCTGAGCAAATACACAGGAGAGAGCAATATGAAAACTGCAATAATCGGAACAGGTAAAATAACCGAAAGATTTATAGACGCGGCACAGGGACAGGATATACAGCTCGAAGCCGTCCTTTCCAGACGTATGGAAACAGGCAGAAGCTATGGGGAAAAGCATGGAATTCCAAGGGTTTTCACCGATATTGATGACCTTGCGAAATCCGATATCCAGGCGGTTTACATCGCAAGCCCCAACTGCTGCCACGCTCCCCAGGCGATCACGCTCCTTGAGCAGGGCAAGCACGTCCTCTGCGAAAAGCCCATTGCCGCCAGTCTGAGTGAAGTTGAGGCAATGTACAAGGCCGCTGACGCGGGCGGAGCAATTCTCCTTGAGGCAATGCGTTCCGTTCACGACCCAGGGTTTGCAAAGCTCGCAGAGCTTGTGAAAGAAATCGGTACAGTCAGACGTGCCAAATTCACCTTCTGCCAGTATTCCTCAAGATACGATAACTTCAAAAAGGGCATAATTGAAAACGCCTTTAACCCTCAGCTTGCCAACTCCGCCCTTATGGACATCGGCGTTTACTGCGTAAACCCCGCTGTGCGGCTCTTCGGCAGACCCAAAAAGGTTACTGCCGAAAGTATCTTCATGCACAACGGTATGGAAGGCATGGGCTCGGCAATTCTCCGTTATCAAAATCATCTCGTGGAGCTTACCTACTCCAAAATCACCCAGGGATATATTCAGAATGAAATTCAGGGCGAGGATGGAACGTTGCTCATTGATGCCATAGAGGATACCCGCCGCATCGAGCTTGTAAGACGTACCGGTGAGCATGAGGTATTTGAAATCGAAAAGCCGGCAAATAATATGTATTACGAGGTAGCGGACTTTATAAAATTGGTGCAGGAAGAAAACACCAACCACATCCACAGAAAGTATTCAATTATGGAGATGGAGGTCATGGACGCCATCCGCAATGCCGCAGGAATATCATTCGGAATATAGAAAACAGCCGCAAAAATGCGGCTGTTTGAGCGTGTCGAAAAACTCATTAATTGCAACAACGCAAAGGCTCCCTTGTGTAAAGGGAGCTGTCAGCGAAGCTGACTGAGGGATTGTTAACTGTAAAATACTGGCATTTTCATGCAAAAACGCAACTTTTTCGACATTCTATCCCTCCGTAAAAATCTTCGATTTTGCCACCTCCCCCGTCAGAGGGAGGTTTTTTGTCAGTCTGAAACAGCCGCAGACCTGCGGCTGTTTTTCTATAATTCTGCATTTTGCATTATACATTATTTTTTTGGTATTTCCTCGAAACCTTCATTCTGAACAGTCCATGCTTGTTGCAGTATGCGTACAGATACCCGGGAGTTCTCATTTTGAAGCGGCGTTCCGCGTTTCCCTCGGGATAGAGCTTTGCAAGCTCAAAGGAGTCGGTAGTCACATGGGCGATAAAGGATATGTAATGGCCCTTTGTCATAGGATGGTCCATGGTTACAAAAAACTCATCCTCAACAGACTCCATACTAATGCCATGCATCAGGTCGCAGTCCTCGGCCTCCAGAGTGGGAAGCTCAATGCCGCAGCAGGTGACAACACATTCCCCTGTGGTGTGGATAACATTTCCGCATACAGGACAAACGTACAGCTTTGACCTCAGCATATTTGAAGAAACATTCCTGTTCACGATAATATTCCCCGAGAACAGCTCTGCAACAGAGACCCCCAGTGCCTTTGCCAAAGGCTCAAGAAGAGTAATGTCAGGAAGTCCCTTGCAGGTCTCCCACTTTGATACGGTCTTGTCGCTGACTCCCAGCCTTTCCGCAAGCTGCACCTGAGTCATTCCCCGCTCCTCACGAAGAGTCTTGACCGTTTCTCCGATAACATAATTTGACATATGCTTCACCCATCCTTTCTGCTGCCATTATACCTTACCGGGCAAATTACCACAACCTACTCTCAGTAGAGGTAAAAACATGATTTTTTATTTTTCGACTTATGTTACCAAACTTCGCGAAAAGTTCAAAATTTTACAATCCCAATATATATGTACAGCAAAGTGACGAAAACACAAAATACTGTATAAAATAGTCAATTTTGTCGAATATAGCGAAATTTATCGACTTATATATGAAAAAAGTTCCAAAAACTCTTTACAAAACGGTTACGATGGTGTATAATACAGTCAATCGGAAAACGTCAAAAAGTGAAAAATACTGCATTTTGTGTTCAGTTTTCCACATCTCAATATATGTTGTGGATTTTCCATATATGGCCAAATACGGAAAATATATACAGCAATATATTCGGGGCAAAAAAGAAAGAAACGGAAGAAACCGGGATAGTATGTGCCGTTTTCAATAAAAACGGACAAAAAAATTCCCCACCCTTTCGGATGAGGAATTTAGTTGGTCGGAGTGACAGGATTTGAACCTGCGACATCCTGCTCCCAAAGCAGGCGCGCTACCAGCTGCGCTACACCCCGTAACAACTTCTGTATCTTAACACATCTTTTCTCATAATGCAAGTACTTTTTTAAAAAATAAATTTGTTTTTTTAAAAAAGTATGGTATACTCACCAGTGGTGATAAATTATGAGAATGAGAAAAAAGCCTAACTTAATACCAAGAATGGAAAAATGCGCCGCTGTGCTTGTAAAAGAGCCTGAAGAGCGCAAAGGAAAATGGCTCAGCGAGACGCCTGAGTACAGCAAGCTGTACGTTGAACTCGGCTGCGGTAAGGGCAGATTTACTGCTCAGACCGGTGCTAAGGAGACTGACGCACTTCTTGTTGCGGTGGAGCGCTGTGCAGACGCTATGGTCATCGGCATGGAGCGAGTATGCAATGACGAGATCAAGAACGTCCGCTTTATGGTAAAGGACGTTTCCAATCTTGCCGAATACTTCGCACCTGGCGAAGCAGACAGAATTTACATAAACTTCTGCGATCCGTGGCCTAACAAGAAGCATGCCAAACGTCGACTGACTTCTCCTCTGTTTTTGAAGATGTATCGCGCTATCCTTAAGGAAGGCGGTCAGATCCACTTCAAAACCGACAACCGTGGTCTCTTTGATTACTCTCTGGAGCAGTTTGAAGCCAACGGCTTTGAGCTTTCCGAGGTTACAAACGACCTGCATGGTAACGGCATCAACGGTATCATGACGGATTATGAGGAAAAGTTCCACGCAATGGGCGTTAACATCAACCGTTGTGTGGCAACAATGAAGCCGATAAACGAGGAATAACCGGGTTTATCAGACAGGAGGGCGAGCTTATGCGTAACACGAAGCGCTCCTTCCCTGCCGGTTTAGTCGAAGGAGCCTAAGGCGGAAACGCCAAAGTCTTTTTCACTATTCCGAAAAGGACATCACAGGACCGAGGGATTTTTGCACCCTGAAATCGGTTTGAATTTTGCGGATGTCCGGCAGTGTCCGTGTGAAAGGATGTTCACACAATGCGAAGGATCATATCGTTTATGCTGACCTGCGTGTTAATATTCTCTCTGTTTGCAGGTTATGCTGTCGCATCAGAAAATGATGGCGATCCCCTCTATACCCCCGTCTACGTTGACGATATTGACGCCGACCCTAATATGCTGTCCTTTGTTCTGAAGGATGAGCTTTACGTCCCTCTGGAATCAGTTTCCGCTGCTCTGGGCAGCTGGTTCTATACATGGAACAGCGCTCTCCAGTCCGCTTCTCTTATGGCGGAAGGGCTGTTCATCACCGTTTCCGCTGATGAGGATTATCTCATCGCAAACGGCAGATATCTGTATATGAAGAACGGTCTGCAGGTGGAAAACGGCGTTCCAATGGTTCCTCTAAACCAGCTCTGTCAGGCTTTCGGTGTTGAATACGTCATTGACGATGCCGCAAGAATTAATTCCGAAGGCACTCCTATCGAAGCAAGCGACCACGTTTACGACGAGGAGGACGTTTACTGGCTCAGCCGCATTATTTATGCCGAAGCCGGTGCCGAATCCCTCGAGGGCATGATAGCCGTCGGCAACGTTGTTCTCAACCGCGTGGAGGCCGAGCAGTTCCCAGATAACATTTACGATGTTATTTTCGACAACGCCAACGGCATCCAGTTCTCCCCTGCCTATAACGGCAGCGTCTACCGCACTCCATCAGAGGAGGCAATCCTTGCCGCCAAGTTAGCTCTGGACGGCGTTGACATCGTTGGTGACTGTCTGTATTTCAATATGGCTTCCCTCAACACATGGGCAAGCAGAAACCGCGAATACGTGACACGCCTCGGCTGTCATAACTTCTATGCTTAAGGAAAACGCTCTGGGTCAATAGTTGAGGCAGAGTCAAAAACAAAACCTAAAACAGGAGAGACAGATCAAGCTCTGTCTCTCATTTTTTCGCTTTACAAGGATTTTCCTCTTTTTTAGATATAAAAGTGTGATGGAGACACATTAAATCTACTGTAATTTTGTGATTTAGGGTTGTATTATCGGATCTTTCCGCATATAATAAAAATGTGATCGAAATACACCAAAGCTCCAATAAAAGTGTGAGGAGTGGATTTATGGAACGATTTATTTTAAAAGAGTTACTGGATTGGAAGAATTCTCCCTACCGCAAGCCCTTGATTCTGAAGGGCGTGCGACAGGTGGGGAAAACATGGATTCTGAAAGAGTTCGGCAGACGCTATTACGAAAATACCGCTTATTTTAATTTTGACGAAAACGAGGAATACAAACAATTCTTCGAGACCACCAAAGATGTTAACCGAATTCTGCAAAACCTGATGCTGGCCAGCGGTCAAAAGATCACGCCCGAAAAGACCCTTATCATCTTTGATGAAGTACAGGACTGTCCAAAGGTCATCAACTCCATGAAGTATTTCTGCGAGAACGCTCCCCGGTACCACATCGCCTGTGCAGGTTCTCTGCTTGGTATCGCTCTGGCGAAACCATCTTCTTTCCCTGTAGGCAAGGTCAACTTCATGCAGATCGACCCTATGACCTTCTCAGAATTTCTGATCGCCAACGGTGACGAAAACCTTGCTGCATATCTGGAAAGTGTAGACACCATCGAACCGATCCCCGATGCCTTCTTCAATCCTCTGTATGAGAAATTAAAGATGTACTATGTCACAGGCGGTATGCCGGAATCTGTTCTGATGTGGACGGAAGCCCGCGATGTTCCCGCCATGCAGGAAGCACTGTCCGGCATCATCGGTGCTTACGAGCGCGACTTTGCAAAGCACCCCAACATCAGCGAGTTCCCAAAGATCTCCATGATTTGGAAGTCAGTTCCCTCTCAGCTGGCAAGAGAAAATAAGAAGTTCATTTACAAGGTTGTTAAAGAGGGTGCAAGAGCCCGTGAGTATGAGGATGCTCTGCAGTGGCTTGTAGACGCCCGACTGGTGCATAAAATCTACCGCAGCTCCGCTCCCAGCCTGCCGGTAGCTGCTTATGACGACCTGTCCGCCTTCAAGATTTATTTGGTGGATGTAGGTCTGCTCCGCCGTCTGGCTCAGCTGGCACCTACTGCATTCGGAGAAGGAAACCGCCTGTTCACCGAGTTCAAGGGTGCATTGACCGAAAACTATGTGCTGCAAACCTTGATTACGCAATTTGAAGTGGTTCCTCGTTACTGGACACAGAGCAATCCTCCCTACGAGGTAGATTTCCTGATACAGCGTGAAAACGACATTTTCCCTGTTGAGGTTAAATCCGAAGCCAACACATCCAGCAAGAGCCTCAGAAAGTTCAAGGAACTGTTCCCGGATAAGGTAAAGCTACGTGTACGCTTCTCTCTGGACAATCTGAAATTAGATGATGATGTGCTGAACATCCCTCTGTTTATGGCTGATCAGACCGACCGACTGATTGGGCTGGCATTGGAAGCTCGAAATAATTAATTTTTCACAGCCTTATTAGAAGTCCAAAAAACGCCTGCATCATTATGCCGGGGTTCATAAAACAGTTAATCCAACCTATGGTTACGAGCATAGGTTGGATTTTTTCTAATATGAGCAGGTTTCGTAAAGGCTCCCTTGTGTAAAGGGAGCTGTCAGCGAAGCTGACTGAGGGATTGTTTTACCGCAGCATCAATATACTCACAAACTCCACGGAAGTTCCTGGTGACTTCGTTGTTTGGGATGCGAATAACCATCAAGCCATATCCTTCCAGAAAATCGGTACGCTCTGCATCCTTTTCTGTGTTGCTATCTTCATAGTGCTGTGACCCATCCAGTTCAATCACCAGTTTAGCTTCGGCACTATAAAAGTCCGCAATGTACTTCCCCAACACCTTTTGTCTGGAAAAACGGATGGGATATAACCGCAGAAAATCATACCAGAGATGTCGCTCTTCCTTTGTCATTTCTTTTCGCAGTTGCTTTGCCAATGGAAGCAACTGTCTGTTGTATTTTGACTGCATGACAATCCCTCCGTCACGGCTACGCCGTGCCACCTCCCTTTACACAAGGGAGGGCAGATTATAATATTAAGTGCAACACAAAAATAATATAGACCTCATATTAACCAGGGTGTAAAATGTAGTCACCACAACAAACAATAACACGGAGGTTAATA
>SVLU01000036.1 GCA_015067795.1 Oscillospiraceae bacterium
GCCTCCCGTAGGAGTCTGGGCCGTATCTCAGTCCCAATGTGGCCGTTCAACCTCTCAGTCCGGCTACTGATCGTCGCCTTGGTAGGCCGTTACCCCACCAACTAGCTAATCAGACGCGAGCCCATCCTTCGGCGATAAATCTTTGATATACCTAAGATGCCTTAAGTATATGTCATGCGGTATTAGCAGTCGTTTCCAACTGTTGTCCCCCTCCGAAGGGCAGGTTGCTCACGCGTTACTCACCCGTCCGCCACTAAGTTAAAACCCGCTTTCCGAAGAATTAAGGTAATAACTCCGTTCGACTTGCATGTGTTAGGCACGCCGCCAGCGTTCGTCCTGAGCCAGGATCAAACTCTCAATAAATGGTATCTTAAGCACCTTTCGGCGCATTAAAATCTTTATTAAGTGCTGTATCTTAGCTACTCAAATTAATTGATCGTTCCGCTGAAACCTTAGTCTCAACTTCACTCAAAGTCCCTTTTAATGGTGTTTTGTTCGCTTACATTGTTTAATTTACAAGGTACACTCGCCCGCGGCTTCCGCCGCTGACGTTTTATTAGTTTAGCATATCTCCCGGCCTTTGTCAACCCCTTTTTTTCAAAAGTTTTTGACTTTTTCCTTGAGTTGCTTCCCTAACCGCCCGGTCTCCCGAGCGCTCAGTTAATATACCACTTACTCAGCTAATTGTCAACACTTTTTTTCAAGTTTTTTTAAAAATTTTTTCAATCCGACTTTTTGCGATATTTACTACTATATATTGTGTTTGCCGCCTTGCATTTCCCTCTCTGTTCATTTATAATATATATCATTATATAATTATATGTACAGGAGTAAGCTATGCCAATCAAAATCGCAGACCAGCTCCCTGCAAGAGAAACTCTTGAAGGGGAAAATATATTTGTTATGACCGAGTTCAGGGCTATTCATCAGGACATTCGTCCTCTCAAGCTTCTGATACTCAATCTCATGCCCACCAAGATCGTTACCGAAACTCAGCTTCTTCGCAAGCTCTCCAACTCTCCTCTCCAGGTTGAGGTTGAATTCCTCTACACTCAGAGTCACGTTGCCAAGAATATTGATTCCCAGCATCTTGAATCCTTTTACAGAACTTTCGATGAAATCCGCCATAAGAATTACGACGGAATGATCATCACCGGCGCACCTGTTGAAAATCTTGATTTTGAAGATGTTGACTACTGGGAAGAGCTTTGCGAGATCATGAACTGGACCACCACAAATGTTCATTCCACTATGCATATCTGCTGGGGTGCCCAGGCCGGTCTTTATTATCACTACGGTATTAAGAAGCTTCCTCTTGAAAAAAAGCTTTCCGGCGTTTACGAACACACCCTCATAAAGCCTAACAGTCCATTCTTCCGCGGCTTCGATGACACCTTCTCTATGCCCCATTCCAGATATACAACCGTTTTGGAAGAGGATATTCTAAACGTACCGGAGCTTGAACTGCTCTCCGTTTCTGATATGGCAGGTGTCTTTGCCGTCAAGAGTGAGGACAATCGCCGTTTCTTCATAACAGGTCATCCTGAATATGATGCCGGCACTCTTTCTCTTGAGTACTTCAGAGATATTAATAAGGGAATAGAAATACAGGTTCCATATAACTATTTCCCGGACGACGACCCAACCAAGAAGCCTAAGATCACATGGAGAGCTCACGCTCAGCTTCTGTATACAAACTGGCTGAACTATTATGTATATCAGACCACTCCATACGATATTTCTAAAATCAGCGATGCCAATTAGCCTATGATTATTTAAGCGATGATAAAATGGACTTCTGTTCATTTTATCATCGCTTATTTTTGCAAAAAAATACCCCTCCGCCAAGGAAAAAAGTGAGGAGGGTTGAAAAACCTTGACAGAGGGTTACCTGCATTTGGCAGGAGAGTGGGAGATATGTGCCGTATGGTCGAAGAAAAAAAGAAAAGAGGAGAAAAAAACTTCAACACGGCAGTTTATGGGGATACAGAATTATCTGCTTTTATGTAAGCTGACTTCTTATCAGCTTATGGCTAAATTATAAACGCTAAATATGAACTTATCATCAACCAATTATGAAGAAAACGTAAACTTGATATTTTTATGAAGGTCCGCATTTTTCAGCGGACCTCTCTTATTTTGTTAACATCGGTTGAAGCTGTCTCCCTTCCATTGTGGCTTCTATCGCAGCCGGTATCATCCTGAAATCCGCAACCAGAGATGTCTCCTTGCCCACAGGGTCATCCTGCCCATAAGGAACGAAGAAGTAATTCTTTCTGTTCTGTAAAAGTCCAATATTTTTACCGCTTGCCGACAGACCGTCATTTGTTGAAACAGCTATCAGCACCGGTCTGCCATTTCTCAGATGAGCTTTTGCCGCCATTGTTACGGCAGTATCGGTTATGCCGTTTGCCAGTTTCCCCAAAGTGTTCCCTGTACACGGTGCTATTACAAGGAGATCAAGGAGCTTTTTCGGCCCTATGGGTTCAGCATCGGCAATGGTGTTTATCACCCTTCTTCCGCAAATATCCTCCATCCTCGCTTTCATTTCATCGGCAGCACCAAAGCGCGTTGATATGGAGGATGCGTTTTCAGACATGATGGGTATTACATCACCGTATTTATTCTTTATGTACTCCAAAACTTCAAAGGCTTTTGCAAATGTGCAGAAGGAGCCTGTAATTGCCCAGCCGATTTTCATTATTCCACCTCCTTCTCCAGAAGAATATTGTATATGGTATCTCTTATGCACAAACCTGCACTTTCAGGTGCAACTTCCCCCGGCAGGCTAAGCGCCCACACGGCATGAACGCCTAATCTTGAAGCCGCCTGGAAATCTATTCCACCGGGCTTTGATGCAAGATCAAGACACAGGCATCCTTTAGACAGCTGTTTCAGCCGACTTTCATCCAATATCCTGGCAGGCACGGTGTTTATTACAGCATCGTAACCCGATAGTTTTCCGTCAAGCTTTTCAGAGTGTTCCCTTTCATAGCCCAAAGCTGTTATCCATGCAAAATCAGAATACTTCCGAGCCGCAACGGTCACCTTCGCTCCCATCGCCCAAAGTTTGTGAGCGAGAAATTTACCAATTCTGCCGTAGCCTATAACAAGACATTTCGCTCCTGACAGCGTTTTTGGAGTCTCCTCCATAATTATCTGCACAGCACCCTCGGCGGTTGACGCGGCATTTGCAACATTCAATTCTTCTCTTGCAAAGTAGTCATAGAGCTTCGCCCCGGCTTGTGCCGCAAGCTCTCTGAGTCCCGCATCTACCCTGCCTGCACACACCGTCTGCCCCGGTAAAACTTCTGAAAACACCTGTCTTGCCGTTAGTTTCGTACCGCTGAAGGGAGTGTTTATCACGCCCTCCGAGGAGGTGGCCGGAAGGGGCAGTATGACGCAGTCCGCATCGGCTATTGCTTCACTGAGTTTTTCTCTTCTGATGACCTTTTCAACTTTAAGCTTATCGACCGCAAAGACATTCACTCTGTGTCCATCCTCAGTCAGCAGCTCGGCAAGCTTTGCCTGACGCATATCGCCGCCTATTACCGCAAAGTTCATTATACTTCCTCCAGTCCATATAATTTGGTCACAGGCTATCTTATTCAGCTTCTCATCGCCGGGTGCGATAAACATTCCGGTACCAGCATGAATATATATGAATAGACTATTGAAAACAGAGGTCATGATAATGAAGAAACAAACCCTGCGTACCGCCGCAGCAAATGTAGCGGTAAATCTCGGTCTTACCGTATTAAAGCTTCTTGCAGGCTTTCTCGGCAATTCATCTTCCCTTATTTCAGATGGAGTTCATTCAGGAGCTGACGTTCTAAGCTCAGTAATTGCTATGCTGGGAGTCAGGCTTTCTCAAAACGGCCCTGACGAAAAGCACCAATACGGACACGAAAGCTTTGAGTGCATTGCATCCATGTTCCTTTCAATCATTCTCCTGTGTGCCGGAATTGCCATTGGATATAACGCGGTTTTGGACATAATAAGCGGTGGTGACGGAAGCACTCCTTCCCTGTTAGCCCTGATTGCCGCGATAATCTCAATAATTGCCAAAACCGTGATGTGTTATATTCTCCATCGTGCCGCAAAAAAATCCGGTTCTTTGGCTCTGAAAGCCGAGGTCTGGCACCTCAGAACAGATGTTCTGGCATCCTCAGGATGTCTTTTGGGAATAATCGGAGCAAGATTCGGTCTGTATTTCCTGGATCCTGCCGCAGCAATAATCGTCAGCCTTCTTGTAATAAGAGTCGGCTTTTCTATCATGAGAGACAGTATCAATAAAATTACCGATCATTCCTGTGATGCAGATATCATTACGAGCATGGAGCAGGTTATCAGGTCAGCTTCCGACGATATGGAGCTTGTAGAGTTCAAGACAAGGATAAGCGGCTCTGCCATCTGTGCTGATGTGGTTCTATGTACAGACGGTAAACGAACAATAGGCGAAACCGATATCGCAAGGGAACAGCTGTATACATTGCTTAAAGAGAGTTTCTCTGAACTCACATGCTGTACAGTGTGTATCGTCCCCATTGACAAAGACTCAAACAGGGATTAAAATCAAACTGACGGTAATTGTTTGCCGT
The DNA here is from genome assembly GCA_015067795.1 of Oscillospiraceae bacterium. Lineage (GTDB taxonomy): Bacteria > Bacillota > Clostridia > Oscillospirales > Oscillospiraceae > SIG495. Next base: position 4,602 of record SVLU01000036.1, read on the forward strand.
CAAAATACCCCTATGGGAGGACAGCATGGAAGAAATCATCAAGAGAATTAACGAGCTGGCAGCCATAGCAAAGACCCGCGACCTTACACCTGATGAACAGAAAGAACGCCAGGTTCTGAGAAAAAAGTATATCGACGCCTTTAAGGCAAGTCTTACCGCTCAGCTTGATAATGTCTATTATGTGGAACAGGACGGCAGCCAGACAAAGCTGAAAAAGAAGGATGAAGCGTAATCTTTCTTGACAAATCGGCGTTATAATGCTACTATTGTTTGTGGCAAAAATTAAAAGCCGGTGTGGCGGAACTGGCAGACGCACGGGACTTAAAATCCCGCGAGGTTAACCCCTCGTACCGGTTCGATCCCGGTCACCGGCACCATGCAAAAAGCCTAATTTGTCTACCTGACAAATTAGGCTTTTTGCAATGATATCCGTTCCTTGCAGTCACGGATGATATAGCTATCGCTATGATATCTGCTTCGCAGATGATATACGCTTTGCGTATGAAGGGAACGGATATTATATCATAGTTTCACAAAGTGGAAATATATCATACGGCAACGCCGTATATCATATCGCGTCAGCGATATATCATTGAAAACCAATAAAATTATGATTTACTTAACCAAACGAGGTGCTCGCTTTACTTTTGGGTAATATAAAGAACCTCGGAATTTTAACAAAATTTCAAATCCCACGTTTGTCTGTCAGGGCAAATGTGGGATTATAATAATTGTTCACCCGGGGTTTAAATCGCCCCTGGTGCCTTTTGTTTTTCTGTGTCCCAGAGCACTCAAAACGTCAAACTCACGCACAAATCAGTTCTGAACGTCTGTGATACACAAAATAATTATTAACACACAAATTATATTCAACCTAAATTTCACATATAATTTACAAAATATGCTTGTATTTGAAATAATTTACAATTATAATTATTGAAACATTTGACATCACCAGCAAAGCGAGGTTCACAATGAAAACAGCAGTAATTGGCAGCGGTGCATGGGGCACAGCTCTGGCACTTCTTCTTCATCAGAACGGAAACAGCGTAACTCTCTGGTCTTATACGGAGGCTGAAAGCCGCACACTTTCCGAAAATCTTGAAAACCCATTTCTTCCCAACGTACCTCTGCCGAAGGAATTTGAATATACATCAAACATTGAATGCATAAAGGACAAGGACTTAATTGTTTTTGCAACACCGTCCTTTGCTATCCGTCAAACAGCGAAGAACGCCGCACCTTATATCAGCGAAAACACGGTCATCGTATCCGTAACAAAGGGTATCGAATTTGACACCGGTATGTGTATGTCCGAGATCGTCGAACAGGAAACAGGCCGCACAGTTGTTGCCCTGTCCGGACCATCCCACGCTGAGGAAGTCAGCCGAGGCATACCAACAGGCGTTGTTGCCGCCTGTTCTGACAAGAAAGCAGCCGAAATCGTTCACGATGCATTCATAAGCGAGCGTTTCAGAGTATATCTCAGTCCTGATGTAAAGGGTGTTGAGCTTGGTGCTGCCCTCAAAAATATCATCGCTCTCTGTGCCGGCATCTCCGACGGCATGGGCTACGGCGACAATACCAAGGCTCTGCTGATGACACGAGGTCTTGAGGAAACCGCCCGCCTCGGTCTTGCTTTGGGTGCATCCCGCGAAACATTTGCAGGTCTTTCCGGTATCGGCGACCTTATTGTAACCTGCACATCCATGCATTCCCGTAACCGTCGGGCAGGTATTCTCATCGGAAAAGGTATGAAAACCGATGAAGCAATGAAGCAGATCGGTGCAGTTGTTGAAGGCTACTATGCCATTGCATCTGCCCTGAAGCTTGCCGAGAAGGTCAATGTTGAAATGCCGATCACAAAGGCGGCCTATGAACTGATCTATAACGGTGCTGAACCGACAGGCGTTATTATGGGTCTTATGAACAGAACCAACACCAGCGAGAATAATCTTACAGTTTGGCGATAGATTAAAGTTTCAGTATATAATACTTCCATTCGTGGAAGTATTATATTACTTTTAGTGCAAAATCAGAAAGGAAATGTCCATGAACAAAAAATGGCTTATTGCCGGCGGTATCACTGCCGCATTGGCAGTCGGCTTGATCGCAGGCTCCGAGGCCGCCTGCTCTCTTGCTTCAAGACGTAAATCAAAGCTCTTTGAGTTGGCTCAGAAGAAGCCCAAGGATATTTTGGGTCTCCGAGAGGATATGTCACAGGCTCTTGCCGATAATATCGAAGCTCTCCGAAATCAGCCAATGGAAATTGTTTCCATAAGAAGCCATGACGGACTCAGCCTCGTGGGGCATTGGTATCCTGCGGAAAATCCAAAGCGTATCGTCCTTATGGCACACGGCTGGCGTAGCTTATGGTATCGCGACTTTGCAATGAGTGCTAAGTTCATGCACGACAGTGACTGCAGCCTGCTTTACATCGAACAGCGTAGTCACGGTGAAAGCGAAGGCGACTACATCTCCTACGGTGCTATGGAGCGTCATGACATCCAGAGCTGGGTAGACTTCATCCTCACAAGAAATCCCGATGATTTGCCCATCTATCTTTGCGGCATATCAATGGGTGCATCCACCGTCCTCATGGCAACAGAGCTTCCCCTGAAAAATCATATAAAGGGCGTTATCGCAGACTGCGGTTTCACCTCCGGTGACGCGATACTCAAGGATATTATTTCCAAGAATATGCGTCACGCACCAATTTCCGCTGTTTTTAAAATAACCGATTCCACCTACAAGCATCATACAGGCATTGCATACGGCGATTGCTCCACAATACCGGCAATGCGGAAATGTACCGTTCCTGTACTGTTTATCCACGGTGGAAGGGATGATTTCGTTCCTGCATACATGACCTACGAAAACTACGAGGCCTGTGCCGCTCCAAAGGATTTGTTTATCGTTCCCGACGCGGCTCACGGCACAAGCTATCTTTTCGACAAAGAGGGTTATGAAAACAAGGTTCTCTCCTTCTTTGACAAGTATGATAAATAACCGAAACGGTCAGTTTCCATGTGAAACTGACCGTTTAGCTTGTCGAAAAATTCGTTGCTGTCATTCCAAGGAGCAACTCCCCCCCTGTCATTCCGAGGAGCAGCCCCCTCCCCTGTCATTCCGAGGAGCAACTCCCCCCCTGTCATTCCGAGGAGCGAAGCGACGTGGGAATCTTACCTAAAACAGTTCAGGATAATATGCATTTATAAACATTTTTACTTTATTACTGACTTCTATATTTTATCGCCTCCGCGGCGGGCGGGTACTTTCCCTCGATGGAAAGTCCCCAAAGATCGTTCAAGGGGAACCACTCTCTGGTCGTGGTTCCCCTTAAAAATCCCCTCCGCTATGATCATACGCATCAGCCTATAACTTCCTGCGGAAACAGATTTTAATTGTCTCTGCCTCACCATCGCTTGGACGCTTTCTGCGGCGATTGTTTTGGTTTTTTGCCACTCAATTTGCACACTCTCACAAGGTTATGTAGGGACACCCGTCCTCGGGTGTCCGCAGACTGTCGATATTCTCCTCCATGTCATTCCGAGGAGCATTTCCCCCCCCCTCTGTCATTCCGAGGAGCGAAGCGACGTAGGAATCTTTTCCAAAGCAGTTCAGTAAAATATGCGTTCCTGAATATTTTTACTTCTTGACAAACTGACCATTTTTATTATTCTATCACTATAAAATCAAGAGTGAAGCTCTTTGCATATTCCTCCGCATACGACTCCTTGTACCCGGAAATCCCCTTCAGGCTGTTGCAGCCATAAAAGGCTTTAATGCCGATACTTGTTACACTTGCGGGAATAGTTACATTGGCAAGCTCGGGACAAGCGCAAAAGGCTCTTGCTTCAATGGAGGTAACTCCTTCCTCAATAACGGCACTTTTCAAAGAATCACAGCTGTAAAAGGCTTCATTGCCGATCAGCCTCACACCGCCGGGTATGGTTACCTCTGTAATACCGTCACAATCATAAAACGAACCCTCTCCAATAACCGCAATATCGCCGCCAAGAGTCAGAACTTTTATGCCATCGCAGTTATAAAAAGCATACTTCTCAATGGTTTTCACTCCATCGGGAATATCCAAAACGCTAAGTCCATCACAGCTGTAAAGGGCTTCTTCACCAATAACGGAAACGCTGTCCGGAATTGTGATGCTACTGAGCTTTGCACAGCCGTAAAAAGCCTGCCTCCCTATCATCTGAAGGCCCTCATTCAAGTCTGCACTCATGAGATTTTTACAGCCGTAAAATGTATTCTCACAAATTGCGGTAACATTCTCCGGAATTGCGATATTCACAAGACCACTGCAGTCATAAAACGCACTCTCACCGATAGTTTGTACGCTGTCCGGTAAAATGATGCTTGTAAGACTTGTACACTGGTAAAAGGCATTACTTCCGATAGTCGTTACCCCATTGGGAATAGTGATGGTCATAAGATTTCTGCAGCCGGCGAAGGCTGAATCACCCACAGCGGTTATGCCCTCTGAGATATTCACGCAGATAATATCATCGGCGTACAGATTCCAGGGAGCGGAAGCATCACGACTTCCACCAAGCTGATAGTTTTTTATCACACCGCTACCTGTAATCTCAAGGACACCGTTGGAGGTTAGCTCCCAGACAGTGCCGTTATCACAAACACCGCTCGCTTTAATGTCACTCTTTACAGCAGCTTTATCAGCCGAATTATTATTACAGCCTGTACATAACAGCACCGCAATAACACACATAAGTATTATTCTAAAAATCTTTTTCATTCTTTCTCCTCCCCCTGTACTTCTCTATTCTACGAAAAAATACTCATGGGGTCAACTTAAAAATTATATAAAAAGCACCTCTTTACCGATACTGTAAAGAGGTGCATAATTCTTTATTTCTGATTTTTAATGGCATTTGCCACTATCTCGGCACACTGTTCAAAGCCAAGAACAGAGGTATCCAGAGAGATATGGTAATTCTGAACATCGCCCCAGTTTCTGCCGGTATAATGCTTATAATAAGCCTTTCTTCTGTCGTCCTTATCTTTAATACGCTTTTCTATGCTGTCACTGCGTTCACCATATTTTTCAACGATATGCCTTGCACGGAAGTCCTTATCAGCATGGAAGAAGGTGTGCAGACAGTCATCACGGTCACGGAGTATATAGTCGGCACAGCGTCCAACTATTACACAGGGTTCCTTTGCTGCAAGCTCTTTGATAACATTATTCTGAGCAATGTAGATCTGATCCGAAACGGAAAATCCACCTGAAGAACCTGCAACAAGGGCAAACAGAAAGCTGTTGGATGCACTTGCGTATTCGCCGCGTTCTCTGACAAAGGCTTCATCAAAACCGCTTTCTTTTGCGATCCTCTCAACAAGCTCCTTGTCATAGCAGGCATAGCCAAGCTTATCAGCTATCAGCTTTGCCACGGTGTGGCCGCCGCTGCCAAACTCACGGCTGACGGTAATAATACGTTTTTTGCTCAATTGGACGCCTCCTCTCGGTTTTTTAAATCTCCCCACTTGTTTAAACGGTTTTTTATTCATTGTACAAGCTATCCCATGTATATTCTATCACAAAACCTTTTCTTTGAAAAGAATTTTTCTGAAAGTTTTCACTTACATAATAGTCAAATTTATGCTACAATATTTATGTAATATGACAAATCTACTGTAATTTGCTGAAATGGAGGTAAATATGTACCAAATCGGAGACCTGATACACTATGGCAACACCGGTGTTTGCTGTGTTCAGGAGATAACCACCCGTACCCTGCCCGGTGTGAATAAAAAACAGCTTTTCTATGTCCTGAAGCCGCTATATCAGGAGTGTACAATTTCCTCACCAGTTGATAATCAAAAGGTTTTTACACGACCAATAATAACCAAAGATGAGGCAAACCGGCTTATTGACAATATTCCACACATTAAGGTTGAGGTATTCAACAGCCGTGTGCTGAGGGAGCTTTCTGCCCACTACGAGTCGGCTTTCGCCTCCCACAACTGCGAGGACCTTATCAAGCTCACCATGTCCATTTACACCAAAAAGAAGCTTCTTGAACAGCAAAAGCGTAAGTTCGGTGCTGTTGATGAACGCTACATGAAGCGCGGTGAGGATATGCTCTTCGGTGAGCTTGCAGCCGCTCTGAAAATAACCAGAGAACAGGTTCCCGATTATATTCAGGTTCTATAATAAATGTTGGGGTCAGGCGCTGAGCCTGACCCCAAAGTCATAAAAAAGTTGAGCATAGAGAGAAAATCCTTTACAATGAAAGTACCCCTACCGCACCGAAAAGGAGATCACTA